>CAYLOJ010000001.1:0-2281 GCA_964385285.1 uncultured Gammaproteobacteria bacterium
CTCATTCCACCTCCCTTCTTCGCTCATCCTACTTGCGTAGGAGGCCCATCTTCTCGCTAGAACAGCGCCAGACACTCGGTGGTGGTGAGCGCCGGGGTGAGGCTGCACATCTGGCTCTTGATCTCATCGATCGTGGACCAGAGGGAGGGGTCACCCTGCGTGGCCTCGGAGACCTCACAGGTGACCGCCACTCCGCTGTACACCACTCCACCGTAGGTGAACCCGATGGACGAATCCAGGGGGTTGCCGTCGGAGGAGTCGTCGGCGATGGCGAAGGCGCTGACGCACTCCAGTTCGGCATCACCATCCGTCTCGTAGAACTCGGTGACCGGGAGGGAGCTGTCGCTGTTGCAGATCAACATGCAGCCGTCGGCTTCGACCTGGGCTTCAGTGGAGAAGTCCTCATCATTGCCGTTGCAGTCCTCGTCGATCCAGTCCGCGAGCTCCACCTGGTTGGGGTGGATGAGGGCGGAGTGGATCCACCCCTGGTACGCCCCGGAATCGTTACAATCCGTGGCGAGCTCGGGCGAGGGGCCGTCGTAGGTGTCAGCGCAGTCGTCGGAGATGTAGCCATCGCCGTCGAAGTCGCCATCGTCCACGATGCCGTTGCAGTCGTTGTCGAGTCCGTCACAGAACTCGATCCCCCCGGCCGTCACCACACAGTCGGAGGTGTCGGTGTCCGTGTCGCCACCACCATCGCTGTTCACTTCGGATACATCGGTCGCGGACTCGCAGCCGGGATCGGAACCGTAGTCCGTCAACCCGTCGAAGTCGTTGTCGATGCCGTCGGAGCAATCCGCGGTGCTGTCGTCACCATCGCTGGCGCTGACGGAACCGTCGGCGTTCACGGTGATGTAGATGGTGACCGCGGACTCGCTGCTGGTGCCGCCACCGTCGCTGCTGGACTGCTGGCACTCGAAGGTGCCGTTGGTGCAGTCCACAGAGGAGATCGAACCACCGCAGGCCACCACGGCCAGCTGGGTCAATTCCTCACAGCTGTAGGTGCCGTCACCGCTGCCGTTGTTGTCCGGCTTGTCGGTGTCGGTGTCACCCTGGCTGCAGCCGTTGGCGGTGTTGCAGGGGTCGTACCCCACGGGCAAGGCGTTGGAGCAGGCCACGAGGCCGAGGATCGAGAGGATCGAGAGGAGCTTGGTCATGGTCGTACCGTTGTTCGGGTGGAAGAAGGAGAGGGAGGAGAGGAGAGTCACGAAGGGGTGCATGGTTGCACCTCCTGGGCTATTGAACGGTCCCGGCACACGCCGAGGACTTTGACGTCCCTGGTGGGGGCCGGATTCCGATTGCCCATCTAATCGGAAGCGATCCGTTCGTGAGACAACAGGGTTGAACCCCGTGCCTCCCGTTCACCCATGTTGGGAGGCCCCGGCTTGATGCCGGTGGCTAAACGTGTCGCTTCCGATTAGAAATCCTTTTAGAAATTATTTCTATTCTAGTTGAGAAGATGGGTTGTCAAAGAGCTAAACTGTTTGGTTACCTGCCATACATTGAACGTGAGTTCTCTGTAGGGAATCAGGAACCATATGTGTTTCAGAACGTTTCTGCGACACGTATTATTCCTTATTCATTCTCTCATGTATAGAGAGAGGTTTGGGAGGGGATCGTTTTTTGACGACGACCCCCTCCCTGCACCTACTTTCCTACCGACCTAGAAGGCCCAGATGCCCATCACCGAGACACCGAGGTCCGCAGTGACCGTGGTCCCCAGCGAGCCGTCGGGATTGTACACCCAACGCTGCACCGGGCCAGCGGAACCGAGGACCGCGATCGATCCGTTGTGGACGCCGTTCCCGAAGGAAAAGCGAGGGCCGGCTTCGATCAGCCCACCGACGGTGTTGAGACCCCACGCCGGAACTTGCGTCTCGGCGTACTCGTTGTCGACCGTGTTGGGGTCGTCCGGAGTGATCTCGGTCGCTACGCTAGGGCCGTAGCTCACCAGACCGCGGATGTCGATGATGCCGCCGATCCTTTCGGAGCGGTTGATGGAGGCTCCGAGACGGACCGTACCCAACCACGCTGCCGTGGAGGCACAGTTGTCATCGAACCAACCACCGACACCGACGGTACCGATGAAGGCGCCGCGCGGACCACCAGCTTCGATACCCGCCTCAATGGCTACGGTGTCGAACGGACCACTCTGGACACGGTTACCCATGCCGACCGCCTGAACACCGAGGGTGTTGTTGGCGACCAAGAGGAAGTCCGCGCCGGTGTAGTCCAGGTTGTGCTCCGCCTCGAGGTTGTCGTCGCAGCGGTTGGGGAACCG
>CAYLOJ010000001.1:2381-6328 GCA_964385285.1 uncultured Gammaproteobacteria bacterium
GTGAGGTCGGCCCACTTCTGGTCCGGCTTCACCTGGTTGAACTCATCCGCATCGGTCGCGGACTCGCAGCCGGGGTCGTTGGGGAAGTCGATCAGGCCGTCGTTATCGTTGTCCTTCCCATCGCTGCAGATCGGCTTGATGCTGTCCTTGCGGACGGCGCCAGCCTTCGGAGCGATGACCAGATACCCGTACTTGACGCGCGAGTCCACCAGGGTGATGGTGGGTGCGATCGAGTCGGTGTTGCCGGCGACCGGGCGAAGTGCACGGAAGGGGTTCAGCACTGCCGTGGCGCGGGCCAGGGCGAGCGCCTCCTCCGTCGGATCGTGGCGGGTCTTGTAGTCGCAGGCCTGCGTCGTCGTTCCCTTGGGCTGCACGAAGCAGCCGGGGATCTCCGGGTGACCGGGGATGACGTAGGTCGCAATGCAAGTGTCCCAGTCCTTGGCAGAAGCTTCCGCCGCCGCCTGGGGGACCACAGCACCGGCCTCGAGGCTGGTGCTGCTGCCACAGACGAACTCACCGGCCTTCAGGGTTTCCCACTGCTCGGCGCGGGCCGAGGTGGGGACGAAGAAGGCGATGAGGGCGATGATGACGAGGGCGAGGGTCTTGGTGGACATGGAGAACTCCGAATTGGGGGAGATGGGGTTGGAGACAGAGTTGCGGTTGGACTGATCTGGATTCATTGAGGACCTTTTGCGCTAGCGGACCCGAATCCTATTCGGGAAAACCTTATTGAGGTCGTTCCCTTACGGGATCCGGCTTCCGAACTTGAGCGCGTTTCGGTAGCGATCAATCGATCTAGAGAGATCAACTCATCGCTACCGAAACAGGGAACTCTGAATCTATAATTGATTTGGTAGGAAAGTAGATTGTAAATGTGCGTCGTGATTCATGACACCGCCAATCAGCGAACTGATCGGCGAGTGTACGTACGAACCACGAGTGTAATCCTGCGGCAGGATCACGCTGCTGATTCGTACTCACTTCTTAAAGAACCTGTCTGATGTATTCATCGTATCTCTCTTTACTACGTTTGAGATCAGATGAATGGTGCATAGCGATGAAACGTTGAGTTGCATGGCTTGCTTGTATTAATCATAGTTCTGTTTGCTGAGGCTGTTCAGCGGGCAGAAGTGCATAATGTGGAAGGTGCAATGTTCCGTGAATGGAACCATTAATTGTAGATCCGTTATCTTTCTTTGTTCAGGGCGCAAAAGTGTATAACTTTAGGGCCTGAGTGCATTAAAAAATAACTCAAGATATTACCACGATTAGAGCTATTTGTCAATACCAAAACGGAGTATTGGTTTAATACCCTATATCCTACATAGCAGCGGCTAATTGATTTACCTCTGTTTAGGCCTGGTTTCCACTAAAATGGTGGCTAAAACAGCCAAATAGGTCCACATCACCGCAGTGCCTTGCAGTAGGTTATCACTTAAACTCATGGTCAACGCTGCCACAATTAAACCACACCCAAATAACGCATAGCGTTTTTGCCAACTAGTTTCCGAGTGAGAACGATAGTGACGCATGAGGTGAGCCAGTAGCGTAAGCCAAAACAATAGATAGATCGTAATTCCAATAAACCCACTTTCGATGGTTAATCTTAAGTAGTCATTGTGTGCTTCGGGGTCATCAAATAATCCTAGGTCACCTTGCTTGCGGAGTGTGACAAAATTTCCTAGGCCATAACCTAGTAGCGGAGAGCTAATCGTTTTTGGAGCCATGGTTTGAAACACCTCTAAACGCCAGTCTACAGAATCTGCCTCTTCATCCCGACTGGTTAAGCGTTGTAAAAGATCAATATTATTTAAATTGTAGTTAAAGGTGCTAATCGCTAAGGTGTTCAAAATTTGCCAGCCCAAGAGTAAACCTAATCCCACACCCACCACCGTGAGGAGTGCCTTGCGATAATAAACCCAACCGACGATAATTTGCAAAACGGCAAAGCCAATCCAAGCGCCGCGTGTGTAGGTGAACAACAACATCACGACACCGATACCAATTAGCCAGGGATAGAGTAGTGAACGTTGTGCGGCTTGTTTCGATAATTGGTACAGCAATAAAAAATTGATCACACATACCAGATAGAACCCCAACACGTTCGGATGACCAAAGGTTCCGTAGACACGATTATCTAAGCCACCAAACGCCAACCCACTAGCCGTGATCAACTGAATAAGCGCGACGAAGAGCGGCATCACCATGGCCACACCAATAATCGGTGTCAGGCGAGTAATGCTGTGTGTGCGTTGGTTAGCGACGTGATAGGCAATAATGAAAATGACGACGATGGAACTCAGACGTAGCCATTCGGATAGCGTAATGAACGAGTTGATACTAATCGTGAAGGTGGCTAGGCCCCAGATTAAAAACCCAACCAACCAACCCACTCCTGGAATATTTGCCAATTCAACGCGTTCACGCACCACCACCACTCCAAACCAGACGAGTACTAAGATGGCCACTACCGCATTCAAGTTAAGGGAGATGCTATTGAAACTGAAAATGGTATAACCAGAAAAGAGATCAATCATCGGACGAAAGATCAACAGGGCGTATAATCCGTATTCGGTTTTGAGTAAAAAAATCGGCGCAATCATCAGTACCGCAGTTAGGCCAATCATGGTACTCGCATTACTGCCAGAGAAAATCATCCAGCCGAGTGCTAGAGCCACCACAGTTCCGTAGATGATCAGTAGACCCGTATTCAATTTTTGTAGAGGGGAACTGGATTCCATGCGCACTATTGTAGCATCTTTTTGAGTCTATATAAAAAACGAGGCCCCGGAAGTGATAAATCACCGCCGGGGCCGCACGCGAACGTTTCGATACCTTGCTCTTGCGAACTTGATATACCTGCGTTGTTGTGTTTTTCGTCTACGGCGTTTAGTGCACCGCCACCTCGGGGTTGGCGACGATCAGGATCGCCGCCATGATATCTTCGACGTCCGACTTATAATCGCCGGACGCGTTGTGAAGGCCGAAGCCTTCGACGGCCTCCACCTCTTCTGCTACGCCTTCCTCGATCGGGAAGGCTACCTCATCCTCGCCGTACGAATCATCGACAACGAAGTAGAAGTAGTCGCGCGCGACCTCGCACAGGCGTTCGCCCGGCGTAGTCCGCATCGACGTGCAGTCGAAGCTGGAGGGAAGGATCATGATTCCACCCATCATCAACTCCGGGATGGAACCGGAGTAGCCATCGATGCTGTCCAGGGCGTAGCTGTCCCCGGAGGCCGCGAACGGTCCCGTGAAGCAGTCGAAGCCACTCGTGGCATCCTCCGGGCACGCGAGGTGCGTGTGGTCGATCTCAATCGGGAGGGGCCGACCAATCTCCGAAGAGCTGGTCAGTTCACCGATCCGGATCGCCTGCGTAGCGGTGGTGTGAGAACCACCGTGAGCGCCGAGCCAGTCGGTGCTCGAGTACCCTGCGTCACAGGCATTCTGAAACCCGCTATCGGGAGCCAGCCAGCCAGTGTAGGTGCCATCGCCACACGGTTCGAGATACGTGATCTCTGCCACGGTACCATCGGGCTGGAAGGCCACGACGATCCCGTTGTTGTACAACTCATCCGAGATGTCGCGCATCTCGAAGTCGTTGGGCAGGTAAACGTACCCCTCGATTGCAGTTTCAAGGCCGCAACCGCCGGGCATGTAGATGGTGATTTCCGAAGAGTTGACGGAGGCGTCCTCCTCGAAGATGCTGTCGTGATCCAGCCACTGGATTTCATCCCAGTCACCGGTGACAGTCTCCATGAGGGAACGATCGACGTTGAGGTCGGCGATGCCGAAGGGCACCGCGTCCCAGCAGTCCTGCTCCTGGCTGATGTCCGTGTCGGTGTCCGTATCCGTGTCGGTATCGGTGTCCGTGTCGGAATCGCTGTCGCTATCCGTGTCGGTGTCCGTATCCGTGTCGGTATCGGTGTCCGTGTCGGAATCGCTGT
>CAYLOJ010000001.1:6428-19835 GCA_964385285.1 uncultured Gammaproteobacteria bacterium
TCCGTGTCGGTGTCCGTATCCGTGTCGGTATCGGTGTCCGTGTCGGAATCGCTGTCGCTATCCGTGTCGGTATCACCAGCCTCCGGGCTACAGCCTTCCGGCGTGTAGCAGGACGGATCCAGCTTGTCCTCACCACACCCGATCACGAAGAACAGGGCGATGATGAGGAGTCGGATCCAGAGCGGGAACGAGGGAACGAAACCATTGAAGTGAGAGTTGTTCACGAGAACCTCGATGCCTGCCTTTAGCAGGACTTGTAGGTGTGGAAGGGGGAAGTCAGTAACCGATTGCACTATATCCGTGAGGCAACGGGGGTAAACCCCTCGCCTCCCAATATCCCATTCACGGGAGACCCTGGGTTTACCCCAGTGGTTGACATAGCGCAATCGATTACGTTTTTCCTTCACACTAAACGTATTCAGTAGACGAAATTGTAAAGAGCGATTGTTCGTAGTGGACGCAGTAGGCGCCATTTACGAACCGAACAATATACACTAAAAATGCCAATTTGTCAAGATACCAGCTGTGTATGCTAGAATAAGCTTGTGAAGATTCTGCAAATTAATAAGTTCTTTTACCGCCGTCGGGGTGCCGAGACCTATCTCTTTGATTTATCAGCTGTACTTAGGGCAAAAGGTCATGATGTGGCCGAGTTTGCTATGCAGCATCCAGAGAATGAGACATCACCCTGGAGTCAGTATTTTGTCTCACCTGTTGATTATTCCGGTTCAAGCGTTCGGAAAAATGTGAAGGCAGCCATGCGAATGTTGTGGAGCCGAGAAGCTCAACACAAATTAGAGATGTTGTTAGATCAATTCCAACCCGACGTAGCGCATCTCCATAATATCTATCATCAGCTTAGTCCATCGATCTTGAATACACTAAAGAAACGCGGTATCCCGATTGTGTTAACGCTACACGATTATAAATTGATCTGCCCGAATTACGAATTATTTACGGAAAACGAAATCTGCAATCGCTGTAAAGGGCATCGGTATTACAATGCCATGCTGCATAACTGTGTAAAAGATTCCAAAGCGTTGAGTGCGTTAGCAATGTTTGAAATGTATCTGCATAAAGCTTTGCAGGTGTACGAGAAGCAGGTAGATTGTTTCATTAGCCCATCACAGTTTTTGCGCAATCAGATCATGGATTGGGGTGAGCAAGTAAAGCGCCTGGAAGTGATTCCAAATTTTATTTCACTGGATAATCATCACAAGAATGAACCTGGGGTTGTCCCTATGCTTAGCACAGATTTTCTTTATGCGGGTTCTTTATCACGTGCTAAGGGTGTTGATGTCCTGCTTGACAATTTCATGAATAATCGTTACTCTTCTCGGTTATTATTAGCCGGGAGCGGTCCGCTAGAGGGTCGTTTAAAAGCCCAGGCGCATAATAACGCAAATATTGTGTTCCTTGGTCAATTGAGCAAGGCGCAACTACAACACCAACTAAGGAGTTGTCGAGCAGTCATCGTTCCATCGCGCCTCCATGATAACTTTCCGTATGCAGTACTCGAGGCATTTGCTGCAGGTAAACCAGTCATCGGAAGTCAACGTGGTGGAATACCCGAGTTAGTGCAACATCGTCAGACTGGTTGGCTATTCGAACCTACTAAGCCAGATAGTCTAACAGCTGCATTAACGGAGGCAATCCACAATGACGCCTTGGTTTCGTCCTGTAGTGTACGTGCCATTGCCGTAGCCAGACAACACAATCCAGAACATCATTATGAAACCCTTTTGGCTGTCTACCAGTCTCTTATCGCTTAGCTTAACTCTGCTGTGGGCGTTGCCTGCACCAGGTTTAGCAGTGAATTTGCCAGATCAGTACCCTCGACTTGGTAACTATTTTTTGGATCCTTATATTTCAGATAGTGAAGCGGAAGATCTCGCTCAGTGGGATGTTGTCGTCGTTGGATTTGAAACGCACTACACTAGTCCACGGGCGTTTACGATTATGAAAGAAGCTAATCCAGATATTGTGATCTTAGCCTACGTAGCCAGTGAAGAGGTGTTGGAATCCAATCTGGCCATAACTGATACGGAGAATCCAGAGTATCAGCTCTACAGTAAATTAGATAGTAATGAAGATTGGTATCTAAAAAATACCGCCGGTGATTATTTGAATTTTTATCCCGGCACCCGCTTGATCAATGTGACAACGGAGTGGAAGAAGGAATTGCCAAAGTTTATGGCGAACCAGATCATCAAGGCAGACCCTAGTGATTGGGATGGTATTTTTTACGATAACTGCTTCAATGACATCTCTTGGATTGATGACAATGTGGACGTGGATCAAGATGGTCAGGCAGATCGTTGGCAAGATGCCGATGCGGATTGGAAAACGGGGATGACCAAAATGATGAAGCAGACCCGTAACCGTTTGCCGAATAAAGTAATTATCTGCAACAGTAACGGTGATTTTTATAGCTATATTAATGGTCGATTAATTGAAGCCTTTCCATCTGATTACGATGGTAACTGGAAAGGTTCAATGGAAAAATATTATCATGTGCTGGATGCGGCCGATGATCCGAGTGTGGTGATTGTTAATACCGTTGCAAATTCCTCAGATAGTACCAATTATCAGTTGATGCGTTACAATTTAACCTCGACGTTAATGGGGGATGGGTTTGCCAGTTATGATGAATCCGTAGACTTTCATCACTCCTTGTGGTGGTACGATGAATACAGCGTAGCACTCGGTCAACCGCTGGGTGATCCATACAATGTTGATACCGGGGCAGGCCCAGACGATTGGAGTAAAGGGGTGTGGCGACGCAATTTTGAAAATGGAATCGTGCTAGTCAATTCTTCTAGCAGTAGTGAACGCGTGATATTGGAAGATGGTTTTGAAAAAATTCTGGGAACACAAGATACGGACGTTAATGATGGCACCATTGTGGGTAGTGTCCGCATCCCAGCCGAGGACGGCATTATTTTGCAGGGTCGTATCGCCCAGGTGATGGATAATCCTTATATCAATGGAACCTTTGCCAAAGTTTTCTCGGCTCGGGGCAAGGAGGTGCGGAATAGTTTTTTTACCTACGATTCAGATTACAGTGGCAGTGATGTTGTCGTAACCATTCAAGAGATCAATACTACTTTTGTGGCCGGCGAGACCTACGTCACGGTTTATAAAAATGGCAGCCAAGTGGCACGATTTGCCCCATACGGAACCAGTTTTACGGGTGGCGTGAATATTGCCGTTGCCCGCTTGGAAGGCGACCGGAAGGGTTATCGCATAGTAACCGGCACACAATCTGGCGGTGCTCAGGTCCGTATTTTTTCTAATCGCGGTAAACTCGTGAATACAGGTTGTTTTCCTTACGGAACCGGTTTTCGTGGCGGTGTAAATGTGGCCGTTGCTGATGTGTTGCGGAATAAGCGCGGTAAAGAGATTGTGGTCGGCCCTGGTCAGGGTGGTGGTCCTCAAGTCATGGTATTGAACAAAAGCTGCAAAGCCACCGGCCAAAGTTGGTTTGCATATAGCTCTAGTTTGCGCACTGGGGTATGGGTTGCGGCCGGCGATGTGAATAACGATGGAAAAGATGATATAGTAACCATACCCGGTAAAGGCGCCTCCCCCTATGTGCGTGTTTATAATGGGCGTGGTCACGAGCAATCTCCCGGTTTTTATGCCTTTTCAAAATCCAACACTAGTGGGGCTCAAGTGGCTGTCAGTGATGTGGATGATGATGGAGATAATGAATTAATTACCATGTCGTTTTCGATCTTCAACGAATAATCACTTACCCATGTCTTGGTTGCATCACACAAAACGTACCACTGCTCGCATCTTGTTTCCTTATCTGTGGCATTATTTTACTGATGATTACAAAGATCGCCAGCATCATTTAGTGATCGACACTATTGGCTCGTTCGCAATCCTAATCCTACTTGGATTAAATGTGGTGATTGCTGGCTGGCTATATCTATTTTCTATTCCGCCGGAAGTGGAGGTTCGGCTGACTGCACCGGAGTTAGTAATAAGTGGTGAGCGTTTAACGATTGATGGTGAGATTACGGCAAAAAATAAAGCGATCCATGATGTGGATTTGAAGTTGGTGTTACCTGAAACATTTCAGGTAACAGAGGATGCCTTAACGATGCGGATTCCAAAGATTGCGCGAGGTGGTCAAGAGTCGTTTTCCGTTTCCGGTAGTTTTACGGGCAATGTTAAACAGACCTATCGCGCAATTGTACTGTATACCTACAAATATTATGGTCAGTCCTTTGCGGGTTCGGCTTATGTGGAATATGTTGTGGACACATCAAGTCTTGAAGTGGTCGCGACTGTACCCGATCTCATTCTCAATAACGAAACCTTTACCTGGACAGTGGATTATCACAATAGTTCAAGCACAGAGCGGCAGCACGTATGCATTCAACTGGATTTGCCTGAGGCATTTATTGTGGAAAGTAGTACTGTGCCGATCACAGACCGCCAGGTGGTGTTGGATGCTATTCCTGCGAACAGTGGGGGAACGATCGCCATTACGGGGTCATTCAGCAATGCCATTGGCGAGGGTAACCATGTGATTGGTGTTGCCGGTATTGATCAGTGTGGCGATAAAGCGCTGCGCCAAACTTCTTTACAGCAAGCTGTTGAAGTCTTAACGCCGCGTTTGCAAATTACCACTACCGGGCCAGCGACAGCAAATGTAGGAGACACGATTACTTATCAGGTAAACTATTTCAATTCAGGCGATGCCACTTTAGACAATATTGCGACCACCGTACGACGGGATGATGGGTCGATGGAACAGTGGACTGATGGGGCATTGGCACCGGGTGAACGACGTACAAAAACATTCACCCGTACAATTTCCGCAGGTACTCGTCAAAAGAATTTGGCTATTAGCCATACCGTGTCTGCCGTGGCGACAATTGCAGATATTGGTGTGCGCACTTACACTCCATCATTCAGCTATCAGACTAAATTTAATTCAACCTTGAAATTAAGTCATGTAGCACTGTATCAGAGTGCCAATGGTGAGCAGTTGGGTTACGGCCCTTATCCTTTACGCGCTTGGGAAATTACTGCGTTACGGGTGTTTTGGCAGGTGGAAGATTTTACGAACGACCTGTCTAATGTCACTCTTTCGACGACCTTGCCAAGCCAAGTAGAGTGGACTGGCTACTCAGCCGTTACGGAAGGTGGCGCCATGACCTACGATGCTGCCACTCGCACAGTGACATGGCACACCAGTACGATTCCTAGTTTTTCACATGCGCAAGGCGCAAGCTTTGAAGTTAGAATTTTTCCAAACAGCGATCAGGCCGGCAAGGCTATCAATATCACGAACGATCTGCATTTTAGTGGTCGTGATAGTTTCACGGGCGCTGTCATAAGTCGAACATTGGGAGCATTGCGTACTCCACCGATTGAACCTGAGAAACTGTAATTGCACGCATGACATTGAGCTGTATTATTGTTACTAAGGATCGACCAGATGATTTGCAGCGTTGTTTACAATCGCTCCAACTGCAATCTCACCCGGCAGAACAAGTCATTGTTGTGGATGGAGGTCAGTCCGTAGGTACCTTAGTGCAATCATTCGGTTATCAGTACGTGAGTGCACCAGCAGGCATTACGCGGCAACGCAATGTTGGAAGAAGTTTGGTGCTGCCCGGAACAGATTGCGTAGTGTACTGCGATGATGATACAGAATTACCTCCCGACGCTTTTCAAAAAGTCAGAGCAAATTTTTTAGCGCACCCGAATATTGTGGGTTTAACAGGTAGTGTGGATCAACAGATGCACTATTCAATACTAAAAAAAGTATTCGGTTGGCTCACATTAACATATACGGCACAGCCGTTTGGAATTACTGCCGGTATTTTTAATATTATCAATCCTATGGCGCATGCCGGCGCAGTAGCCTGGCTACCAGGAGCATTCATGGCCTATCGTTGGTCTGCAGTCCAAACACTTGAGTTTGATGAGTGGTTTGCAGAATACGGACTTGGTGAGGATCTTGACTTCAGTTATCGCGCAGCCACACACGGTGCATTATGGGTGGATCCGGCGATTGTGATTCAACATCATCATTCTAATGTCAATCGCAATTGGCGCCGCTTTGGATCGATGCGTATTGTGAACCGAGCTTATTTACGTAAGAAATTTTGGCCAAAATCATTTAGTAAGTGGCTAGGGATGTGGTGGGCCAATCTATGGCTGTGGCTTGGAAATGGACTGCGGGGCTTAATTTCTAAGCGTTATGCTCAGGAATGGATAGGCGAATCTCAGGGTATTTTGCGCGCAATTGCCCACAAAGAAGACAAATAGCAGGCAGTAAAAGTGTCGGGTCTTGACAAAAAGGTAAAGATAAGCTAATCTTGTCTGTTATGAAAATTACCTTTGTAGGACAAAAAGGCATCCCAGCACTGGCAGGCGGAGTTGAGCGCCATGTTGAGGAATTAGCGATTCGTTTGGCTAAGTTGCCAGATACGGAAGTAATTGCCTATACGCGTCCTTGGTATACCGCTAAAGCATTGGAATCCTATCATGGTGTGCGGTTGGTCAGCCTACCTTCTTTATATAGCAAACACACCGATGCGATTACGCATACCTTATTTAGCATCATTCATGCAGCGTTTATAGAGCGGGCTGATATTATCCATATTCATGCAGTTGGCCCTGCCTTACTAACTCCCTTGGCGCGTTTATTACGCCCTAAAGCTAAGGTGATCGTTACCTTTCACTGTATTGATCGACAACATCAGAAATGGGGCACTTTAGCAAAATTCATGTTGTGGTTAGGAGAATGGATGACCATGCGCTTCGCCCATGAGGTCATCGCAGTTTCTACAACATTGAAACACTACTCCTATGAAGCCTATGGACGTGTGGTGTCTTATATTCCAAATGGAGCAACGATGCAACCCGCATTGCCAGCAAGTATTATTGAGCAGCAATTTGGTTTGCAGAAAGATAGTTACATCCTGATGGTGTCTAGACTTGTGCGTCATAAAGGTGCGCATCATTTGATCAAGGCCTTTCAACAACTAGATTCTAAAGTAGTTGGTGATAAAAAATTAGTCATTGTTGGTGAATCGGCATTTACAGACGATTACGTTCAAGAATTGCAAACGCTGGCGGCTGGTGATAATCGAATTATCTTTACTGGATTACAAACCGGCAAAGCCTTGCAAGAGTTATTCTCCAATGCCTATACCTTTGTCTTGCCATCCGAATCCGAAGGTATGCCCATCGTATTGCTAGAGGCGGGTAGCTATGGAAATGCTTTAATTGCCAGCGATATTCCGGCTAATCGTGAAGTCGTAAACGAACATGGTATTTTAGTGCCGGTTGGAGATGTTGACGAGTTGTCTGAAGCTCTTGCCACCGTATTATCGAATCCAGAGTTGAAGGCTGAGCTGGGAGCGATGGCCCGTACCTTAGTACAGAACAATTATCTGTGGGACGAAATCGCTGTTGATACCATGCAGTTGTATCAGCAGGTACTCCAATGGTATACTCGTGGGAGTGCGAAACAATTATCAGCAATTCTTTAAATTCATCATTGTCAGCGTCCTTAATACGGTCGTTGACTTTGGTGTTTACGGACTATTGATCTATTACTCGAGTTATTGGGCGGAGCACTTAAGTGCTGCTCATGCCGTTGCTTTAATGGCCACGACAGTCCATAGTTATTTGTGGAATTCATATTGGGTATTTCCGGGCGCACATCAATCGAATGCTCTAGCAATGACAAAATTTGTTGTGGTTTCGGCTAGCGGACTGATCCTTAATGTCTTTATCTTTTGGCTTTGTGTTACTGTGGGTCTCAACGATTGGCTAACAAAAATTGGTCTGATGGGCTTTTTATTTTTGTGGAACTTTGTCGGGAATAAGTGGTGGGTGTATACTAAACATCATTATGGTAAGACAAGCGATCTTCGATAAAAAAAATGTCCTCGTCATTGGCGGGGCTGGATTCATTGGCTCTCATCTATGTGATGAACTAGTCAAGCAATCCAAAGTCATTTGTGTAGATAGTTTTATTACGGGCCGTGTAGAGAATATAGAACACCTATTAGGCAATCCTAATTTTATTTTTATTAAATATGATTGTAGCGAGCCACTGGACTTAGCGGCTTTTCCGGAACTTGAAAAATTTCAAGTGCAATTTCAGGGTGTGCAAGAAGTCTATAATCTTGCGGTGCCAACCAATAAACATACCTTTGAGGAAAATGTCTATCGTACGTTATTAGCCAACTCCATGGTCGTACGGAATAGTCTAGAAATTGCCAAACAGTACCAGGCTAAATATGTATTTGCTTCATCGTCAGCTGTTTACGGTGACCCAATAGACGGACAAGATCTTTTCCCAGAAGATTACTGGGGGTTTGTAGATCAAACTAATCCGCGTAGTTGTTACAACGAAGGAAAGCGGTTTGCTGAAAGTTTCGTGCTTGGCTTTGGTAATCAATTTGGTGTGGAGGTAAAAATTGCTCGCATCTTTAATACCTATGGTCCACGTATGGCGCTCAACTCTGGCCGCATGATTCCAGATTTCGTACAGGCGGCCGCTGAAGGTAAAGCGCTATTAATGTATGGAGATGGTTCGGAAACAGATACATATTGCTACGTATTGGACATTGTGGATGGCTTGCTTAAGCTAATGAACTATAAAATTGAGGGTCCTGTGAATTTGGGGAGTCCCGAGCGCTATACCTTATTGGATATTGCCAAAAAGATCATTACCTACACCGAATCAAAATCTGAAATTAAATTTACCGCCGAGCTCCCATACTTGAATAAGCCAGGTGTGGCGGATATTCGTAAGGCCAAACAGCGCATCGGTTGGTTCCCGGTTGTTGCATTAGATGAAGGTTTACGACAGACTGTGGCTGATATGTTAGGGAGTAGGGTATTGACTTACGCCAGTTTGGGTGGCTTGACGCGCTGAGCTAAATTTTGTATAGTTTTGGGCATGAATATTAGCGTTATTGGCACTGGTTACGTTGGTTTGGTAACTGGGACTTGTCTAGCAGAAACTGGTCATCATGTGACCTGTGTAGATATTAGTGCAGAAAAAATTGAGCGCCTTAAACAGGGGATTATCCCGATCTATGAACCAGGATTGGAATCGATCGTGTTGGCCAATAGTAAAGTTGGTCGTTTAGAGTTTACAACAGATCTTGCCGAAGCCATTCCGAATAGTGAGGTGGTAATTATCGCAGTGGGAACGCCGTCGGCTCCAGATGGAACTGCGGATTTAAAATATGTCTTTGCAGCCGCTGAAGGAATCGCTAAGCACTTGAATCAGTACGCAGTGGTGGTGACCAAATCTACAGTCCCCGTAGGAACTGGCAAACAGGTAGAAGCGGTAATTCGAAAGCACTATGCGGGTGACTTTGATTATGCATCCTGCCCAGAATTTTTGCGTGAAGGCTGTGCTGTTGATGATTTCTTTGCACCGGATCGTATTGTCATTGGTGTACGCACTGAGCGAGCCGGTGATGTCATGAGTGATGTCTTTAAAACCATTCGTGGACAGAAGGTGATTACCACCGTTGAATCTGCCGAGTTGATTAAATATGCATCCAATGCATTCTTGGCCACCAAAATCTCATTCATTAATGAGATTGCCCAAGTTTGTGAACGCATGGGTGCAGATATCGAAGAGGTGGCCTATGGAGTGGGCTTAGATCATCGCATTGGCCCTAAATTTTTGAAGGCAGGCATCGGTTGGGGTGGTTCGTGTTTCCCTAAAGATGTATCTGCACTCGATCAAATGGCTGGTGCCTTCGGCTACGATTTTCGTTTATTGAAATCTGTGATTGAGGTTAACCGCAATCAACGTCGTCATTTCATTGAACGTGTTCGAGAATATCTGGGTGAAATTGATGGTAAGAAAATTGGTGTGTTGGGATTGGCGTTTAAAGATAACACCGACGATATTCGTGAATCGGCTGCGATTGACGTCATTCAACAATTAGTCGATGCCGGTGTGCATGTCAAAGCGTTTGATTATCAAGCGACAGAACAATCGCGCAAGGAGCTGCCAAACAATGTAGAATTTATGGCTGATCCGTATGCAGCTGCTACCGGTGTTGAAGCCTTGCTAGTGGTAACAGAGTGGAAAGAATTCAAAGAGCTGGATTGGGTGAAGATCAAAGATTTAATGCATTCACCAGTGGTATTTGATGGCCGGAACTTGCTCAAACCACAAACAATGTCTGAACTAGGATTCCATTATTATTCCATTGGCCGCCCCAACCGTTAAACGGTGTTATGAAGCTAATTGTTACGATTCCATGTTATAACGAAGCTGAAAATTTGGCTGCCGTTATTCATGAAATTCCACGTAGTTTACCAGGCATTACGGCGGTTGAAGTCATGATCATTGATGATGGTTCAACAGACAATACAGTACAAATTGCGAAAGCTGCGGGGGTAAATTACATTATTTCCAACAAGCAAAACTCTGGTCTGGCACGTACCTTCCAGCGGGCGCTATGGGAGGCAGCTAAACATGGAGCGGATTTAGTAGTGAACACGGACGGTGATAATCACTATGATCAATCCAAAATTGGTGAGCTGATCGCGCCAATTCTAGATGGTCGCGCCGACATTGTGATTGGTTCACGTAAATTATTGCAAACCAAAAACAAATTTTTGAATAAGGTTGGCAGCACCGTGATGACCAAATGGGCGGGTTTGCCTAAATACGATGTCTCGACAGGTTTTAGGGCCTATAGCCGAGAAGCAATCCTAAGATTAGGAGTCTACTCGACTCATACTTATGTGCATACGACACTATTGTCAGCGCAGGATCAGGGTTTGGCAATGCTAGAGATTCCAATCGCAGATCGCATGGTTGAACGTCCATCTCGCTTGATTAAAAGCGTTCCTAGTCACATTTGGAAAGCTGGTTGGAATATTGTGCGCAACATTGTTATTTTTCGACCGCTACGTTTCTTTGGCTTAATTGGTATTGTGTTGACTGCGGTAGGCATGATTCCATTGATTCGGTTTGGTGTCCTGTACTTTCTTGGCAATGGCGATGGTCATTTGCAATCGATCGTGATTGGGGTAATGTTCATTTTGTTAGGCTATATTAACTTGGTCTTAGGGTTGCTGGGTTCCGCTATCGGTTGGCATCGTAAGGTGACTGAGGAGGTTTTGTATCGCGTGAAAAAACTCGAGTTAGAAACTAGACAATGAAGATTCTATTTATTACGCGTAAATATCCACCCGTGTTAGGCGGCATGGAAACGTTTAGCGCTGGTTTAGTGCAGGCATTAGGTAACGATGTCGTTTTGATTGCTTTGCGTCGTTCACAGAAACACTTAATCTGGTGGTTGCCATACGCTTTGTTCAAAGCCTGGAGACTAGCCAAGCACGTTGAGGTCATTCATTTGGGAGACGGCGTGTTAGCCGGATTGGGCGTAATGTCGCATTGGATCACTCAAAAACCAGTGACTGTGACAGTCCATGGATTAGATCTCACATATCAAGGTTGGGGCTATCCTCGTTATATTCATTGGGCATTGCCAAAATTGCAAGGTTTGATCGCAATTAGTGATGCTACTGCAGCAGTGGTGAAGCATGATTTTCATTTATCTGCAAAAGTCATTGCAAATGGCATTGTCATAGAGGGCCGCCCATTAAATAATCAGTTAGGCAAGAATCGATCTCTTTTATTTGTTGGCCGCTTAGTCGAACGTAAAGGCTGTGCATGGTTTATTGAACAGATTATGCCGCGTTTAAGCGATGTACATCTTCATGTCGTAGGATCCGGCAAGCAACTAGAGCGTTGTCAGGAATTAGCGCGTCAATTGAAATTAACTGAGCGCATTAAGTTTCATGGCCAAGTATCCAATGCAGATTTAAACGGGCATTATACCAACGCACAAGCGTTGATTATGCCGAACATCATTGTGCCTGGCGATATGGAAGGCTTTGGTTTAGTGGCGCTAGAAGCGGAGGCATGTGGATTACCCGTCGTGGCTGCCAACCTGGAAGGCATACGTTCCGTCGTCATTGACGGAAGCACCGGTTTTTTGGTAGAATCCGGAGATGTTGAGGCCTGGTTACAGGCAATTCAGCAAATATTGACCACGCCATTTCAGGCCGAAACCATTCGTCGTCAAGTAGTTGAACGGTTTAGCTGGCAGGGAATTTCTGAACAATATCGTCAAGCATTTCAACGAATTATTAAACTCTCATAGCACTATGGCTTCCATTACCATCTCTGATCACTTGCAGAATGATCTAGAAGAGATCGTCAAACAAAGTAAAGAATTTTCCGACGTTTCGGCTTATGCAAGTTACATTCTTGAACAAGTAGTGGCCAAGAAAAAACAGGCGGCAAGCACTCAGCCAACTGCTGCTACCTATTCAAAAGAGGATGAGGATAAGATTCGCGAACGCTTGAAAAATTTAGGCTATCTAGATTAATTCGCTAGCATCCACTTTATGGATCTATTTGGCGATATCGGTAATCGAACAAAAGGTGTAGTCATCCATCACTGGGATACGGATGGCTTGGTTTCCGCTGCGATGCTACGCAATTATTTTCAAGCACAGTATCCTACTGTAAAGATGGATCTGTTCATGCCAACCATCACCAACTATTATTTGACCGATGATCAGTTTGCATATTTGCAACAGCAGGGCTATGAATTCATTGTAACCTGTGATCTAAACTTTCCCGCGGAGACCGTGCAGGAATTAGCAACGCGTTGGCCGGGACAAGTTTATTTTTTTGATCATCACCACCATCCAGCGCCACACGAGAATGTGCACTACTATAATGCAGTACATCCAGCTTGCGCCTCACATATCGCCGAACGATTAGGATTGCCATACGACCTTCTTCCAGTGATTGCAATGGTGGGAGATCGCGAAGAAGGCATTCAGCAAGAGAAAGAGTACTATCCATATGTGCAGGCGATGATGGCAGAACACAACATCACCTTCACTCAATTATTGGAAGCTCGCCGCCTGATTGATTCCAATTACATTGCGGATGATTATGAAGGGATTATCGATACAATTCAATTATTGCAAGATGACCCGCTAGGAGTCTTAACGGATGTGCGATTGCAAGACAATTTAACCAAGATCGATAGCGAAATTGCCAGCTGGTTAGAACAAGCTCCCCAGACTTTGGCGCCATTAGTATCCTTTTGGGAAATCGAAACTCACTATAATATTTTATCCCATGTGACTCGGGCTTTATCACGTAAATATCCGGAGCAGATTATCTTCACTAAGCAGTTGAAGGGGGATCAATATACCTGCTACGTTCGTCGCCGCGATGCTGCTTTTGATGCGCGCGATATCATTGCCTTTGCGCATGAGCTTGGCTTGAATAGCGGTGGTAAACCAGAGGTGGCGGGTATTATTATCCCAGCCGATCAGCTGCCCGTAGTGTTTCCTAACCTA
>CAYLOJ010000001.1:19845-158272 GCA_964385285.1 uncultured Gammaproteobacteria bacterium
AAAACAAAATTATTACCTTATCGCATGGACGCTAGTAGTAATGTCACTTGGCATCACAGTGCAGTTACGAAAGCTGATCGTCAGCAATTACTGAAGCAAACTAGCTTTACAATTTGGTTTACTGGGTTATCCGGTTCAGGAAAATCTACCTTGTCGGTTGCACTAGAACGATATCTGTATGAACATGGTTATTTAGCCTATCGTTTAGATGGCGATAATATTCGTCACGGCCTGAATGCTAATTTAGATTTTTCTCCAGAGAGTCGCACTGAAAATATTAGACGTATCGGTGAAGTCAGCAAACTGTTTGTGGACAGTGGTGTGATTGTGATTACTGCATTTATCTCACCTTACCTAGCCGATCGCGCAGCCGTGCGGGCTTTATTGCAACCTGGAGAATTTGTCGAGGTGTATGTGGAATGTTCCGTAGAGGCTTGCGCCAAACGCGATGTGAAAGGTTTGTACGCCAAAGCTCAAGCCGGGGAGATTCAAGACTTCACTGGCGTTAATGCCCCATATGAGACTCCAGTACAACCAGAGATTACGATCAATACCGAAAAAAATTCTCTAGAGCAGGCTTTACAGCAATTAGTTGAACAGCTAACCGCTAACGGTTACCTACAGAAGTTATGATGCCAAAACGGTGGTGGATCATTGATAGTATCATTGTCGTTTTATTATTGTTCATTAGCGGGATTTGGTTTACCTGGCACCATGCCTATGGGGCATATGGCGATGATTCTCCTGGCTATATTTACTTAGCACATCAACTATTGAGTGGGGGAGATCTGGTACAGCAAGACCCTTTGGTAAAACAAGCATTGGATTATTTTGGATCAGAACCCTACGCCCGGTTTGTAGCACCTGCGCATCATGAAATTATCTCCCCTGAAGGTTGGACTGCTTCACGTTATCCAATCGGCTTAAGCGTGCTTATGGCACTAGCAGCTGCCATCACAGGTAATACAACCGCAATCTATTTAGTGGTTCCAATGGCTGCTGTCCTTATTGTACTGTTTACTTATCTGGGTGCGATTTGGTTACTGCCAGTATCTGCAGTGCAAAAACGCTTGGTAGGTCTGGGTAGTGCCTGCATTGTCATTGGATGCGACCTATTTGCAAACTATGCCGTGGCTCAACCGATGCGTGAAATCCCATCTATGGTATTCAGTTTAGCGGCCTTCTATCTCTTGGTTTGGGCCTTACAGCAAAAACGAAAACGTTACTGGTTTGGCTTGATCCTATCCGCACTTGCATTCGCATTTTCAGTTGGTATACGCGAAACATCGGTCATTCTGATCATTCCATTTTTAGTCTATGCGGGCCAAGTGACTAAGCAGGCGCCTTATCAACAGCGTCTCTATTCCATCGGTATATTTCTATTCGGATGCCTGCTGGGATATTCTATCTTTATTGTGCAGGCTGTTGATATTACTTTGCATAAAGCGGTATTTCGTGCCAAGGACGTGAGTCGAATAGCCGTAACCTCAAATTTTGATCATATCCAGTCACTGGCTATTCATAATCTGTGGGATAATCAAGGCAAGTTTAAACCCGGTGTTGGAGGATTAAATCAGTATTGGGACGTCTTGCAGCAATTTAGCCCCTGGATACTTTTTTTGCCCTTTCTATTTGTGGGATTAATCTATTGTTGGCAACGGCACCGCCTCTGGTTTTGGACATTCGGTAGTTGGTGTGTAGCGGTTGTACTGTTGTTCGGTATGTGGATTAATCCGTATCCACGTTATATCTTACCCATCTTGCCACTGGTAGCCTGGTTGAGCATGTTAGGTGCATTCTATAGTTGGGAGCTTCTGACTACTAAATTTACGCTACGCCGTCTAACGAGCATTAGTATCTTGTTGCTACTTGGTATCAGCTTTGTGGTTGCGTATCAACCCACATTTGCAGCTCAACAGTTACGACTGTCCACTGGTACAACTATTGATCGTGAACTAACGAAGAGTGATCTAGATACGCTCCAAGTTGCCATGCGCAATATCGAACAGGATGCAGAATCTACGGGCAAGCTACCTTTGCTCATCATGCTCGGTTCAACGAAAGGTGGCTTGGCGGAAACGCTGTTAACTCACAGTAATGTAAAGACCATACGGTTTCCAAATAAAGACAAAGAACAGCCCCCATACGAGCTATTAACGGCCTTCTTAGACCAGCTTGGGCAGACATACACCCTGTATTTATGGTATGATCCCACAGTTACGGCGTTGGAGCAGCGCTTCTATAACGAGCAGGAGCTTACGCTCGTCACTGCAACAGCCACTAGCTTTCAATCAGCAATTAACTTGTATCGTATAACGCAATAACTATGCCTCTGCCTAACACCATCGCCGAGATAAAGGCCTATCAGCAGCCACACGATAGCATTTTTAGTCGGTTAATTTATCGCAAGATCTCCAAAGTGTTAACGTTTTACATGTTAAAATGGATTCCGGGCATTTCTGCCCCAGATGTGACCATCATTTCATTCGCACTGGGTTTGCTTGGAGCAGTAGGATTAATGTACCCAGCTTGGTGGGCGCGCATTTTAGCATTTATTTGTATTCAACTGTCCTTTGCCTTCGATTGTTCTGATGGTGAAGTAGCACGCATGACAGGACGAGGCAGTAAATTTGGAATCTGGTTTGATAGCATCTCAGATCGTACTAAAGAAATTATTTGGCTCTTAGCGATTGCGTATCAATATTTTCCACAGCATCCCGAAGCCTATTATTTAGCTGGAGCTGCCGCGATTGGCAATTTACTCGTGGGGTACTTACGAGAGGCAAAAAAAAGCATTTTTCTATTGGAGCGCAAACCGGAGATTGTACTTAAATCTGGTCTGCATATCGGTACAGTCGATGTACTCACAGTATTGTTTTCCTGGGGCGCGTTATTTGGCCTGAATTACTGGGTGTTGTGGATTGTGTTATTACCAACGCCTTTGTTATTGGCCAAGCAGGTTTGGAGTACCTATCGTCAATCGAATAAACCTAATCGTAAGTCTACGACTGCTTTGGTGAATGTAGGCAACGATGACTAGTGATTTAAATCCGGAACAACACTTTCTACAGGAAGTAAAACGAGCTTTTAGTTCTGGTGATTTACTGCGCTTGAAAGTGAGTAAGCCAGTGCATAAAAGTGCCGAACTACTTGATATCGTATTTCGACCAGTCGAACTGCAAGGGGAGTTGAAATTGTCGGCGGTGTATCATTATCAAACCAAAGACGTGACGAAAAATTTTCAGTTGGCCGATGCGGTGACAGTGTTGATGGCACAACTTGGCCAGCGGTTTAAGAATGCAGTGTTGTTTACTCCTGCTAGAGATTTACGGTTAAGTTATAACAAAAAGATGGAGCCAGCAATCATTGTTAGTAAGCCATCGATCGTAACACCCGCTAACCTACAGCATGACCAAGCTAAACAGCGTCTCATCAAATTGACCGGGAATGCTTATTTGCGTGAATTAGGTGTGATTACGGCAACTGATCAGATCGTTCAGAATATGGGCGCTAAATATAAGCAGATCAATAAGTTTATTGAAATCCTGGCTGCCCTAATTAAAAGTTCTTCCCTTGCCGAAGCTAAAGCTATTTCAGCAGTGGATATGGGTAGCGGCAAGGGGTATTTGACCTTCGCAGTATATGATTATCTAGTAAATACATTACAACGTACCGTCACTGTTACCGGGGTTGAGGTGCGGCCAAATTTAGTTGAGCTGTGTAACCAGATCGCGGATCATGTGCAATTTACTGGATTGCATTTTAGTCAGGGGATAATTCAAAGTTATGCCTCTAAGCCAACCGATATTGTGATGGCATTGCATGCTTGCGATACCGCCACTGACGACGCCATCTACCAAGGTATTATGGCCCAAGCAGAAATTATCATTGTGTCGCCGTGTTGTCATAAACAGATTAGATCAGAATTGCACATGACTGACGAACTCAATGACATCGCCAAACATGGCATTTTAAAAGAG
The DNA here is from genome assembly GCA_964385285.1 of uncultured Gammaproteobacteria bacterium. Taxonomy (GTDB): domain Bacteria; phylum Patescibacteriota; class Patescibacteriia; order UBA9570; family UBA9570; genus UBA9570. The sequence goes on from CAYLOJ010000001.1 coordinate 23,826, forward strand.
CGTCTTGCCGAGATGGTTACAGATACCCTACGAAGTTTAATCTTGGAGGCGCACGGTTATAAAACTCAAATCATCGAATTTATTTCAGACGAGCATACCCACAAAAATCTTATGATCACAGCTGTGAAAACTACTGTAGTGATAGATCAAGATAAGATCTTAGAGAAAATTACCAAGCTAAAAACACGTTTTGGCGTAGCAAGTTTCTATTTAGACAGCCTTTTCCTTCCTCAATAATTTAAAATCAGCTTTACTAAAAAATCTGAATAGATAGAGTAGGATGAAGTAGAGGATAGCTCCAGCTAGAGGGAGTAGATAGAACGATACATATGGTTTAACGAAATGCACAGCTAGGCCCATCAAGCTACCAGCGAGCACAGCGGGCATAATTTGCCAGAGCGATGACCAAATGTAATCTTTAATCAAACGACGGGTCATGTAAAAAAAGATTGCTTGCATGACTAGCTCGGTGACTAAACTACCAATGGCTCCACCCATAAAGCCAAATAGTGGAATTAAGATGAGATCCAATATGATATTGAGGACTACGCCATAAGCTTCCTGCTTGGTACGTTTGGGTTGCTGGCCAGTAGTGGCTAGCACTTGGCTAGATGTAATACCAATAAAACGGACAATTAAAAAAAGACCAAATACTTGCAGGGCGGCAGCAGAGGATTGGAACTTTCCTTGATATATCAACTGCAACATCTCTGGAGCCAGCGCCATGATGCCTGCACCCAAGCCAATACCGACCGCGCTCATATAGCGGGTAGAAAATCTGACAATTTTGCGGTAGCGTTCTAAATTTGCCGGGTAACTACCATACAGATATGGAGTAATCGCTTGAAGGCCAATACGGTGAAAAATTAGGAAAAAAATAATGATACGAGAGGCAGCGCCATAGCGAGCAATATCGCCGGCTGGTAGGTTGGCCCAACCAAGATTTTGTAAAACGCGCATTACTAATTTATCGATCTCAAAATAGATCGACATAATTACTCCTTGCAAACTATACCAAATACCTTCCATGGCCATAGCTTTCATCCATGGCATATGCAGACGTGGGCGCACTAACGTGAAGGAATGCAGTGCGTAGATGCCGATAAAAAAAATGGTAGTAATGGTAAGCCAAGCAGCAATCCAATAGGCTCCCTGATTAATCTGTTCGATGTGACGAGTGATCCACCAGACGCCAATCACTTTACTTAAGCCATCTAACACCTCAATGTAGGTAATATATTCTTTGTGGTAAAGACTTCTGTAGATAGATCGCACCACCACGCGGTATTGAATAACTGCTTGGTTTACTGCCAGAACAAGTAATAGCCAGAACAGCGTTGTCAATCCTGCCCACAATGCATATCCACCAACACACACGACTAATAATACTAGCCAGGCCAGGGTTTCCAAGGCTAAGGCCGTTCCATAATAATGTGCCAAATCTTCTCTTTTCTTCTGCGCGGCATAGCGCATCAGTACCATGCTCATCCCTATTTCACTGCCGATCATAATAATATTGGCAGCAGAATTTGCCACTTCAAAGATATCCGCCATGTCGGGATCCGCAATGATATATTGCGAAACTATAATGATAGCACCGGCTACCAGCACGCGATAAATGAGCCGAGAGGTAACGAGACGAGAGATTGTAGCTAGTAAATAGCGCCCATCAGACATATTAAAAGTCGATTTCGTCGAGTAATTGAGTTAGGGCGTGTTGTTCTACAGCCTCTTCAATTAGCTTTGTGTCGTGCCGTGAATCACTCACCTTAAAGATATCCATGGGTGCTCCACGATGTTGTTTTTGTGCGGGAATGCCCATAGCCTGCATAATTGTAGGTGCCATCTGCATTATCGAACTGGTCGGCATGACCTTATGGTCTACGCCGTTACCATAAGCTAAGAACATGCCCCGAGCATCATGATAGTTTTTAACCGTTTTTTCGTAAAGTGCTGCAGAATGCAATGAGCCCGACAGATAGTACTTATCTGAACTAAGAAAGACATCTGGTGAATTTGGTAATAGGGGAGCGTCGCCGTATAAGCTGTCTGCAGTAACCACCTCTTCCACTAAGGGTTTTAACTTCGCCACTACTTCATCACGTAATGCCACTCGCTGTTCCGCAGGCACGACACCTTGGCGGAAACGTCCCTGATCATTAACATATAACATACTGGCCATTGAGCCGCGCGGGAAACCGATCTTGGTTTTAGAAAGATCTAAAGTCAAATCCAAGGTCACGTTAACGGGTACAAATCGTTTGAAGACATGATGATACAACCATTTAGCAGCCCGTTCAAGCGTACGTGAAGACTTCAGGAATTTGCGCATCCCTTTACCCACTTTGATCTGTTTACGCTGACCTTGCATGACCTCGATCTCGCGCGATAATTTTGTGTGACTTTTTTGAAAGGAACCGGTACCACTATTGGTGCTTAGATAACCTTGTTCTTCCAACCAGCGGTTCAGATAAAAAATTTCATCATAAACGCGGAAGCCATGATCTGACATTACAAACAAGGTTGTGTCACCATCCATCTGCTCCATTACCCAGCCAATGAAGTCATCCATGAGTTCCCACATCTTCCAGGCAGGTTGATAGCCTTCACGCAACGCTTTATCGTACACGACATGGGAAACCCAGTCCGTACCAGATGACAGATAGAAAAAGAAATCCCATGGTTCATTGGTAAAAAGATCTTTAGCTGCCGCAATACGATCCGATTCTAATGCACAAAGATCCTCAATATAAGGAGTGAAGTTATTGGTGGCACGCAGTTTGGCATTAGGGGATAGTCTGTAGTTCTTGAGCGACGGGTATTTTTCCTTTAGTGATTCGGGATAAATATAGCGATCGCCTCGTGTCATCAGGCTGGTAATTGTAATTTCGGTTTTTAATTTTGGTGGAAATGTGTTTGGCAGATTAATCAAAATCGGCTTGCGTCCATGGCGCACCATTGCCTCATAGATAGTCTCCGAGGTAATCTTTGTGCTATCAATGATATCGACATCAGTTAGATCATTTTGAACCACTAAAAAATCTAAGCAACCATGCTGGGTGGGATATAGACCCGTCGCAAAGCTAGTCCAGGCCGGCGCGCTGTGTGCCGGATGTGTGGAGAGCATAGTGCTCGACATCCCGTGTTCCTGCATCTGCTTGATGTGTGGCAACTTCCCGGCCGCAAACATCTTATTTACTAAATCCCAGCTCGAACCATCTAAACCGATGACGACTACTTTTTTCTTTGCGGCGGAATTAACCGTGGTGTTCATAACGCAAGGTCATCAATTAAGTTGCGAAGCTGATTTTTTTCGGACTGAATAGGTGTAGGGACAAATTCCTGGGTAAACAGATCTAATACCTTACCATCGGTATGGGTAGGAATGGCAACTCCAAATTGGTGGAGAATGGTCGGAGCCAAATCTGCAATGGAAGCATCTGCTAAGACGCCATGTTTGATCTGTGGTCCAGCCGCTAAGAAAATACCATACTCATCATGCTTGTTGGAGATATGATGCTCAAAGATGCTCTGGGAGTGGAGATGACCAACAATCCAAACATCTTTTGTTTTGCAATGTAAATCAGGTGACGGCGTAGGAGGATTGCTTCCATACAATTCTTCTTTCGTATACACGTGCTCAGTAACGCGTTTCCCGGAAGGAGTGCGCAACGCTTCTAGTTTTGTTTTAACATCTGCGCGAATGCGATCGTATTCTGCTTTGTCTTTAATCACAGCATCAGAAAAATTTCCAGAATGATTCAAATACAGTGTTTGCAACATACTGCCACGCGGAAAGCAAACCTGAGTGCGATCAAGATCAATTCCAATGTTCACATCAAAATGAATCGGAACGAATGGCTTAATAACATGATTGTAGAACCATTTAGCTGCGCGCTCTATTGCCGGATGGAAGAAGAGCGCTTTTAGTTGCCGCTTATTCAAGCGAATCCGTAGCCGTTTTTTTGACCGTGCGGCATCCAAACTACGTCGTCGGGCAGTAGCATTTTCCTCAAATTTACCAGCACCAGTCGTTGTCGTGAGATAACCCTGCTGTTCTAACCAACGGTTGATGTAAAACAGTTCAGTGTAGTAGGTAAAACCGTGATCAGATAGCACGTACAGCGTAATGTCTTTCGGTAGGTGTGTGTTAATCCAACCAAAGAATTCGTCAACGAGATCAAAAACTTGCATGGCGGTTGGCTCTTTTCCTTGTACCATGTCCGCAAACGCTAAATGTGAAACCCAGTCCGTGGAAGAGAATAAGAAGAAAAAGAGGTCCCACTCTTCACCCAGCAGCAGTTCTTTTACGGCTGTTATACGATCACGCTCAATATCTACAATGTGCTGAATGTATTCTGGTAGTGGTTTGGTTAATTTCAGTGATTCATCTGGACTGAGTTTATAGTTTTTGAGCGATGGATATTTTTCCACTAAATTAGCTGGGAAAATATACTGATCGCCATAAGTCATGAAGTCCGTAATAATCGTTTGGTCTGGAATTTTCGGAGGATAGGAATTTGGTAAATTAACCAGAATTGTTTTTTTACCGGCTTGGTTTAACAGTTCGTAAAAAGTTGGTACTTTAATTTCATAACTCGTTGCCGGACGAAAATCGCGAATCGTTTTACCTGGCAAAAAGAAATCATAGCAACCATGCTTACCAGGATGTGTGCCCGTGGCAAACGTTGTCCATGCTGGCACGGTGACGGGGGGTTTTGTAGAGAGTAATGTGGAGCGTACACCACGATCAATAATGTTTTGCAGATTGGGCAATTTTCCACTGGCCAGGAGGGGATCCAGTAACTTGTAGGTGGTGCCATCTAATCCGATAACTAAAACTTTTGGAGTGTTCATAATACGGAATTATATCTCAATTTGATCTAGTATAGATTGCATGGCATGCTTTTCTGAGCGTTGTTCATACTGCACGGTAGTATCCGTTTTAAAGACTGGCAAAACACTGCCGTCGACATAATCTGGTACAGCCAAGGTCATGTCATGCAGGATTGTGGGCATAACACTGGCAATCTGTTGTTCTGGCAAGGTTTGGGCTTTAATGCCATCCCCATAGGCTATAAACATGCCAACAGAACCATGCTTGCTAGAAATTTCATCGATAAATAATTCACTGGAATGAAACTGCCCGACAAACCAATAATCTCCGAATTCATAGAAGAGATCCGGACAACGTTCCGGTGTGTGGTCTCCATAGATCTCTTCCTTAGTGTACACTTTAGGAGTAACCGGTTTGCCATCTGGTCCAGTTAAATTTTCCAATTTCGTTTTGATTTCTGTACGTAGTGATAAGTATTCATCATCGGTCATTGGTTTACCCTGTTTGTATTTACGGCCATCATTGATATAAATTGCGGTCATGGTACGGCCTTTAGGAAAACAAACCCGCGTCTGTTCAAAATCAATGGTAACGTCTAGATTAATGCGAATTGGCAAAAACGGCTTAGCGACTTTGTGATAAAACCACCGTGCAAGCCGCTCAATCGGTTTAACTACACTCAATGCGCGCATCATGCCACTGCTGACGTGAAATTCATATTTTTTTTGCTGTTGCAACGCACTGCGCTGATCATCTTGCTTACTAATATTTTGATGGAATTGCGTCGCACTGGCTGCCTTCGTAGTGAGATATCCTTCTTGCTCTAACCACTTATTAAAATAAAATGTGTGTTCATATACCTTGAAGCCATGATCAGATAGGATATACAGGTGTGTATCTGTAGGAAGATGATCTACAAACCATTTTAGCTGGTCATCAATATACTTGAATAATTCATAGGCTTTTGGAAAGGATCCATCCATTAATTTACTGAACATGGCGTGGGAGATCCAATCAGTCGATGAAAAGAGGTAATAAAAGAGATCCCAGGGTTCTTGTTGCCACAGCTGTTTAACCGCTTCCATGTGGTCCTTCTCTAAGGCAATAATATCATCAACGTACTCGCTGTATTTTCCCTTGACGTTCAACTCCTCATCAGGGGATAAGCGATAGCGCTGCAAAGCAGGATATTTGGATTTAAGCGATTCTGGAAATACACAATTATCTCCGACGGTCAGCATGTCAGTGATAATGGGGCTATTTAATTTTGGTGGATAGGAGTTTGGGAGGTTGATTAAAATAGATCGTTTGCCGCGTTGGTGTAGAAGTTCATAGATTGTCTCGACTTGAATGTGACTACTATTGCAGAGATCAAATTGTTCTAAATCTTCCGTCGGCAACAAAAAATCATAGCAACCATGTTTGCCCGGGTTAACGCCAGTCGCAAACGTTGTCCAGGCCGGTGCAGTATATGGAGGCATGGTGGAACGCAAATCCGCCCGAGTACCTTCCGTACACAGGCGCTGCAAGGTTGGCATATAGCCTTGTTGCATTAACGGGTCTAACAAACTGAATGTCGCACCGTCTAAACCAATAACTGCGATTCGTCTTGCCATAGTTTAACCGCTCGATTATACTTGAAATCTGATGAAAAGTCTAGGAGTCAAGATAGCCATCATTATGGTACTCACTGTGCTGGCCGGCTGGCTACGCCTAGCTAACTTGGGTGCGGTTAATTTATATAATGACGAGTACTACCAGTTTGAAACGGCGGTGGGTTGGTTGCGGCTGGGTGAGTGGGTGCGTTATGACTATTATGAGGAAGCCGCTGGCAAGCCATATGATCGTGCTAAGATATTTATCGTGCAGGTGGCTGCGAGTATTCGAATGTTCGGTGAGACAGAAGCGGCTGGCCGGTTACCCGCAGCACTCTGGGGCACGTTGCTAATCCCAGTTACTATACTGTGTTTACTAATCGTTGTGCGCCGTCCTTGGATTGCTTACGGAACTGGATTGGTATTGGTATTTGATGAGTTGAGTATCGGCCTGTCACGGTATGTGCGTATGTACAGCATGTTGATGGTATTACTAGTGATACTGGTTACGTTAGTTTACCTACTGCTAGAATGTACCGGCTGGAAAAAACGCTTGTGGTATGGAATGAGTTCGGCTCTTGTACTCTGTTTAAGTCTACTGATTTTTAAGGAGTTAACATTGGCAATCATTGGAGCTATCGGAATCTATGCGCTTATGCGATCGATTAGTTTTGTCATCACGCGTAATTCGGCGGATCGTCCATGGCTGATGGTTTGGTGTATAGGCGCCTTGGGTGGTGTGATCGCTATAGGTCTCACCCTATTGGGCTATAACATTGTGCCACTGGATGCCATTATTATTCGTACCAATCCGCACTGGAGCTATATCACTGAGTTATTCAACGATTGGCGAGTTCCTGCAATCGCTGCAGGCTTTGCGTTTGTGGGTACAATCGTGGCGCTGCGGCAATTGCGTAGTTATATGAGTTTTGCGGCTGTGATTAGCCTGGTTGTATTAATCTACTTTGCATTTTTGAGTCATCGGTGGGACGCACAACGTTATATTAGCATTGTTGTGCCGTTTATTGCGCTGATCACCACCGCAGGAATGGTTGCATCCATTAGGTTTTTATTTGCTCTCTTACCGCAACCCGTTTGGCTGCGCTGGACATTATTAGTGCCACTGGTTTGTTTAGTAGGGCCTTGGATTACTTTACCAGGAGTGCCCGGCAATAATTTCACACATCAAACGGCGACTGCCGATCGCTCAACTACTGAACTCGGTTATGCCGATATGCAAACTGCCTATGCGTATGTAGCTAGCCGCATTAGCCCGGGTGAGGTTGTGCTGATGCAGGGACCGCGCTTTTACTACTGGCCAGATCAAAGCGTGCCGGTCTACTTGTTAGGCGGATACAAAAGTCTATCGCTAGCTGAATTTAAGGCTTTGGCTCAACGTGGTACTAGTGGCGGCTGGGTTGTGTTTAATGTCACTCATCAACGGCATTTGCAGGACAACATCAAGACGTATATGTCAAAACGGTTCGAATACATACCCGAGCTTAGTGATACCAATGTAGTCGTCTATCACTTTGTACCAGCTGATCTGGTCACAAAGTAATGGTAGAGTGCCTTAAGATATATACGTAAATTATCCCACTTTGGTAATTTGCGGACACTCGTACCTTTGTGGTGTTGAATGGCGACGCTGCCCAAACAACGAATTTTCCACCGTGCCTGGTGCAAACGATAACAGAGATCAACGTCGTTGTAGTATAGGGGAAAGTGCTGCTGATCAAATAGTTGTCCTAACTGTTGGATAGCGCTGCGTCGCACTAGCAAAAATGCTCCAGCCGCCTGCTCAATATCGAAGTCAGATTGAAATGTCTGATCTAAATAAAGATACCGTTTGGTTGTAGGTAAGAGTAACCATGGACACCGTTTGTAGAATAAGGCCAACGGAATATCATACCAGTGCGGGAAACGCCGGTGCATGTAGTATTGCGTAGTGCCATCATCATTAAGTAGTCGTACTGTTGCCGCACCATAATTTGGGTGACTCTTAAGCCATTGAAGAGAGCGCTCGATAGCCGCTGTGTTGACAAGCGTATCTTGATTGAGCAATAGCACGTATTCAGATGTAGTCAGCTGATATCCCTGATTATTCCCGCCCGCGTATCCCAAGTTATCATTATTTTTAATCACACGAATACCATCGATCGTATCTAGTGCAGCAGCGCTGCCGTCTTGAGAAGCATTATCAATCACAACAATCTCTAGCGGAATATGGTGTTTAACTGCTAGTAGTGATTGGACGCAGGCTAATACCTCTTCCTTGGAATTCCAAGAAAGCACAATGACGCTTACCATACACTTTCTCCGAGCACGAAGGCCATCTGGCCCACCCGCATCGCTAGTACATTAACTGCTTTAAAATAGAGGTAACCCATCTTGATTGGTAGAAGTCTAAGCAGATAATCACCCAAAAATTGCTGTGGTTTTAAAGCTAAGCGATATCCAAAAAAACGCAGGCGTGTTTTGGCACTAGCTTGATAGCGCAACAGATGGGGGAAATAGGCTTGAATAAATTCACGATCATGCAATTGAGTAATCACCATGTTCCCATAATTTTGACGTACACGTTTGATGAGCAGGCCTTTAAATTGTTTGATATTATGATGAACAACGATCATGTTAGCATTGTAGACGAGTCGAAAATCCGCAGCATGTGCTCTGGCGCCAAACTCCATATCACCACCATATTGAAGATCAACTGCGAATTTTCCAATACGCTCAATGATTGTGCGCCGTATAGCTAAATTGCGTGTATCTACTCGACGCAAGTGATCGTTGCTTGTAAACGCAGCAATGTTGGCCTCATACATGATTTGCTCGAGGGCCGCTACCCGCGTGGTGGGTGCACCGGCTGAAAAACCCATTACCCCTGCAATGCTAGAGTCAGTTAATACTTGATCAATTTGCTCCAACCAGTTCGGAGTCACTTCACAGTCCGAATCCGTAAAAACCAGAATTTCTCCTTGGCTGGCTGCGATTCCGGTATTACGTGCTTGATACGAACCTGTAATTGGCTCGAAGAGATAGGTAAAACCATGACGTTCAACTAATGGCTTGACCCAATCCGTTTCGCTATTTTCAACCACAATTACCTCGTGTTCAATGTTGCCCGTGAGGCGTGCTAAGCTATCTAAGCAAGCCGAAAAATTGGGATCGTTGTAAACAGGAATAATAATGGAGTATCGCATAACACTAGTTTCGTTTTGGTAAAGAGTGATACCACCCAGCCTGGGCTGCACGCAATAAATCACGGAATGTAGAACCTTTGCGAATGCGCTCAACCCAAAAGATAGTAAAATAGTAGCAAAAAAAGTAGGTTAGTTGAAGAGGGTTCGCAAACCGCTTCATGAACCAAACCATATTGCGGGCAATATAATAAGTTCTAAATTGATGGTTCTGCAAGTGTTGAATGGAGTTGAGCGGTACAACTTGGATATGATATCCAGCTTGCTTGGCTTGCAAACACCAGTCCGCCTCTTCGTAATAGGCAAAATACTGCTCGGTCAATTCGCCAATAGCCTGCAACACACTACTGCGTAGCATGACGCAGTACCCGACTACACAATCACTGCCGGCATCACGCTTTACTTTTCCTGTCCATAACGAAATGGCAGCACCAGTTGGTCCGCAGGCTGCCAGGAGTGGATCCGCCTCCATGGCTGCCAGAAGTGGGCTGACGATGTCGCCCGTGATTTCAGTATCTTGGTTGAGTAAAATAATATATGGATACTGGCCAGATAATTGCTTGAGCCAATAATTATTCCCTCCGGTAAAACCGAGATTAGTTTCTGAGCGTTCCACATGAACAGTGGGAAAGCGTGTTCGCAAATTAGCAGCTTCATTTTCCTGTGAGCCGTTGTCTAGGATGTAGAGATCAGCCGAAACATGGTTCGATAATAAACCTTCTAGACACTTGGTCGTAAGAGCTAATCCATTCCAATTTAAAATGATAATCGCTACCTTTTCCATAAAGGAAAAAATCGTTTAGCATCGCGATACATCAGAACAGCTAACAGTAGTTGCGTACATAATGTCGAGATGGCAGCTCCAATATAAGACCACTGCCATACGCAAAACACTGTAAGCGGAGCATTCACGCAGGCGGCAATGATAAAATTTCTGGTATAAAGCTTCTCTTGACCAATGGCTTGCAGGCTATTTCCAAGTGGTGCCCAGAAGTAAATCAGTAGCGTGTTCCATAGCAAAATAATCAGGGGAATCGTAGCATTGTGGTAGGCATCACTGTACAGCCAGTCTATTACCCAGGGTGCGGCAAAACTACCGATCAGTGCCATTGGCCAACCCACTAACATCAAAATACTAAAAAGCTTACGCACATGTTGTTGTGCCATGGCTGTTTCGCCGCGCTTCCATAATTGTGCGATCTTGGGGAAGAATGATGCGATAACTAAACCAGCCAATGAGGTGAGAAAGAAAATAGGTTTGTAGGCAGCAGTGTACCAACCTACTTCAGCCGCGGGGCGCAGCCAACCCAAGATTGCGGAATCCAAATAATTGAATTGCGCATTAATGGCGATACTCGCAGCAAATGGCACCACTGAAGCAAACACCGTCTGTAAGGTTTGCTGGGAATGAATGCGCGGCAAACGTAACTCAGTACGAATAAATTGTAAGCTGAAAAGCCAACTCAGTAATGCCGAAATCGCATAGGCGATCGCAACGTACAGTAATGGCACTTTGGAAATAATCGCGACACTCAGCGCTGTTGCTTGCAGTACGGTGTGTACTAATTTACTGGAAGCTTCTAAATGCATTTGCTGCTTGCCGCGAACTACGGCTTCATTAAACGTCCGTCCACTCACGGCAATAATCGCTATGGCACCGGCCACAATGGTGAGTAAATCCAAATGGCTGCGCCAAGAGACAATGATCACTGTGACGATGAGAGCAACTAATGAGCCGAGTAGCTTTAAGGTGACAATATAGCGGCGCTGCTGTTGCCAGTCGGTTAAACTGCTGGCGACAAGCCGTGTGACATAAGTGTGTAAACCAAAATCGGCAATCACTACACACAAATTAGCAATCGCAAATACGTAGGAGAGTTGACCATAGGCAGCGTCACCCAGAGTATTGGCAAGCCAAACCACTACCGCAAACAAGACGATGCGGGTAATAAATTCAGTGGCAATCAGCCAAGTAGCGTTACGATGAATGGAGGCGGTCATAGATGGATTGGAGTGTGTTCAGCTGTGTAGACCAACTGTGAGTAGATGCAACGTACTGTTGTAGTGCCACACGCTGCTGCATCGTAGCAGGCGATTCCAGACCCGCGCAAATGGCATCGGCTAGTGCTTCAGCACTGACAGTTTCTACGGCGATGCCGTTACCACCTGCTAAAGCCTTTGTGCTAGGGCTGGAGAAATAGATTGGCGTCACGCCCGCAGCCATATAGTTTAGTAGTTTTCCGCTACCTTCCGTTGTCGTCGGGGGTTTGGGATCTACGCCGAGCTGGCAGGTCGCAAGCGTGTTGAGTAATTCTTCATAAGGAACAGTCTGATACCCTGGTGCAATCATTCGATAACGCAGTCCTGGTTTACGTTGCTGTACTAGTGTGATCGCCCGAAGTAATAGATCCGTTCCTTTGTGTTGACCAACACCCCCACTGTAGACAAGATCATATTGAATGGGTTGCGGAGCAACGCTCGAGCCAATACCGTCACGCAGTAATGTAAATTGAACTTCTGGAAATTTTTTGCTCAGCGTTTGATAGGCCTGATCAGAACTTACTAATACGTGGTTTGCCTGGCGCACTGCCCAATTTTCATACCATGATGCGAATACTGCAAGCCATTTCCAAATACCCCGATAGCTGCGAAGTTCTTCAGCCAACACACTTTGCAAATCTAAGACGATTGGAATTTTTTTGCCGAAGCTAGCCCAATATGCAATCCACATACCTTCATGTAGATGTGCGTGAATCATACTGGCTTTCGATTTCTTAATAATGCCTCGCGCTTTAATGATTAATAGAAAATCTAAGAGCAATTTAGTTGCTGACGGACCTGCCGTAGTTTTGCGGTACCAGGGTAGTCGAGTAGTACGTGAAATGTGTGCGGCGCCGATGTTTCTGCCCAGCGCATAAGTAGCTAACTCTACTTGATAACCCATGCGTTGTATTAATTTCAACTCCTCAAAAATGCGAATATGACATCCACGGTCGGAAAAGTACGGCGTGGGAGCTATGACAAGTAGGGTGGAGGTGTTCATTGCAACTGACGTGTGATGACAGACTTTACAGTGTAGGGTCGACGATCCTGGGTGTAATAGGATTTAGCCAGTACTTCAGCTAACAAGCCACTGATAAAGAGTTGTAACCCCCCTAAGATTGATAACACCGCTACTAACGGCCAGATGCTAGTGGATAGCGGATAAGCCCAACCAATGCGCATCACGGCTAGTACTAGCAGTAAAGCGCTACCGGCAGATACCATCACTAAACCCGCTCCGCCAAATAGATGCAGTGGTCGATACGCGTAGTTTCTCCAAAACCACAGCCCAAGCATATCGATGAATCCTCGAAAGATGCGTTCTGCTCCATATTTTGTGATTCCAGCAGTGCGAGGTTGATGATTAACTTCGACCTCACCAACAGAAAATCCGTTTAATCGAAGAATGGCGGGAATAAAACGGTGGCTTTCACCATGCAAATCCACATCTACGAAGCAAGTTTTTCTATATACCTTCAATGTGCAACCGGAATCATGGATGCCATCATTCAAAAAAAATGTTCGCAGCCAATGGGCTCCGCGCGAGGTAAAGCGCTTAGCAATGCTATCACGACGGTGCTTTCTCCAACCTGACACAACGTCTAAGTTGTGAGTTTCTAAGTAAGTCAATAATTTCGGGATCTCCTCCGGGGGGTTCTGTAAGTCTCCATCGAGTGTAATAAGTAGCTCTCCTTGTGCCTGTTTAATGCCTGCATCGAGCGCGGCAGTTTGACCAAAGTTTTTACGTAATGTGATTACCGTGATTGGGGATAGTGTCTGCAACAACTCCGCTGTCCCATCAGTACTGCCATCGTCGACAAAAATAATTTCATACGGTTTGGCTAATTGTGTCATTACAACTACAACTCGACGATGTAATTCGCTTATATTCGGTTTCTCATTATAAACTGGGATGATCACGGTATACATAAAACATGCAAACTATAACACTATTGCGCCATTTTGGCAAGCCCGATATACTAGTCGTATGCATAATCTTAAATGGTTGCGGGCTGCGCTGATAATTGCAGGAGTGCTGAGTTGTGTTTGGATCGTTTACCTATATTTTGGTGGAAATGGCACACTCACCCTAACCTATCAATTTAATGGTACCGGGCAGTGGATCTCTAATTTTCAACCGCATGGGAGAGCGCTCGATCTTGAACAAAACCAAGAGAATGGCGAGACGTATCAGCGGTTAGTGGGCGAGCCTACCTATTTTACCGTTACATTACCGAGCGCCTATGACTCTGTGGAAGTAGCTTTAGAATATCAGAATCCTAATCAAACTCTTATCGAGTTAGGATTAAAGCAAACTACAAACCCAGATTTGTTTGATTACCAGATGCAGCCGGTGGAAAATAAATTAGTCGACGCAAGCGAATGGGATAGAGTTGAAAATGATGAATATGTTTTATTGCAGAAGGAACCAATATATTCCTCTGTGGAAGAGTTTCTCATCAATCCACCTTTAGATAAACAGGTTGGCACGTATTTAGGGGTCGCACTACCAAATTTTATTGATACCTCATACACGCCAAATGACGAGCTGTTTAGCGATGTGTCGGTGACATTGCGCGGACGTCATGAATTTTATGCGTACGCGGCAGCAGGAGAGGAAATGCAGTTTTCAGTTTCGTTAGACACGATCGATTATATCGCGGGGAGTGATACGGCCACGGTTAGTCTATGGCAAGGTAATTCAGTGCTCGGAGAATCCTCAGTGAATAATCACGGCACGGCCCAACTTGAGGTTAGTGCACCAATGACCGGGGTGTATAAACTCGTAGTGGCAGCTTCCGATGATTTTTTGATCACACACCTACATTCTACGCAGGAACGACTCGTTGTTGGTAGTGCGATGCATTTGGCTGGTTCAGAAGAGTATCAGGCGAGTGAGGTTCCAATCAATACAGAGCCTACTCTCGTTAACTCCAACGCTAGCTGGGTAACATTCATCGCCAAGCATTCCTACGGAGTGGGTAGCTATACAATGTACAACGGAGATTTTGCCGTCAACAAAGTCGATGCACCATCCACCTGGGTGAATCCCATTGCAAACGCGCATTTTAATTTTGTAGCGCCACAGAATGATCTGTATCTACAAAGTGATAGCTATTTTGCGCTCCCAGGGGCAATCGAGTTTGATCCCTGGTTTGGCTTCCGTACAATATCAAGGTATAGCAATGGCGAACATTTGGATTATGTGTTGAGTAAACACTACACTCAGCCGGAACGGTTGCGTGGCTGGACTTCAAGCCAAGTTACATTTGATCTTTCTACGGTCACACAAGATCAACCAAATACATTGCAATTTATGTTGTCTGCCCCAGGAGTCGAAACAACCCCAGAAGGTCTGAAAGTTAGACGCATCACCATTAATGCTAAACAACACGCTTTAACGCTATCCTATCTATGGGAAAAATTATTTGGCGCGAACTAAGCGTAGCCTTTACGATTTGGCTTTTAATCCTATTGATATTGGATTCGGCATTGCATGGCTTCGTGGCCGTTGTTCTTCCACTACCAATTTTAGGTGGGATTTGGCTAGTGAATTTAATTGCTTGGATCTGGACAAAACGCTCATAGAGTGTTAGTTTATTAGCTATGAAAGGTATTATTTTAGCAGGTGGTAGCGGCACACGGTTGCAGCCATTGACCAAGGTTACCAGCAAACAGTTGCTGCCGATCTATGATCAACCGATGGTTTTTTTTCCATTGCAAACATTGATTCAAGCAGGTATTCGTGAGGTGTTGTTTATTGTAGCGCCGGAACACGCCGGTGATTTTTTGAATTGCTTGGGTTCTGGTGCTCAATTCGGCTGTCGTTTCACATATGAGATTCAAGACAAACCGGCCGGATTAGCTCAAGGATTATCTCTGGCCGAGACATTTGTAGGCGAAGATAGTTGCGTGCTTATTTTAGGTGATAATATCTATGAGCACGACTTTAGTAAGGCAGTTAAAGAGTTTACTTCCGGTGCCCATATCTTCGTAAAGCAAGTTCCTGATCCAGAACGATTTGGTGTGGTGGAATTAGACGAAAACATGCATGTGTTATCAATTGAAGAAAAACCAGCCAAACCCAAAACCAACTACGCGCAGACCGGAGTCTATATTTATGACGAACACGTATTCGATCTAATCCGTACGATGAAACCCTCAGCTCGTGGTGAGTTGGAGATTACCGATTTGAATAATCTCTATCTCTCTAAGGGCGTACTGACAGCGAGTGTAATTACCGGTGAATGGATTGATGCTGGTACATTAGAAAGTCTCTTTAAAGCTGCAGAATTCAGACGAAAACTAGTATTAAAACAATCTTAGTTTATGTCTACTGAGCGTCCACCGAGGTTGAATGTTCCTGCAGTTGAAAGTGTTGGCACTGAACCTAGACCAGAAGCGACTCGAGAGATGGTCCAAGTAATTAATGAGTTGGTAGCAGCTGTGCCCGCGGAGACTATTGAAGTTGCTCGATCCGCTGCTACTTTACGTAGACAGTTACTAGAGCGCAGAATGCATGACAATCCAGCGGCGAAAGAAATTCATCATACTGCATTGCAGGATCTCATAACTCGTGAGGGTATTAATAATGATGACTATGAAATGGGACGCATTCTTGCAACTGTTCCGTCAGAATCATTCCCAAGTGGTTTGCAAGCAAAGCGGCTTTTATTGCGCGAGCGATTAATTGATCCGATTGATCAAGCAATTGCGGAAAACAGCACGTTAAAAAAGTTCTTTCCAGACCCACGCCTCCATCAAGCAGATCTATATCAGATTTCATACGACTATGCCTTAGCTATCAGCCGTTTAGATTTAAAGCGCGACAAAGGTCGTGATAGTTTGACTGGGCTGATTAATGACCAAGGTTTTTTAGCGGAAATTTTTGAGGCCAATCTAAAGTTGTTGGCTTTGCTAGAAGGGGATAGGGCGATGGCAGTTTTTCGGATTGATCTTGATGGTTTTAAAGCTGTGAATGAACGGTACACCCACTCCGCTGGAGATAGAGTTTTAAAAGAGTTCGCCGATCAGTTACGTTTGAAATTCAAGCGCACATTTGACACCATGAGTGTAAACCCAGAAAGCGATCAATATAGCTTAGATGGTCGGCCAGGTGGCGATGAGTTCGTATTAATGGTGAATGACATTAATATGTCTAGCGACCCTGCTATCAGCAATGCTGATTACGAACATTATCCGGACGATTTATTACAAAGGTACGGTATCGGTAATCGCGCGATCTTTGGTATGGCCAAGTTAATCGCTGAAGCTGCAGCCGCAGTGCACATGCCAGATGGTTCTAAATTAACTGCTTCGGTTGGTTTTGCCCGCATTCATCAGGAAGAGGCTTCCCGTATGCTGTACGGTCGGAAAGGGTCAGAATATGATCGTCGTAACTTTTCCTTTTACAATCATGCCGCTGATTCTGCTGCTCAATATGCTAAAGAATGGGGCGATGGCATTGCGTATGAATGGACGCCACGTTATGAGCCTGTGCCCATGACATTTGAACGCCTTTTAAAGAAAGGGATCAAGCGTTTTAATCGTGATCACCCGAGCATTCCCGTGGATGAAGAGATTATGACGATGTTGCAAGATCAGGCAACGTTGCTTGTTCAAAAATACGCGCAGTTAGCTGAGAAAAAGTAATTACTATTGATGGATACAAATGCTATGCAAATAACTAAACAGGATTATCAGCCCCGACCACAAATTGAAGGAGTGAAAATTGTGGAGCTTAAAGTCTTTCGAGACGACGGTGGATATTTTTTTGAAGTTGGTCGCTTCAATCAACATCTCTTTGAACATTTTCCGGAATTTGAATTAAAGCAATTGAATTTATCAGAGATGGACCCAGGTGTGATCAAAGCCTGGCACATTCACAATACCCAGGACGATATTTGGTTTGTACCCCCAAGTCAACGTATGCTGGTGTGTTTAAGAGATATTCGCGAAGGCTCTACCACTAAAGATGTGACGATGCGAATGGTGATGGGTGGAGGAAAAGCACAGTTGGTATTTATTCCGCGTGGTGTTGCTCATGGCGCTGCAAATGTATGGAATCAACCGGCGATGATTTTTTACATGGTGAATAACCAGTTTTCTGCTGACCCTATATTAAGCGACGAATATCGTTTACCTTGGGATCAGTTTGGTGCTGAACTTTGGCAGCAAACCAAGGGCTAATATGAAATTACTAGTCACCGGGGGGGCGGGATTTATTGGATCCAATTTTATTCAGTACTGGTTAAAACACCATCCTAAGGATAGTGTGGTTAATTTAGATAAACTTACCTACGCCGGCAATGTTGAGAATTTAGTCGAAGTCGCACATAATAATAATTATCGGTTTGTGCAAGGTGATATCTGTGATCCAGAAGTTGTGAATCCATTAGTCTATGAAGCTGATCTGGTCGTGCATTTTGCCGCTGAATCCCATGTGGATCGCTCTATTACATCGCCCGGTGAATTTATTCGTACAAATGTCCAAGGCACACAAGTATTACTGCAGGCAGCTGTAGAGTACACGAAGCGATTCCATCATGTTTCTACTGATGAGGTGTTTGGAAGTCTACCGTTACATTCATCCGCCAAATTTAATGAGTCCACGCCCTATGCACCGCGCAGTCCATATTCGGCATCCAAAGCAGCTTCAGATCACATTGTACGCGCTTATCACGAAACATTTGGTTTACCAATTACTATTAGTAATTGCAGTAATAACTACGGTCCTTGGCATTTCCCCGAGAAATTTATCCCACTAGCCATTACAAATATTCTCGCGGGCAAGCCAATACCAATTTATGGTCAAGGCGTAAATGTACGTGACTGGCTATATGTAGAAGATCATTGTCGGGCCATTGAGACAATTTTGCTTAACGGCGTAATCGGTGAGACTTACTGCATCGGCGGCAATGCCGAAATTGATAATTTAACTTTAGCAAAACAACTAATTCACTTAATGCATAGTGATGAATCGCTGCTGCAATTTGTGACTGATCGGCCAGGCCATGACCTGCGCTATGCAATGGATTATGGTAAGTTGCAGCGTACATTGGGTTGGGAGCCAAGTGTTGATTTAACTACAGGATTACAGCGTACAATTGATTGGTTTGTGTCGCACCGGGATTGGGTTGAACGCTGTACCAGTGGAGCGTACCAAACTTACTACCAAGCTCAATATGGCCAACGCTAAGATTGTTATTCTTGGTGCCAATGGGATGCTCGGACATGCATTACTGCATGCCTTTAAGGACAAGAACCCGATTGGACTACGTCACTCCGATTTAGACATTACACAACGGGCTGCAGTTATAAAAAAAATCTCTGAATTGCAACCGTCAGTCATTATCAATGCCGCGGCCTATACCAAGGTCGATGATTGCGAAACCAATCAAGTAGTCGCGAATAAAGTAAATGGTGAAGCACCCGGATTTTTAGCCGAAGCAGCCAAAGCTGTAA
Source organism: uncultured Gammaproteobacteria bacterium (assembly GCA_964385285.1). Lineage (GTDB taxonomy): Bacteria > Patescibacteriota > Patescibacteriia > UBA9570 > UBA9570 > UBA9570. The sequence goes on from CAYLOJ010000001.1 coordinate 42,965, forward strand.
ATGCAACATTAGTACAGTACAGTACAGATTATGTCTTTTCCGGGCAAAATTCAGCAGGGTATGCAGAAGATAGCGAACCCGGTCAGCCGGTTAATGCTTATGGAGCGAGTAAGTTATTAGGAGAGAAGAATATCGTTCAACAGGTTGATGCACAATGGTCAAATTACTACATCATTCGAACATCATGGCTTTTTGGTAATGATGGGCCAAATTTTGTGGACACAATGCTAAAATTAGGCCTAACCAAGCCAGTGTTAAAAGTGGTGAATGATCAGCATGGAAGCCCTACCTATACAAATGATTTGGCAGTAGCTACACGTTCGATTTTGGATCAGCAGTTGCCTGCCGGAATTTACCATGCGACGAATAGTGGGGATTGCACTTGGTATGAATTTGCACAAGAGATATTTCGGCTAGCTCAATTATCAGTGGTCGTCGAGCCCTGCAGTAGTTTGGAATTTCCTCGACCAGCTAAACGCCCTGCTTTTTCGATGTTACGAAATACAAAAATCTCAGCTCTACCCACTTGGCAACAAGCCCTAGCGACTTATTTGTCGGCGCGCAGTGGTAAGGCATAGGCGCCTTCAGCCTCCATCCAGTTCAGCTCATCCGATTCCACGTCATACCATAACGCGGAGACAGGAGTGGTGTGCTCAGCAATGACCTGGTCGCTGTAGTGTGTTGCGGCACGCGAATCGATCAGGTGTATCTCCTGGCCCTTGCTGTAGGCAAGATATGGAGTACTGCCAATCCAGGCGGCTGCAGAAATAGGTGTGCTTAGACGAATGATCGTTTCGCTATTGCTGGTGTGCAAATCAACACGCTCCAATGCAAATTGACTAACTAGTAGCATTGCGTCAGCGCGATCGGTGTATTGAATGTCTTGTGCAATTCCCAACTGACGACTTTGAATGATATTTCCACTTTGTGTTAATAACTGCACAACGCCAGACTGCCGATTTAAAACTGCAATGGTAGATGAATCCACCGGTAAGATTTTGGTCTCATCTTTTAGAATTTCGAGTTGGGATACTGCAGCTTGAAGCGCAATCGACAAGCTATCTACCTCCACTTCAAGCGGAGCTTTTTTCTTAGTTTGCGCTGGCTTTGTTAGTAGTGGCCAGAGTCGAAGTGGCTCAATAAGAAGCGTAGTATTGGGTTCAACTGTGAGTTCGAGATTTACCGGTTGATAGTTTGGTGCTTCAACATGTAAATGATAGATTCCTGGCAGTAGGTGCGTAAAGCTGGCTTGATGTCCGTGGTCGCTTGTTCCGACTGGCAATAACTGGATCAGCACATCATCCTTGGGTTCGACTGCAATACGAATGCTGCCAGTGGGTTGCAATTTCCAAGTATGAAAATTAAAACCATAGCCAGCACTATACAATAAAATAGCGGTCAAACCGACAGCAGACAGGCAAAATACCGCTAGAAAGATGAGTTGACGTACCCGCTTAGACATCGTAGACTCATTGTACATGGCTAAGTTTATTATACAAGGCAGAGGTCGTCTTCATGGTAGCATTGCAGTGGCAGGTGCTAAGAACCATGCACTTAAGTTATTTGCTGCAGCACTGCTTACTAAGCAGCCTGTGCATTTAAGTAATGTTCCAGAGATTGAAGACATTTTTCGTTTAAGAGAAATTTTGGAGACAATTGGTGTTGGGGTTACACATGAAGAAAAAGGGGAATACACACTCACTGCAAAACGAATTAACACGACCGTGTTGCCCAAAAAATTAGTACCGAAACTGCGCGCATCTATTTTGCTGAGTGGTCCTATTTTGGCTCGGTATGGCGAAGTAACATTTCCGCATCCGGGTGGTTGTTGGTTTGGTAAGCGCCCGATCAATTTATTCATTGCTGCATTTTCAGCGATGGGCGCAAAATGCGTCTATCAAAGCGGTGTGTATCGTTGCATTGCTCCCAAAGGCGGATTGCGCGGAACGCATTATATTTTTCCCATCGTGAGTGTTACGGGCACGGAGACACTCTTATTGGCTGCGGCGACAGCACACGGAACAACGGTAATTGAAAATGCTGCTCGCGAGCCGGAGGTTGCCGCACTGGCTGAATTCCTCAATGCTTGTGGTGCCCACATTACAGGTGCTGGTACCAGCACGCTAACGATTCATGGGGTAAAGCAGTTGCACGGCGGAGAAACTGTAGTGATTCCTGATCGTATTGAGGCCCTATCCTTCATTTTTCTTGCATTAGCTGCACGTCAAAAACTTACCATCACGCAATGTCGCCCGAGTGACATTTCTGTCCCGTTGCAACTGTTAAGAGATGCCGGGGCAAAATTTGAAATTAGTGATCACCAGATTGTTGTGCTCCCATGGAAAAAATTAAAGCCGCTGCACGTTGTGACTAGGGAATATCCAGGTTTTCCAACGGATGGGCAATCACCATTAACAGTGTTGCTCACTCAGATTGCTGGCCAGAGTGAGGTAATGGAAACCATTTATTCAGACCGACTATTTTTTACTGATATGCTCAATCGTATGGGGGCGAAAGTTACTATGCACACTTCGCAACATATTACGATTGATGGTGGTACTAAGCTGCGTGCCAAAGTTGTTGATAGCCCGGATTTGCGTGCGGGGATTGCAATGGTGATTGCTGGGATAATTGCACGAGGAACGACTGTCATTGGTAATGCTTACCAGATTGATCGTGGCTACGAAGCGATCGATACTCGACTCCGTAATATTGGAGTAAATATCCAGCGTCTAGAGGATTAGCGCATTATTGACCAGCAATTTTTTTCCTGTTAGACTATCACGATATGTCAGAGTCGCGTTCTGGAAAATGGTTTGTATTAGGTTTGTTCCTAATCACCCTTACAGCAGTTGCCTTTACAGGTGGCTATGGTTTAGCGACGGTCAGACAGCAAGTGGACAAGGCTAATCCAGAGTATACTGATCCGGCTCAATCTGAGCTATTTTGGGATGTATGGGATGCCTTAAAAACAGATTATCTTACGCAGCCTGTAGAGGACAAACAATTGTATTATGGTGCCATTAGCGGATTAGCCGCGTCGGTAAATGATCCTTACACAGTGTTTTTGGATCCTGAACAGACTAATCTGCTACTCGATACAGTAAATGGAGCCTTTGAGGGAATTGGTGCAGAAATCGGCGAACAAGATGGTCAGATTGTTGTAGTTGCGCCACTGCCGGGAACTCCAGCAGAGAAGGCTGGTTTATTGCCCAAGGATATGATTCTTAAAATTGATGACCTAGAAACGACTGGCTTGTCTGTTGATGAGGCCATCTTTAAGATTCGTGGTGCAGAAGGAACGGATGTTAAGCTCACCATTTATCGTGAAGGCGATACGGATCTTCGTGAAGTAACTGTGCGTCGTGCCAAAATCGATTTGCCTAGTTCAACTTACACTACAGTACAAGCGGCTAGTGGAGAAAAGATTGGCGTGCTAACGATTAGCACGGTGAACGGAAACTCTGCTGAAGATGTGCGGGAATTATTAAATTCAGTTGTGCTAGAAGAGCCGGCTGGTTTAATTCTTGATTTGCGCAATAATCCAGGTGGAGTACTCAGTGATGCCATTGATATTACTTCACTATTAATTGACAGCGGCGTAGTTGTCTCTGAACAATTCAATGATGGTACAACACGTTCATACCAAACCACTGGTCAGCCATTACTGCCAAATAAACCAAAATTGGTAGTACTGATTAATGGCGGCAGTGCATCTGCAGCCGAGATCATTGCTGGGGCCTTGCAAGATCACAATCGTGCTTGGTTAATTGGAACGACTTCATTTGGAAAAGGTGTTGTACAAGATGTTCGTGAATTTCCCGATGGCTCGGCTCTAAAGATGACGATCTCCAGTTGGTTAACGCCAAACGGGCGCACTATTCAACATACTGGCATCGAACCTGATCAAGTGGTGGATTATACAGCTGCTGAGAGTGCAGATACTCAAGATAGTCAGATGCAGGCCGCGATCGATTACCTAGTTAAATAATACGACTAATTAATAAGTAATACTGATTTTATGCAAGTCATCATGGTCAAAACAGGAGAAATGAAACAGGTTCCAGACGGATATGCGCGCAATTATTTGCTTCCCAATAAGTTAGCAACGGCTGCCACAGATGCCAATGTTGAAGAGGCTAAGGTGATCCAGGCAAAGCACCTTGCCGATCAACAAGCGCGTCAAGCAGAATACGCTCAACTTGGTAAGACATTAATGAATCTGAAACTGGAGATCGCAGCCGCTGCCAATGAACAAGGAAAATTGTTTGCTGCTCTGAAGGCCAGTGATGTTGTGAAGCAATTAACAGAGCATAAACTTGCCATTAGTGAAGAGATGATTAAAATGCCTGCTATCAAACACACCGGAGACTACAAAGTTACTGTACGCATTCCAGAGCAAGCATCCGTCGAAGTGACTTTAGTAGTTAAAGCAGCGTAACGCTTCAGAGATTATGGCCAAAAAAAATCCAAAATATATATTCGTAGTGGGTGGTGTTATGTCCAGTGTGGGTAAGGGCGTGACCTCCGCAAGCATCGGGCGAATTCTCCAGTCCAAAGGATTGCGTGTAACAGCCGTCAAAGCTGATCCTTACATTAACTTGGATGCCGGCACCATGAATCCAACCGAACATGGCGAAGTATTTGTAACAGAAGATCGTGATGAAACTGATCAGGACATTGGTAACTATGAGCGGTTCTTGAATACTGATGTGCTCTCGGTAAACTATATGACCACTGGCCGTGTCTACGATACCGTCATTCGTAAGGAGCGCAATCTAGAGTATAAAGGAGCATGTGTAGAAGTAGTGCCACATATTCCTGAGGAAATTATTAGTCGTATCCGCGAGGCGCAACGTCAAGCTAACGCAGACGTCACGATTATTGAGGTTGGTGGAACAATTGGAGAATATCAGAACATTCTATTCTTGGAAGCAGCACGCATGATGCACACGCGTTATCCGGACGACGTCTGTTTTATGCTGGTTAGCTATATGCCGATCCCTGAACGTGTTGGTGAGATGAAAACAAAGCCGACGCAATCTGCGGCGCGCGCATTGAACACAGCCGGGATCCAAGCTGATTTTATTATCTGTCGCGCTGCACGTCCGTTGGATCAAAAACGTCAAGAAAAGCTAGCAATTTTTTGTGGCATCTCTCCTGATCATGCAATTTCAGCACCGGATGTAGATATGATCTATCAGATTCCTCAAGTCTTTGAGCAGCAAAAACTGGGTGACAAGATACTCAAACAATTGAAGTTAAAGCCGGCTGTTACGAAAATGACCGAGTGGAATTCAATGGTCAATCGAGCCTTGAAAGTCACTAAGCCACTGCGCATAGCTGTGGTAGGTAAGTACTTTGGAACAGGCGACTATACATTGGCGGATTCCTATATTTCCGTGATTGAAGCACTTAAACACGCCGCTTGGTCACAGCACCGCAAGCCACAACTTACTTGGATCGATTCAGAAGTCTACGAAAAAACTCCAAGTAAAGTGAAGGAACTTAGTCAGTATGACGGGGTCATTGTACCTGGTGGTTTTGGTAGTCGTGGGATCGAAGGGATTATTTCTGCCATTCAATATGTACGTACACACAATATTCCATACCTAGGACTGTGCTATGGCATGCAACTGGCAATGGTAGAAATTGCACGCCATGAAGCTGGATTGACACAAGCGACGACGGTTGAAATTGATGCAAAATCTAAGCAACCGATTATTCACATCAATCCGAAGCAATTTGAAAATGTAAAATTGAATCGCTATGGTGGAACGATGCGTTTAGGTGCATTCCGTTGCACAGTGAAAAAAGGCACAAAAGCCTTTGCTGCCTATGGAAAAACCGAAATCTCCGAGCGCCATCGCCATCGCTATGAATTTAACAATACGTATCGTGGTGCGCTGGAGGCTGCAGGCGTTGTTTTTTCAGGCATCAACCCCGAACAAGATTTAGTGGAAATTGCAGAATATAAAAAACATCCTTGGTTTATCGGCACGCAGTTTCATCCCGAATTAAAATCTCGTCCGCTGGACCCACATCCTCTGTATGTTGGTTTTGTGAAAGCCTGTATTAAACGCTAAAAAAATATTTGGGGGTAAAAACAATAGAGCCGCGATTTCTCGCGGCTCTATTTGTGTTGAATTTATAGGTGGAGCTAACTATTTGGCAGCTGTTATACTAACAAACTGGCGGCGAACTACTTTTCCGGTAAAGTTCTTCACTTTGCGGATAGTAAACTGCACGGCCCCTGCCTTAGCGGCATATAACGTGTCGTCTTCACCACGGCGAACATTTTTGCCTGGATGAAATTTAGTACCACGTTGGCGCACAATCACTTCTCCCGGTTTTACAGTTTGGCCACCATAAGCCTTAACGCCAAGACGTTTCGAAACGGAATCTCGACCTAGGGCTGTTGATCCACCTGCTTTTGTATGTGCCATACCGCCGGATTGTACCAGGGCTGAAAACCCTTGTCAACTTGGTCAGAATCAGCCATACTAGAGCCTATGTTTACATTAACCGGACAACATTTTAACGAAATTTTACGCTATCCGTTCACTGGGAAGGATTGGTTTGTCAAAATCAGCTTGCAAGGTGCCCTTATTATTATGCTCTGCCCATTTTTAATTGGCATTCCCTTATTATCTGGATTCGTAGCGGCACATACACAGCGCGGTATTAAAGGTACCAACGACTATCCGGATTGGAAAGATTGGGGATTGTATTGGACACTAGGTTGGAAAATATTGGCTGCGAATTTATTGTATTACCTTCCGTTTTTATTTCTTATTGGTGTCTATTTATTGATTATTCTAGTGCCCATTGCAATCGGCGCAGCAACAAACTCGCCTGACTTAGTCGTCTTAGGTAGTGTCCTGGGTTCAATGGGAATGTTCGTGCTCTACCCACTGATGTTTGTCTATCTGATCTTTTACATCCCGATTCAGATGGCAGTTGGTGCGAAGATTGCTGCTGGCGCAAAATTTAGTCAAGCAGTAGATTGGAAGCAGTATATTTGGCCATACATTAAATCGAATGGTCTACACTTGCTCGTGATCTATCTGATTGGCTACTTTGCTTCTCTCTTGTCCATGGTCGGTATGGTGGCATTATTTGCAGGCATTCTACTGACAATGCCACTCTCCTTTGCTCTGATGGGCTACGCACATGGCGTAGGCTATCGCTTATCAACTGTGAAATAGAATTTTAGGATTGTATGGAGATGGAAAAAATAGTATCCCTTGCTAAGCAACGTGGGTTTATCTACCCAGGTAGCGAGATTTATGGTGGGTTAGCCAATTCCTGGGATTACGGCCCGCTTGGAGCGCAGATGCGCATGAATATCAAGCGAGCTTGGTGGCGCGATGTCGTAGAACAACGCATGGACATGTATGGTTTGGATGGTGCCATTTTAATGAATCCAAAAGTCTGGGAAGCCAGTGGACATGTCGCTACATTTCATGATCCGTTAGTTGAATGCGCAAAGTGCCGACATCGTTTTCGTGCGGATCAAATTTCTAGCACTAGCTGTCCGGATTGCGGCGGAACCTTATCTGCTCCGCGAGAATTTAATTTGATGTTCAAAACTCAGATTGGCCCGGTCAGTGAGCAAGGTACCACGGTCTATTTGCGACCAGAAACCGCCCAGGCCATGTTCGTCAATTTTAAGAATGTCATGCAATCGATTCGTCCGCGCTTGCCATTTGGGTTAGCACAAATTGGTAAAGCCTTTCGCAACGAGATTACGCCCGGGAATTACATTTTCCGCACACTCGAGTTTGAACAAATGGAAATCGAATATTTTATTGAGCCAACGGATTGGGAAAGTACCTTTGAAACTTGGAAGCAGTGGATGTTGAACTGGGCGAAAAGCATTGGTATTAATCTTGAAAAAATGCACGAACTGGAAGTGCCAGCCGAAGAGCGCGCACATTATTCCAAGCGCACTGTTGATTTTGAATTTGATTTCCCCTTTGGTCGCAAAGAATTGTGGGGGTTGGCCTATCGCACTGATTTTGACCTGAGTAATCACAGCCAAGCCTCTGGTGAAAGATTAGAGTACACCGATCCAATGGATCCAAAGCGTCGTTTCGTTCCTCATGTGATTGAACCGACCATGGGTGTAGATCGTACATTGCTGGCAATGTTAATCAGTGCCTATGATGAAGAAGAGGTGAATGGCGAAACTCGTGTCGTATTGCGTCTGACCAAAGAGATGGCGCCTTATCAAGTAGCCGTTCTTCCGTTATCCAAAAAAGACGAGTTAAAGGCCGTAGCGCAGCCGCTATATGCCCAGCTGATCAAATCATTCCGCTGTGAGTACGATGAAACCCAAAGCATTGGGAAACGCTACCGCCGTCAGGATGAAATTGGCACACCATTTTGTATCACTGTTGATTTCGATTCATTAAATGATCAGCAGGTGACAATTCGTGAACGTGATTCAATGCAACAAATTCGTTTGCCTTTAAACCAAGTAATGACTTATCTCCATGAGCACGGTCTCTAAAAAAGTATTGTCAAATAAGCTAACCGTTTTAACCATTCCGCAGCCAGGCACAGAAACCGTAACGGTCATGGTGCTGGTACCCGTAGGTTCGCGTCATGAAAATCCAAGTAATAATGGGATTTCGCATTTCTTAGAGCACTTAATGTTTAAAGGTACGGAGCGTCGTCCTAGTACCTTAGAGCTGACCAAACAATTAGACGCGGTTGGTGCTGAGTACAATGCCTTTACCTCAAAAGATATCACGCTTTACTATATTAAGGTCGCAGCTAATCAATTGGAATTAGCATTAGATCTCTTTTCTGACATGTTATTCCACTCACTGTTTGACCCTGCTGAAATTGATCGCGAGCGGGGAGTGATTTTGGAAGAACTCAATATGTACGAAGACAACCCTTTGATGCATGTTGATACGGTGTTTGAGATGTCGTTGTTCGGAGAGCATAATCCCATTGGTTATGATATTGGTGGTAAGAAAGATAATATCCGTAACTTGCCACGCCAAGCTTTTATTGATTACAAAAAACGTCACTATTCTCCGGCCGCTATGCATCTTGTGATTGCTGGTAATATTGATAAGCGCGCTAACAAATGGATCAAACAGTACTTTGCGGATCAACCAGCCGGCAAAGGCAAACCATCCTTTGAACGGTTTAAATCGTATCAGCATAAGATTCAGTTTCGTCACAAATATAAAGATACACAGCAAACTCAAATTGCATTAGGTGTTGAAGCAATTGGATTAAAACGCCCACAAGATATGGCTACCTTATCTGTGCTCTCGACTATCCTAGGTGGAAATATGAGCTCTCGTTTGTTTATCTCTATTCGCGAACGACAAGGCTTATGCTATGTCATTCATAGCGATGTTAGTCCCTACGTGGACACTGGCGCATTGATGATTCAGGCGGGTGTAGACAATCAGCGTGTAGAACCGGCAATCGTAGCAATTGTTGAAGAGTTAAATAAAATTAAAGGTGAATTAGTCAGTACGGAGGAACTGCACAATGCACAGACCTGTATCGTTGGGCACACAGCTTTGAAAATGGAGGATTCTTCAGCGCTTGCGGGCTTCTACGGTAAACAGTCTGTATTGTTGGGAGAAATGCGCACACCTAAGCAAAAACTAGCCATGATCAACCAGGTCACACGTGAAGATATTCGACGAATGGCTCAACATTTGCTAAAGTTAGAAAAGTTAAATATTGCTAGCATTGGCCCTCAATCTTCGCTTACGGGGGTGGCTAAGCAACTAAGTCTATAGCTGACCATTCCATGATCGAATCGCGTCAACCGCTACACGTCAACATTTCTAGCCTTACGATTATCAAGGTAGTACTGGTTGGAATTGGATTAGTCTTACTGTGGTTAGTGCGTGATGTGTTGGCGATGATTTTTGTCGCTTGGGTACTCTCCATGGCGCTACACCCGTGGGTAGATTGGCTGCAGCGTCATCATGTGCCTCGGTCACTTGGGATTTTATCCGTATATGTTACAGCGCTGGCGGTTCTCACAACTGTATTGATCTTACTCGTGCCACCAGTCACTGCTGAACTGACCAGTATTAGTCAGAATTTCCCGACGTATTATGCACCGATTCAGGCAGCATTAGAGAGTGTCCGCCAAACTGGGGAGACCTTTGGTTTACTAGAAACACTTCGTCAAACTTTAAACACTACCGTTCAAGGCGTATCTCAGCTATCTTCAGGAATCTATTCAGCGGTTTCATCCATTTTTACCGGCATTATTACGCTAGTCGGAATTTTGGTAATTGCTTTTTATATGACTAGCGAAGAAGATGGGATCAAAAAGTTTGTCCAATCTATTTCGCCGATCAATTATCAACCTTATATATTACATAAATTGACTCAGATCCAGCACCGTTTGAGTAATTGGATGTGGGGACAGTTTGTCCTGATGATTTTCGTTGGTACATTAACGGGATTGGCGCTGTGGATTTTAGGTGTTAAATATGCCTTGGTGCTCGGTATCCTGGCTGGCTTACTAGAGTTCATTCCGGTGATCGGACCAACACTTGCTGCGGTTCCAGCGATCTTTTTTGCCTTCACAGATTTTGCGCACACGCCCTATAAGCCGTTTATTGTGCTGATTATGTTTATCATCATTCAGCAAGTAGAGAATCAGCTGTTAGTGCCGCGCGTGATGAAGCGGGCTACTGGGTTGAATCCGATCATCATTATTATCTCCTTATTGGTTGGTGCTAAGCTGGGTGGCTTTATTGGTGTGGTGCTTTCCGTGCCCTCAGTAGCCATTATTGATGTCTTTTTAGCTGACTTTCTATCTAAAAAACAAGAAGAGCAGAATCGTCTGGAGGCTTAATCTGTATTAATCTTTAGTATGCCCGGTAAGTATTATTTAACTACAGCTATTCCTTATGTAAATTCAAAACCACATATCGGTTTTGCATTAGAGCTTGTACAGGCGGATGTGGTAGCGCGTTATCAACGTCTAATCGGCCAAGATACCTATTTTTTAACCGGAGTTGATGAGAATAGTTTGAAAAATGTTCGTGCAGCTGAACAAGCCGGCGTATCTACACAAGCATTGTGCGACCAAAACGCTGCCAGCTTTCAGGAGCTACTGAAGTCGCTCGATATTTCTGCCAATCAATTTTTTCGTACGTCATCAGAACAACATCATCGCGGCGCACAAGCGTTGTGGTCTGCCTGTCAGCCGGAAGATATTTATACAAAACGCTATAGTGGGCTCTATTGCGTCGGCTGTGAGGCGTATTACATGGAAAAAGATCTCGTCGATGGGAAGTGCCCCGAACACAAGACTATCCCAGAGTTAGTAGAAGAAGAGAACTATTTTTTTCGCCTCAGCAATTACACGACTAAACTAAAAAAACTAATTGAATCAGGTGAGATTCAGATCTATCCGCGCTTTCGTAAAAATGAAGTTTTATCCTTTATTCAAATGGGACTGGAGGACTTTTCCATCTCCCGCTCCCGCCATCGTGCAAAAGATTGGGGAGTCAGTGTTCCTGGTAATGAGGAGCAGGTGATGTATGTCTGGTTTGATGCGTTGAGCAATTACATTACCGCTCTAGGTTACGGTTCTGGAGATATCAAACTATTTAAGCAATACTGGCCAGCTGATTTGCACGTGATTGGTAAAGGAATATCCAGATTCCACGCTATCTATTGGCCGGCCATGCTACTTTCTGCTGGCGTCGCTTTACCAAAGTCCATTTTTATCCACGGCTACGTTTCTTCTGGTGGACAAAAAATGAGCAAATCGTTAGGCAATGTCGTGGATCCATTTGAATATGTACACAGCTACGGGGCAGATGCTGTGCGCTACTATCTGTTAAGAGAAATACCGCCAGCCGAGGATGGTGATTGGTCGGAGGATAAATTTGTTGAGCGCTACAACTCGGATTTAGCTAATGATCTTGGCAATTTAGTCAGTCGCGTCTCCAATATGGTAGATCGCTACCTGGGCGGAATGATTCCACCTATCGAATTACCAGACCCCGAGTATCACTTAGAGGATGTTTATACACTGATTAGTCAGTACCGCTTTAACGAAGCCCTAGACTCAGTTTGGCAAATTATCAAGTTAGCCAACAAAATGGTGGACGACGAGAAGCCTTGGGAGTTGCATAGCAAAGCCAATACAGAAAAATTAGAACGTGTATTAGCACAGTTAGTGGTGATGGTACAAGATATTGCCTTGGCGCTTGAACCATTCTTACCGACGACTGCCAAAACTATTCAACAGCATTTCAGCCAGCCAAAAATCAATAAAATCTCTCCGCTCTTTCCGCGGATTCTATAACTAAACACGGTATGAATATTTTAGATTGGGCAATTGTAATTTGGCTGGTAGTAGCATTTCTGAGCGGTGCAAAATTAGGTTTAGTCTATCGGATTGGACACTTTGTGGGCTTGGTTGTTGGAATCTGGCTGGCCTTTACGTATGGTGGAGAAATCGTAGCATGGTTTGGCGGTGGAATTTACACCACAATCACGGTGGTGCTCGTGCTCATCTCAGGCGTTTCGGCATTAGGCGGTATATTGGCGAAGACATTGGATAAAGTCTTTGGAATTTTTTCTTGGATTCCATTCTTGCGGACTGCCAATGCCATTCTTGGCGGAATACTATCGTTAATCATTAACATTGTTGTGTTGAGTATAATGTTCGGGCTAGCGATTACTCTATTTACGGCAGACGACACACAATACATCTTAATGGTTGAGCAATCGATGTTTTATCCTTGGTTTATGCCAATTTCCGAATTGATCGTGCCAATGATTCCTTGGTTTAGCAAATAGCATGCGGTTAGTCGACACACATACTCACGTTAATTTTCAGCCGTTTTTAGATAGTTATCGCGAGGTCATCCAGCGTGCCACGAATTCCGATATCATCGTGACCAATGTTGGAACGCAATGGGAATCTTCAGAGCGATCGGTTCGCATCGCTGATGAATTAGGGGGTTTGGTCTATGCAGCTGTAGGCCTGCACCCATTACACTTATTTAAAGATATTGTCGAAGAACAAAAGTTTGGGGATACTACACAGAAGATTGTGGCGAGATCCGAAAAATTTGATCCGGCAAAATATAAACTGTTAGCACAATCTTCCAAGCGTGTCGTAGCCATTGGTGAATGCGGCTTAGATTATTATCATACGGATGGCTTGGCTAGTGTTCAGCAAACCGTTTTACGCCAGCATATTGAATTAGGGATTGCTCTGGATCTGCCACTCATTATCCATTGTCGTGATGCCGGCATTCATACCGATGATACCGTTCAAGCGTTTGATGATCTAGCTGCTTTGTTGAGTGATTACCAAGGTAAAGTACGTGGGACAATTCACTGTTACACCGGCACGCCTAAATACATTGAGCGGTTTCTAAAATTCGGCTTCTATATCGGCTTTACCGGGATTGCAACATTCACCAGTGCTAAGGCGGTGCGGGCGAGTGTGCAGGCAGTACCGCTGGATCGTATTCTTCTGGAAACTGACGCTCCATATTTAGCTCCGGTACCACATCGTGGTCAGCGTAATGAACCTGCCTACGTGCGCTATGTAGCTGAGGAAATTGCCAAGTTAAAGGGTGAGTCATTAGAGAATGTCGCAGCCCAAACGACAAGCAATGCCTTTGACTTGTTCCGCTATCCGGACTGTCCGAATTCTGGTACACTATAACCATGTTGAGTTGGTTAATTCCGTCCATTGTTATCGTCGTCGTTGGCATTGTTTTGTGGTATTGGCTGAATAAACTACTAACGACCAAGTTAGCACCGAAAGACGATTCAGCTGCTTATACAATGCTGAATCAGAACATTCAGGGCATGCAGCAGAGTTTAAATTCGGTTAGTAGTGGCCTGAATAGTCGATTAGATAATGCCGCAAAGGTGATCTCCGACGTGAACAAAGAACTCGGTCAGGTCCAGGAAATAGGTCGCAATATGCGTGATTTGCAGCAGTTTTTGCAATCACCAAAATTGCGCGGCAATATTGGTGAACAGGTATTGCGCGATCTGCTCAGTCAGAATTTTCCTCAGAATTTCTTTGAAATGCAATACAAATTTCGTTCTGGTGAAGTAGTAGATGCTTTGTTAAAAACAGACAATGGAATGATTGGTATCGACTCCAAGTTCCCATTAACAAACTTTGATCAGTTAATGAAAGCTGATACCGAGGAACTGGCTGCACAATATCGCAAGTTATTTCAGCGCGATGTTAAAAAACATATCAGCGACATCGCCAAAAAATATATTTTGCCAGAGGAGGGGACGGTGAACTTTGCTTTAATGTATATTCCGTCGGAGGCTATCTACTATGAAATTATCCGCGATGATGTGGAGATGATGGCACATGCCCAAGCTCAAAAGGTACTACTGGTTTCGCCCAATAGCTTCTATTACTTCTTACGTGTGATTATGATCGGCATGGAAGGTAAAAAAATTGAGAAGCAGGCCCAAGCAATATTGATCGCTTTACAGGGTTTGCAGAAAGATTCGGACAAGTTTGGTCGTGAATTAGATGTGTTAACTACCCACCTAACCAATGCCAAAAGTGCTTTAGAACGGGTGTCTAGCCAGTACCATCAATTAGACGCAAAAATTGATCAAATTAAGCTTTTAGAGTAGCCTAGCGCATGGATATGACTAACCGACCATGGGAACAGTTAAAGACCCTAAAAGAGCAATTTAAAGGCACTGGGGTTGAATTAGGTAAGAATGTCACCATTCATCCTACAGCAGTGATTGAAGGTCCAGTTAAAATTGGCGATAACACAGTGGTTGGCGTTGGAGCCTTCATTCGTCCGTATACAATAATTGGTAGCGATTGCGTGATTGGTCACGCCACGGAAGTCAAACACTCTATTATTGGTAATCACGTTACTTTGCCGCATTTTAATTATGTGGGCGACAGTATTTTGTCAGATTATGTCCACCTCGGCGGCGGTGCTGTGTTGGCAAATTTTAAGAGTGACGGCAGTACAATTCAGGTTGCAATGGATGGTCAAAAAATTGATACTGGTCTTACTAAGTTTGGTGCCGTGCTCGGCGAACATGTGGAGATTGGCGGTGGGGCTTTTTTGAATCCCGGTACCATTGTAGGTGCCAATACTACCATCTATCCCAAGGCTATTGTCCGCGGTAGCATTCCTGCCAACTCGATCGTCAAAGTTCGACAAGATCAAGAGATTGTTTCGAAGCACTAGTAACTGAGCAAGATCCTCAATAACCCCATATATTCTGTGGGGTTATTTTGTACCTAAAAACCAAAAACCCCTCTCCCGGAAGGAGAGGGGTAGGGGGAGAGGACTATTTCTTCCATTTCTTACCAACGTTGAGACGAGCGCGCTCGTGTTCAAGTTGTTTTTGTAGCATGCTATACGAATTAAGATCCAAATCGGTGCGATTTTTGAGATCCTGTTCCAACTGTTGAGTGCGGGACTCTGCAGCGGCAATATCGATGTCACTAGCGTGCTCAGCAGAGTCTGCTAACACGTAGAGAGTGTTGTGGTAAACCTCAACGAGACCACCACTAACCGCTAATGGGTAGCTTTTTCCTTCAGCTCGCACAATCAATTCTCCTGGTTCCAAAATACTGACTAGTTCAGTATGTTCAGGTAATACAGTAATTTCACCAAGGCGAGTAGGCAAACTTACACCATCTACCGTTTGTTCGAAGACGGTCTCTACGGGTGTCACCATTTTGAATTTTAGGTTTGCCTGTGTCATGTATTTTTGAGCTATTCAGCTTTAACTTCTTCAATGCCGCCTTTCATATAGAAAGCCTGCTCTGGTTTATCATCATGTTTTCCGGCAATAATCTCAGCAAACGCTTTGATGGTATCGGACAATTTAACATATTTACCAGGAGCACCTGTGAAAGTTTCGGCTACGAAGAAAGGTTGTGATAAGAAGCGTTGTACTTTACGAGCTCGAGCTACAGTCAACTTGTCTTCTTCTGTTAATTCTTCCATACCCAAGATAGCAATGATATCCTGCAGATCTTTGTAACGCTGCAAGATCTTTTGCACGTCGCGAGCTACTTTGTAGTGCTCCTCACCAACGATATCTGGAGACAAAATGGTTGAAGTAGAATCCAATGGATCCACAGCTGGGTAAATACCTAACTCAGTCAACGAACGGTTCAATACCACGGTAGAATCTAAGTGAGAGAAGGTGGTAGCTGGAGCTGGATCAGTCGTATCATCAGCAGGAACATAAACAGCTTGTACCGATGTGATCGAACCATCTTTTGTAGAGGTAATACGTTCTTGCAAAGCACCCATTTCTTGAGCCAAAGTAGGTTGGTAACCTACGGCTGATGGAATACGACCAAGTAAGGCGGACATTTCGGAACCAGCTTGAGTGAAACGGAAGATATTATCCACAAACATCAACACGTCTTGGTGGTCGACATCGCGGAAATGCTCAGCAATCGTTAAACCAGTTAACGCTACGCGAGCACGAGCCCCTGGTGGTTCATTCATCTGACCAAAGACCATTGCGAGTTTATCCAACACGCCAGCGTCTTTCATTTCATGATACAAATCGTTACCTTCACGAGTACGTTCACCGACACCGGCAAACACAGAGTAACCACCGTGAGCTGTAGCAATATTGTTAATCAACTCTTGCACGATCACCGTTTTACCCACACCAGCGCCACCAAATAAACCTACCTTACCACCTTTGGTGAATGGGCAGATTAAGTCGATCACTTTAATACCCGTTTCCAGAATTTCTACTTTGGTAGATTGATCTTCAAATTTTGGAGCAGGCTGATGAATACTATTGCGTTGCGTGTCAGCTGGAACTTCAGCACCGCCATCAATAATATCGCCAGTCACATTGAAAATGCGACCCAGGGCAGCTTTACCGACAGGAACAGAGATCGGACGACCCGTTGCCACTACATCCAAACCACGTTGCAAACCATCGGTAGCACCCATAGCGATGGAGCGTACCGAGTTTGAACCCAAATGGGCTTGCACTTCTAATACAACTTTACGACCACTTTCAGTAACTTCCAATGCATCATACAGAGCCGGTAACTCACCTTCAAAGGCAACGTCTACAACCGGTCCAATCACTTGTGATATTTTTCCCTTCATATACCGTTAGATTAAATAAATTATTGTTTTGTTAACATGGTTTAAGATACCGCTGCCGTGCCGGCTGCAATTTCAGCAATTTCTTTTGTAATACTGGCTTGTCGCGTGCGGTTAAACGCTAACACCAAATCATCAATCATGTCGGTTGCCGCATCCGAAGCATTCTTCATCGCGAGCATACGAGCCGAGTGCTCAGAGGCATTACTTTCCAACAAGGCCTGATAAATCTGAGCTTCTGCCAAACGCGGAACAACATATTCTAAGACATCTAGTTTACCAGGTTCATAGATGTAGTCGGCACTGACCGATAACTCTGGAGTAGCAGTCAGAGGTAATGTCGTTTCATTTTCCACTGCCTCAGCGATACTGCCGGCCTGCAGTAATGGGAAAAGTTGCTTCACTACAGGAGTTTGTAATACAGCGGACTTATAATCGGTATAAGCGACTAAGACACGATCAGTTTGTTTGGTACTGAATTGTTTGTAAGCATAGGCTGCCACTTCTGCAATGGATCCAGTATTCTTGGCAGTGTCGTCTTTAACATATGCAAATTCAGCTTTCACGCCGATAGCATTGAGTGTCGTAACACCTTTTTTACCAATCATGATCAATTCCAGATTATTTCGTCCATGATGCTTAATCTGTTTGACGACGCGCTTCATTACATTGCTGTTGAACGCCCCACATAACCCACGGTTGGAAGTAAAGACAATCAAGGTAATTTTTTCTGGAGTACCCGCTTCTAACTCTGGAGCTACAAAGAAGCGACGAACTGAATCTGTTGGTTTCAACTCAACGCTGCTCATTACGCGATTAATCACATCCCACAGCATGTTCGCGTAGGTTCGTGTGTTTAACGCAGACTGCACAGCACGGCGCATTTTAGCGGCGGATACTAACTCCATCGCTTTCGTAATTTTTTTCGAGTTCTTTACGGAGCGGAGTCGATTTTTAATTTCGCGACCTTGCAATGCCATAGAATAGCTTAAGCGACACGTTGATCAGCGGATAAAGTAGCCTTATAATCAGCAATCATATTTTGCAGTTTGGTTTCCCAAGCATCATCAAACGCTTTTTCAGTACGGATCTTTTCCAGTAAATCATTGGCGTGCTGTTCCACGTACTCGACTAAGCCAACACTAAACTCTTGAATGTAGTTAGCTTTGACATCATCCGTTAAACCTTTAGTGACAGCGTAAATTTGAATGACCTGTTGTTCAACGGATAATGGTTCGTATTGTTTCTGTTTCAATAGTTCTTCTAAACGTTTGCCGCGCTCTAATTGTTTTTTGGTAGCTTCATCTAAATCGGAACCGAATTGTGTGAAGGCTTCCAATTCGCGGAACTGAGCTAAGCCTAAGCGTAATGTACCAGCGACTTTTTTCATCGCTTTAATCTGAGCAGCGCCACCGACGCGCGATACCGACAGACCGACGTTAATAGCAGGACGGAAACCTTTGTTGAACAGGTTGGTTTCTAAATAGATCTGACCATCAGTAATGGAAATCACGTTGGTAGGAATATAAGCGGATACATCGTTACCTTGGGTTTCAATGATCGGTAGAGCAGTGAGCGAACCATTGCCATTGTCTTCGTTCAACTTGGCAGCACGTTCTAGTAAACGAGAATGCAGATAGAACACATCTCCAGGATAAGCTTCGCGCCCTGGTGGACGGCGTAACAGTAAGGAAATTTGGCGATAGGCAACAGCATGCTTGGAAAGATCATCATAAACAATCAAGGCGTCCTGACCTTTATCCATGAAATATTCACCCATGGCACAACCTGCATATGGAGCCAAGAATGCGAGCGCGGCGGGTTCAGCGGCACCAGCACTGACGATAATGGTGTAATCCATCGCTCCTTTTTCTGTGAGCTTGGCAACTAATTGTGCAATCTTACTTTCTTTCTGACCGATGGCCACATAGATACAGATCATATTTTGGCCTTTTTGGTTCAGAATGGTATCAATCGCCACAGCGGTTTTACCCGTTTGACGGTCACCGATGATCAACTCGCGTTGACCACGACCCACTGGAGTCATGGCATCGATGGATTTAATACCAGTCTGCACCGGCTGATGCACGGATTTACGGGTGATAACACCAGGAGCAACACGTTCCATTGGATAGGTTTTACTTGCCTTGATAGGCCCTTTACCATCCTTTGGATTGCCCAAAGCATCAACCACGCGTCCGATCAGCCCTTCACCTACCGGTACTTCTAAAATTTTGCCCAAACTTTTGACTTTCATGCCCTCACTAATACCTGTGTAGTCGCCCATGACCATGATACCCACCATGCCTTCTTCCAAGTTTAACGCAACGCCTTGGATGCCATTATCAAATTCAACCATTTCAGAGGCGCGTACTTCAGCCAAACCGGTGGCCTTAACAATACCGTCACCAACTTCGATGACTGTACCGATTTTTTCGGCTTCTAAGGATTGCTTAAAATTAGCAATTTCTTGCTTGAGGTGTTCGACAATACTTGGAGTAGAGGCTTTCGTATCCGACATAAGGGAGTAGGTGATTAAGTGGGTAATGAATTAACGAAGGGTATGGGCGAGTTGATTTAATTGTCCTTTGACAGACAGATCCCAGCGCTGATTGATGGTTTCGATTTGAGCACCACCAATGACCATTGGGTCAACCTGCTGATCAATCACAGTCTTCGCAGTGGGCAATACTGCAGCGACCAGTTGATTCAGTAAATCTTGATCTAAGGCGTGGGCACTACGGACAGTCACTGCCACTGTACCATTTTGACGATGCTGTAACACATCAACTAAACGGACAATCTCTGGCAGCCACTTCACATGACCATGACTGTAGATATGTTTTAACACACGCTTGGAAATATCATTCCAATCCTCAGGCTTGCTCTCAGCGAGAACAGAGAACCAGGCTTGGGCGTAATATTTAGGGGTTAAGCGCATGTTATTTAAGATCAGCTAAACTGCGCTCAATTAAAGTTTTGTCCGCTGGTGCAGTCAGCTTCTCTTTTAAGATGCGTTCTGTAGCCAGCAACACTACCTCACCGAGCTCAGCTTTGGCGTCTTGTAGCATTTTGTCATGCTCCAGACGAATATCCTGTTTGGCCTTTTCAATGACTTTGGCCGCTTCGGCTTTACTGCGTTCTACCAACTGATTGCCTTGTACAACGGCAGCAGCTTTAGCTTCGTCCAACACGCGTTGAGCATCCACTTTAGCCTCTGCAATTAAGCGTTTTTGTTCAGCTGTAGCTGAATCGAGTGCAGTCTGAGCCTGTTCAGCTTGCTGGATACCTTTTTCAATTTTGTCTGTCCGTTCCTGAACAAATTTCAGGATCGGTTTATAGCCAATTTTGTAAAGGATAAATCCAAGCAACACAAAGTTCACTACCTGCGCAATCAGGATTTTGACGTCTAAACCAAGCGCAGATAATAACTCCATATCCGAACTAGACGAACAAGATCAATAAAGCAATAACCAAGGAATAAATACCGAGAGATTCGGTAATAGCCATGGCGATTACTAATTTACCGAAGATACTGCCTTCGATGCTTGGATTGCGGCCAATGGATTCCATAGTTTGACGAACCATCATACCTTGGGCCATAGCTGGGGCGATACAACCGAAAGCAACAGTGGCTCCGGCGACGATGTATTTGATTGCTTCTGCGTCCATAAAATTATGTAAACGATTAATTATTTATTAATTAGCTAATTTAGGTTGGGCTTGCTGGTGCTTCAAGTGTAGCCCCTCTTCCACCGAGATATTCACGAATAACAGAATTAACATCGGGAACAGTAATGCCTGAATGGTGGCGGTTAATAATCCAAGCATAGCAAAGGGGAGTGGGGCAACGAACGGCGCGATCGCCAACATCACTAACATCAAGACTTCTTCAGAGAAAATATTTCCGAATAAACGAAAGGACAGAGACAATACACGAGCAACCTCACCCACTAGTTCTAAGATCCCTACAAAGAATGAGATTGGGCTAGAAAAGTTGAGGTATTTACCGACATAGATCTTAACGCCTACGAACTTCCAAATCGTATATTGCGAAAACAAAAACATCAGTACGGTAATGCCAACCACTAAGGCATAATCGGCTAAGGCTGGGCGATATAAGTGGTGTCCGTTGACTTCAAAGGCTAACAAACCAGGAAGGAAGTTGGCCATGTTGGAAGTCCAGAAGAACAAAACGAGTGTCATGAACACAGGGAAAATATGCTTCGTTAAAGCTTCATTCTTTGTAGTATCCTTAACGAAATTATAGCCGGTGAGCAGAATAGTTTCGTAGAATAACTGTAGTTTTCCAGGGACCGTTTTCAGTTGGCTGCGCACAATTACGGTCAGAATAACCAAAAATAAACTGACGGAGTAAGCCGCCAGCATAGAGTTGGTTACCGGTAAGGAACCAATGTTAAAAATAGTTTCAGGTTTAAGACTTACGTGAATAGCACTCTCTTCATGGGCTGCTTCAGCCTGGGTATCATCACTCGCATGCTCAACTGCTGTTACTTCAGCATGTTCAGTCAGTTCCACCTCGGTCGTTGTGGCAACTTCTTCTTGATGCTCGGTAGTGGTTGTAATTTCGCTCATTCTCTTATCACTATATACACTATAAATTACGGCTTTTTCACCAGTTTAACCAGCTTGTTGGTTGTTGTGATGATTAGCAGGTTGGAGGTAATGAAGGCAATGAAAATGCCTGCAATTACATATTTTGTTGAGCCATAACGTTGGGTTAGAGCCCAGCCAATTCCACCGAACAGGGCGAGGGGCCCGAGGATATTTCCGGTTGAAACTGCCAAAGCGGTGACTAACTGTGATTTCATGGCGCCTCTATTCTAAAGTAAAACCCTAGATGGGTCAACGACTGGCTTTTAGGTATGTGGATAAATCAAAAAAACTCAAAATTTCCGTTACACAGCTTGACATTTGTAAAAAAAAATACTATAAGAATAGTATCTTAAAACAGATAAAATAGAACGCATTGTGCCTATGGACCCAATCAATGAATTTGTACAAACGTTAATGAAAGAGGCCGGCTTAAGTGGGCTCAGTGATGATTTAAGGCTAGGTTTAGAACGACAACTGCAAGTTCTGGCATATCGTCGAATTGGAGAGGTTATTTTGGATGAATTAGGGGAAGCCGAACAGATTGCCTTTATGCAAATAGTTGATCGTAATCCAGAGACACCAGATTATGATGCCATTAATCATTTTTTGGCTCAGCACACAAAGGGATTAGATATAAAACTCCGTGAAGCTCTACGTAAATTGGGGACATTGTTCCTTGAGCAAATGTCACTCGCTAAACGAGTCTAGTCTAGAGCATGGCTACCGAACTAGAAAAGGCTCAAATCCAACTGGTAGAGGAGATCTACACACGCTTTAAAGTTGAATTGGGGAAGCTGCAGCGACGACAAAATGACACCATTCAGAAGATCGTTCAACGCGTCGATCATTCCAAAACAGAACAACTCCTAGAAGAATTACACAAATCTTAATAAACGATTTATGACTGGCACCTCTGCTACTAGAGAAAAAAAACGCGGCGGACTTATAGAAACTGCTCGACGTTTCAAATCTGAGGTTGATGCTTTGAAGCAGCGTGATTCTGCACTAAATAGTATTAGTGCCGCCATTAAGTTGTTTGATCTACGCGCGCGTGAACGCAACCAGCAACTGAATCCTGGTGAGGCAGAGGCACTACATCGACTTACGCTAGAGGCACAACGCTTGCGCGCCAGAACTGAACGTAAGGTAGAGGCCGTGTTTGATGAGCGGAAGCGCTTTTGGCCAAACTCAGCTGTTGCAACGGAGGCGCATCCGGATCATCCAATGCGTAATGAGGACTCATTTATCAAAGATGATATTAACCAGCTGTATGCCGTGTTTGATGGCATGGGTGGATATGATGGTGGAGACAAGGCTTCTGCCACAGCTGCATTAGTGACCAAAACCGAACTTAGTGGATTACCGGAGGACATAGCACTGGCGGATTTAGTTGAGCGCGTTAAACAGGCTTTTGTGAAAGCAGGCGAAGCGGTAGATTCTGCAGACTACAACCGAGGCAAAAGTGAAGACCAAAAGGCGGGCACTACCGGAGCGCTAGTTAAAATCCATGTCGATGAAAAGGGAAAGCGGACGGCGATCGTTGCTCACGCTGGCGATTCACGTGTTTATAAGCGTAAAAAAAATGGTGAGCTAGTCTGTTTGACACAGGATGATAATTTACTGCAACTCCTGAGTGCGCGTGGACTTCTTACAGACGCACGAGTGAATGAATTTAATCGAAAATTCGCCAACGTCACAGACCCCGCCACTGAATTAAGTGACGTAGTGCTATTTGAGGCAGTTGATTTAATGGACCCACGCAATGGACGTATTGCCTATACCGAAAAAGTGCTTTATCGACTTTGTTATGTAGTCACCAAGACGGTTAATGGTGATGAGCCAACGATTACTACACATGAACTCGAAGAGGGCGAGAAGTTGCTGCTAACATCAGATGGCATCCATGATTTAGTACCAGATGCCAATATCGCCCAGCAGTTAGATGCTGCTCGGGATGCAGACGCTGCGGCCAGAGGCTTGGTGTCAGACTCTAAACGCGGTTTACGAGTTGGTCCGGGCGGTAAGCGTGATGACGACCGCACGTCACTCCTAGTAGAGTGGGAAGATACCTTGCAAGATGAACAGGAAATTAGAACTATCGCTTATTTGGAAGCTGCGAAAAAGGGTCGTCTATTACTGATCCCATTAACCTGGGTGGATCAGGCAGCGTTTGCTGAAGCTAGACGAACCGTAGCGGGCACGGCTGATGAAGCCGCTTTGAAACGTGCTTTTTTGACCACTAGAGAAGCAGACGACCAACCAGATAAGCACGCGGGTCAGTGGATCAGTGCAGGCGCTGAAGATTGGGTGAAGGAAGGCGACATCGATACAAAAGCTGCAAATGTGGCTGCGATGCTGGAGAATGGTAACTTTGACGCCTTTAATGGGGACCCACGAGAAATTGAAGAGCTACGAAATTTGCTAACTGGACCTTTTTCTCGATCACGAAAAATAAGAGTAGTGGAATATGTAAAACGCAAACGTCGCTCTGGTGATGAGGTGGCCAGTAAGTTTATGGGCATTGATGCCGACTTAGACTCAGCTTTGTCTGCCATTCCAGGTGAGACTGAGTTACGAGCTGAATTTGCCGCTGAGACTCTAGCGATGGTGCGAAAAGGGTTTTTAGATAATTCATTTAACTCTTTTAATCTTGCCATTGGCACAGATCAGCCGGAAAATCGCGCTACTGTTATTGGTGTCTTTCAGCAGCTGCAGATCGACGCGAGCGCAGCCGGCCAAGGTGATCGCCTGTACTATTGGATTGCCACATTATTAAATAGGCTGTCTGATCAGACGCGAAGCTGGTTAATTGAAGGATTGACTAGCATTGGTGGTCTCTGTGCTGAAGCGGCAAGTAAATATCACGAGGTTCAACTAAGTGAGCCCGAAGTGCGAAATATTCCAAATGCATTGGGGGGTAATATCGACATTAAGAACCGCAAGTTTCTTTATGAACTCACTATTGCGGCACAGTTAATTGATGATGTGGAACGTGCAAAGGGGATTGCGTCATTAGATTATATTCAGTCGGAGGCAATATTAGGAGACCCCGCCACTTTTGGCGAGCTGGCAAAATTGGTTTTCCCAGAGGGAGCTGCTCCCACAGACGCTGAAATGACAGCTGCAGTAAAGGCACTTGCAGATCGCATGCAACTTGATGAGAATACGGTAGCGCATGTTATCCAGGAACAACGTATAGCCTTTGCTGACCTAGCTGCACAGCGCGAACGCTCAGAACGTAGTTTAAAATTGCAGTTAGCCAAAGCGGCTGGATACCTTGGTGGTGGCTTAGGTTTAGCCTGGGCGACTGGTGGGCTCGGACTTCCCGTATTAGGAGTCACCGGTGCAATCGCCGCAGTTAGATTTGCAGATGCTATTGGTACCCACTCGTTTCGTAGCAGCAAGCAAGCACGTTACAGTGCTGAGCTCCAAAGCCAACTAACCAGCAGCAAGCAAGCCTTCACTGGATTGGCGACGGCCGAACAAGATTACGCTCATGCTACCGGGCGCTTTCAAGAGCTACTTGCCAATACCGCAGCAGCTTTGGCAAATGCTAAGGAAGCAACGGCCCGCATTTCAGTCGGAAGGACCTCCACTCACGATGATGGAGAGTATGTGCGGTCCTTAGTCTTTGAAGGTAACAAATCACCGCAAAAATACGCCCTGGAGCAGGCCACGAATGATTATTTGAGATCAAGTCCAGCGGACCCTGATTACCACGATAAATACCAAGCACTGCTCAAGGCACAAGCAGAACTAAATACAGTGCTAGGACCAGAATTAGCAGCCGCTGAAGCTCAGGTGGCCATCCTGAACGTAGATATGATTGTGTCTGATGAACGTGCACAAAGTACTGATCGTAGTATCCCGTGGACAGAACGAATGCCCAAACTAGCAGCTATGTTAGGCTATAGTGAGCAGGTTGGAGACAGGCTAGCATCCATTTCATTTTACACGGCGTTAGGTATTGCTAGCCGTGAATTTTTGCCTGTGCGTATTGCTGCCTCAGCGTATGCCGGTTCTCGGTTGGGTGATCTAGCTGCTACATATTTGATTCACAGAAGCGACAAAGCAATTGCGAAGGAACGTAACCTTGAACCTGATAGGCGGTTAAATAAGCAACGGCTAGAAGAGATTGCAGCGATCCTTGATCCGAACGTTCAGTATAGGGAATTGGCAAAGTTGAATGTAGGAGCATTGCGCGAACAACTAACTGAGCGTTTGAGACGACAAGCACCCCGCAAATATGAGGAGCTGCGCGCGTTGATGGATCGCTATGACCAAATGGTTCTAGCTTGTGCGGCGAACCGAGGCATTAGGAATATTGTTGCAATGAATACACGGCGTTTAGAAGATGAGCGTTACAAACATACACATGAATTAAGAACTAAGAGTTTCGACAAGTGGATGCGTAGAGGATTTCAGGCTTTAGGAGCCCTTGCCGGTGTATCATTTGCGTTTGCGTTATCGTCTCTGGCGGTAGATACCAATGAACACCACAGCGATGCTGCGGGTCAACCAGCTGAGCCACCCACACCTGGTCAACCAGTCACTTCCGGAACAAATCCAGATGCAGGCACTCCGGCACCTTCAATTGACAATCATCCAGATACAACTCCAGCACCCGAAACTCCTTCCGCCCCACCCGCAGCTGAACTCCCTCCAGCTACACCACCGGCGCCCGCACTGGAACCTAATCCAACTCCTTCACCTGTCACTACTGAGCAATTAAGCCACGTAGTACACAAAGGTGAGGGCTTAAGTCATGCTCTGCGTGGTCAGGATTCTGCTCGCACAATTCAGCATGAGTTAACTGATACCAAAGTAATGCTGAATGGGCATGAAGTAAGCTTAAACGATACGGGTGTCCGTGAAGCTGGCACTGTCAGTGCGGTTATTCACGATGTTGGTGGCCATAAAACGATCGATTTGTATGATGCGCATGATGGACATCAAATTACCGGCAGTGAGATGGATAAATATCTCTACATTCTTAATGATGGTACACATGGAACCGGAGATCACGTATCTGGACATGACATTTCCGTAGCCCATGGCGATGATGTAGGTGAAGGGTCGATACACGAGACAGCTAACCCAATTGAAGGCAAGGTAAGTGCAGATTCAGTGCCACCTGTAGAATCACTGTTTCGCAACCCATTGCCAACTGATACCGAGTCTGGCTACGTGCAGTCTGGATTACAAAACTATGTAGAGACGCATCCGGAGTGGTCCGCATTATCTCACCTATCACCTGAACAATTGACGCAACGTCCGGAGTTGAGCATTATTCGTGATCAACTGAAGCGTGAGTATCTGCAGCATCTGGGGTCTACACCGACTGAGGCCGGTGATGGTGGTGCAGGCGGAGCAGTTGATTTGGCAGCCACAGAAGGATCCAAGTCAACCTCACTTGATGGGCTTGTAAATACAGAAAGTCATCGCTTAACAGAGGCGGGAGTGAGAGAGCTCGGGTTACAGGAGCATATCTCAGGCACCGGAGAGATCCAAGATTACAAGAGCTTTTCAAAGGAGGTACTTGCGTTATTACAGTCAGATCATCGCGATCGTATCACTGGACCAAATGGATTAGTCTTCGAGGATCGTGGAGGAGTGCTGTATGTTGACGTGGCCGGCGGAGCACAAGAACATTTCCCGCTGGATGAAAAACTGTATCACGAGTTAATGGTGGAATACAAAACGCATGTTGATAGTGCGTTGGACGGAAAATTTGACAAGGAGTCATTCTATGATGTGTTGGATCGCGCTGAAACACACCATGCTCTCCGAACATTTGAACAGCCGGATTGGACCCTAAACTTTCTCAATGAAGGCAAAAGCTATGCCGCGTTTCAGGATGAAATTCGGCACATCATGGATATTCATGATACCAACCAATTTAGGACAGCAAACGGCCTAACGTTCATTCAAGAAGGCGATCAATTATTCGTGCGTGCCACCATCTCAAAATATGAGGTAACTGCTGACTTATATGTTGCATTGATGAAGCATTACGATAAACTGTTGATCAGCCCAGATTACCGAGGTGTCTTCGACGGCGAGCAGCTAGCTAAGGTAGTTGAAGATAGCAAATAACTTTGCTATTATTAGCCGATGCCTGTTAGTCGATTTCTAATGCTACTCGGAGTTTCTGGCGCTGCTAGCCTAGCGGCTTGGATTGTAGTACTCGTGTTTATTGACCCGACACAAACTGGATTCATTGGCATTGCACTGTTCTATGCTACATTGGCCTGTTGGATGTTCGCAGCCATTACGTTATTGGGTTTGCTGACACGTGTGCTCATGAGGCGCATGCAGCGGCAATCGATCATCGCTTTCCGACTAATGCTGCCAACACTGCGTCAGGCATTATGGAGCACATTAATTGTAGTAATCTCTTTAGTGCTTGCCGCGCATGAGCTGTTCTCCTGGTTTACTGCTACATTGCTCGTTTTATTCTTTACTTTATTAGAAGGTTTTCTCTATAGTCTACAAAAAGATTCCTCAAATGACTCGTCCCATGAATCCATCACAACTGCTCAGTAAGTACCAACCTTTGATCGCTCAAGCCACAACGGTTGCGCAATTAGAAGAATTAAGCAAGCAGATCTTTCACAAAAAATCTGGTGAACTTGGTGTGCTGTTGCGCTCATTGAAGGAACTCTCCATCGAAGAGCGCAAACAACTAGGGGAGCAAGCCAACGCTGTGAAGGCGGAACTGCAACAAGCCTTAGATGCCGCGCAGCAAAAATTAAGCGGCAGCACAGATGCCGTGATTGATACAACTCTGCCGGGTATTGCAGTTAAGCGCGGCCACATGCACCCCTTACGTTTAGTACAAGAGGAATTGGTGGACGTGTTCCGGTCCATGAGCTTTGCGGTATTTGAAGGAAACGAACGTGAGACGGAGGATTACTGCTTTGAATTTTTAAATATTCCCGCGACACATCCGGCACGAGATTTGCAGGATACCTTTTATCTAAATTCAGATCGACCAGACAAAATGAAAGAGGTCATGCGCACTCATACCTCGAACATGCAGGTGCGCATTATGCAGCAATTTAAACCGCCACTGCGTGTGGTAGTACCAGGACGCGTTTTTCGAAACGAGGCCATTGACGCATCTCATGAACATACGTTTTATCAAATGGAAGGGTTTGTGGTTGACCAAAATATTTCAATTGCTCAGTTAACCTACATGTTGCGGTTGGCCATGTCTAAGTTATTGAAAGCAGACGTGAAGGTGCGGCTACGCCCGGGTTATTTCCCTTATGTCGAACCAGGATTTGAAGCGGATTGTTCTTGTACAAATTGCAGTGGTAAAGGGTGTGCCGTTTGTAAATATACCGGCTGGGTAGAGATGTTGGGTTGTGGAATGATTCATCCTAAAGTGTTTGCATCTGCCGGATATGAAGCAGGTAAATATACTGGGTTTGCTTTTGGTATTGGCCTGAACCGTTTAGCCATGTTGCGCTATGGTATTCGTGATATCCGCTACTTTATGCAAAACGATATCCGTTTTCTCAAACAGTTTTAAATCTGAACTCCTATGAAATTATCCTACAATTGGTTAAAAGAATATGTCGATCTGCCTGCGGATGCCAAAGAAGTAGCGTCGTTGATTACCAAGCATGTCGCTGAGGTGGAGAAAATACATTCCCAAGCAGAGGCCTTAGAGAATGTTGTGCTTGGAAAAATCGTGGAAGTTAAAGCACATCCCAATGCTGACAAACTACGCATCTGCAATGTGGAATTGGGCAACGTCACTCAACAGATTGTCTGTGGCGGCTCCAATCTAGCGGTTGATCAATACGTAGTGGTTGCCAAACCTGGCGCGCGTGTTCGCTGGCATGGTGAAGGGGATTTAGTAACCCTAGGTGAAACAAAGATCCGCGGTGAAGCCTCTTACGGTATGATCTGCGCGGCTGTGGAACTCGGGTTAGAGCAGCGCTTTCCAGCAGCTGGTGAACGTGAAATTATCGCCTTAACACAAACAAACCATGCGACAGGTACATCCATCGCTGAAGTATTGGGTTTGACGGATGTGATTATTGAAATCGATAATAAAACCCTAACCCATCGTCCTGATCTGTTTTGTCATATTGGGTTTGCTCGTGAGCTCAGTGTCGTACTACAAACACCTCTAAAACTACCGGCTTTATTGCAAGCGGAAGGAGTAGATCGTCTACCCTACAGCATTCAGATGGAAGCACCAGAACATTGCCGCAGATATATTGGCGTCGTGATGGATGGTGTGGTTATTAAAGCGTCGCCAGCCTGGTTGCAAGAACGTTTGTATGCGATTGGATTGCGTCCTATCAACAATGTTGTAGACATCACAAACTATGTAATGTATGAGTACGGTCAACCACTGCATGCCTTTGATTATGCGAAATTGTCTGGCCAAAAAGTAGTAGTACGTTTAGCTAAACCGAATGAAACGATGCAGACACTTGATGGTATGGAACGTAAGCTGACAGATCAAGTGTTGGTGATTGCGGATGATACTAAACCTGAGGCGTTGGCTGGGATTATGGGTGGATTGCAATCCGAAATTACCGATACTACAACACAGGTAGCGATTGAATCTGCCAATTTTAAACCGACAACCGTACGACTCGGTGCACAATCCTTAGCCATTCGCACTGATGGCAGTACGCGCCATGAAAAAAACTTACCGTTAGTCTTTCCAGAGCTGGGCATGTGGCGCACAGTACAACTGATGGAAGAGTTAGCTGAGGCTAAGGTGGCCTCCCAATTTATCGACATGCGCAATGCAGACCAACCACGTCCTGAGATTACACTAGAACTAGCCTACATTCAGCGTTTGATGGGCGTAAGCATTGAAGCTGCTGCCGTGGAGCGCACTTTGACTGCCTTGGGTTGCGAGGTGACATTTGCAGAGGATTGTTTTACGGTGTTACCACCAACTCATCGCACGGATCTGCTCATTGCCGAAGAATTAATTGAGGAAATTGCCCGCGTGTATGGCTATACCGCCATCGAGCCACAGCCACTGGTAGCTACATTAGTACCGCAGACCATCGAACAGACTTACGGATTAGGCAGCAAGTTAATGCATCGTGCTGTTGAAGCTGGGGCCTACGAGGTCTGTAATTATTCCTTCTACAGTTTAAATACAGCCAAGCGGTTTGGATTAGATGCTGCCAAGCACACCGCTATGCTGAACCCAATGAATCCAGATCAAGCGTTGTTGCGCCAAACCTTGCGACCAAATTTGGTGCTGACTGCTGAGCGAAACCTAGATCAAGGACAGCGTGATTTTGTGCTGGCTGAATATGGACACATCTATTTAAGTAACGAAGAACAAATCCACTTCGGTGTGTTGTGTGCCGGATCGACTCCCGAGATTTACAGGCAAGCTAAGGGCTTTCAAATGGAATTAGGCTTAGAGAACGCAACCATTACTCTAGATAAGGTAGGCAAGTGGTATACGGCAACCGTGGAGGCAAATTTGTCTGTATTAGCCAATCAACCAGAGACCGTACTTAAGGCTCAGCCCATTCCAGATTATCCCGGGATTGAGCTGGATATTTCAGTCGCCTTTCCTCAGCCGGTAAAATGGGCGGAAATTAGTGCAGCTATTCTGAAAGCTGGAGCCCCATTATTGACGGCAGTGACCGTATTTGATCGCTATGAAAACGCTCTTGGCATTCGCATGACTCTACAAGCGGCAGACCGCACTTTGACTATGGACGAAGCTGAACAACTACGCCATACTGTTATTACTAGCCTGCAAACACAGTTTAATGCTGTGCATCGGCAATAAGATCAGACAATAATTCTTTGGACACTAAACCTCTCATTTATGGCTAAAAAAACTGGATCCGCATACGGCGCTCAACAAATTACAGTCTTAGAAGGTTTAGATCCTGTCCGTAAACGTCCTGGGATGTATATCGGCAACACGGCTCATGCTGGGTTGCATCATTTGATCTGGGAAGTCGTTGATAACTCCATCGATGAAGCGATGGCTGGTTATTGCACCGAAATTACAATTACCTTATTGCCTGATCATTTTGTTTCCGTAGAAGATAATGGTCGTGGTATCCCAGTCGAAAAACATCCCGTTACAAAAATTTCTAGTTTAGAAACTGTTTTAACCAAGCTGCATGCTGGTGGAAAATTTGGCGGTGAAGGGTATAAGGTATCTGGTGGTTTGCATGGCGTGGGTGTTTCCGTCGTGAACGCATTGTCTTCTGAATTAATTGCCCAAGTGAAACGAGAAGGCAAGCTGTATGAGCAAAAGTTCAAAATTGGAAAACCACAAGGTAATGTTAAAATGATTGGCAAATCGGATCACGATGGTACCATCATTACCTTTAAGGCTGATGATTCCATTTTCACAGTAAATGAATATGAATGGAAATATATTTTGGATCACTTGCGCCAGCAGGCCTACTTGACCAAGGGCTTGAAGATGAGTATTTGGGATAAACGTGACGAACGCAATGTCCAAAGTTATACCTACTACTTTGAAGGCGGGGTAGCATCCTATTGCCGTCACCTTAACCATCTTAAAGATGTTAAGCAGGACAAAGTATTTTATATTGAAAAAGATGTTGATCAAGTTAAAGTTGAAGTCGCCGTACAATATAACGCCGATTACAATGAATTAGTCTACGGATTCGCCAACAACATTCATACAATTGAAGGTGGCATGCACGTACAAGGTTTCCGTACAGCACTAACACGTACAATTAACAACTATGCGCGCAAACAAGGCTTTCTCAAGGAGAAAGATGGTAATTTGCAAGGTGAAGATGTCCGTGAAGGTTTAACCGCAGTCATTTCCGTCAAACTACCTGAGCCGCAATTTGAAGGTCAAACCAAAGCTAAATTAGGCAACGCTGAAATTAAGCCGATCGTTGAAAGTGTTTTTGGTGATTATTTTGCTGCCTTTCTTGAAGAAAATCCACATGATGCGCGTGAAATCATTCATAAATGCTTGATTGCTCAGCAAGCCCGCGACGCCGCCCGTGCCGCGCGTGATACCGTCCTCCGTAAGGGTGCTCTTGAGGGAATGACCTTGCCAGGTAAGCTGGCAGATTGTTCATCACGCAAAGCTGAAGAATGTGAGCTGTATGTTGTAGAGGGTGATTCGGCCGGTGGCTCTGCCAAGCAAGGTCGTGAACGTCGCTTTCAAGCTATTCTGCCATTGCGTGGTAAAATTTTAAACGTCGAGAAATCGCGTTTAGACAAAATGCTAGCTAACAACGAGATCAAAAATTTGATCATCGCCATGGGTACGAGTATTGGCGAGCAATTTGATCTTACTAAGCTCCGCTATAATCGTATTATCATCATGACCGATGCTGACGTCGATGGAGCCCATATCCGCACTTTGCTACTCACGCTTTTTTTCCGTCACTTTCCTGATCTGATTAGCCAAGGGCACTTGTTCATCGCCCAACCTCCGTTGTATCGCATTAGCAAAGGACGTGAAGTACATTATGCCTATGCAGATCCTGAAAAAGAAAAAATCGTTGCTGATTTTACAGCTAAAGCTAATGCAAAATCCGGAAAAAAAGGTAAATCGGAGCCGGCAGAAGAGGTAGTCATTGTAGAAACAGAAGCGGGGGAAGGTGAGGTTGATACTACAGGCGTAGGTCAAAATATCTCCGGTATTAATATCCAACGCTATAAAGGTTTGGGTGAAATGAATCCAGAGCAGCTTTGGGAAACCACCATGGATCCAGCTCGTCGCGTGATGCAAGTCGTTACTATGGATGATGCCGAAAAAGCTGATGAAATCTTCGATATCTTAATGGGAAGTGAAGTAGCACCACGCAAGCGCTTTATTCAAACCCACGCGAAGTCTGTTACAAATTTAGACATTTAAACACCGCCCCCTGGGGTTGTTGACGTATTTTTACAGTTATTGTATAGTACGCAACAGCCCACAGGGGCTTTTTAAGTTCCATGGTAATCCTATCCACTGGAGCATAAAGTTATCTCAT
This sequence comes from uncultured Gammaproteobacteria bacterium, assembly GCA_964385285.1. Taxonomy (GTDB): domain Bacteria; phylum Patescibacteriota; class Patescibacteriia; order UBA9570; family UBA9570; genus UBA9570. Next base: position 76,683 of record CAYLOJ010000001.1, read on the forward strand.
ATTAGGAGTCCATATCTATTTCGCAATATGGCTTTCTCACTCACAGCCTATCTAAAAGAATCTGTCACAGAACTTCGAAAAGTGTCGTGGCCGACACGTCAAGAAGCGCTGCGCAGTACCGGCATCGTGATTGCATTCACAGCTGGTGTCTCCCTGTTTTTAGGGGTTGTCGATTACCTCTTCACACTCGGACTTAATTACGTCATTGCTATTTCCTAGCTTATGCCAAAACAAACTGGAGCACTGGGACGTCGCTGGTATGTGTTACACACCTACTCTGGCTACGAAGAAAACGTATCGGATAATCTCCGTCAACGTATCGAATCCATGGACATGCAAGATAAAATCTTCAATGTCTTGGTCCCCACAGAAAAGAAGATCAAGATCAAGAATGGTAAGCGGAAGGTCATTACCGAAAAAATCTTTCCGGGCTACGTCTTGGTAGAAATGATCGTCACCGATGATTCTTGGTACGTCGTACGTAATACACCGAACGTCACTGGATTCGTTGGCTCTGGTACTACTCCAACGCCAATTTCTGAAGAAGAGATCAAGGAATTGCAACGCCGTATGGGTATCGAACAGCCCACAATGAAGCTAGACCTTTATACCTCTGACACCGTACGCATTACCGATGGACCATTCAAAGATATGGAAGGAAAAGTTTCTGAGGTCGATGAAGTTCGTGGCAAAGTAAAAGTACTAGTATCCATGTTCGGTCGTGAAACCCCAGTTGAATTAGACCCGTTACAATTGAAAAAAATCTAACATATACCTATGGCTAAGAAAATTAAAACACAGATCAAGTTGCAAATTCCAGCCGGTGCGGCTAATCCAGCCCCTCCAGTCGGTCCTGCGCTTGGTCAACATGGTTTAAACATCCAAGATTTCTGCAAGCAGTTCAATGATCGCACGCAGGATCAACGTGGTAATATCTTACCAGTGGTGATCACTGTTTTCGAAGACCGTACTTTTTCTTTCATCTTAAAGACTCCTCCCGCTGCTGAATTCCTGAAAAAGGCTGCCGGTATCCAAAAAGGTTCTGGAAAACCACTAACCGAAAAAATCGGCAAAGTGACTAAAGCTCAGCTGCGAGAAATTGCTGAAAAGAAGATGCCCGACTTAAATACCCAAGACATCGAAGCGGCTACCCGGATTATTGCAGGTACAGCTCGTCAGATGGGCCTAACTGTAGAGGAATAATTGATATCTATATGAAGAAACCTTCCAAGCGCTATCGCGCAGCAGCCAGTGAAATTACAAAGGGCAAGACTTACCCAATCGCTGAGGCAGCCAAAGTCGTTAAAGCTGCTCCTACTAAGTTTGATGCCAGTATTGAAGTTCACGTCCGTTTAGGAATTGATCCAAAAAAATCTGACCAAACTGTGCGTGGTTCCGTTAATCTGCCACATGGTACCGGTAATGTAAAAAAAGTAATTGCATTTGTGGATCCGAATCATGAAGCCGATGCCAAAGAGGCCGGAGCAGATATTATTGGAACTGCCGAGGTAATTAATCAGATCAAGACTACAGGAAAAATCGAATTCGATGTCGCGGTGGCTACACCAGACATGATGAAGCAACTCGCTCCAATTGCTCGTATCTTGGGTCAAAAAGGTTTGATGCCAAATCCAAAAACTGAAACAGTTGGCACTGATGTTAAAAAAATGGTGATGGCCTTAAAAAAAGGTAAGGTCAACTTCAAGAATGATGCGACCTCTAATGTGCATTTAGCCGTTGGAAAAGTGTCGTTCACTCCTGAGCAGATTACTGAAAACGTTACTGCAACCTTAGACGCCATTCGCAAGGCTAAGCCAGCTTCATCCAAGGGAACGTTCATGCGTTCAGTCACCTTGACCACAACGATGGGCCCTGGGGTTCCATTGTCTGCGAACGCCTGATATACTGCATAGATGAACACAACGCGGCCCACGATTGATCAATATTTCATCAATATCGCTAGCGTTGTTGCCACCCGCGCCACATGTGACCGTGCTCACATCGGCGCGGTTTTGGTTAAAGACAAATATATTATTTCCACAGGCTACAATGGCGCTCCCCACGGGTTAGCCCATTGCGATGAAGTAGGTCACGAGATGGACAATGGTCACTGCGTGCGCACAACCCATGCTGAGCAAAATGCTATTATCCAGGCGGCTGTGCATGGAAGCTCCACGGCGGGTGGGACATTGTATACTACACACTCTCCTTGCAAAATCTGCACCAAGATCATTTTGAACGCACGTATTCAAAAAGTTGTCTCAAAAGAAATTTACCGCGACCCTTCCATTAAAGAAATGTTTAAAGAAGCGGGCGTAGAATTTGTTGTGGTTGAACCCACTGTCCAGGTATAAATCAGTTATATGATTATAGGATTAACCGGAGAAAAGTTAGCAGGCAAGGGAACAATCGCAGAGTACCTAGAGAAATACCACAATGCTAAAGTATTACGCTTTTCACGACCCCTATCTGATATTTTGCTTCGAATTGGGCAGCCAAATACACGCAAAGAATTAGTTGCTCTTGGAACATATTTACGGGAACGCTTTGGAGATGATGTACTTGCGCAAGTAGCCGCCCGTGATGCAGCCACCCTTACGGGGTTAGTCGTCATCGATGGCATGCGCTACAAAGCTGAATACAACATTTTTTCCAGGTTGCCCAACTTTTATTTGTTGAACGTTACGGCTCCGTTAGAAGTGCGCTATCAACGCACACAGCAGCGCAGTGAAAAAGTGGACGAACAAGCAATGACGTTAGAGGAGTTCACACGCCGTGAGCAAGATGCTACTGAGCAGGAGATTGCAGCCGTGCAAGCAATGGCTCACGCCAAAATGAATAACATTGGTTCCTTTGAAGAGTTATATCAACAGGTCGATCAATGGCTCGCTACCTTGCCACAGTCCTAGTACTTCTAGCCGTTGCCTTACCGAGCTATGCAACGACTAATTTTATTTATCCAACACCCGTTTGGAAGATTACAACGCATCAGGGCGATGAGGTAGGTGGCGGCCTCTATCACATGGGTGTGGACGTTGGATATAACCTACCAGCGGGCACGCCAATTTATGCCGTTGCCGACGGTATTGTGCGTGAAGCCCAGGAACGCACCCAGTTTGGGTTAGTTGTTCTGATCGAGCATTATCCTGATGATAGTTCAGCAAACGTTTCACTCTATGGACACTTAGACCCTACTGAGATTCTAGTGACACCTGGACAGCAAGTTTCTGTAGGTGATCAAATTGGAGTATTGGGCACAGAGGAGAATAACGGGGGTTGGGCACCGCACCTGCACTTCGGTATTCATAAGCAACCCTACACCGGCGATTGGGTGTATTATGGTCACGTGCATGACCCGGCAACAGCGGATGAATGGTACGATCCTGAAACTTACCTTCCAGAGCATCTCATCGCAGATGACTGGGATCCTAGCGTGACTTTGGATTTAGTGGATGGAGTGACTATTGGAAATACGCTAGATCTTACGGGAACTGTTGGCGATATCGGAGGTGGTCTAAAAAAAATTCGCGTGAAGGCTAGCAGTGATGGAATCCACTATGAAACATTGTCCGTTGACGAAGATTCGAACTATCTGCTGAGCCAATCTCTGAATATCTCAAATTATCCTGACGGTGATTTTTATCTCCGTGTAATTGCGCGAGATCAGTTTAATCATAAAACTACCGTCAACCGCCTTGTCACCAAAGATCCTTATCGCAATACCACACCAGCATTCCTCACAATGAAAAGTGGCAACAGTAACGCACTGGTCGCTCAATGGGCATTCGGCGACTCAACCTTGAATACATTTTTCCCATTTAAAGAGAGTTGGAATAAGGGCGGGCTAGTGGCGGTTGGCCAAATCGGCGACAGTGATGAGACAGAAATTGTAGTAATCCGCAATAAAAAAAGGGGAACCACACCCTTGTTGAAGGTAATGTCGGCCACCGGAGATCTACACTCTAGCTTTACTCTACGATCTATTACAGCCAGAGCGACTACTGTGGCTAATCACATTATTTATGTTGCCCAACCACTCACGGGTTACGATGAGCAGGGAGAGATGATTTGGAGTTCAAGTGCATTAAACCCAAACCGCACAGTAACAGATATTGCCGCGGATGAGTCAACGCTCTATGTCTGCTGGCAAGCTAATGGTAAAAGCCGTATCAGCTTGATCGATCTTGCTTCCGGTAAACTGACTAAAACCTTTCGGCCGCTTCCAACATCGGCAGCAACCGGCTGTCAAATCACGCTTGCAGATTTTACTGGCGACGGAACCGAGGAATTAGCAGTTGGATCCAACGGAGGCGCTACTGGAACAGTCCGTTTGTTCACACTACGAGGTAGAGCGTTGAGCGATTCTTTTCAACCATTTGGCGATCAATTTAAAGGTGTAGTTGACCTCAGTTCAGTGCAATGGGATACCATTGAAGATGCATTATCTGAGTACGAACTCATCGTCAGTCAGGCCAGTAAGGGGCAGGCCTGGGTTAAGGTCTATCGATTATCCAATGGAACCGAAATTCTAAATAACACGCGAGTATATGAGGAAACCTTTGATGCAGGGACACAGATTGTCGGCTGGCCATGATCATGCTAATCTCATAGTATGACTACTGTAAAAGCCGGAAAATTGATTGTATTTGAAGGCGGCGAGGGCAGTGGCAAATCTTCGCATGTGCGTCTAACTAAGGATTTTCTTGTGCAGCGACAGCAGGCTGTAATTGCAACCCATGAACCTGGTGACACTGCTATCGGTAAAGTGCTTAGACAATTAATTCTCAATGAACCCGTTGCTACCCGCGCAGAACTGCTGTTATTTTTAGCCGATCGCGCTCAGCATGTCGCTGAGTTGATTCAACCAGCCCTAGAACGTGGTACTTCAGTATTATGTGATCGCTTCACGGGTTCAACTTTGGCGTATCAAGTGGGAGCACGCCGTTTGCAACCAGAGCAATTGATTGTCGAAATGGAAGCATTTGCGCGTGGTGGTATTGAACCTGACTTAACCATCTATTTAAACATGGATCCTAAATTGGGGATCGAGCGGAAATTGAAACAGCCCAATCATGTGATGAATAGTTTTGATGATTTTGATCTGGAGTTCCATCAGGCCGTGCATGATTATTTTTTGCAGTATGCTCAGCAGAGATCAAAATGGGCGATTGTCGATGCCAGCCGTTCGCTCTCGACTGTACAATACGATATCAATCAATTGATCGATCAACTCTATGAATTTGGCAATTAAAAAATTACTTCCCGAGGCAACTCTGCCGCAGTATGCACACGATACCGATGCTGGCATGGACCTCTGCTCAGTCGAACAGTTAACTGTCCACCCGCAGGAGCGCGTATTAGTGAGTACTGGAATCGCATTGGCAATACCCACTGGTTACGTTGGACTAGTGTGGGATAAATCTGGAATTGCCACAAAAACAGGGTTAACCACATTGGCAGGGGTAATTGATTCTGGCTACCGCGGTGAACTTAAAATTGCCTTGCTCAACACTAGTACTGAGAATTACACAATCGTGCCAGGTCAAAAAATCGCACAGCTGCTCATTCAACCCATTATGCATCCTGTTTTGCGGGAAGTAGATAGCCTACCGGCGACAGAACGGGGTGATGGTGGTTTTGGCAGTACGGGTCTATGATGGATGAAATAATTGATTTTTTACGTAGTTACCTAGTCGACAAACCAGCGGTCATTGGATTATCCGGTGGAGTGGATTCTGCTGTGGTAGCCACGCTGTTAGCACGCGCCATTTCACCTGATCGGATTTATAGTTACCATTTGCCATCTAGTACCAATGCCTTTGAGGATTTGATCGATGCCAAGCACCTGGCCGAAAATTTGGGTATACATTTTGAAACAGTGCCGCTGGAAGGAATACTGTCCGCCTATTTGACACTCGGACCCACCTTAACTCCATTGGCGCTTGGAAACCTAAAGGCTCGTGTTCGCATGTCCATTCTTTATACCCGGGCAAATCTATTGGGCGGCTTAGTGATAGGTACCGGAAACAAAACTGAGTTGCAACTGGGTTATTTTACAAAATACGGTGATGGCGGTGTTGACCTTTTACCCATTGCACACCTCTACAAAACTCAAGTGTGGCAGCTGGCCAAGGAGCTAGCATTACCAGCGCAGTTTGTTACCAAGGCACCGAGCGCAGGCCTTTGGGCTGGTCAGACAGATGAAGCAGAATTAGGAGTTACCTATGCCCTGGCAGACCAAATTCTGCAGGCGCAAGAAAACCAGCAATCTCTGAGCAACTTTGAGCAATCGACTGTGCAGCGTATCCAACAATTGCAGCAAGCAGGAGCGCACAAACTAGCCTTACCTCCACATCTCTAGCCATGGCTGTTTTGTTTGTTGGGCGGTTTCAACCCTTGCATCTTGGACACCTTTCAGTCATTGAGTGGCTGCGCGCTGAAGGTTATGACCAGATCATCATTGGGATAGGTAGCAGTCAATATTCCGGAACCGATGAGAATCCACTGTCCTTTGCGCAGCGATCGCAGTGCTGGCAACAGCTCTACCCAGAGCTACCGGTAGTAGCCATTCCTGATATTCACGATGATGCACACTGGGTTGAACATGTCCGTAAAGTAGTCTATACTGTGTACCCATCAGGTTTTGATCAGTTTGTAAGCGGAAATCCCTGGGTGGAACGCCTGGCAACAGAGGCAGGACTCTCCACTTTAATTCCACCGCAAACGTTAAGGATCGACGCCACTACTATTCGGCAGTTAATCCGTAATCATGATGATGCCTGGAAACATTATGTCCCAGCCACTCTCCACAACTTCATCCAACCTAGCATTGCAGGAAGCGGTGCAAAAACTGAAGCGCGAGCGTAACGCCATCATTTTGGCACACAATTATCAGCTGCCCGAAATTTATGATGTTGCTGATTTTATCGGTGACTCATTGGAATTATCACGTCAGGCGGCAACAACACAGGCAGATACCATTGTCTTTTGTGGTGTACATTTCATGGCGGAAACCGCAAAAATTCTATCCCCAAACAAAACAGTTTTATTGCCAGATCTGGCTGCTGGGTGCTCCTTAGCAGATTCGATTAACGCCGAGCAACTACGGGCTTGGAAGGATGAGCATCCGCAGGCCGTAGTGGTAATGTATGTGAATACAACGGCAGAGGTAAAGGCACTATCGGACTATTGCTGCACCTCATCAAATGCTGTGAAAGTAGTCAATAGTATTCCGGCTGATCAAGAAATTTTATTTGGACCAGATATGTTTTTGGGTGCCTATGTACAGCGCCTAACCAAGCGTACGAATATGCATATCTGGCCGGGTGAGTGTCATGTGCATGCCGGTTTTCGGGCTGAGCACTTGGCTAAGCTGCAAGCTAAACATCCCAACGCCGAATTCATTCTTCATCCCGAATGCGGCTGCGTCAGTCAGTGCTTGTATATGATGGATCAAAAACAATTGGCACACGCCAAAGTTCTTTCTACCAGCGGAATGTTGAAAGAGGTCAGAGAATCTACGGCTCAGGAATTTATTATTGGTACAGAGGTTGGCATTATCGAGCGCATGAAACGCGAAGTGCCAAACAAACGTTACATCCCACTAAAAGAAACTGCGGTTTGTGAATACATGAAGAAAATCACACTTCCCAAAGTGTATGATGCCCTCCGTCTAAACCAGTTTGCAATAGATGTTCCACAGGATATTCAGGTCAAAGCCAAACAAGCGATTGAGCGAATGATTGCAATCGGCTAGACTGACCTCATGGCAACACATCACCTTAAGGCCAAAGCATTTTATGATCGCTCAAGCGAGCTGAGTTTGAGTAAGCCTTGGTATCGCGCACAAGTAGAGCGCTTTGTATTAGGTAATCTAGATAGTGATGCCTATAGCGATCAAACCTCCAAGAAATTAATTCCACGCACACTGGTTGCCACTGCCTACATCACCACAAAGCAGGCTGGAGTCATTGCTGGCTTGGCAGAGATTAGTTGGTTATGTAAACGCGAAGGTCTGACCATTCAGTTGTATGTTAAAGATGGACGGGGAGTCAAAGCCAATGCAAAGATCATCAAAATCGTGGGGAACGCCAGAACAATTCTTCGGGTGGAACGGACGGTTTTGAATACCCTGCAACACCTTTCAGGCATCGCCACTCGCACACGTCATTATCTGCATAACGTTAAACCAGGCGTGCTACTCGCTGCCACTCGCAAAACACTATGGGGTGGGCTAGATAAGAAAGCCGTGGCGTTAGGCGGAGGATATACACATCGCCTACATTTGGGCGACGGTGTCATGGTGAAAGATAATCACATTGCACTGGTTGAACATACTACTTTACAAAACACACGTTGGGAGAAACAACTGTGCGAGTTAGAGGTAGATTCACTAGCACAATTGAAGCGGGCAGTGATTCATTATCCTCAATTTCGCATCCTCATGCTGGATAATTTTTCTCCTGAAAAAATTCGTCTAGCGGTACGTTGGATGGAACAGCAACATGTGCGTCAACACTATATTCTGGAGGCTTCCGGAGGCATTCATATTGGGAATCTTAAAGCGTTTAGTTACAGCGGTGTTGACGTCGTCTCGATGGGAGCATTAACACATTCTGCGCCTGCACTTGATTTATCTCTAGAATTAATCGTATGACACCCGTCATTCCGCAACGCGAGGTAATTATTGTGGGTAGTGGGATTGCCGGCCTGTATTGTGCGTTGTGGTGTGCACAGCACAGCAAAGTACGCCTGATTACCAAGAATAAAATTGTAGAGAGCAGCTCAAGTTATGCTCAAGGTGGCATTGCAGCCGTTCTGGATGATCATGATAGTTTTCAACGACATATTCAGGATACGCTGGCAGCTGGTGCGCAGCACAACAAGCGCTCAGCGGTCGAAGTGTTAGTTAAAGAAGCCCCGCAACATATTGCATCACTTATTCAGCTCGGAGTTGATTTTTCACTTAATCCTTCCGGAACACTGGATCTTGGCCGAGAAGGCGGACACACGAATCGCCGCATCGTACATGCAAAGGATATGACCGGGTTGGCTGTAGAGCGCGCATTGATTGCCGCTGTAAAGCGTCACAAAAATATTCACATTCAGCAATGGGAGTTTGCACTAGACTTAATCAAAGACCGAAAAAAAATCGTTGGTGTCCGTACGGTCAAAAAAAATTATTATGCGGACGCCGTTATTTTAGCCACCGGCGGAGCTGGCCAGATGTATCCCTATACCTCTAATCCAACCGTAGTCACAGGGGATGGAATTGCCATGGCCATGCGGGCAGGTGCCAAAGCGGCAGATATGGAGTTTGTGCAGTTCCATCCGACCGCCTATTATATTCCCGGCAAACGCCCATTTTTATTATCAGAAGCGTTGCGTGGTGAGGGAGCCTATTTGCGCAACGTCCTAGGAAACCGCTTCGTCAATGAATTGAAGCCCCGGGATTATGTGAGTCGTGCCGTCTACCGCCAACAGCGGCAAGGTCTGGTTTACTTGGATTTCAGACACGCCAAGAAGACGTTTTTGCAGCAGCGTTTTCCAGGAATCTATCAACAATTGAGTAAAGATCATTTAATGTTGGAACGTGATTTAATTCCGATTACACCAGTGGCGCATTACTTCTGTGGGGGCATTAAGACCGACCTGTACGGACGTAGCTCGTTACCGGGACTCTACGTTATTGGAGAGGCAGCCCAAACTGGTGTACATGGTGCTAATCGACTCGCCAGTAATTCGCTATTGGAATGTTTAGTATTTGGCTACAGAGCAGCACAGCAAATTAAAAAATTAGTTCCAAATCCACGCCGCCCAAAGACCATTTCTAAACCTTACCGTTTAGTGGCTGATCGAGATGATACGTACATCGGTTTACGCCAACAACTACAAAATGTCATGTGGGAAGCGGGCGGGATTGTACGTACACGTGCGGGATTAACTGCTGGATTAGCCGAGATCCGCATTATCCATCGAATCCTCATCAGTGAGCTGAAACGCAAACCCACGCTGCTTGCGTTAGAGCTATCAAATCTAGCTACTGTAGGCGAGGCAGTCTTGGCCGCTGCGCTCAAACGGAGGATAAGTCTCGGTTGCCATTATCGCGTAAATTAGATATTGTAGGGGCATCAAACGGGGATTAGCGCAGTTGGTAGCGCGTGCGATTCGGGTTCGCAAGGTCAAGAGTTCGAGTCTCTTATCCCCGACACAAATGTTGACCTTTACTCCTAGTCTTTTCTTTAAATACGCCACCTGCCCACACTGGATCTGGCGTGATTTGTTTGCGGACCAGAAGCGCAAGGGGGAGATGCCCGAACTAGCAAAAAAACTACTGGAGCAAGGTGTCTTACATGAAGAAGAATACATCAGGGATTTACAAGTTGAGACAGTAGACACTCAACTAGGTGAAGCTGGTTACGCAGAAACCCAACGCCTCATGGCACAGGGTGTCCCGCTCATTTATCAAGGCTCCATCCGCGCTGAGATTGATGGCGTACGCTATCAGGGACGTCCGGATTTACTGGAAAAGGTGACTGGCTATTCAAAATTGGGTGATTACTATTATCGTCCGATTGATATTAAAAATTCGAAAGATCTCAAACCAGCCCATTGGTTACAGCTCACATTGTATGCCATTATTTTGGAACAGCTGCAGGGAGTATTTCCACAAGAATGTGCAATCATCAATAGCGAGCATGTTCAATTGGAAGTCACGCTCTCAGAGCTGAATCGCGCAAAAACTTGGTCAAAAATCAAAGATATTCTCGCAGTGATGAATGGCCAGAAACCACCACTTAAACTGGTGAGCAGTTGCAAACAAAACCCATGGTTTAGCGAGTGTATTCGTGAGGCCGAATTAGCCGACGACATTGCGTTAATCTACAAACTCGATAGCCGTGCGATGGAGGTCTTACGTACCATGGGAATCAAAACAGTCCATGATGCAGCAGCCATGGATATTAATCGTCTCCCGGCTATCCCATTCACGAGCCGCACAGCAATGAAACGCGTCCACTTGCAAGCCCAATCACTCGTATCCAGAACGATCCATTGGCTGAATACACCCACCATTCCTGATGCTAAATTAAAAATCTATTTTGATATTGAAGGCGACCCTTTGCTCCAAGTGCAATATTTATTTGGCTTTTGGATTGTGGACGGCCAGCAGGCACCGTATTACAAATATTTTTTAGCAGAGCAACCGGGTGATGAGGGAAAAATGTGGGGGGAATTTTTAGCCTGGCTCGATTCGCTACCCATCAATGATTGTCAGGTTTATCACTTTGCTGATTATGAGCGTTCACGTTGCTTGGGAATGGCAAAACAGTATGGTGGAGAATCCGCTATTGCACGGTTCATTACACGCTTCATTGATCTTTCAACGATCGTGCAAGAATCAGTCATTTTTCCCCTCTATTTTTATTCCATCAAAGATATCGCTAAATCTAAGTTTTTAAATTACAAGTGGCGCCACCCGAAGGCCGGTGGGGCCCAAAGTATCTTTTGGTATGAAAAATGGCTAGAAACAGGGGATCGACAAGTACTGCAGGATATTGTGGACTATAATGAAGATGATGTGATCGCGACGGAATACTTGCATCAGTGGCTAATAAGCCAAACACATCCACGCTTGTAACTCGCTATGGTCTTTACCATTGTGGACACTCAAGAAAGCGAAATGATCGCGGCAGCTAGTCGCGGAGAGGAAGCTGCGCTTAGTTGGCTGTATACACGCTATCAACCGCTTGTTTTGGGCTACCTAATCCGCTTATTAGGTTCAGTACCACTAGCCGAAGATCTGTGCCAGGATAGCTTCTTAAAGGCGTTTAGAGCCCTAAAGAGTTATCGCGGTGAAGCCTCATTTAAAAATTGGTTGTTCATGATTGTTAAAAACCGAGTGGCGGATCACTGGAAGCAACACTACAGCCAACTCACCGTATCCCTCGAGGAATGGATAGGAAGTAATGACGAACCGATTGAGCTAGATGAGGCGCCACCCAACGTTGCCGCTGAAGACGCTGCCAAAGCCTTGCTCGCACAGTTACCACCGGACTATCGCTCAGTACTAGAATATCGCTTCCTCCATGGATATAGCATCAAGGAAACGGCCGAAGCACTACACATTAGCGAAAGCAACGCCAAAATTCGACAATACCGTGCACTACTACTGGCTAAACAACTCACTCACCTATGAACCAAGATTACTCCCCAACTGAATTAGCCCAAGCCGAACGATTGGAACACTATCTTAGCGAGTTAGCGCACAAAAAAATTGCTCCAAACGATGCTGCAGCTGAAGATAGCGATCTTTATCGATTAGCTCGTCGACTAGCGGTGAGTACCGTACAGCCGCGACTTTTAATCCAACCTACAGTTAAACGCTTTAGTTTGCGTAAAGCACTGTTTGCTTTAACCCCTTTACCACTCATTGCTGCTGCCGCAGTTGGTTATCTGATGTTGAGAACCGACTCGACGCCTCGCGCTGTAGATGTCAGCACTGATCTTGCCATGATCGATGACAGTACAGATGACTTATTAGCACTTGAACGTGATTTGGATCAATCCTTAAACGAGATTGACTTGCTAACCTCAACTGATTATCTAGACCAACTATGAAATCTTTTCTCGTTACCCTCTCTCTTTTTGCCTTGCCGTTGGTTACATCGGCGCAAGTGCAGACAGCAAATCAGCTATCGTCGTTAAAAAATCGCCCTCTGATTAATGCGACGGAGCGTGCAGAGCTACGCGCTGAGCGCCGCGAGCAGTTGCAAAACCAGCGACCCATTGATCCCCAAGTTGCTACCGAGACTGATCATTCAACTGCACTGCAAGCCTTAAGATCACGGCGTCCAGCGAATGCCATTGAAGCAGTACAGATCCATGAAGAGGTGATTAATGAACGCATTCAGCAGTTGCAGGACAACGACCGTATACCAGAGGAGAAAAAAACTGAGTTAATCCAAAAATTGTCAGATGAGTTAGCTTGGATGCAAGACAAAAATACCGCCCTTCAAAATGCTGATACCATGGAAGAGCGCCAGGCAATTCGCAAGGAGATTGCGACACATGCCCATACTGAGCAACAAAATCGGCGTCAGACATTAGCCAAGGCCATTACGCTTCCGGAACAATCACCAGCAGTAATTGCGCAACAGATCAATGATCGCTTCACTCAAATTAGTGATCGCTTAGAACGTACTGGAAAAGACACTACGGCACTTAATGCGGCTATTACGCAATACCAGACAGCGGTAACCAATCTCTCTAACAGCTATACTGCAGCGCAATCAGATCAAACTGTGGAGACGCTACAGCAATTGCGCGATAGCATTGAGGCGGTACGAACCTCTGGCGAGCAGGTGCGTAACGCCATACAGTCTTTACTTGAGTACTAATGATTAAGCCACATACTATGAAAAAAATGTTTTGGTCGTTGCTCATCGCACCGACAGTCGCACTCGGACTTACGGGTTCGCTAGCAGCCCAGGCCAACAGCGGGGCACATGATCTGCAAGCTGAACTTGTACAGTCGTTGCCCGATTACGACTCTGCACGATTATTTAAACACCATCGTCATTTATTTGCCGCTGTGAGCAATGCGGACAACACCATGAGTATCTACACCGCCAACAAACGCGGAAATCTTTGGGAGCTAATGGATACCGACGCTGATTCGATCGCTAATTTTGCATCCAACAACAGCGCAATCACCTCGTTTGCGGTTCATGGTCGAAACCTGTATGCCGGCACCATCAGTAGTGATGGAGTTGCAGAAGTATGGTCCATCCCAACGAATGCCCGGCCAGCAACCTGGGAGCAAGTTGGCGCGACCGGATTAGGCGATGCCGATAATACTAGTGTTATTGATCTATTCCAAATTCCTGGACAAGGCTTGTTTGCTGTCACGGCAAATCCAGCTGGTAATGGATTATTCCAATTGGTCGACGGAACATGGGAGCAGATTGGAGAGTACGGATTCGGCGTAGAATTAACTGACGCATTGGCAGCCAGTGATGTTCGAGTAGTCGGTGATGTCGTCAATATTGCCAGCAGCGCTGGTATTGTTTATCAAGCAGATGCGTCGAATTTAGAGAGCTGGACTGCCATTCACGATTTCGGAGTTGAGATTACTGCCATGCGCGGACGCTTTGTAGCGACTACAGAAGATGGGGTAGCCAAAATTTATGAAAGTGATGCTGATAATCTCTACCAACAAGTCGGAGAGAACGATCTTGATCAAGCAACCAATGAGGAGGTAACACGGTTCGTGAATATCTCGCGTCACCCAGCAGTACTAGTTAAGAATTCAACCGATGGTGCTGCGTTGTACCAATACCAACCCGATACTGAAACATGGGAAAGCCAAGTTTCTGATGGCTTTGGGAATGCAAATAATGCTAGTGCTACAGGTGTAATCTGGTATCATAGCGATCGCTTTATCGCTACAGTGAATACCGAAGACGGATCAGAGATCTACCGTTTGGAACGGTAAGCGATATACAGAAATAAAAACAGAAATCAGCCAGTAGAGACGCATTCCAATGCGTCTCTACTTTTGCATACGATAAGAATAGAGTAAATTGACCTAAACCAAAAATTGTGAAACAATAGTGCCCATATGGCACAAACCTATGAAGCAGTCATCGGCCTAGAAATTCATGTTCAGCTGAACACAAAGTCGAAGATGTTTTCTGCAGATTCGAATGCAGATTCCTTAGAACCCAATGTCCATGTGAATCCTACCTCCATGGGCCATCCTGGTACATTACCAGTTTTAAATGCAGCCGCCGTGGACATGGCCATCATGGCTGGCTTGGCACTGAATTGCAAAATTGCTGAATACACTAAGTTTGATCGTAAACAATATTTTTATCCTGACCTCCCAAAGGGTTATCAGATTTCCCAGCACGATCTACCCATCTGTCAGGACGGCCATCTCACGATCTACGAAGATGATGTAACGCCGCTCACCATTGGCATTGAACGCATCCACATGGAAGAGGATGCTGCAAAAAATGTCCACATGGCAACTGCCACATTAGTAGACTTTAACCGCGCGGGTTGTCCGTTAATTGAAATCGTGACTCGCCCTGATTTGCGCACTCCTAAACAAGCACGTGTATTTTTACAGGAGTTACAGATGTTGATTCGCTACTTAGGAATCTCAGATGCGGATATGGAAAAAGGTCATATGCGCATGGATGTAAATATTTCGTTGCGCCCCGTCGGTGATGACGCCTTGTATCCACGCACAGAGATTAAAAATATGAACTCCTTCAAAGCAGCTGAACGGGCTTTGATCTACGAAATTGAGCATCAGACTGAATTATGGGAGAAACATCAGGCGCCTGAGCGACATCGTACCTGTGGGTGGGACGATGCTGCTGGAGTAACCTTAGAGCAGCGCACGAAGGAAGAAGCCGCGGATTACCGTTATTTCCCCGAACCCGATATTCCACCACTGCGGATTTCCCAAGAAAAAATTGACGGTATTTTTAAACGGTTACCAGAATTACCACAACAGCGCCGTGACCGCTTCCGTGAGGAGTACTTTTTATCCTATTACGATGCCAAGGTATTAACCGCCGACCCACGCGTAGCTGAATACTATGAGGATACCGTATCGGAATTGCGTAGCTGGCTGAGTTCATTAGATAACAGCGAAGGTAGTGACGATGAGATTTGGCAACGTGAAGGGGAGAAGTTGTGTCGCCAAGTATCCAATTGGATTACATCAGAATTATTTGGACAACTTGCTAAGGCAAAGTTGGATTTTGCTAGTTTGAAGATTACTCCAGAAAATCTGGCTGAATTTATTAGCTTGCTCCATCAAAACAAAGTCAACTCATCAGCCGCGCAGACGATTTTGAAAGACATGTTTGAACGCGGCTCTGACCCTTCACAAGTGATGGCCGAATTAGATTTAGAACAGGTTCATGATACGGATGCGCTGGGTAAAGTCTGCGACGATGTGATTGCTACTAACCCACAAATTGTGGAACAATATAAAGCTGGTCGTGAGCGGGTATTAATGTTCTTAGTTGGTCAAGCCATGAAAGCGATGAAAGGTAAAGCCAACCCAGAAAGTATCACAGCGCTACTGCGTGAAAAATTAAAGTCTTAACTGTTAATTCACTTTGATTATGATTACAATCGTTTCTGGTTTGCCACGCTCCGGGACATCACTGATGATGAAAATGCTTGAAGCAGGCGGTATTCCTGCTTTAATCGATGAGGTACGGACGGCTGATATTGATAACCCCAAAGGTTACTATGAATACGAGCGGGTTAAGCAATTACCCAATGATGTTGCTTGGCTACCCGATGCTGAAGGTAAAGCTGTGAAAATGGTCTCAATGTTACTCTATGAATTACCGAAAGATCGCACCTACCAAGTTGTTTTCATGCGTCGCGCCATGCCAGAAATTTTGGCCTCCCAGAAAAAAATGCTGCTGCGTCGTAATAAAGATATGCACGTGGATGATGCCGAAATGAAGGAGCTCTTTGAGAGTCACCTGGGAAATATTCAAGCTTGGTTAAAGGAACAAACCCACCTCCGTGTCCTAGAAATTTGGTACAACGATATGATGAAGCAACCAGCTGCTGAGGCTAAACGCATCAACGAATTTTTAGGTGGACAACTCAACGAAAGTGCAATGGCCGGCACCGTAGATGAGACCCTTTACAGAAATCGGGGATAGGGTTATTATAGCTGGCGATGTACACAGCAAAACTCGCCTCATTCATCATCACACATTAAGCCGACGGGCCCCATTTGGGGTCCGTTTTTGAAAAACATTTATTTTATGCCTCAACCGTACGATCTCAAAACAATTTTTTTAGACAAAGTCAACGCTAAAGGTGGCTTCGTCAATTGTCATGCGCATTTTGACAAAGCTTTTTTGATTAATGAGCAAAACCTTCTACAGTCACAGATGGACATGGAAGCAAAGTGGCATCTCTATAAAGAACTGAAGAAAAACTATACTCCTGAAGATCTCCGCACCCGCATTCGTGAAGGAATGAATCGGATGGTAGCGCAAAATGTAAAATATGTCCGTTCATTTATCGATATCGATAGTACAGTCGGTTTGAAGTGCTTGGAAGCCGCTTTAGAGGTCAAAAAGGAGTTCGCGGGTAAATGTGAACTGATTATCGTCTCTCAGACCCTAGAGGGAGTAGTGAAGCCGGAGAGTCGCAAATGGATCGAACAAGCCGCTCCGTTAGTGGATGTGATTGGAGGTCTACCGAGTTATGATCGTCCGCGCGAAGCAGAGCATTTAGATATTATCTTCGAGTTAGCCAAAAAATACGGTAAGCAAGTGGATGTGCATATTGATCAAGAAAACAATCCAGGTGAGCGTGATACTGAACTGTTAGCTAAAAAGGTGATTGAGCACGGATTGCAAGGCAGAGTAAACGCTGTGCATGTCATTTCGTTATCTGCCCAAGATGAAGATTACTTTCAACATGTCTTGAAATTAATGGTAGAAGCTAAGCTAAATGTGATCTGCTGCCCAGGAGCTGCTCTTGGCATGAAGCAGTTACGCGAAAAAACTGCACCGGTCCATAACTCCATCGCGCGTGTTCCTGAATTTTTGGAGGCCGGGCTAACTGTGGCCATCGGCACGGACAATATTCATGACTTCTTCCAGCCATTTATCGATGGTGATCTCTATACCGAAGCACGGATGCTGATGGAAGGCTGTCGCTTTTATAACTTAGATGCTTTAGTAGAAATCTGTACAACTAACGGTTTGAAATTATGCCAAAATCTGCGCAGTTAATTTTGAGTGATGGCACTGTATTTGCGGGAAGTTCGTTTGGCTTTGACGGCAATCGCGACGGCGAGGTTGTCTTTAATACCAGTATGGTGGGCTATCCTGAAACATTGACCGACCCATCTTATCGTGGTCAAATCTTAACGCTCACATACCCGTTAGTCGGTAGTTATGGAGTACCGGATATTTCAACATTAGAATCAAATCAGATACAAGTCTCTGGTTTAATCGTCACTGAATACATTGATCATTATTCCCACTGGGAGGCCAAACAATCCCTTGGCCAGTGGCTCATCAAAAATAAAGTACCAGCCATTACTGGAATCGATACACGAGCGCTCACCAAAAAGCTGCGCGATCATGGCGTCATGCTGGGACGCATCCAGGTTGGCAGTCATCGCACTACGGGTCCATTAATTGATCCAAATACAACGAACCTAGTCGCTCAGGTGAGTTGCACAAAACCGAAAATGTATGGTCGTGGCAAAAAAACAGTTATGGTGGTGGATTGCGGGGTTAAAGAAAGTATTATTCGCAATTTTGTCGACCGTGGTGTTAAAGTTAAACGCGTTCCCTGGGATTATAATTTTGTACCAGAGTTACCCAAAGTAGACGGCTTATTTATCTCTAACGGACCAGGTGACCCCACGCAATGCGTTCCGACCATTCAGCATCTCAAGGAGGCGTTCAAAACGAATTTACCAATTTTTGGAATCTGCTTAGGCAGTCAAATTCAAGGGCTAGCAGCTGGTGCCAAAACCTATAAATTGAAATTTGGCCATCGTGCTCAAAATCAGCCCTGCGTGATTGAAGGAACCCAACATTGTTTATTGACCTCACAAAATCACGGATTTGCTGTGGATGAGGCAACTCTACCCAGTAGTTGGAAAGTGTGGTTTCGCAATGCCAATGATCATTCTGTAGAGGGAATAAAACATCGCACTAAACCCTGGTGGTCTGTACAGTTTCATCCGGAAGCCACGCCGGGGCCAAATGATGCCAACCTATTATTCGATGAATTTGTTAGTATTTTATGAAACGTATCTCTAAACCGAAACGCATCTTAATTCTTGGTTCTGGCGGCTTACGCATTGGGCAAGCTGGAGAGTTTGATTACTCGGGTTCGCAAGCGATTAAAGCCTTTAAGAGCGAGGGGATTAAAACCATCTTAATCAATCCCAATATCGCGACAGTGCAGACTGATCCTGATATGGCTGACGTGGTCTATTTTTTGCCATTAACCGTGCCATTTGTCGAAAAAGTTATTGCTAAAGAGCGCCCAGATGCCATTGCACTCAGCTTCGGCGGCCAAACAGCGTTAAATGTGGGCTTAGCATTAGAGGATGCTGGCATCCTAAAGAAGTACCATGTGCGTGTATTAGGAACTCCCACGAAGAGTATTCGGCTCACTGAAGATCGCGACCTATTTGCAAATGCCCTGAGAGCCATCGACATTACAGTGGCACGTAGCTATGCCGTCACCACTTTGGCCCAGGCACTAAAGGCTGCAAAAAAAATTGGCTATCCAATTATGATCCGTTCAGCCTTTGCCTTAGGTGGTGAGGGCTCTGCCAAAATCAAAGATGAAAAAATGTTGAAGTCTCGCGCAGCGGAAGCGTTGGCGAACGTACCGCAAATTTTGATCGAAGAATATTTAGGCGGCTGGAAGGAAGTTGAATATGAAGTGGTGCGCGACAATCAGGATAACTGCATTACAGTTTGCAACATGGAAAACTTGGATCCGATGGGGATTCACACGGGTGAAAGTATTGTAGTGGCGCCCTCACAAACATTGTCGAATGCGGAGTATCACATGCTACGCTCGGTTGCACAAACCGTCGTACGACATTTAGGCATCGTGGGTGAATGCAATATTCAATATGCACTTGATCCACACTCCCATCGTTATCGTGTGATTGAGGTGAATGCACGCTTATCACGGAGTTCTGCGCTCGCTTCGAAAGCCACGGGCTACCCACTAGCTTATGTGGCGGCAAAATTAGCATTAGGATATGGATTGTTGGATCTCCAAAATTCTGTCACCAAATCCACAACCAGTTGCTTTGAGCCTGCCTTGGATTATGTCGCTATTAAAATTCCACGCTGGGATCTGAAAAAATTTAAATCTGCGGATCGCACCATTTCCACAGAGATGAAATCCGTGGGTGAGGTGATGGCCATCGGCCGCACCTTTGCTGAGGCACTGCAAAAGGGTATTCGCATGCTTGGATCCGGCGATGATGGTTTAGTGGCCAATGTACGTAAAAGTTACGATTACATGTCCGATATTCAATTACCGACCGATCGTCGGCTGTTTGCCCTAGCCACCGCCCTGGAAGAAGGGGTGACCGTAAAACGTTTGCATGAAATAACCAAGATCGACTACTGGTTCCTGTATCACTTCGAGACCATTGTGACCGCCGCCAAGCAGCTGAAACGCACAAAAACGTTAACTGCTGAGCATTTACGTGAGTTAAAGCGTTTGGGCTTTTCGGATGATCAAATCGCGCATCTGACTAAACAAACTTCCACACAGGTCCGACGACTACGCAAACGCTACGGCATTCAGCCAGTCGTTAAACAGATTGATACTTTAGCTGGTGAGTACCCTGCCCAAACCAATTATCTGTACTTCACTTACCATGGTACGGAACATGATGTTGCACCTACCCAAAATAGTACGATCGTGTTAGGCAGTGGGCCTTACCGGATCGGTTCAAGTGTGGAATTCGATTGGTGTTGTGTACAAGCGGTTAAAACGATTCGCGCAGAGAAACGCACTAGCATCATGGTGAATTGCAATCCTGAAACCGTATCCACCGACTACGATATTTCTGACCGCTTGTATTTTGAGGAGCTATCGCTCGAACGGGTATTAGATATTGTAGATTTTGAAACTCCGGAAGGTGTGATTATCTCGATGGGTGGCCAGGCTCCAAATAATTTAGCCATGGCACTGCAAGCCGCCAAAGTTCCCATTCTAGGAACTTCACCAAATGATATTGATCGTGCGGAAAATCGCTACATCTTTTCACAATTGCTTGATCAAATTGGTTTAGATCAGCCGAAGTGGAAAGAGGTCACGACAATCAAAGCAGCTAAGGAATTTGCAAAATCGGTTGGCTACCCAGTACTCATCCGACCATCTTACGTATTGTCCGGTGCTGCCATGAACGTAGCAGTCACGCCAGAACATCTAGTGCATTACCTGGCTGAAGCCGCTGAAGTATCAAATCAATATCCAGTCGTGATCTCTAAATTTATCGAGGGAGCGCGCGAGATTGAATATGATGGTGTCGCTAAAGGTGGACAGTTAAAACTGTATGCGATGACCGAACATATCGAAAATGCTGGTGTACATTCGGGTGATGCCCATGCCGTTTTTCCACCCCAGCGTACCTATTTGGAAACCATCCGTCGCACCAAGCAACGTATGAAGCAGGTCGTCGAGGCACTGAACATCACCGGACCATTCAATATTCAGTTCCTAGCTAAAGATAATGAGATTAAAATTATCGAATTAAACCTGCGTGCCTCCCGCAGCTTCCCGTTTGTTTCTAAATCCGCCAAAATCAATTTCGCTGCCAAGGCAACTGAGGTGATGTTGGGTAAGGATATTGCAGTCGATTTCAAACGGTTTGATCTGGATTACGTCACCGTAAAAGCCCCTCAATTCTCCTATAGCCGCATCAAAGGAGCTGATCCGGTACTGTATGTCGAAATGGGCTCAACGGGTGAGGCAGCCGCCTTTGGGAATGGTTATCAAGAAGCAGTCATGAAGGCGATGTTGGCGACTGGCCACGTCATGCCAGAAAATAAAAAACTGTTGATTTCGGTAGGGAAGGATCTGCATAAAGCAATGCTTATTCCGTTCATGAAAAAACTGGCTAAACATGGTTTTACACTATACGCTACTGAAGGCACTGCTAAGTTTTATCGTAAACAGGGAATTAAAACGCTATTGGTAAAAAAAGGTAAGCCGGTCTTGAAGCTAATTGAAAAGAAAGGCATTGATTGCGTCATCAACATTCCGCGCCAATACACTCATCGAGAACTGACCGATGGCTTCCGGATACGTCGCGCCGCAGTGGATTGGCACATTCCACTGATCAGTAATGTCCAGATTGCCAAAATTTATAGTAATGCGATCTGTAACTTAACCTTTGATGATCTTTTGATCAAAGCCTGGCATGAATACTAAACCTCTTCATCTCTTAGACACAACGCAGTTCGATCGTGCTTGGTTGGAACGCTGTTTTAATCGCGCGGCTGAATTCACTAGCAAAGGTTATGTGCATACCTTAACCGACAAAACGATCGCAACCTGCTTCTTTGAACCGTCTACACGTACCCGATTATCATTCACCGCTGCTGCCTATAAACTAGGTGCGAATGTGTTGGGCTTCGACAATAGCACCAGCACCTCATCTGCCAAAGGAGAATCTCTCGAAGACACAATTCGCATGGTGGCAAATTACAGTGACTTAATTGTAATGCGCCACCCAGAGGCCGGCAGTACTGAGCGCGCCGCCGCTGTATCGAACATACCGATTATCAATGCGGGCGATGGTGCGCACGCACATCCTTCGCAAACGGTCTTGGATTTATTTGCGATTCAACAGGGGATTGGCCGCTTGGATAATTTCACTATTGTCATGATCGGTGATCTGGAACATTCACGCGTCATTCATTCCTTGGTAGAGGCCCTCAAGTTATTTAAACGAGTGACCGTACAGCTCGTGGATCCGCGCACGCAAGATTACAAACCACTTCTACCCGAGGCCGATATTGTTCTGGTGACGCGCGTCCAACAAGAACGCTATGCTGACCCTGCAGAGGCAGAAGCATTCCAAAGGTCGTACGTGATTTCCTTGGAAGATGTCTTAAATATGAAACCGGAAGCAAAAATTATTAGTCCATTACCTCGCTTGTCTGAACTACCCACCACGATTGATGCACAACCTCAAGCCTATTACTTTACACAAGCAGCCTTAGGCGTACCCGTGCGAGCAGCGCTATTAGAATATTATCTTGGCATATGGCAGTAATTACACTGCCCGGCCTAATCGATAGCCACGTCCATTTTCGCATTCCTGGCCAAGCCTATAAAGAAGATTGGATCACCGGATCGGCAGCCGCCTTGGCTGGTGGAGTAACCGGTGTGGTTGATATGCCGAGTAATGTACCACCGGTGTTGACCGCAGACGATCTAGCCTCGAAACAGGCTTTAATTAAACCGAATGCAACAATTGAATACCGCTTGCCAATTGGTGTATCCGATGCCTCCATTGATGCCGCTTTAAATGGTCAGCACGCTGCCTGCGGCTTTAAAGTTTTTTTGCAGCCACACTCTACAGGCATGTACGTGGAGCAAGACGCTACCTTGCATACGCTATTTCAAAAGGCAGTAAAGCCGATCATGATTCACGATCACACTGGTGTCGATCGGATCCTTCCGTTTGTACGACAATATAAAAAACCAACGTACATCTGCCACGTTTCAACAGCTAGAGAGCTGACCCAAATCGCTCAAGCTAAGGCCGAGGGTTTACCGATTTATGCGGAGGTCACTCTACACCATTTGTGGTTGGATCTGTGCAACCAAACTCTGGGGCACCGCGCGCAAGTGAATCCACCGCTGCGTACCGCGGCTGATCGAGCCGCGCTTTGGGCAGGAATTCGCAACGGGACAGTGGATACGATTGCCACCGACCATGCCCCACATCTGTTATCAGAAAAAGATTCTCCAGCCGGTGCAGCTGGTTTTCCCAGTATCGAACTCTTCTTGCCATTATTGCTCACCGGGGTAGCCCAAGGCCGCTTAACACTCACAGACATTGAGCGCTGTTGCGTAACCAATCCGACTCAGTTGTTTGGGTTCACTGGTCCGCGTGGCACGGTGACCGCGGATGACGCAGTTGTCTGGACCGTCACGGAAGCAGATATCAAAAGTAAATGTGCCTGGTCACCCTATTTAGGCATGGAATTGACTGGCAAGGTGCTACAAACTGCCTTGACGTAACTACTGTTGTCTGAAAAAATCTTCCCACTAGCAACACTCCTGTTCGCTAGCACGGAGGATCCTACTATGGATCACGACAGAGCCACGCGCATACCCGTTACACCACACACTGCCTCCACCACCACGGACGATCCTGATCACCCTGCCGCCATGAGCCTGCCACCGGGCAAGCGCAGCGCACAGGTGCCGGAACGGGCCTGTGGAGAGGTCGCCCTCCCGGTTTGGGAGTGGTAGCGGATTCGTAGTCGGAAGGGCAGGGCGGTGGTCTCAACCCCACTGCCCGCCCACACCCATCCCGCCGTTCAAACGGTATTTTTTATTTACCTGGTTTTCGTGTATACTGGCAATAATTTGAATTATTAAGTAAGTGCACTCTGTATGGCTCAACTTTGGAATAAAGGCTATAACATCAACCAAGAAATCCTTGAGTTTACGGTTGGAAATGATTATGAGCTGGATCAGCTAATGATCAAGCACGATGTCTATGGCAGCATTGCACAAGCCGCCATGTTAACAAAAATTGGAGTACTAACGGCCGCGGAGTTCAAAAAAGTTCAGGATGCTTTACGCAATATCATTGCACTCTGGGAAGCTGGGAAATTTACCGTCCAGATGGAAGACGAAGATGGTCATACGGCTATTGAAAATCATCTTGTCAAAACGTTAGGGGATCTCGGTAAAAAAATTCATACCGCCCGCAGTCGGAACGATCAAGTGGTCACAATGACACGCTTGTACACCAAAGAGAAGCTGATGAATGTCTACGGCCACAGCTTAACACTGGCTCAACACTTTCTAGATCTCGCCAAACGCTATCAAGCTGTCCCGATGCCAGGCTACACACATATGCAACGTGCCATGCCGACCTCTGGCGGTGTTTGGTTCAGTCAATATGCCGAAGCCATCCTGGATGATCTCGCGTTCTTGAAGACTGCCTTTGAATATAATGATATGAGTCCGCTAGGCAGTGCAGCTGGCTTTGGAGTGAACTTCCCAATCGATCGCGCCTATACTGCCAAACTACTGGGTTTCAAAAAAGTGCAAAATAATACGATGTACGTTTCTTACACCCGTGGAAAAGTGGAGGCAACAATCTTGTTCGCCTTAAATCAACTCATGCAGACCATGGCAAAATTTGCTAATGACGTGTTGATGTTCTCCATGTCCGAAACGGGCTTTGTGGAATTGCCGAAAGAGTACTGCACGGGGTCATCTCTGATGCCACAAAAACGAAACGGAGATGTCTTCGAGCTCACCCGCGGCAAAGCCAATATTATGCTAGGTCATCTGATTTCCAGTATTGAATTGCAAAATGTCCTGCTCTCTGGCTACAACCGTGATTCGCAGCTAACCAAAGATCTCCTAGTGAAAGCATTGCATCTCTACAGTAATACTGTAAAAGTGATGAGCACAGTAACCAGCGGCATTACGTTGAATGAGAAAAAATGTATTGCCGCCTGCAGCCCCGAAATTTATGCGACTGACAAAGCCTTGGACCTAGTTAAACAGGGCATGCCTTTCCGCGATGCCTATCGCCACGTCGCAGCGCATCTTGATGAATTAGAGGCGATTGATCCTGTTAAAAATATTAAACAGAAGCAGATTAATTTAAAACCCGCTACCGCTGCCTGGGCCAAACAATCACATTGGCTGACCACCGAACAAACCCATTGGAAGAAGACGATTCAAGCTTTACTGAAGTTGTCAAAACCCCAGTAAATGGGTATAGTATTGCCAATGTCTACTGCTGTTACATTCCTCGGCAAGCGTTTTAAAAATCCGATCGTGCTAGCATCTGGCATTCTTGGTGTCACTGCTGCTTCCCTGAAACGCTGTGTCGATTTAGGTGCGGGCGGAGTGACGGTTAAATCGCTATCACTACAACCTCGTACTGGGCATGTGAATCCCACCATGGCCGGGCATGATTATTTTTTTATCAACGCCGTCGGATTATCTAATCCCGGAATTGAGGAAGGGATTAAAGAATTAAAGAAATTCAAAACAATTTGTTCAGCACCACTCATTGGGAGTGTCTTTGCCGGCACCGTTCAAGAATTTGCGGATGTGACGAAACGGATTGTCACTGCACCGATTGATATTCTCGAAGTCGATATCTCTTGTCCAAATGTCGGAGACGAATTTGGTTCACCCTTCGCCTATAGTGTAGATGCTGCCGTTGCCATTACGAAAGCGGTGAAGCGACAAGCCAAGCGCGTCCCCATCAGTGTAAAACTCTCACCCAATGCCTGGAATATTGGAGAAATTGCTGCCGCTTGTGAAGCGGCCGGTGCTGATGCCATTACTGCTATCAATACTGCCTCCGGAATGACCATTGATGCCACCTTCCAAGCCCCATTTTTGAGCAATAAGGTCGGTGGAATGTCTGGCCCAGCTCTCAAGCCCATTGCCTTAAAAGCGGTCTGGGATGTCCATTCTAGGCTCAAAAAAGCTCCAATCATTGCCACTGGTGGCGTGACCTCCGGCGAAGATGCTATTGAGATGATTCTAGCCGGCGGAACGTTGGTAGGTGTCGGTTCTGCAGCTTTCTGGCGTGGCGCTGAAGTGTTTGGCACAATTGTGAAGGAGATGGAGCAGTATATGAAAGCCAACAACATCAAAGAGATCAAAAGCTTGATTGGTAAAGCTCATAAAGCCAAGTAGATATGAAACCCCGAGTTGCTGTACTAAAAAAAGTCACGAACGAAGCCAAGGATGTCAAAGGGTTTACCTTTGAGTTTGCGAACCTAAACTCTCAGCCTGGTCAATTTGTCATGTTATGGATTCCAGGGGTGGATCAGAAACCGTTTTCCATCGCTGCCGATGATGGCAAGAGTTTTACGACCGTCGTCTTTAAACTGAAAAATTTTACCGAGCATCTCTTTAAGCTGAAACCAGGGGATAAGGTCGGTGTCACTGGACCATTTGGCAACCCCTACCATTGGAAACCCAAAAGCCATGTGATTGCGATCGGTGGTGGGTATGGGGCTGCGCCGTTAGCCTATCTCATTAATCGAGCCAAAGCCGATAACTGCAGTTATGAGCTATTGGTAGGAGCGCGCAATAAAGCCTTATTGCTTTATACAAATCATTTCCCGAAACATACTTATTTATCGACGAATGATGGATCGGCTGGGCACAAAGGGTTTATCACAGAAGTGTTAGCTGAGCGTTTAGAACGACTGTCAAAAACCGAACGGAAAAATACGGTTGTCTACATGTGTGGTCCGGAGCCGATGGAATATGCTGCTGCTTTAGTCTGCAAACAATACGGGGTAGATAGTCAGATTAGTGTGGAGCGTTATATGAAATGTGGATTCGGGGTCTGCGGACAATGTTGCATCGACGATACGGGTGAACGGATGTGCATCGAAGGACCCGTCTTAACTGGTAAGCACGCATTAACTCTTAAAGAATTCGGTCAGTATCATCGTGATAAATCTGGCCAAGCGCACACCTATGGTTCATAAGGATCTTATCGACGCACTTTATCGTATTAACGCCGTCAAATTTGGTGAGTTCACTTTGAAGAACGGCATGCAATCGCCAATCTATATTGATTTGCGTGTAATCATCTCGTATCCAGATGTCTTGAAAATGATTGCCGGAGCCATGACGGAGCTGATTAAACATCACAAATTAGAATATAACGTTTTAGCTGGAATCCCATATACTGCATTGCCGATTACAACTGCGTTATCCTTGGAGCTAAACCAGCCAATGATCTACGCCCGCAAAGAAGCGAAAGCCTATGGCACCAAAAAGAAGATCGAAGGCGCTTATACCGCCGGTCAAATCTGTTTGGTAGTGGATGATCTGATCACCACTGGTGAATCCAAGTTTGAAACGATCCAACCCTTTGAAGCTGAAGGGTTGATGATTCGTGATATCGTTGTACTGATTGATCGCGAACAAGGGGGCAGCAAAAAATTAGCCGATAACGGCTATCATCTCTATAGCGTGCTCACGCTAAATGATATCGTAAAACACTTAGTCAGCAACGGAACCATTCCGCCAGATTTAGAAAAAAAGATTCGAGATTTCTTAGCTGCTAATCATCTGTAATTGTGTATGACCTACGAAGCTAAATTACAAGCGGCAGTGAATCCAGCGGCGCGAGCGTTGCTCAAAACCGTTCTGGAAAAGGAATCCAATTTATCCGTGGCCGCAGACGTGACTACTTGTAATGAATTGATCACATTGATCCAGCAAACCGGGGATCAGATCGCTCTGCTCAAAACCCATATTGATGTATTGAGTGATTTCACTCCAGATTTAATCCCGACTTTGCTGGATCTAAAAAAACAATATAATTTTGTGATTTTTGAAGATCGGAAGTTTGCTGATATCGGCAACACGGTAAAACTGCAATACAGTGGTGGTGTCTATAAAATGGCTGACTGGGCAGATATTATTAATGCCCATGTGGTGCCAGGCCCAGGTATTATTGAAGGTTTATGGTCCATCGCTAAAGATAAAGGCGCTGGTTTGTTGCTCTTAGCGGAAATGAGTTCTGCTGGAAATTTGGCTAAAGGGGATTACACCAAAACCGCTGTACAGTGGGCTGAACAATACAGTGAATTTGTCATGGGTTTTATTGGCATGAAATCGCTCAGTAATAATCCACGTTTCATCACTATGACTCCAGGTGTGAACTTAGCTGATACCGGTGACGGCATGAAGCAGCAATACGTTACTCCTGAACAGGCAGTTCAAGGTGGTTCTGATATCATCATTGTCGGTCGCGGCATCTATGGTGCCAGTAACCCTGCTGAGGCCGCCAAACAGTACCGTGAAGCGGGTTGGAAAGCATACGCAACATTGCGATAAATCATGCATAAGGAATACACAGACCATATAGTCTTCGAAAAATTGTTGGTGTATTCAAATTATTATAAAAACTTGTCCGGTTTGATTCTAGGCTTTGCCTCTTTAGGTACTAGCAAGGTATATAATATTGATACCTATACCTATTCTTCTATACAAGGTACTTTGGAATCAATACATGATATTTTAAAAAAAGGGCGGATCAATGATAGTTACGCTCTATTAAGAAAGTACTATGATTCGATCATTATTAATATCTATACTGTTTTATATCTTAAAGATCATGTGAGTGCTGAAGAGTTTATTGTCGAAAAAATTGATAATTGGCTTCAAGGAAGTGAAGCTTTACCAGAATATAGAGTAATGAATAATTACGTTCGTTCTTCAAATGATCTCAAGTCTCTTAATCATTTACTCTTTAAAGACGATACGTATAAAAATATACGGGATCGTTGTAATAATCACGTACATTACAACTTTTTTCGCTACGTGCTTTTAAATGATAATGAAATAAACTTTGGCAACAGAACTAAATCTTTAGATATTTTTTTAAAGGATTTAGATAATATATTTGTACTCCACTTTTGCTACTTATTTACAGTAAATCCACATTATATGGCATCTACAGATTATGTGGATAGTCTAGATCTAGGCCTTATTGCTGATGAGAATTCACAATATTATGTAGCCCCATTTATACAAACAGCATTCAATGATATAAAAGTAAATCGACCCGACTTAGCAGAGGAAATAAAAAACAACTCTATAATGTACTTAGAATAAACAACTAAGCCAACTCGGCATCAAAGCGGAAAGGTTCAACGCGTGTCAATTTCACTTGTTGGAATGTTCCAACTAAATTGGCGTCTTCGGGGGCTTGGAAGGCGACGGTGACCTGGTGTTGATTACGACCTAACCAGTGATCTTTAGTAAACTTTTCTACTAAGATGGTATCCGTACTGCCAATACGAGGTTCTTGATTTAACATGAACGTCCGCTCTAACACGCGGGTAAGCTCTTCAAAGCGGCGCTTCTTTTCTTCGTGCGTAACATCATCAGTGAAACGACGGGCGGCGACGGTGCCAGGGCGAACCGAATATTGAGCGATGAAGGCCATGTCGTACTGCACGTATTCCATTAAGGTTTTTGAATCTTGAAAATCCTCTTCGGTTTCACCGGAGAAACCCACAATTACATCGGTGGAAAGAGAGACATTCGGAATACCGGCTTTGATATCATCAATCAGTTTCATATATTGCTCACGCGTATATGGCCGATTCATGCGGCGCAACACTTTGGAACTACCCGATTGAGCCGGTAAGTTAATTTGTTTGCAAAGTTTCGGATATTTGGCGATGACCTCAATTACATCTGCGGTAAAGTCGCGAGGATGAGGCGCATGAAAACGGACCCAGAAGTCGCCAGGCAATTCGGCAATGGTGGCCATCAGTTGAGCAAAGTTTAATTCGGCTAATGTACCATCAGGATTCTTTTTATCCATGCCATATGAATTCACATTCTGACCCAACAGATGAATATCTTTATAACCTTTAGCAATTAAGTCTTTGACTTCCCGAATAATATCAGCCGAATCACGCGATCGCTCACGACCACGGGTATAAGGCACAGCACAATAGGTACAGAACTTATCACAGCCTTTGGCAATCGGCACCCACGCCCGGAAGGTAGAATTATGAATCGGTTGAATATCAAAATACTTCATCTGATCACGCAGATTAACCGTTTCTTCTACGTTGGTTTGGGCCATCAGCAATGGCAACTTTGGCAACTCTTCAATATCAAACACTAGATCAAACTTCGGAGTCAGTTTCTGTTTATCATGTGGCAGCACACACCCTGTCAAAATCGTGGTGAGATCGCCGGATTGCTGACGTTTTTCCCAACCTTTGAACTTACCATAAATACGATCCACAGCAGATTGTCGAATGGCGCAGGCAATCACCGCAATCACATTGGCTTGATCTTCATCTTCGACACGGGAATAGCCTAATTTT
Organism: uncultured Gammaproteobacteria bacterium; assembly: GCA_964385285.1. Lineage (GTDB taxonomy): Bacteria > Patescibacteriota > Patescibacteriia > UBA9570 > UBA9570 > UBA9570. The sequence goes on from CAYLOJ010000001.1 coordinate 107,327, forward strand.
TCCAAGACCGTAGCCACGCGTTCTCCATCGGATTTATTGGTTTGGCAACCTAATGGCCAGACAAAATAGGTTTTCATAGGCCGGGGGATTATAGAGGAAATGTGCCTTGAAATCAAGTGGCGGCAATGTTATAATCCAGACATATGTTAAAACATCCTACATTATCTCAGTTTGTCTTAGAGCAGGAACGCGAATTCGGTGGATCTGGAGAATTTTCACAAATTTTGCTGGATATTGGAGTAGTCGGAAAAGTAATCTCTCATCAGGTCAATAAAGCAGGTTTAGTGGATATTCTCGGTGAGGCTGGAGTAGAGAACAGTTCTGGCGATACCGTTAAAAAACTCGATGTCCTCTCCAATGAACTATTTGTGAACTACCTATCTAGAGCAGGTCACTTTGCGGCACTGGCATCTGAAGAAGAGACAGATATTGTGGTGGTGCCAGGCGCAGAGCAGGCCAAATATGTAATTGCCTTTGATCCCTTAGATGGTTCGTCTAATGTCGATTACAATGTCTCGGTTGGTAGTATTTTTTCGGTGCATCGTCGCGTAACTGAACTGGGCACTCCTGCTACGATCGAGGATTTTCTACAAAAGGGTAAAGATCAAGTAGCGGCTGGATATATTTTATATGGCTCTAGCACAATGTTAGTGTATACAACGGGTCACAAAGTGCACGGATTCACCTTGGACCCAACCATTGGTGAATGGCTATTATCCCATGAAGATATCCAAATTCCTAAAACCTGTGATGTCTATTCCGCTAATGAAGCTTACATGCCGACTTGGTCCGAAGCAGCGCGCAAGTTTATGGCTGATTTCAAAGCTAACAATCCAAAGGCCACTTCTCGCCATATTGGCTCCTTAGTAGCAGACCTCCATCGCAACTTATTGAAAGGTGGTTTGTACTTCCGTCCTTATGATAATAATGAAAAGCAATCCGCTAAGTTACGCTTGAACTACGAGCTAAAACCGTTAGCGATGATTGTAGAGCAAGCTGGTGGTTATACTACAGCGGGCAAAGGTTCGATTCTCGATATCAAACCCGAAGCACTGCATTCTAAAAGCCCAATGGTGGCCGGCAATGCAGAGTTTGTGAAGCAATGGGAGAGTCTGCAATCCTAGCCCTATAGAATCCTATGATCACAAAGCCCGGCGTCAGCCGGGTTTTTTGTCGATCACGGTATTGACAGCTGGCATGAAAACATTTATACAGTGTGCGCTTCCCACAAGCAAGGAGTGCCGGAAGAAGCTACTACTGATAGAAGACGAACCGCTGGTCGTCCGCGGTCTGAAGCGCTCACTCGAACGGGCTGGGTACGGTGTCCTCGTGGCAATGTCCCTGGCTGAAGCAAGAGAGCAGATTCAAGACCCCGACATCCGCTGGGTGTTGTGTGACACAAACCTCCCGGACGGCTCAGGGAATGAGCTGCACCATGAGTGGACTGTCACTGGACGGCTCAACAGCGAGACCCAGTTCATCGCCATGAGCGGTGACTGGATCTCCAATCACAAAGCCGCGGCCTACTACCGGAGCACAGCCGTGCTCATGGTGGAAAAGCCGTTCCGCGACTTTAGAACGGAGGTGCTCAACAAGCTGAGCTAACCGGAGGAAGACGGGGCAGGGATCGTACACCACGATTCCTGCCTCGCTTCATTTTAATTAATCCAATTTACCAAATAGCCTTAGTGCTGATATCAGTTTTAAGCTGCTCGACAAAAGCCGTTAGATCCACTGTGACAGTATCTTTACTGCCACGTTTTCGGACTGCCACTTGTTTAGCTTCAATTTCTTTATCGCCCACAACAACTAAGTAAGGAACTTTTTCCGCGACGGCTTTGCGGATCTTATTGCCAACCGTTTCACTGGCCTCATCAATTTCTACGCGCACACCAGCGGCGTGTAACGCTGCCTTCACAGTTTTTGCATACTCAATATGAGTATCAGCTACCGGTAATAATTTCACTTGTACTGGAGCCAACCAAGTAGGGAAGTTACCAGCGAAGTGTTCAATAATGACACCCATGAACCGTTCAACAGAACCCATTACTGCGACGTGGATCATCACTGGGCGCTCTTCCTTGCCTTCTGCGGAAGTATAAGACAATGTAAAGCGTTCAGGCTGGTTCACGTCTAATTGAATCGTCGCTAACTGCCACTCACGACCAAGGGAGTCCACGGCCATATAATCGATTTTCGGACCATAAAATGCCGCTTCACCTAGACCAATCACATACTCCAAGCCCTTGCTTTCCATCACGGAACGCAGTGCTTGTTCCGAAGCCTGCCAGGTTTCTTCCGTGCCAAGATAGTTTTCCATATGAGCAGGATCATGTACCGAGAACCGTGGACGTAGTTCTAAACCAAATTTACTATAGAGTTCTGTAATAATATCCTGGGCTAATTCAGCTTCTTGTTGAATCTGATCTTTACGCGCAAACACATGAGAATCATCTTGTGTCAGTGAACGCACGCGCGTTAACCCCTGGATCTGACCAGTATTTTCATCACGATAGTTGGTCGTAGTTTCAAAATAACGAATCGGGAGATCTTTGTAACTCCGCATTTGCGAAGCATAAATTTGCGTATGATGTGGACAGTTCATCGGCTTCATTACAAACGTGGCATCTGTTTTCTTACTGCTAACATGAAAGAGATCATCTTCAAATTTATCCCAGTGTCCCGAGGTCTTGTACAATTCAGCTTTAGCCATGTGGGGAATCCAAACGCGTTGAAAGCCACGTTGTTCGCGCAATTCACCAATGTAATTTTCTAACTCCCGACGAATCGTAGTACCTTTGGGTGTAAATAATGGTAAACCAGCACCGACTAAATCTGAGAAGGTAAACAGATCAAGTTCTTTACCGAGTTTGCGATGATCGCGTTTTTTGGCTTCTTCAATTTGATGCAAGTACTGCTTGAGGACTTTAGGAGTAGGGAAGAGTAGACCGTAAATGCGCGTCATTTGCGGACGAGTACTGTCGGCCTGCCAATACGCACCGGCTAATTTAGATAGTTGCAAGCCAACGCTCTGGAGTTCCTGAGTATTATTAATGTGGCCACCTTCACATAAGTCAGTGAACGGTCCGGATTGATACAATGTCAAATCGCGACCATCTGCCGAAAACTTATCTATCAACTCTTGCTTAAAAGGCTGATCATGGAAGAACGCTTTGGCCTCAGCGGCCGTAACTGCTTTACGAACAAAATCATGCTGACCAGCAATAATCTGTCGCATTTTCGCCTCGATCTTTTCTAGATCATCGGGCGTGATCGGTTGGGGTGGTAAGAGATCATAATAAAACCCGTTATCGACCACTGGGCCAGTACCTAGTTGGGTGCCAGGAAATAATTCCAACACCGCTGCAGCCAACATGTGAGCAGCCGAGTGACGTAAACCATAAAGGGCATCGTGTTCAGATTCAGCGGAAGCCATAGTGTTTCTACTTTGAGATAATTAATTTAATTTGCTGAGGTAATTTTGGCGTACGCTCCATCCAGAACGGAACGAATCGCACCGAGACGCTGGACACTTGTTCAAAATCGGCCAGATACTCTTTCACCTGCTGTTCAGTTTTGCCGGTTAGATCAGCCACATCCACAAAATCTAGCGATTGTTCAACGGCGGTAGTCTCGGCTTCGCCAGAGATGATCCAATCTGTCCCATCGGTGGTGAGAGTGTAGGTGATCGCACCATCGGTGACAGGCTCATCTGCTGCTTGCAACTGCGTGCGAATAGTTTCAGGATCAACCGGTAGGTAAGTGGCCACCCCTTTGGTCTGTACAGTAATGGCTTCAACCAAACTACCCACTTGGCCTGCAACAGTTTGCTCGGTAATCTCCATTTGCCAATTGGCTGAATCAAAATCCGCAGTTTGGACTGTTTGGTTTACAGTGGCTTTTGCTGCCGTCTCTGCTTCGATTCGTGCCGCTTCTTCTGCTGCAGTAACGAGATCATCTGTTAAAGTCACTTTCTTAATCAACCCGCCAGTCATTGCCTCTGTACTTTCACCATAGATCTTATCTTTTAAACTATCGGCTAACGCCACAATTTCGAATTTACTAGCGGCAATATTTCCCACAGCACCTGCTTGATCTGCATAGACAGGCACATCAATTGTGCCGCCTGCAGGAACAGTTACCGTTTCATCCGTACGGAAGAGCACGCCCCCATCAGATAGTAAACGCGTAGTGCGGACTAATGGTTGATCGCCACTATACGTATTCACCAGTGTTATTGTACCTCTGGCTACTGCATCTTCTGAACTATCCGCTGCATAATCTGTAAATGTATAGGTGGTATCAATCGACACAACGACCGGTTCAACACCCAAGTCGGCTGCGCTGTACTGAAAATTAGTAGTCGCTGGAAGGTCATGTAAAGTAATGGCGATAGTAGTTTTACTGAAAGCCACATAAAGGACTGCGCCAACTAATACTACGACGATCGCGATGAAGGCGATTAAGAGGGGTGAAAAATAACGCTGTAGGCGCTGGGTTTGATTCATGCGGGCTATTATACCAAAATCACACGTTCTTGGCCAAACAATCCGACCAAGTTGGGAACGGCACCGGGTGCCACTAAACTTTGGGTTTTTAATAGTTTTTCTTTGGCTAAGACATAAAGTGGCAGGTCACCAGGAAATTGCTCCACGACCTGTTTCATTTGCGCTAAGTCCGCTGGCTTAGTTTCGGCACTCAAATGCACAAATACGAACTGATCAGGCCATGGCATCACTTCTTCAGCAATCAGCTTAATCTCTCCGTCCCGCTTACTGGTTTTCCCTTTCACCGACACGCATTGGCCATCGCTTAAGACGGTTTTAAGCGTTTGCAAAGTTCTCGCAAACAGCACTACCTCCATCTGATCAGTGGCGTCACCCAGCTGAAAAAACTGCATCACATCTCCCGATTTTGTGTAGACTCGCTTCAGTTGCTGGACCAAGCCTAATATCTGTACTGGACTATTACTACGTAGCGCTTTGGCCGCTTCAATCGACTGCATATTTGGCAGTTGTAATTTATGCATCTTCGTCAGCGGATGCTCGGAAACGTATAATCCTAACAAGGTGCGTTCCCATTCCAGTTGGGTACGCCGCGGAATCGGTAATGCGGAAACCATATGTAATTTGGGAGCGGGTAGCATCCCTCCGCCAAACAAATTTGCTTGGCCAGATTGTTTTTCTTGTTGTGTCGTCTTGTTGTACTGCAACAGCGTTTCCATATTGGCCAGGAGTACATTGGATTCACCAAACTGTGCCATGGCACCGCACATAATTAGGCTTTCTAACGATTTTTTATTCAGATCACGGTGTTGAATGCGCTGCAAAAAGTCTTCCATGTCTTTAAACGGTCCGTTGGCTTTGCGCTCTGTAATCACTGTAGTCACTAAATTCTGACCAACATTTTTGACAGCCGCTAATCCAAATCGAATTCGTGGCTTATCGTCTAAGGATTCACGCACCACGGTAAATGTAGAGTAACTTTCGTTAATATCGGGTGGCATCACATCAATACCCATCATGCGAGCCTCGTGCACCTCAATGGCAATGCGATCAGAATCATCGCGGTCTGAGGTTAATAAACTTGCCATGAACTGGGCAGGATAGTTGGCTTTTAAATAGGCCGTTTGATAGGCAATTAAGGCGTACCCGGTAGAATGTGACTTGTTAAACCCATAATGCGCAAATGGCTCAATAAATTCCCAGAGCTGCTCTGCAATTCTGCGCGAGACCTGATTGCGGATACAGCCCTGAATAAACTTTTCCTTTTGTTCGTCCAACAAGCGTTGAATTTTTTTAGCTACCGCCTTAATTAATAGATAGCCTTCACCTGCAGTGAAGCCAGCGATATCACGCGCCATCGCCATCACTTGTTCTTGATATACTAAAATTCCATAGGTCTTCTCCAGAATGGGTTGCAGATTAGGTAGTAGGTAAGTCACTGTCCGTTTTTTGTGTTTACCAGCAATGTAATCCGGAATCCGCTCCATAGGACCAGGGCGATACAACGCCACCATGGCGATGATATCATCAAACTCAGTTGGCTTCAGCTCTCGCAAATACCGTTTCATCCCCGCGCTTTCTAATTGGAAGATACCAGTCGTTTGGGCCTTCTGCAGTAGTCGGTAGGTTTTTTTATCGGTTAATGGCAAATGATCAATATCCACCACTTCGCCCGTTGTCTTGGAAATTAATTCTAAAGTTTGTTCGATGATCGTTAAGTTTTTCAGTCCCAAGAAGTCCATCTTCAATAACCCTAGCCGCTCGATCGGATGTAATGAATACTGAGTGACAATGTCGTTCTCACCGGTAGACGAATATTGTACCGGCGTATAATGCTGCAGCGGTTCTTTCGTAATCACCACGCCACACGCATGCGTGGAAGTATGTCGAACCACCCCTTCTAATTTCAATGCAGCATCCAACAACCGAGTGGCATCGGCGTCAGAGTTATACAGTTGCTTTAATTCGGGCACGGTATCCAATGCTTCTTGCAAACTGGTGAACATCGGAATCAATTTTGCGATCATATCACAAAATCCGTACGTTAAACCGAGAGCCCGTCCCACATCACGCACGGCAGCGCGCGCTGCCATTGTTCCGAAGGTAATGATTTGCGCCACGTGATCTTTGCCATATTTAGATTCCACATAGCGAATAACCTCGGCACGTCTGGTATCGGCAAAATCTAAATCAATATCCGGCATACTGACACGCTCCGGGTTCAAAAACCGTTCGAATAGAAGATCGTATCTCAGCGGATCAATACCAGTAATGCCGGCGAGATAGGCCACAATACTACCAGCCGCACTGCCGCGCCCGGGGCCAACCACAATTTTTTGTTGCCGCGCCCAATTCACGAAATCTTGGACGATTAAAAAGTAGGAGGCGTAACCCGTTTTTCGAATCACCTCAAGTTCGTAATCCAAACGCTCAATCGCTGCTGCATGTTGTTCTACTGGATAATGCGCCGATAAATTACTTAGACACAATTCACGTAACGCTTCATTATCTGTTCTGCCCTCAGGTAGGGCATAGTAGGGTAACTGAATCACTCCCAATGGAATCTCTACATTGCACCTTTCAGCGATGCGTTGCGTGTTGGCTATGGCTTCCGGCAGGTCGGCAAATAAGTGTTCAAGTTCAGCAGCTGTCCCCATGGAAAAATCATCATGGCGCATCGATAAGCGGTCTGTATCGGACACAGATTTTTTAGTTTGGATGCAGACAAGAATATCCTGCGCTTCTGCATCTTGAGGTTGCAAATAATGAGTATCGGCAGTAGCTACAAGTGGGGCAGCGGTTTGCGCAGCTAAACGAATCAAAGCTGCATTAACAGTTTGCTGTTCAGGTGTATTCGCGTGCCGCTGAATCTCCAAGAAAAAACTCTGATCGCCAAAAATTTTCTGGTAACGCTTAATCATCTCTACGGCATGAGCATCATCTTGTTGCAGAATCGATCGTGAGATAGGACCGCTTAAGCAAGCTGATAAAGCAATTAAGCCCTCATGATGTTGCTCGAGTAAATCTAAATCCACTCGCGGTTTATAGTAGTAGCCGTTTAAGTTGGCCTCACTAATTAATTTAATTAAGTTGTAATAGCCTTGTAAGGTTTCAGCCAACAAAATTAAATGGTATGGTCGGTCATCTTGCCGCGGCTGACGATCAAAGCGACTACGCTGTGCTACATACACCTCGGCACCGATAATCGGTTGGATCCCAGCGGCTTTACAGGCTTCAAAAAATTCAATGGCACCATATAACACACCATGGTCAGTCAACGCTAAATGCGTGAACCCCTGTTGCTTAGCATGATCAACCAACTGATCGATCTTAGGTAAGCCATCGAGCAGTGAATAGTGACTGTGAACGTGTAGGTGAGTGAAAGCCATAATGGATGTGGCAGCATTATAACAACTGTGATATAGTATGGCTAATATGCCTACAAAACACACATCCAAATCAATCTCTAAATCCTCCTCTATGGCAAATACGATGCCGCTGCGTCAACCGCGCACCCCGCGTAACTGGCCGCACATGATGGCCCAACTGGCTTATCTGTGTGCCGGACTCGCTATCATTCTGGTCTTTGTTCAGATGAACTTATATTGTCTCCGGTACAATCGCGTCTATGATTCGAATGTAGTCACTGCGGTCATGATGAGTAATGGACAGACCTACTTTGGACGCTTAGAAAAATTTGGTCCACATACGCTTGTGTTATTTGATGTGTACTACTTGCAAGTTAACGACGCAGAAGCGACCACAGACGACACCACTGAAACAAGTGATTTAACGGATGCTGCTAATGAATCCAATATCAAATTAGTGAAGTTGAGTCAGGATTTCTATCAACCAAATGATTACTTGATTATCAATCGTGATCAAGTTTTGTACTGGCAACAACTAAATGCTAGCTCTCCCATTATTGAGGCTATGCAGCAGTATCAAGACCAAGCCAAGACTGAATAGGAATAGGTAAACCATTGATCTAAACGAACAGTAGAGTCGCATTATAATGCGACTCTACTTGTTTTCGGATTTAATGTTGTATTTGAACTACCCTCTGAAGATTAATCTTCATCGTCGGCAGCGCGGCGTTTGGAGGAACGCTTGCCCTTGCCGGTAAAGCTACGTACTAGGTCAAGGATGGTGGTGATTTGTGTACTAACAGTCGAAAGTGAATCCACGGAATCTTGTACCTTGGACTTAATGACTTTCATACTTGCGTCTAATTCCTCTAACTTACCACGAAAATCTGTGATCATCTCGTTGCTTTGTCGGGTAATCTGGACAATATAATACATGATCCAAACCAAGAAGACGGTAAACAATGCGATAGAGGCTGCAACCGTGATGTAGAGGATGTCCTGCGAAGTAGAGAACATAGTGGGTTTTTATTTTAACGATTTAAAAATGAAGTTGACTTTAGTATAACACACCTTTAGACTAGATTCTATGGATGACTTCAACCAGGGCCTACAAGGAAAAGATTTGCAGCGCGCCTACTGGTATAACACGCACCAATCCCAAGTACGACGGGTCGCTTATGGTATTGCCATTGGTATCGTCGGAGTAATCTGGTTAATTAACGCAGTCATCTTTATTCGGTACCTAATGAATCGAGGCGCCACCCAACGTGCGGTTGAGGATTTGGCAAATACACAAGTCATTTATGATTCCATCCAGGCACCCGTTGATCTGATCGTGGATAGTGTTGATGCCGTCAGTCATACCGCAGACACGGTTGATGCATTCGCTATTGTTAGTAATCCCAATCGGTATCACGTGGCGCACTTTGATTACGTCATGTCTGTGAACGGGGCGAACTACAGTTTCAGCGACGGAGTGATTATGCCGAATAGTAAAAGTTATCTAGTCGTCTCTGCCTTGGCCGGAACTGCTACCAGCCCTGCTGATCTCACCATCTCGAATGTCACTTGGGAGCGCGTCCGTGGGCCAGAAATTAAAACCCAATTCTTGACTAAAGATCTACTGGTACAACGCAGTAATCTTAACTCTGAAACCACTCATACGAATACAGGCACCCTACAAAATGGTAATACCAATAGTAATGTCAACAGTGCCAATACTAATGCGAATAATGATAATACTAATTTTGTTACTCCCGATGCGCTCAACACGAATACCACAACCGAACCGAGCGGCGCGACCATCACCCAATTAGGTGGACTACTTACCAACGCCAGTGCGTATGGTTTTCGTCGCGTGGCCGTCACTGCGATACTCAAAAGTGCTTCCGGCACAGTACTCGGAGTGCAGCAACAAGTCTTTACCAATATGGGATCATTCAGTGATTACAATTTGGTCTTTAATTGGCAACGTCAATTCGATTTTAATGTAGCACCAGAGATTGTGGTGGAAACGAATATTTGGGATGACGCCAATTTGATTCTACCAGGCCAAGACTAATATGAATCGTTTACTTCGCTGGAAGCCGCTTGATTGGTGGCTGATTGGTGCCGTATTGCTACTGATGACGGTCAGCAGTGTCATTTTGTTTAGTTTAAATGCCCAAGCTGAGAGTTTATCCGCTCGTTTTGAAAAACAATTGGCGTTCATCACGCTGAGTATTATCACTCTGTTCGTGGTGAGTCAGATTAACTATCGGCGTTTTTTGCAATACGCTTATATCATCTACATGCTTGGACTCGTCGTCCTGGTTGCAGTGCTTTTTCTAGGCACCACAGTCAATGGCACGACGGGTTGGTTTCAATTTGCTGGCATCAGCATTCAACCTGTAGAGTTCGCTAAAATTGCATTTATATTAGCGGCGGCACGATTTTTAGCTGACCGCAGTTTCGAGATGGAAAAGTGGGGGACAGTGATGCGCTATGGGCTTCTACTGCTGCTCTATCTCGGACTTGTCCTAGTTCAGCCGGATCTCGGTTCAGCGGTGATTCTAGGAGGTATCGCCGTTGTCATGGGCCTGGCCACATCCATTCGACCACGCCAATTAGCACTGATTGGCATTGTGGCGGTCGCACTCGGGATTATCTCCTGGTTTACCGTTCTAGATACCTATCAACAAAACCGTTTACTAACCTTTGTCGATCCACAGCGCGATCCTATGCGCTCTGGTTACAACGTCACTCAGGCTGTCATTTCTGTTGGATCCGGTGAATGGTTTGGCCGTGGGCTTGGTCTTGGACCACAAAGTCAATTGCGATTCTTGCCTGAGCGCGAAACAGATTTTATTTTTGCGGTGATCGGTGAAGAACTGGGATTCGTAGGGGCAGGGACGGTGATTAGCGTCTTTGCATTGATCATTTGGCGTCTGTGGAGACTAAGCCGCTCACTCAGCGACGATACGGCCCGATATGTGGTCGTTGGATATTGCGCATTGCTCTTTGGCCAGGTGATGATCAACATTGGTATGAACATTGGTATCATGCCTGTCACTGGTATTCCACTGCCATTTGTGAGCGCGGGTGGCAGCTCACTATTGGCGATGGCCCTAGGTCTAGGAATGGTGATTAATGCCTTGTCTGCCCGTAAATAGTATAATTGACAATCCGTCGTTTTTTTTGTATTCTAGCTGAGCTATGTCTAGCCAACATCTAACCCCATCATTAAAGCAAGAAGCGCTCCAAAAACTGCTCTCTGTTTGCCCGCATTGTCGAGCAAAATACGAGCAATTGGATACAGCGATCATTACTGAGAGTAAAGACGCTGAATTAGTGCATGTAAAGTGCCGCTCTTGCCAGGGTTCCTTAGTTGCTCTATTATTTAGCACCGGACCATTAATTAGCTCAATTGGGCTAGTTACGGACCTTTCCCAAGAGGATGTTGTGCGTTTTCAGCAAGCCAAAGAGGTTTCAGAGGATGACCTATTGGCCTGCCACGAGTGGCTGCGACAACCCAGGGTGGTGGCTGATATGATTAATTATCGAGCCAATCAGAAAAAGTAAATAACTTAACTTTATTGTATTGTATGGTGCAGAATCAGAATCTTTCACTACAAGCTACAACCCGTAGCATTACCGGCAAGAAGGTCGCTTCGTTACGCAAAGAAGGGATCACTCCGGGCGTCGTTTATGGACACGGCATCAACACTACTAGTATTCAAATGAACCAGGCCGCATTAGACAAAATCTATGCGCAAGCTGGCCGCGGTAGTTTGATCGATTTGAGTATTGATGAAAAAGCAGCAGTGCCAGTGGTAATCGAATCTATCTCCTACAACCGTCTGACCGACGTCGTTGAACACGTGGATTTCCATGCCGTACGCATGGATCAAGAAATCACATCACAGGTAGCCTTAATCTTTACAGGTGAGTCTGCTGCTGTGAAATCACTTGGCGGAACCTTTGTAAAAAACAAAGATCACATTACTATAAAATGTTTACCTAGTAAGTTGATCAAAGAATTGACCATTGATATTAGTGTCTTGGCAACTTTTGAAGACAATATTAAAATCCGTAGTTTGAAATTGCCAGACGGTATTCAGATTATGGATCAAGCGGATGACATCATCGCGCTCGTAGCACAACCACGCAGTGATGCTGAACTTGCTGCCTTAAATGAATCCGTCAATGAAGATGTCACCAAAGTTCAGGGCGTCATCAAAGAAACTCCTGCTGCTGAAGAAAAGGAGAAAGACAAGGCCAAAAAAGCATAGTACTATGGACCAGTCTTGGTCAGAAAAAGTGAAAGACGCTTGGTGGGCGGTACGAAGAAATCGTGCCGCTCGCATTGTAGCTGTTGTCATTGTTTCGTTAGTAGCTGTTTTGAGTATCTTATATGGCGTTTTAGCATATTACGGTCGCTTGCCCGGGAAGCAAAACTCATCTGATACATTGACGGACACCTCTAACACCAATACGAATACAACCGTAGATCTCACCGGTACAACCACGCGTCAACTCGACGGTGCGACTGTCGATGCGGCCGTCAGTAATCGTTTTCCGGTGGCAGTGATGATTGAGAATCTAGTGGATATTCGACCACAAGCCGGTTTAAGCTCTGCAGGGGTTGTTTATGAAGCCTTAGCAGAAGGCGGCATTACCAGGTTTATGGCTGTCTATGCGACCACGGATTCCATAGAAAATATTGGGCCAGTACGCAGTGCTCGGCATTACTTTGTCGATTGGGCAGAGGAGTATCATGGAGTTTACGCCTATGTTGGTGGTAGCCCACAGGCGCTTGGTGTAACAGGTTCATCCAATTACATCACGGACTTAAATCAATTCTATAACTCAGAGTATTTCTATCGGTCGACAGATCGAGAGGCTCCACATAATTTGTTTTCTTCCTCCGAATTATTAGATTACGCATTACGAGACCTTGAATTAGATGCCAAAGCAGGGGATTACACACCCTATACCTTCAAGACTCCGGCTACTGAGGCTGAACGCCCCGGAGCAGTTGCACCAATCACCATCAATTACTCAAACAGTGATTACCAAGTGGAATGGCGATACGATGAAGGCACCAATCAATATTTGCGTTGGAATGGCGGAGAGGAACATACGGATGCAAATACAGGCAAACAATTAGCCGCCAGTAACGTGCTGATTCAACGCGTCGATACGACAGTACTAGAAGCAGCTACTGGGCGTTTAGATATGGAAACGATTGGCAGTGGCGAGGCAGTATTATTTCAAGATGGAGCGGCAACCATAGGTAGTTGGAAAAAATCGGATCGTGGTGAGCGAACCTTATTTTACGATGCCACTGGTGTAGAATTAACCTTTAACCCTGGGCCGACTTGGATTGAGGTTGTGCCAGTGGAAACAGCAGTTACCTACTAAAACACATATGACACTCAATACAAAACTAGGAATTGTCGCAGGTAGTTTAAGTTTAGCGGCGGCAACGATTTGGGGAGGAATTCTGTGGGCCAGTACTCAGAACGACATTGCACTACAATCACCCAAAGTGATTGCACAAGTAACTCCAGTTGCGAATACGAATAGTGCTGTAGATCTCGTGACAGATTTAGTCGAACGACGCATCGATGGAACACTTGTTCAGTCTGATCAAGCGAATCTTTGGCCAATTGCAGTCATGATTGAAAATGCTGCCTTCGGTGGAGTGCGCCCGCAATCCGGACTGAGTTTTGCGCAAGTCGTATACGAATTGCCCGTAGAAGGGGGTATTACACGATTTTTAGCGGTGTTCGCAGGGGATATGCCAGAAAAAATTGGGCCAGTGCGTAGTGCCAGACCTACTTATCTTGAATTTACCGGTGAATTAGACGCCCTCTATGCGCATGCAGGTGGTAGTCCTGAAGCTCTAGCAGCAGTAGATGGACTTGCAGTGCGCGATCTATCTGCTCTGGCAGCCGATTCTAAATATTTCTTTCGTGATAATACCTTAGTGGCTCCGCACAATCTCTTTACAACACAAGAACTCTTAACCACAGCGCGACGCGACAAGGGTTTGGCCGAACAATCACCAGCGTATGATCCTTGGCTATTTAAAGATGATGAACCCACGACTGAGACTGTGTCTACGGATCCATTGATCTTCGATTTTGGTTCTGGCCCCCTCTATCAGATCGTCTATACCTATAACCGCACAACCAATAGCTATGATCGTAAAGATGGTGGCGATGATCATCTCGATGCAGTGACCGGAAAAGTAATCTCTCCCAAGGTCGTTATTGCCCAGATGATTCCAGCAGGCACACCCACGGGAACTGAAGGACGTATTAATTATGACGTCACGGGTAGTGGATTAGCCTATATTGCTCAAGATGGTAAAGTGATTGAAGGAATTTGGTCCAAGACGGATCGACAAAGCAGAACCGTATTTCGTGATAGTGAAGGCAATCGAATTGAATTTGATCGCGGCTCAATCTGGATTAGTTTAATTCCAGCAACAGGCTCCGTTACGTTGCCAACTGCATTGCCAAATACCACTACGAATTGATATACTATACCGTATAAGTGGACCATTATTAATATTGAAAGCATGAAACTTATTTTCAAATTTGCATTAAGCCTGACAGTCGTAACACTACTAACGACTGGAGCTGGCTGCACGAAGCCAAATGACAACGCGAATAGTAATGCAAATGAGACGGTAGTATTGGACGATGAAGCCATTGCCGTAGAAACATCGGATGTATATGGCAAAGACCTTACTGACGTTACACGCTATCCCGATTCTGTGCGCAGTTACTACTCAAGCAATGAATATGAGACCGATGTCACGTACCAGACCACTGGATCCATCGAGCAAGTCCGCCAATATTTCAACGATCAACTGACTGCAGCTGGCTGGACGAATTCAGAGGAGGCGACAGACTATATGGAGTATACAAAAGGGGATGATAGCAACCCAGAAATCATGACTGTCTATTTTACTGAATACGACGCACAATCCATTTTAGAATACGAATTAGTCTACGAACCTGCCCTGAGTGAAGAGCAGTTAAACGAGATAGACGAATAAACGATAGACCAAACTGACATGTTAACGCGTGATGCGCTCCGACCAAACTCGTTTTTTGGAGCAGTAGCCCTAATGGTGGGTACGGCGGTAGGGGCAGGGATTTTTGCATTGCCTTACACATTTGCTAAAGCGGGTACGGTTGTGGGCCTCGGCTATTTAGTGGCACTGGGAGCAATTTTGACCCTCGTTAATTTAGCCTATGGCGAAGTAGTGTCTGGTACCGAAGGTAATCATCAGTATACTGCCTATGTAGAACGCTATCTCGGGAAAAAATGGAAACGGGTAGCCCTGCTCTCCATGTGTTTGAGTTTTTATGGCGCCCTCAGTGCCTATACCGTTGAAGTGAGTACGCTACTAGAGAGTCTACTGGGTGAGTGGGTAGCACTCACACGCGTTCAGTTTGGCTTAATCTATTTTGTTTTAGTATCCAGCGCCTTGTTCATTGGTTTACGCGCAGTGACTGCTGTCGATAAAATTCTAATGATCGCAATGCTAGGGCTCATCGCCACCTTTGTGATCATTGGTATACCACATGTCCAACTAGCTAATCTAGAAATAGCACATAGTGAGGCATTATTCTTGCCCTATGGAGTGGTATTATTCGCACTTACAGCCGCATCTGCTGTACCAGATATGAAGCGGGTGTTGCACGATCAAACTCATCGCCTAAAAAAAGCAATTCTCTATGGCTCGCTTATTCCCGTGATCGTCTATGTGGTGTTCACATTAGTGGCTGTCGGAATTACAGGACAGGCTACAACTGAGAGTTCTATTCTTGGCCTAGGTGAGATACTTGGCCCAACGGCATTAGTCTTAGGAGCAATCTTTGGTTGTATCACCATGACCACCGCCTTCTTAGTGCTAGGGCTAGCATTACGTGAAATGTATCAATTTGATATGAAGCTGCACCCCAGCGTATCCTGGTTGTTAGTAGTCGTACCACCACTCCTGACCCTACTGCTCAATTGGCTTAGTTTTGTAGAGATTTTAGGAATTTCTGGGGCCATCGTCGGCGGTGTGGACGGAATCTTGATCATGCATATGCATCGTAAATTTAGATTGGCACAGCATCAGCCCTCTGCATTTACAGTTAGCCAATCACTGGTGATTCATGCATTAGCGTATTTAGTATTTGCTGGCGGCATTGCCTATGAAACGTGGATCGTTCTTCAACGATTATCATAAATATCGCTTACTCGAAGCTATTCCAGCATTGCTGTCTTGGGGTACACTCATCGGAGCTGTTGTCTTAACGTTCATTACACCTCTCACCATGGTGTACGTAATTATTGCGTACGATTTTTACTGGATGGTTAAAGTGATCTACGTAAGTACATTCATGGTGATCTCTTTCTTCAAATATAAAAAAACCATGCGGACTGATTGGGTGTCCTTGCTACGTGATCTACCCGCTGCTCAGCACATTCGTCATTTAGTGTTTATTCCCAATGCCTCCGAAAGCCGAACAGTTGTTGAATCTACATTTAAAGCTCTGGCAAACACTACCTATCCGGCTGAACAAATTTGGATTATTTTTTGTGCCGAAGCCCGCTTCCCATCTAGTATCGAGAATGGGCACGCCATGCAAGAAAAGTATGGAAATCGATTTGGAGAAATTATTGTTACCACTCATCCCGACCACATCCCAGGTGAAATTGCGGCCAAAGGTGCGAACTTAGCTTACGCTGGTAAACTCGTCAAAACAATGATTGATGAACGTAGCATTCCCTATGACGAACTCCTCGTGACCGTTCTGGATGTCGACTCGTGTGTAGAGCGACAATATTTTGACTATCTAACTTACACTTTTTTAACTCATCCGGATCGTTTACATACGAGTTATCAGCCCATTCCAATGTTTAATAATAACATCTGGGATTCGCCAGCCATTATGCGCGTGGCTGCCAGTGGAACCACGTTTTGGTCGATGTCTGAACAAGTCCGACCGGAACGTTTGCTGACATTTTCATCACATAGCATGCCTTGGCAAGCATTGGTAGATGTCGGGTTTTGGCAGGTAGATGTCGTCTCCGATGACTCGCGCATTTTTTTGCAATGTTTTTTGCAGTATGACGGCAACTACAGTGTAACGCCGTTACACATGCCTATTTACATGGATACGGTATTGTCCGATAACCTAAGAAAGAGTTTGCGCAATCTATTTAAGCAACAACAACGTTGGGGCTGGGGGAGTGAAAATATACCGTTTATGATCTGGCAATTCCGTAAGGCCAAACAGATTCCATTGCGTGCTCGTTTACACCATATCTTTATTCAATTGGAGGGGCACTGGTCTTGGGCCACCGCTTCAATTATCATTTTCTTTTTAGGCTACGTTCCACTGCGTCTCGCCACTTGGGAACAGGCGACAGCACAGGTGGCAACCATTGCTCCTCGCTTGCTGCAAATCATGCTGACGATCGCTAATGTTGGGTTGATTTTATCAGTCATCCTTGGTACGCTCATCCTACCACGCAGACCAGCCCATTACTCAGCCGGGCGCTACCTGTTCATGATTCTGCAATGGCTATTGCTGCCAATCTCCACGATTGCGTTCGGATCGATTCCTGCCCTTAGCGCCCAAACTCGATTATTACTAGGCAAATATCTTGGTTTTTATGTCACAGAAAAATCCCGCCGCTCTTAAGGTGTCAGTGGTCGTTCCGGCCTATAACGAAGAACTAACAATCGCGCGCTGTTTACGCAGTCTGATTGAACAATCGTTACCGGCGGATCAATTTGAAATTATTTTGGTCGATAATAATTGCACGGACAACACAGTCAAAATTGCTCAAACCTTCGAGCGCGTGACCATTATCAAAGAAACCACACCAGGGGTTAGCGCGGCACGCTCTGCCGGATGGAAAGCGGCACGTGGTAGCATCATTGCTTCAACGGATTCCGACTGTGAATTGCCAAAGCATTGGCTAAAGAAAATTGTTGGCTACTTTGATAACCATAGTGAAGTGGTGGCCATTTCCAGTGGCTATCTATTTTATGATCGCGACTTTTTCGTCAATTGGATCGTGCGTATTTTTGAACGTAGTCTGGTATCATTGTCCTGGTTTTTGGCTGGTGGCGTTATGGCGATGACGGCGAACAACATGGCTGTGCGACGCTCCGTCTATGAGCAAACCACTGGATTAGATCGTAGTTTGCAATTTGGTGAAGATCTAAATTTAGCCAAAAAACTCCACCAATTCGGCAGTATCAAATGGTTATTTAATAATCGCGTACGCACCTCTGCACGCCGTTTTCAAGACATGGATCTTTCCTTCGTTCCATACTTTCTAAACTTTTTATCGATGTCCGCGCGTGATAAGGTGGTCAGTAACCGCCTAGATAATATCCGCAAATAAAACTGAAGGATAACCGCGTTTAAAATCAGCCAAAGCCATCGGTTGTTTTCCTTCCGGTTGAATACGATCAAAATACAGACGATCATTCTCCCAACGTGCATCGGTAATTTTATACCGCTTGCCATCTTGTTTAAAAAACACACCTGGCCATGGTTGCATTGCGCGATAAGAGTTCCACATGGCTTGATGCGTCATTGTGGGATGCAACTCTCCATCCGCTTTGCGCACCATTTTTGAAAGCGTGACACCCTCCGTAGCTTGAGCGATCGGTTGGATATGACCAGCCACATAGCCTGGCAGCGTTTCCATTAAGAGTTCGGCACCGCGCTCTGCCAAGCGCTGCTCTAAGGTAATATTCGTGTCTTGTAACTGCAATGGGATAGCCTGTTGTTTCAAAATCGGACCCGTATCCATACCAGCATCCAGGCGCATCACAGTCACTCCGGTCAACGTATCGTTAGCAAGAATGGCAGATCGAATCGGAGAAGGACCACGCCAACGTGGGAGAAGGGAAGGGTGAATATTTAACATGCCCAGCGGAAAATGCTGCAATACAGACTGGGTCAAAATGACGCCATAGTAAACAACTACCGCCAAGTCTGCCTCTGGCAGTTGTTCCGTAGTATGCGTTACGGGTAGCTTAAGTTGTAAGGCGAGTTGTTTAACTGGCGTAGCTTGTAGAAGCTGGCTACGACCAGCTGGACGATCGGGTTGGGTAACCACTTGCACTAAATTTTGTCCGTAGTGCTGATACAAGGCACGTAGGGTTGGCAGGGCAAATTCACCACTGCCAAAAAAAATAATTTTCATTCCTCAAATTTGTCGATAATCAAGGTGCCGCGGAGATGATCAATTTCATGTTGAAATACCTTCGCCAACATGGCCTTAGCCTTAAAGGTATGTTTTTTCCCATCCAGCGTGTAAGCCTTCACTCGAATTTTTTCCGGACGGCGCACATCTCCAAATAACTTAGGGCAGGATAAACAACCTTCTTCCATTAAATGCGTGGCTTTAGAGCTATAGATAATCTCTGGATTCGCTAGCATCAGATGGTAGGGAGTTTCAGCAACGTCCTTGTGAATGACAAACAGATTAATATTCTCGCCAATCTGCACTGCGGCCAAACCAATTCCATTAGCCGCCTCCATCGTCTCCGCCATGTCATTGGCTAGCGATTGATAGTTACTCAAATCCGCCAATGGTAAATCCACTGAGGGTGTGTGCAACTTAGGATTAGGTTGGATTGTTAACGGTAGAACGCTCATTATAGCTAGACTAACATGTTAGCATTCTCTGTCAATTATCCAGTCTGTGGATGCAGGCATTTCCTCTAAATTCGTTAGCAATCGCTCCTCTTTAGTGACTGTATTCATTGCTCGATAATACTCACCACGTGGGGGGTAGTGAAATTTGCGTCGCTCACTCAATGTCGTACGATACCATGCAGTGGGAAAGGGTTGCATCAGAGCTTGAAGCACAGGATGCTCAGCCGCGTACGTTTGCACGATCAATTTGGAAACATGATTGCGCAACCAGATCAATTGCTGCAGTGCGAATTCATGACTGCGAAAATCTGGCCAAGCCAGTTGCGCATCAAGGCTAGTAGCTACTACCAAATCGACCGAAGACCAAGGCAGTCGATTAAATGCAGCCGTTGTACCTACATAAATTGGTCGATCGGCGGAGGTGAGGTCGGGGATAGGAGTGGCCGCAGTCACCTCAATCACGGGACGATCTGGATACCATTGCGCCAATTGTCGTTTCAACATACCAGTACCGAATCCCGCTACACGTAAGGTTTGGCTATGACACTGCGGACAAGCAGTCGCTTGCAGATCTGGAATCCAGTGGTGACAGGTCTTACAGACCAAACTGCGTCCTAGCCCAGTACGCTGATGCCAAACCACTACTGTGGTTGCCGCAGCCACTTGGTCTTGGACGGCGGGCGTGAATATTTGATTAAATACCGGCCGGACTACAGTTAACTCTGGCAAATAGTCTGGGGTAAGAAGCAGGTCTAAACAAGGGTGTTGAGCATACTGCTCTAACCGTGGCGCGTAACTAAAAAAAATCGGATTAGTTTGTTGTTCCGTTACCCGCTGCACATGATAACGGGGATTCTGATCCCATTGTTTGTGGGCGGTATGTTCTGGATCCATGACCATCACTTTAGCTGCTTCTGTTAGCGGTAATAGCGCTAAGCGTTTAGTACCCAAGATCACTCTGGATTGTCGTTGCAATAACGCATACCAAGCTTCGCGCACACTACTGCTGCGTTTAGCTTCCACCACCAAGGGACGATAACTAGCTAATACTCCTTGCCAATACCGTAACTGAACTTCTTCCGGACAGATCAGCACAATGGGGCCAGTAGTCCCTTTGACTATCCCTAGCATCACCGCAGCTACTTCATTTAAACGCTGGTAGAGTACAGTAATGGGTTGAGTGCGTGTTAGTGTTTGCGCTACGACTTGCTGAATCAACTCGAGGCGTTTCTGATTAGCAATACCAACCCTTAATTTTACTACTGTCTCTTGTGAAACTTGGGCACGCGGTTTGCGCACGAAATCTGGTAACATGGCATGCAGCGCTGAGGCTAAGCTAAGGTAATAGTAATCCTGAAACCACAGCGCAAACTTCCAATAGGCCGCAGGCAAAACCAACTGCAAACGATCTGTAATCGTTTTGCTGTTCGGGTAGGAAGCTACATTGAGCTCCGTCACTACACCAACCACCGCGCGACTCCGCCAAGGAGTCCAGACTAGCTCACCGACGCGTAGTGAGAGTTCAGTTTGGTAAGTAAAGCGATCCTTGCCGCGAATGACGCGAATCAAGGGGACGACAGTAACAAACTGCTTCATCAAATTAAACTAAATTGTGCTACTAATAACCCTGAGCCGTGATCTACTTCGTAAGATAGTACAGACGCCTGCACACGGGCACCACCCAAGGCACCAGATAATAAGACAAATGTTCGAAATTCATTCACCGATTGTGCCGATTCTGCTAATTCTAGATTAAACGACTGAAGCTGTGTGAGATCGCCACCGCGAATACAATCCAGAATAGTTTTATTGAACGCTTCACCAGCTGGATGATAACCATGCACAGAATCGGCTGACAACGTATGCCCGAGCTCTGCCGAGCTAATCAAAGCGATACGTTTATTGCTTTGTAAGGCTACTGAGCGTAAGAGTTGTCCAAAGGCGTAATGATCTTCTACACCTAATTGAGCCAAACTAATCGGAACAATTTTTACAGTTGGCAAATGCTGTGTCAAATGATACAACGCTACTGCCGAACCGTAATCTAATTCCGGTTGGGTGATGACATTCACGGATTGTGAGTGCTGATCAGCGTATTCTCGAATCTTGGAAACGAGTTCAATATCACCATGCAATCGTAGCGATGTATTGGCATCCCCAAAATCTTCATAGGTACAGATAAACTCAGGTGATAAATTCACACTAAAAGCTGCCTCACTCATTGGGGCATGGGGTGAGATCAAGAAAATAGTATCCGGTTGCATCACATACAACTCACCTTCTAACTCTTTCATTGCTGCCAATGTACTTTGTAGTTGTTCACCGTTACCACGCACAGTGGGTAATGTACTAGGCGAGTGGGGAACGATGGCAGCGAAAACGAGTGACATAAGGGGTAGTAATTAGTGGTTGCGATGCTTAGACTTCTGTGTAGTCTGGGCACCAGAATTAGTTGTCGAATTGGCCTGAGTTTTTTTGGTAGTCTTGGACTTCGTAATACGTAATGGTTTGCCGGTTTCATGTAGTTTAAGCTCAACTTTGCTGGCGGTAACTACATTCCCAAAGCCACCTAATCGGTCGAGTACTTCCCCCGAAACGACCGGACGTTTCTTACCCTCATCGATGACATAAATTGTATCGCGTTCTGGAATTTTTAGTAAAGTGCCATCTGCATACTTTACTGGATTACCTGCATCATAGTGATCTAACTCAGATGCGCTCTGACTATGAATCGCATAACCTTTGAATCGATTCTCTAAGATATTGCGCGACCAGATCGGATGCAGCCGTGCAGCATCATCCAAATACACCACTGCTCCGGTACTGCTATTTTGTAAGATCGCACCCAATGGATACTGGTCAGCTGCGGTGATCGGAGGATTGTCGGCAATCTGATCTAAATCTGCTTGGTTCATTGGCAAGACCTCCTCCGGATTATAACCTAACTGCCGGAAGACTTCAGCAGAAGTAATAGCTCGTTTTTTGTGATCACTGTCGATCAAATAGATTCCACCCGTTGGGGCCTGAACCAAAATAAACTTAGGAACAAGAATGGGATCGCCTTCATCATAGCGATCAATCACTGAACTATCGACGACTACAATTTGATTAGGGTTGTAATTCGCCAATAACGCGGCGTACGAAGTAATCGGTCGTAATTCTCCATTGTCCAATTTATACACGGCACCCGTGAGCGAGTCCTGCATTAATGTGAGGTTGGGGTACTTGAGAATTTCAGAGGCCCGATTAGGGAAAAATCGCTCCATCAGATCAAAGAAGAGGGAATTGCCGCCAACCGTAGCATCACCACCGTGATAACCTAGCCACGGTGTGTAGGTATATAAGACAGCCGTGGCTTTGTTTTGTGGAGTAATTGAGATGCCATCCAATGTTGTTTTGGTAATACCAACACCCCAACCAGAAACGGTGCTGTTGCGACTGGCAAGATCAGTGAGATAGGAATCACGAATACGACTACCCGCAGCATCCAGTTGCTTTGCAAAGCCCTTGTATTGAATGACGCGCGGATCATCTTTGCTGCAACTATCGCAAACTCCGTAGCCTAACACCCAATCCAATAAACGACTATTGCTGCCAGTGACTAAACTGGATTCTTTTTGAATGGTCGACAAAATAAACTGCGGGTTTAGCTGATAGCGATTTGCCGTATTGTAGACAATCTCCGCTGCCGATCGTTGCACACCATCAACATCGGTCGTTGAATAGTCGGCCAAAATTCCGCCTTCGCGGTCTAGGAACGTCTGAATCCCACTCAAGGACATTCTCGAATAATCAGTCAAATCATCATCACTGATGATTTTATGAGGATTAAACGTGGCGGCTTGTCCAACGACTGGAAATAAAATTGCTAATGTTAGGGCTATTTTTTTGAACATATCTCTTTCATTATAGACGACTTTATGATACAGTTCAACCCGTTATGGCAGATCTTGTCCGCCCAAAGGTATTGGGTGTTGAAATTAATCCAACTACACTAGCTGAAGCTGCTCATACCGCACTCCAGTGGTTGGGTCAATCCACGCTCCAGCCTAAATTGATTTTTACTCCTAATCCCGAAATGCTGGTTTATGGGCAACGTCATCCGGAATTTCGGACATTACTTAATCAAGGTGATCTAAATTTGCCAGATGGCACAGGTGTAGTCTGGTTCAGCCATGGACGCATTCCCACTCGCGTCACGGGCACAGACCTAGTGCAACAACTGATCTCAACTTCGGCATCAATAGGTTGCGTGATCGATCCGAATGGACTATCAAGTAAAGCAGAGATTCAACGAGCACTACCCCAAGCGGAAATTATTACTCCTCAGGAACTTTTCCGCACTCAACCACAACTCATCTTAGTTGCCTTAGGTAATCCAAAACAAGAACAGTGGATGCTTGAGCATCGCCAAATGGCAGGGTGCCGTGTCATGATGGGAGTAGGGAGTAGCTTGGATCATCTCACTGGTAAACAGCGCCGTGCCCCATTGATTTTTCAGCATCTTCGGTTAGAATGGCTATGGCGTCTCTGCACACAACCACGCCGCTTCAAACGCATCGTGACAGCTATTATTATCTTTCCATATTTAGTCTTAACGAGTTCTGATTCAACTAACCCAGTATCCCATGACTGAAGTTCGCACACGTTTCGCACCCTCGCCAACCGGCAACCTACATATCGGCGGAGCCCGCACTGCTCTGTATTCATATTTGTGGGCCAAAAAAAATCAGGGGAAATTTTATTTGCGCATTGAAGATACAGATCGCACACGTTATCAAGCTGGTGCAGAAGCAAGTATTTACGATGGATTAAAATGGATTGGCTTAACCTGGGAGCCTGAGGTCATTAAACAATCTACTCGCACAGAGATTTATCGTACGCATGCGGCACAACTAGTGGAAGCTGGTAAAGCCTACTACTGTTTTTGTACGGCCGAACGCTTAGAGATGATGCGCGAAATACAGATGAAGAAAGGGCGCGCTCCAAAGTATGACAAAACTTGCTTACGACTAAGCGCTGAAGAAGTCAAAGCCAAGCTGGAAAATCAAGAGCGTCATGTCGTTCGCCTGAATATCGCCGAGCAAGGCACAGTACGCGTCAACGACTTAGTGCGCGGAGCGATTGATTTTCGCTGCGAGGAACTGGATGATCAAATCCTATTAAAATCTGACGGCTTTCCTACCTATCATCTTGCTGTAGTAATTGATGATCACGCCCTAGGAATTACACATGTCATTCGTGGCGAAGAATGGATTCCATCCACCCCCAAACACGTTTTGCTTTACCAAGCATTCGGCTGGGATGCACCAACGTTTGCCCATCTTTCTCTATTCATCAACAAAGGGGGAGGGAAGCTATCCAAACGTGAAGGAGCGACTTCATTGTTAGAATATCGCACTCAAGGGTATTTGCCAGAAGCGGTAGTCAATTTTATTGCCTTTTTGGGATGGAATCCAAAATCAACTGAAGAATTTTTTAGCTTAGAACAATTAGCTGCTGCCTTTGAATTGAATCAGATCAATACGGCAAATCCTATCTTCGATACCGAGAAACTGGATTGGTATAACGGACAGTACCTACGACGCTTGACACTCGATGAATTATTAAAGCTCTGCCGACCCTATCTGCCTGCAGCCGAGGATGACTATCTGAAACAAGTACTAGCTCTTGAGCAAGATCGCCTAAAAAAACTGACCGACATTACTGAGCTGACCAGTTTCTTTTTCGCGGATAATTTAAAGTATGAACCGAGTTTGCTCGTCTGGAAAAAATCAACTCCAGCACAATCGAAAGAAGCGTTACAACGCGTAGCAGATTTCTTGAAGACACTTGAAGATTGGAGTGCAACCAACCTAGAGGCGCAAGTCTTGCCTTGGATTAAGGATCAAGGTTTACAAAATGGCGACGTCTTATGGCCATTGCGCGCAGCTTTGTCCGGACAAAAATTTTCTCCACCACCGTTCGCAATTGCAGCCATTCTGGGTAAAACCCGTAGTCTGTCCCGTGTCCAAGCGGCGATTGATCTGCTATAATTGAGTTCTATGAAAAAAATCGCCCTATTGTTCGCTGTGTCCGTGCTTTTCCCAGCTACGTTAGTGCGTGCGGCCGACAAGGCGGACTTAGCTGACATCCAGGCTAAATTAAAAGAGAAGCAGCAGGCCTATGATGACCTCCAATCCAAAATTGATGTCTACGAAGAAAACTTAAAGTCAAAGCAGCAAGAAAAAACTACCCTGAACAGTCAGGTGGAGGTATTGGATCAAAATATTGATCTCACCAAATCAGAGATGGAGCAGACGGAAATTGAAATTGATAGTTTGGGCTTAGAGATCGACACGCTGCAGATTACTCTCAATGATACACAAGACACGATTGAATCGCATCAAGGTCATATGGAAGACCTCATTCGTGATCTGTATGATTACGACCAGCGCACCTATTTAGAGATTGCCTTATCCCATTCGACATTATCAGATTTTTCCACTCAGGTAGAGTACACAGAAAGTGTGAATGATCAGTTCCGCAGTGCTGTCGATAGTTTAAAGCAACTAAAAAAACAATTAAAAGAAGATAAAGAAGACCTTTCTGCAAAGCAAGATGCCGAGGAACAGAAAAAAGTGGAATTGACGACTCGCCAAGAGACGTTACAAGGCGAAATTGATTACAAAACTGGTTTGCTCGCCACAGTCGAAAACGATGAGAGTAAATTTCAACAGCTGATCAAAGATATTCAGCAAGAACAGGAAGGTTACAATGCTGAGATCTCACAATTGGAAAAATCGGCTCGTGCTACGTATGATGAAATCAATGCTGGAAAAACGGACGACAGTGGCAATGTGACCGATACCTTACCCAGTGAATTTGATCCTATCTGGCCTGCGAGTTGTATTGTGACGACCACCTTTCATGATCCTAACTACATTTTTCGTGCTTCCTTTGAGCACGACGCCATTGATTGCGCCGCTCCACAAGGCACACCACTAAAAGCTGCTGATAGTGGGGTAGTGAGTGTGACGCGTTTTGATGGAACTTCCAATTACGCCTACGTCTTGATTGTACATGCTGATAATTTTTCAACTGTGTATGGTCATGTGAGCGCCATCTATGTCGAGCCTGGTGAAGTGGTACAAAAAGGTCAGATTATTGGAGCAATGGGTGGCTTGCCCGGCACCCCTGGCTCTGGTGCCTACACAACCGGACCACATGTACATTTTGGTGTACGCTTGAATGGCATTCCTGTGGATCCGTTGTTGTACTTACCATAAACAGATCCATATAAAGCGAAAGACCCTGAAAGACTGTCGTTGAATGGCACCAAGTTACGGTGCAATTCACACTAGTCTTTCAGGGTCATCGCATTCATTGCAGCATCACCACCAGCGGAGCGTGACGTACGGTCCGACTCGCCCCACCAGCTGGAAGCCGACGGGAGTCTGGAACGTTGCCTCCACCTCACCGGCTTTGGTGTACAGCGTCGTGGGCAGAGAGGCGCCGTTGGTGTAGCGCATCTCCAAAGCTCCGAAGACGCCGACGTTCCAGCCGTAGCGCTCGCCCGTGTGTTGACCAACACCAGCACGCAGGCCAGGACCATACCAAGGCATCATCTGCACCTGGGTGAATTGATTGTGGTTTGAGCCACAAAGCATATTCAGGTCCGAGCCCTCTTCACAGTTGAACACAGTCGGACCGAAGCCCGCCATGATCAGCGGATTGATCCGGTACTCCCACGACTTGCCGAGATCGTGGTGGAGCACCGGTCCGAAGCCCACGTAAACATCTGGCACGATGGTGCCTGCCGCCTTGTCCTCGTTGATCAAGGCCCCGGCGAGAGCTACGTAGATCTGCTGGCTGTACTGCAGCTGGAGGAGATCGAACTGGAGACCGGAGCTTGCCCAACCCAGCCGGTTGCCGTTGGCACTGATCGTGACGACCGGGATTGGCAAAGTCACCGCACCGAACGGGTGCACCTGCAGCGCGGGAGCGGCGGAGGCAACAGGAGCCGTGGCAGTGAACAGCACGTTGTCCGGCAGTTTGGGCGCGTACGTGCCCTTGCCGTCGAATCCCACCACTTCATAGAATTGGCAGCTTCCGCTGACCAACTCGTAGGTCGTTTTGGGAGTGCTGACTCCACGCTGATTGGGATCGCTCACGCTCTTGGTCACCGTCTTGTAGACGGCGACGAACCAGCGACCAGCCCCGTACAGGGTGTCACTGGTCGCCTTGCCCGAGATCCCGAGCGGGCTGACGGCAGCATCCAATTTCTTGGGGCACTGCTTCGCCGTCGCTTCAGCGAGGTCGCGGATGCGAACGTACCCAGGCTGCACCTGTGGAATCTGGATATCCAAATCCAAGAAGTACAGCTTCTTGTCTGGCGCCCAGCTGATTACAGGCTTGTAAACCTGGTCAACCTGATGCTCGACGACCTGGCGGGGCTGGCAACTGTCGGGTTCGAGAACCCAGCTGTTACGATCCACCCGATGGTAGACCCCTACATAGTAGGTGTCACCGGGGGTGAGGACGTAGTCATCGCTGGAGTACCGGACGTCCGCGAGTGACCGCTTCCAGGGATGGAAGAGGTTGCCGTTGATGTCGACCGGGTCTGGAGCAGCCGGACAACTCCGGTTGATGTAGACCGCGACCAGGTAGTTCGCCGGAATGTAGTCCGCCTTGTTGATCCTCAAGTCGGGCTCCGAGAACCGGAGGTTGATCTCCTGGTTCGTTCGGTCGATAGCGGTCGCATCCTGGGCCCGAGCCACCGGCATGGTGACGAGAAGGGTAAGGAGGCAAGCCGCCAGCACGAGCAGGGAGCGGGTGAGAGAGAGCAGCACGAAGCACCTCGTTTCGCTTGGGTTATTGCTGATGGAACACTTTCAATGAACGCAATGGACGAACTATTCGCCCAAACGAACTGATCATGAATGGAATCATGCTCAACTCATTTGGGTGGGCCGGCAGGGGAATGCAGAACAAGTCATACACGCCCCCACCGACCGATTCCTCCTCAGGAACCCTTAGATACAGACACCCAGTCGGTTAGGGACGACGGCGGCGCAACGAGAGCAGCAGAATCGCGACCCAACTCCCGCTCGAGGCGAACCCCAAACGGTTGTTGCAGCCACAGCCAGTGCCGTAGAGAACAACACCCTTGCTGCTCCCCGTGTCATCCATTCCGGAATCCACGATTCCAGTGTCGTCGGTGTCACCCGAATCGCCAGAGTCACCGCTGTCGCCGGAATCTCCCGTGTCGGACTGATGGGCATCACTCCCATCACAATCCTGGTCGATCCCGTCGTCCGGAACCTCTTCGGCACCGGGGTTGATGGTGGGGTCGGCGTCGTCACAGTCTCCTGCATACTCGCTGTAGCCGTCACCGTCAGAGTCGTCACACTCCGTGGAATCGTCTGCCACGCCCGAGCAATCCTGGTCCACACCGTCGCACGTTTCCGTAGCTCCGGGATGGATGGACGCATCCGTGTCGTTGCAGTCATCCGTGGTGTAGCTGTCGCCATCCACGTCATCCTCCAAGCAGTCGAGGATGCCGTTGCCGTCCACGTCATCTACCCAATCTTCATCGGTGTAGCTGTCGCAGTCGTCGTCGATGCCGTTGCAGGCTTCGATGATCGCAGGGGACTGGGCCGAGTTTGCGTCGTTGCAGTCGCCCGCATCTTCGCTGTAGCCGTCGGAGTCGTCGTCGTAGCAGCTCGTGCCCTCGTCGATCGTGCCGTCACAGTCCTGGTCCACACCGTCGCACACTTCCGTAGCGCCGGGGAAGATGTCAGACCGCGTGTCGTCACAATCGGAGCTCAGGTCGTAGCCATCTGCGTCGATGTCGTCGTCGTCCGTGAGACCATCACAGTCCTGGTCCACACCGTCGTAGGCGATTTCGCTGGCGCCGGGGTTGGTACCGGCGGCGTTGTCGTCGCAGTCCGTGGTGTAGTCGTACCCGTCACCGTCCACGTCGGTCAGGTCGCTGCCGGAGCAGTCCTGGTCGATCCCGTCGTAGGCCGTTTCCGGCGCGCCCGGGTAGGTGGAAGGAGCACTATCATCACACTCCTCACAGCCCATGTAACCGTCACCGTCCACGTCGTCCTCGTCGCCGAGGCCGTCGCAGTTGGAGTCCACACCGTCGCAGCTCTCGCTGGCGCCGGGGAGGATGGTCGCATCGGTATCGTCACAGTCGCCCTCGTCCTCCTGGTAGCCGTCACCGTCGTCGTCGTAGGCGATCGTGCCCTCATCGATGATGCCGTCACAGTCGTTGTCCACCCCGTCGTAGTTCTCGTAGGCGCCGGGGTAGGCGTCCGCGTTGGCGTCGTTGCAGTCGTCACAGGCCAGGTAGGTGTCACCGTCGGCGTCGACCTCGTCGCCAAGGCCGTCGCAGTTGGAGTCCACACCGTCGCAGCTCTCGCTGGCGCCGGGGAGGATGGTCGCATCGGTATCGTCACAGTCGCCCTCGTCCTCCTGGTAGCCGTCACCGTCGTCGTCGTAGGCGATCGTGCCCTCATCGATGATGCCGTCACAGTCGTTGTCCACCCCGTCGTAGTTCTCGTAGGCGCCGGGGTAGGCGTCCGCGTTGGCGTCGTTGCAGTCGGTCCCACCCACGTCAGTGGAGTCGTAGCCGTCACCGTCGACATCGGTCAGGTCGCTGCCGGAGCAGTCCTGGTCGATCCCGTCGTAGGCGATCTCGACTTCGGCGAAACCATCGGCATGACCGTTGCAGTCATTGTCGATGCCGTCACCGCAGACCTCCGTCGCCGCAGGGTTAACCGCAGCATCGGTGTCGTTGCAATCGTCGGACCCGCTGTATCCATCACCGTCGTTCTCATCGGTGGTGCACAGCGCTGCAGGCTCCCAATCTTCATCGTAGAGCCCGTCGCAGTCTTCGTCCTCGGCGTCACCACACTGCTCGGTGGCACCGGGGTAGATGGTGGGGTCGTAGTCGTTGCAGTCGACGGAGTCGTCGAAACCGTCGAGATCCACATCCGCCGCCATGGCGAAGTGGGGGAAGAGGGTGGCGATCATGACCAGCAGGGCGCAAAGCGCTCGACAGGTCGACTTCTGGTTGAGATTGAACCGCATGAAACCTCCGCGGTGTTAGCGTGAACCGAATTCACTAGACGAATCGGATCTGTAGTTATCTGTATCTTTTTTTGGGAAAGAACATTCAAACACAGCCCGCACCAATGATCTAAACTAATCACTCGTGTGAACTGTATTTTTGCCGTTAGACGGCTCGGCACAATACTAGATTTTAACCAAAAAGTCAAGCCATCATTGAGCAGGACTATAGACCTGCGGATGGCACGTAATTACAAAGGGGATGGAATAGAAAGAATATAATGCGTCGCACAATCATTCTTATACGACGCATGATTGGGGGAAGAGCCAATAGAATAGCCCAATAGCGCTTGATAGTAGATCTACTATCGATAATACACTCTGTCAGTGAAACGCAGATCAATATACTCTAATCCAGTAACATCCTCGATGTCTGAACTTAATATCTGCTTGAGATGATCTAATTGCTGTTGTAAATCTAGACTCGTATCAAAATAAATTGCGACACCTTGTTGTGTGATCACACTAATATCTCTGGTCACTGTCGGATAATCACACTTCACATCTACAAACTCGGCTTCATATTGGATAAATGCATCGGATCCAGAGGTGTTCTTATCCCCTTCGGCATGTTTAATTTCTTCCAAGAGGTCTAAACTTTGATCCACGGTAATTTCATTGTTGCGCAGTTGATCTAAGACAGCTCGTTTTTGTGATTTTGAAGATTCGGATTTTGAATCGGCGATTTCATCTGCAAAGATTTTTTCTGTCACATACTGTTTTTCCTGACAGGTCACCGGCATAATTGCATACTCTGCGATATCCAAACCACTTTGTGCGGTAAAGCGATCATGTAGACCGCTGATAAAATCTACTACTGTCGGTCGCACGATATTTTCTCCCACTGTCACTTTGCGCTTCTTATTCTCTTCGCGAATGTGTGGAAAATGCGGATCGGCTTCCCCTTCAGTTGTGATTTGAGTAATTGTTCCTTGAATATCTAAATAGTAATACTGCTTGTTGTTGATATAGACATATCCCGGAACTCGTTCCGAGACGGTCACATTAACTGTTTTCGGCCAATCTGCACTAACGACAACCGAACGTAACTGAATTTTTTGACTGAGGGTTGCAGAGATATCGGCTGCTAACTGCGTTTCATCTAAGACAGGTAAAAAGCGTTGTTTAAAGATTAGCCAACGTCTACGTTGTAAGGCGGAACGCGTCGCCTCTGCAATATCGTCAACGGTTAGATACTGTTCTCCACCAATGGTAATCCATTGCGCAGACAAAAACTGCCAGCGACTAAACACTAGCCACAGTAATGCAATCAACAGAACTAGCGAACCCAAAATAGCCAAGCCATCACGTTTAATGCGGGCTGGTGTTGGGTCTTCGTGCTTAAAATACGGGTTGTGAAAACGACCTGCTGGCATGAGGTTGAGTATAGACGAAATCAATAAAATCAGCCATACTAAGACAGTTCTATGCGCCCATTTGATCACTGGTGGCAGCAATATCGCTCAAACCGACCACAGCGGTTTAGTTTAACTATGGAGATTGGTCCATGGCCGCAAGATCAGATCATGGCTATCCCATATCCGATCTCACATCAGCAACAAGTGGTTCAAAATTTTTCCTATCAGAGTGATGGCGTAGTGAGTGATCACAACGGTTGTTTAGTCATCACCGGTGGTACGTTTGCTACGCTGACAGCAGATATTACAGTGCGGCCGTTTCAGCGTATTTTGCCGCACACTGATTACTCATGGCAGCCCATTGGCTTGGCCGATCATGTCTACACGACACCAGATGCATTCATACACTCCAACGATCCTGAAATTCATGCGATTGCAGCTCGTTTAAAACCAGACGGCACTCCAGACAGCCTAGAGATTCTGTCAGCGCTTTATCACCACACCTTAGAACGATTAAACTACGGCAATCCAATACCTGGCCTTTATACTACCTTAGAGGCACTGCGCCTCGGTTGTGTAGATTGTGGTGGGTTCAGCACCTACTTAGGAGCTCTAGCGCAAGCCTGTGGCATTCCTAGCCGTATCGTGGCTGGTTTCTGGGCGGGCTATCCTGACAATACCATGCATGCCTGGGTGGAGGCATTATTGCCAGATGGCACTTGGTGGCCAATGGACGCCTCAGTGGAATGGATGCGCTTACGCCGCCGCTCTTACAAACATGGTGCCTTTGGCCATATTGGCAGTGATCGCATCGTCATTAGTGTCGGCACTAATCATCTCATTCGCCATCAGAATCAAGAGTACCCCGTAGGCATGCTACAGTTGCCAATGCTATTAAACGCAGATGGTACGGTTACACATCAACAAGCCATTACCAAAATTTTGACACAACGCCAATGATCACCACTGCGTTATCGCCAAATTTGGAATCGAACGACCTACAACTCAGTCTTCGTTTATTGCTTCAACCCTGGCGCTGGCAACACGGCGCGGCGGAAGCAAACCTTGATCGTACCTTGCAGAATTATTTTAGAACAAAACAGATCTGGTCTGTCAACTCCGGCCGCACTGCGTTACTAACCATTTTGCAAGCCCTACAACTGAAGACTGGTGATGAGGTGCTCATGCAAGCTTTTACCTGTAATGCAGTTTGTAATCCGGTACGGTGGGCAGGTGGCCAACCCGTATATGTGGACATTGATGCCAACAGTTATAATCTATCACTCACAGATCTTGAAAAAAAAATCACAGACCGATCCAGGGTGTTAATCATTCAGCACACATTTGGACGACCAGCCGAACTGACTCCCCTCTTGGCACTAGCAAAAAAACACCACCTGTTTGTGATTGAAGATTGTGCACATGCCTTAGGTGCACGTTATCACGATCAATTGGTTGGAACATTTGGTGATGCTGCTATCTTTAGCTTTGGTCGCGACAAAGTGATCTCCTCAATTTATGGCGGGGCGCTACTACTGAATAATACTGCCCTGCTCAAAACAGTTACTACCAGACTCTCCCTTCTCCCCTATCCCAAAACCCGTTGGACACTACAACAACTATTGCATCCCATTATTACCACGCTGGGACGTTCGATTCCCGGAGTGTTAGCACTAGCGCAAAAATTAAAAATCATCTCCCTAGCAGTCAGTCGTGCTGAACGACAAGGCATACAACCCGACTATTTCCCAGCGCGTCTACCGAATGGCTTAGCTGCTCTGGCGCTGCAACAATTCCAGAAGCTGGAGCCCTTTAATTTGCATCGCCTACAACTGGCACAGCAATATCATGATGCATTACAGCCATCCACACCACTTCCAGACAGCATCTGGTTGCGTTATAGTGTGCGGGTAAAGGATCCGCAAGCTGTCTTTACGCAAGCGAAACGGGCCGGTATGATATTAGGCGATTGGTATTGGTCAGTGATTGTGCCGGACAGCACTGACCCAGCGGTATATGGCTATCACAGTGGTAGCTGCCCAGTCGCAGAAGAACTCGCCAGTCATGTAATAAACTTACCCACTCATCCCCGTTTGTCTGTGGCTCAAGCCCATCAGATTATTGATTTCATTAAACCATTCGTTCAATCGACTGCTAGCTATGGCTCTAACCGTTCAAACCATTAACGATCGTTCCGCTTGGGAACAATTTATTCAGCAACAGCAGCCCGACACGTTTTTGCATAGTTGGGCTTGGGGAGAATTTCAAACTCATCCAATTGAGCGCATAGCTGCCTACGAAGATGGCCAAATCGTCGGTTTAGCTCTACTGATTATCACGAAAGCTAAACGCGGGACATTCCTACTGTGCCCACATGGTCCTGTAATCCTGCCAGAACGTTTAGATGCGATTCGTGCCTTATTAGCTTACATGGTAGAAGCAGGAAAAAAAGCAAAAGCGGATTGGGTGCGCATCGCTCCAATTCTTCCTGATGAGCCACGCTATGGCACGCCACTGGCTGCTTATAACTTTGTACGCGCGCCCATTCACGTTCATCCTGAACTCAGTTGGATCCTTGACTTAGCGCCAGACGAAGCAACGCTATTGGCGAACATGCGTAAAACTACTCGCTATTCGATTAAGAAGGCCGAGAAGGAAGGTGTGACTGTGCGTATCTCGACTGACCCAGCAGACCTAAAGATTTTTTATGATCTGTATCTAGTAACAGTGAGCCGGCAAAAGTTCCAGCCATTCTCTTGGGAATATCTGCAACGCGAATTTGAGCTGTTCTCGAAATACAGCATGCTAAAAATTGGTATTGCCGAAGAAAATGGCAAACCAGTTTCTGGTGCCATGATTGTCACCACTCCCTATGAAGCTTTTTATCACCAAGGAGCATCCGTTACTGGATCTAAGTCCGTTGCCTCGTATCTATTGCAATGGCGCATGATTCAAATGGCCAAACAATCTGGCTGCAAAAAATATAATTTCTGGGGAATTAGTCCTGATGAAAAACCTAACCATCCCTGGGCAGGATTAAGCCTCTTTAAGAAAGGGTTTGGTGGTAAGGCCTACCAATATGTTCCGACTGCGGATGCTGCACTGACTTGGAAATACAAAGTAAACACCTGGATTGAGCGCCGTCGAGCAAAAAAACGCGGCTACGCTTAACGCTTAGGTATAATCTCTGTCACGCCCATCATCATGGGTAGTAACACCTCTGGGATGCGAACCGTACCTTCTGCCGTCTGATAGTTTTCCATAATTGCGGCAATAATCCGACCAATCGCTAAAGCCGTAGCGTCATTCATGTGGACAAACTCCAGACTACCATCTACTTTACGGACTTTTGTATTTAAACGACGAGCTTGGTAATCGCTCATGTAATCGGCAGTGTGGGTTTCGCGATAAACGCCTTGGCCCGGCATCCAGGTATTGATATCCATTCCACGTGCATTCGGATCGCCAATATCACCGGTGCATTTTAATAGCAATTGATACGGCAGATTCAATTTTTGAAGCAATTCTTCTTCGATCGAAACCAACAACTGATGTTCGGCTAAGGCTTGTTCACCGGTACTGAAGACTTCCATCTCTACTTTATGAAATTGGTGTAAGCGAATGATACCACGCGTATCTTTACCGGCGGCACCTGCTTCGCGCCGTAAGGCCGGTGAAAAAGCGATATAACGTTTTGGTAATTGCTCTTCGGGAATAATTTCATCCATATGGATCGGACCCAGCGTATGTTCAGCACTCCCGATTAAATAGAGATCATCTGCAGGCAAATAGTAGCGTTCGTCTGTGGGATGCAAGCGTGCCATCTTTTCAAAGACAGCTGGCTTAATAAAGATTGGTGGAATTATCGGGGTAAAACCTTTGCGCACAGCCACACTTAAGGCCAAATTGACTAAGGCGTATTCCATCAAGGCCAGATCCCCTTTTAAATAAGTAAACCGAGCGCCGGAGACTTCAGCGGCTTTTTCATTATCAATCACATCTAACGCCCTCCCTAATTCCCAATGAGGCTTTGGTTGAAAATCAAACTTGGGCTGTTTGCCCCACTCTTTCACAATTTGATTACCGGATTCATCTGGACCAACCGGGGTGTCGCTAGTGGGAATATTGGGAACAGTCCAAAGCAATACACGTAGCTGTTCTTCGACGTCCGTTAGTTCTTTTTGGATCCCTTTGACTTTCACGGATAATTCTTTGGCACCATCCTTGCCTAACTTACGTTGCTCAGCGCGCAAGGTATCGTGCTCCCCTTGCAGATCTTTACGTTTTTGGTCTAGAGCTAATAACGCATCAATATCCGCAGTTGATTTTTTATTCGTCACCGCTTGTTTCACTAAGTCCGTGTGTTGGCGAATGAATTTAATATCGATCATAGGCAGCTTGCATAGCTTCTAAACAAATCTTTAAACCATCTTCAATTGTCATGCCCACTAATTCTGGAGCGCGCTCAGTAATCGTGCGATCAATGGCTTTTGCGAAACTTTTATCTTTGAATTTTTTCACTAGGCTTTTTAACTCCAAATTCCGAACATCCTTATCTGGGCGAACAGCCGTTGCGGCCATCACCAAACCCGTAGACTGCTCAAAACAATACATCACTTTTGACATTAGAGATTGGGGTTCCAGTTTATGCATTTTGCCATTATGTTCTTTGACTGCAGCCACGATTAATGGATGAATCCCTTTTTTCTCCAACCACTCCGCACCTACTAACGAATGTTGTTCAGGAGTGACTTGCGTATAATCAATGTCGTGTAACAAACCAGTGATTCCCCAAGCCTCTGGATTGGCAGCCTGAAAATGTTCAGCAAATTTCTGCATGATTATTTCCGTAGCCAACATATGGCGGCGCAATTGCGGATCCAACACCTCTTGCTGCATCCATTCTAGTGCTGCCGCACGCGTTATACCTGGTTCAAACTGGGTTAATGACTGATCAGATCCCGTGGCACCGGGAGCCTGCTTAGGACGCAATAATGGAAACATGACGCACTCTCGAATCGGCTTATCCATCAAGAATGAGAATAAGCGTTCACTAACTCCAAACCCTGATGTGGGTGGCATGCCGTATTCTAAAGCCTCCACAAAATCTTGATCATGCATTTGGGCCTCTTCGTCCCCCGCTGCTCGCATATCTGCCTGATGCTCAAAGCGTTCGGCTTGGTCGATCGGATCATTCAACTCAGTGTAGCCGTTACCTAATTCACTCCCAGCAATAATCACCTGATAGCGCTCCACTAATTCTGGATTACTTTCCATGCGTTTAGCCAAGGGTGACACGGCTACAGGATGATTAATCAAAAAGACCGGCCCGGCAATCGTTTTACGACATTGTTTCCAGAGCAGATCAGTTAAACGACCACGGCCAACTTCAGCATCGATTTTTAAGCCCAGGCTCAGACATTTCGCTTTTAATTCTGCATCCGTTGCGGTTAACACATTGATTCCTAATTGATCGTTAACAGCGGTCACATAATCTAACTTAGGCCAGGGTTGAGCAAAGTCCACTGCAAACCCTTTAATGGTGAACTGCAAGGTACCAAACGTAGCCTGAATGACCTGTTTATAAAGTCGTTCCACCAATTCCATCGTATCTTGATAATTGGCAAAGGCCCAATAAAATTCCATTTGGGTATAGTCTTGCAAATGTTCCGGACTAATACCCTCATTACGAAATTGTCGACCAATTTCAAATGTCTTTTCAAACCCGCCTACCATTAAGCGTTTCTGCCATAATTCTCCCATGGAAATACGTAAGAAGAGATCAATATCTAGGGCATTGTGATGCGTAACAAATGGTTTGGCGTCTGCTCCACCCGGCGTTGATTCTAAAACAGGGGTTTCCACTTCAAGAAATCCTTCTGCCATTAAAAATTGTCTGATGCTATTCCAGAAGGTTGCTTTCTTTAAAAACATCTCACGCAATTCCGGTGACAACAACATATCAACATAACGCCGCCGATAGCGCTGCTCCTCATCTTGCAAGCCAAACCATTCAGCTGGCAGAGGCTGTACGGCTTTGGTCAACATACTGATACGTTCTACTAAAATGGATTGCTCACCTTTATGTGTGACGAAGGGCTTGCCAACGATCTCAACAATATCACTCACATCAAAATAACGCAGGTCAGCGTAGCTTGGCTGCTGCAACTCTTCTTTGGATAGCGCAATTTGCATGCGCCCAGTACTATCTTCCAAATGCGCAAACGTCAATTTACCATGCTCACGCCATTGGCGGAGTCGCCCGGCTAACGTAACAGTGGTGTTAGTCAATTCCTCAAAGTGACGCAACACAGCACCCACAGTGTGCGTGCGGTGACTAGCAGAAGGATAGATGGGTCCGATATTGGCGCGGTAAGCTTTGGCTTTCTCAATGCGTCCGGACCGTTCGTCGTGCGATTCGGCCATAGCAGGATTAGGATACCTTTTTCAAGGTGTAGATGACTGCTCCTTTAGGAACGTTTACAGTGACTTTGTCACCAGCTGAGTGCCCTAAAAATGCCTTACCTAAAGGTGACTCATTTGAAATTTTACCGTTCGCAGGATCAGCCTCATTTGAACCGACTAAATCAAACTCGTGCGTTTTTCCAGCAGGATCAACAACCGTCATGTGCGAGCCAATAACAACAGTTTTGGAACCTTTAGCCTTGGTAATTACTTTAGCATTACGTAGACTTTCTTCCAACTCTAATACTTTGGTTTCCATTAAGGCTTGTTCCTCTTTCGCGTCACTGTATTCTGCGTTTTCAGATAAATCACCCAACTCTTTAGCACTGGCAATGCGATGGGCAATTTCCTTACGCTTGGTGGTTTTGAGATACTCTAAATCGCTTTTGAGTTTCTCTAAACCTTCTGGTGTTACGTAGATCTCTTTTTCTGTCATAATCCACAGTATTGTACTTTGGCTAGTCTGTACTGTCAATACTGTATTGGCTCAATACAGCTTTAGCTACTGGAACAGCCGCTTCGGTGCCATCACCACCCTCTTCGATTAAAATGGATAGCACTAACTTGGGCTCCTCATAAGGAGCAAACGTGGTATACCAAGAATGCTTCTTGCCAGACTCTCCAATTTCAGCTGTGCCCGTTTTTCCGGCAGAGCTATAGGGTAAACCGCCTAAGCTGCGAGCACTGCCGCTCAAGACTGCTTCGCGCATACCTGCTCGCACAACTGCCAGGTTGCTGGCATCAACAATATTCGCTCTTTTAATGACTGGCTCGGTTGCAGTTACTACCTGGCCCGTCTGATCAGCAATATGGTCTACTAATTCCGGCTCGTAGAGCGTACCGCCGTTGGCAACCACCATGGTATACAGCGCTACTTGCAGAGGTGTAACCAGTAAATCACCTTGACCAATAGACACATGATAGGTGTCCCCTAAATACCAATCTTCACCCTTAACGGTTTCCTTCCAAGTTGGATTAGGTACAAATCCATCGGCCTCACCCGTCAAATCAATACCACTCGTTTCTCCCAGCCCAAATAACTGTGCATAATGATCAATCCGATCAATTCCTAAGCCACCATTTATCTCCCGTGCTTCTTTATCATAGGTACCACCCCCAGCTAAATAGAAATAGGTATTCACCGATTCTGCAATCGCTTTATAGATATTGGTAACACCATGTCCACCCGCTTTCCAATCTGGAAAATCTGGATAAGTAGAGCAGTTAATACACAAACCACCCGTACTACTTACAGTCGTGCTCGGTGTCACCACACCTTCTTGCAGCGCTGCTGACGCTACTACTAATTTAAATGTGGAGCCGGATGGATATTCGCCAGAGATCGCCTTATCAAAGAGTGGTTTGCGAACATCATTTAATAAACTAGCATACGTTTCAGAGGTGATCCCTTGAATAAACAGATTAGGATCATAGCTTGGGTAACTGACAAGCGCCCTCACCTTACCAGTGCGTGGATCCAAGGCAACGGCCGCACCACCGGGTAACCCTCGTGCATCCACCACTTTTTTGATTTCATCATATAACAGCTGCTGTAAATGACCGTCGATACTTAGCACAATATTGCCACCCGGTATGGCCTGCTCTTCAGCAATGGTATTTAACGCGCGTCCACCTGCGGTCATCTCTTTGGCAATACTACCTTTCTGACCACGCAAGACATCTTCATAGGTGGATTCTAATCCAGTCTTACCGATATGATCTGAGAGGTCATAATCATCGGATAATTCATCCTCTAGATCTTCAGGGCTAATACGACCCAAGTATCCAATGATGGGAGCGTATAACTCTGGTTTTAAATAATGACGAGCGGCTTGTGCCTCAATATGCACGCCCGGAACCGCTTTAAATTTTGCCATTAAATTAATAGCCTGGTCATGGGGAATAAATTCTTTCAGCACTAGCGGTTGATTGTAATATAACTCAGCATGTTCGGCGACATCCGACTGCAGTTGATCAAACGGTAACTCTAACGTTGTGGCGATGGTAGCCAACGTTTGCATATAGGCACTGTCTGGAGGATACGGCAGAGTTTTGGGAGGATCAGGCAACTCAGTTGGAATAACGGTGGCAATAAAGTTTGGCTCATTTTTCACTAATGCTTCGCCCTGAAGATCATAGATAATTCCACGTGCGGCTGGAATGGCTGTGATCTGCAAACGATTATCATCAGCCTGCGATCGGTAATCGGCACCATGAATAATCTGTAAATAACCAGCTCTAGCCAGTAACACAAGGCAACCAAAGACCATGACCGTACCCAACCAACGCACACGCCAACTGGGAAGTGCGCTGGTTAAATAGGAAGTTGGAACCGATGGGTCGATGGGAGCTTTATCCAACACATGAGAGCTGTAGTAGGAACCCAGCTTACTATCTTTAATTCTAGAACCACCTTCCCAGGGATTAAACAAATCGCTCATAGCGTGAAGGTAGAATGCGTATAAAAATCGCTGCCAGTAGACTCATGATAATCCAGCCCGCTGGCCAATGCCACCAAGAAACTTGCAGAATCACACTGGAAATTGCAGAGCTGCGTAGTGCCATGATTTGCCAAATCCAAAATGGAATAGTGGCTGCAATCAGGCCACCAAAAATTGCAATTAACACTGATAGCGCGGAAGCTTGTTTTAACCAGGTAGTGTGAATCCATTGATCAACTACAACTAATACAATCAGTGAAATAGTCCACAGTCCAAAGGGGGCGGGGGCATAGCAATCCACTAATACACCCAAGACAAAGGCTAGGTAGACAGAGCGTGGCCATGGGAGCAAGTGCATGACGACTGCTATATAAATCCAACTAGGGAAAAACCAAAAGGCCAACGGCTGAATTGACCACATCACCACTTCCGATACTAAGATAACACCTGCTCCCAGGATCAAGATGAACCATTGCCATGTCTTCATATCCCGGTCGGAATCACGATTGAAACAATCGCATTATTACCGTAGCGCACCATCGGACTAATCGTGGCAGTTTTAAATAAATCGCTCGGCTCATCGGCGATTGCCTCGACAGTGCCTATGATTAAT
Organism: uncultured Gammaproteobacteria bacterium; assembly: GCA_964385285.1. Taxonomy (GTDB): domain Bacteria; phylum Patescibacteriota; class Patescibacteriia; order UBA9570; family UBA9570; genus UBA9570. The sequence continues at coordinate 148,870 of CAYLOJ010000001.1, forward strand.
CCAGCAGGGATAAAATGATCTTGTCCATTAGTGACGATTAAATCCCCCACTGCGATCTGCTGTTCCTTCAAAATATATTGCATTAAAAGACTAGTGCCAAATTGACCAATCACAACTCCGCTTGTATGCGCTTCGGTTTGTGTACGACCTTGTACACTACTAGCATCATTCGTTAGTAAGCCAACTTCACTATACGATTCATGTACGTTAGTGATGATGCCCAATAACATCCCCGGACCATAAATAACCGCGTAGCCAGGTTGCAGCCCATCGAGTTGACCGACGTTAATGTAGAGGGTTTGACCGACTGCACCAGTGCCAATTCGCGTAGTGATCTTGGCCGGCTGTAGCGTATAATCAGATTGTTGAGCAAAATCTAACTCCTCTTTATATTCCGTATATTGTTGAAGCTCCGTTTGCAACGCACTATTCTGTTGAACCACACTCGATAACTGATCTTTCAACGTGCGATTTTCGGCAAGTAACGTAGTATCTGTTGTACTATACAACGGACTAAAAGAATCGATTGTTGCATATGCCAAACTCATTGCCGGCTGTGCAGCTGTGCTGACCCAATGCTCAAATGGACGCAACCAACCGGCGTAATACAGCACAATCGCTGCGGCAATCAGCCCAAGCAGCACGGCGAGTTGGCGTGCTTGGTCCTGAAAGAACTTCATGAGCCACTAGTAAATAATATCGTTTTTTTGAGATTATCAAGATCTTCCAATACCACACCCGTTCCACGCGCCACAGCCGTCAATGGATCGTCTACCACATGCACTGGGATATTGGTCTCTTGGCTAATCCGTTCATCTAATCGTTTTAACAAAGCACCGCCACCGGTAATCATAATCCCCCGTTCATAGATATCCGCCACCAACTCCGGCGGAGTAGTTTCAATCGTACTACGAATGTTTTCAATAATCATGTTCACTGTACGATCCAAAGCGGCGCGCACATGACGACTAGTAAAGCCAAGTTCTTTCGGCAAACCGGTAATCAAATCCCGCCCACGAATACGAATCTCCAACTCCTCTTCCAATGGCAAGGCTGAGCCTAATTGCACTTTCGCACTTTCAGCTGTGCGTTCACCAATTAAGAGATTAAACTCATCGCGGCAAAAGTTGATGATGTCTTGATTTAAATCATCACCAGCGGTCCGCAATGAACGCCAATTCACAACGCCACCTAATGCAATAATCGCCATTTCAGTGGTGCCACCGCCAATATCTACAATCATTGTTCCGGTTGACTCCTGAACAGGTAAACGTGAACCGATCGCAGCTGCCATAGGCTCTTCAATTAAGATCACCTCTTTAGCACCTGCATTTTTAGCCGCATCTTCAACTGCCTTGCGTTCAACTTCTGTTACCCCTAGCGGGATGGCGATTACAACACGTGGTCGCGGAAAAATCGAAAACGATTCACGATGGACTTTATCAATAAAGTGCTTCAACATTTTTTCTGTGACTTCAAAATCAGAAACTACCCCATTGACCAATGGGCGCGTCGCAACAATGTGTGCCGGTGTTTTTCCGACCATGTCTTTAGCATCTTGACCCACTGCCAAAATCTGATCTGTAATCGTATTCACTGCAACGACGGACGGCTCATTAATAACAATCCCTTTGTCGCGCACGTACACCAATGTATTGGCCGTTCCGAGGTCAATACCGATATCTTTGGAAACACTACCGAAAAAACGATTAAACATGAGTAGAGAGATAGTCGTCTAATGAAATTAATTTTGCAGTATCACTATTACGCTGTTTCCACTCTAATTTACCCTCTGTCTTTTGACCGATCACTAAACGATCAGGTAAACCGAGTAAATCTGCATCTGCGAGCTTAACTCCTGCAGAGACTGTACGATCATCGTAGAGTACAGAAATTCCAGCCTTTTGTAAAGCCTGGTAGACAGCATCCGCTTGAACACTATCCTTACTCAGATTCACTAAATGCGCTTGATACGGAGCAACAACAGTCGGCCAAATTATACCCTTATCGTCGTGATACACCTCCACAATCGTACCTAATAGACGAGTCAATCCCATTCCATAGCATCCCATCACTGGAATCTGGTGTTGACCTTGATCATCCGTAAATGCCATTCCAAATGGTTCGGAAAACTTTGTCATCAATTTAAAGATGTTGCCCACCTCAATCGCCTTTTCCGTCTTAAATTCGGATCGACCACAGCCAGGACAGTTTGGGGTCTCGGCTTTAATTTCATGATTGATTGCTAAACGACAATCCGTACAAATGTAGATCGTATCTTCACCCGCTGCAGTCACCGTCTGAAACTCGTGCGAGTATTTTGAAAACACGCCACCCGAAGCGTAGGTCAGATAAGTAACATCGCCAAGACCAAGCCGCTCAAATACACGATGATACGCCGCCTTCACTGTTTCGTAGTATGTATCCAGATCTGCTTCCGTTGCATGAAATGAATACATATCTTTCATCAAAAACTCGCGTCCACGTAATATTCCCGATTTAGGACGTAATTCCTTACGAAATTTAAATTGGAACTGGTAAACGGAACGTGGTAGATCTTTATAGGATTGCACATATTGTTGCACCAGTGGAACGACGATTTCTTCGTGGGTCGGGCCAAGGGTGTATTCATGACCAGCTTCGTCTTTCAATTTATATAGAATGTCTTGCATGGTGTCCCAACGACCGGTACGCGCCCAATTCTCTTTGGGTTGCAGTGCCGGCATAGCCACTTCTTGACCACTCACAAGATCCATCTCTTCTCGAATGATTGTCTGAATGTGATCAACCACCCGCTTCCCTAATGGCAACAACGTATACACGCCTGCCATCAACTTACTAATGTATCCGCCACGCACTAGCAATTGTGCATTAGCACTGGTTTCCTCTTGATTGATCTGCTTGCTCGTTTTAGTGAAAAGCTGAGATTGGCGCATACGCAAATGAATGATAATAAACAAACTTAACTGAAATTTAACTAACTAATCCGAGTACATCTTTAACCGTAACGGCCATGATAAATAGCAGAAAGATCACAAAACCGACATTGTGTACTAAGATCTGCCAACGCATTGGGACTGGCCGTCGTATTACTGCCTCAATAACGACAAAAATTAACTTACCACCATCTAATGGTGGGAATGGCAAAAAATTAAAGATGGCTAGATTTAGAGATAACAATGCAGCGAACTGCAAGACATAGACAAATCCCATTTGAGTGACACGATAAGTGTCTGTGGCAATTCCAACTGGACCTGCCACAGCTGATGAGACATCCTGACCTTGAAATGCACTCACAACGATTCCTCCTAGTGCCTGAACGAGAGCCACGCTAAGATAACCGGTTTGCTTTACACCTTGCACAATCGCTAAACCAAAGGGTAATTTTACTCGACCAGTTTCCGCAAAATAGGCACCAATACCAGCGGAACCATCTGCTAACGGAATAGTACGCGTAGTGAGTTCTGTGGTGCCTGACTCATGTTGGACACTCAGTGTGACTTCTTGATCAGCCGCAACTGTCGTTAAGAGCGTTTTAATATCTGTAACTGTACGAACTGCGGTACCATTAATTGCAAGGATCTGATCGCCAGACTGCAAGCCTGCGGCAGCCGCTGGTACCTCCGGAGCGATCTGTTCAACAATCACCGACTGATCAAAAATCGTGGCTTGTGGCGGTAAGTGATCCATGTAGGCTGGCAAACCGATCATATAACCAATACTAAACAGTACCATGGTCAATAGAACATTCATTACAATTCCTGCAATCAGAATTGAAAAACGTTGCCACAGGGCCTTGGCCATAAAATCATCACCAGTGTGGGTCGCACCAGTAACTGACTTAGTCACATCCTCTTCTTCGATCACTCCTTTGATTTTTACAAAACCACCTAGAGGAATAGCATTGATCGAATATAATGTGTTACCAAATTTTTTACCAAATAAGCGGGGTGGAAAGCCAAAACCAAATTCCTCTACACCGACTTTATTCCAACGCGCCACTAAAAAGTGCCCGAGCTCGTGCACTAGTACGAGCACCCCTAAAATGACAATAAAACTGAGGACGCTGAGGATCATCATAACGTCATCACGTCTGCAGATTTAGTCTCAGCCATTTCCGTGACGCTCTTATTATACTGATCAACTAATTTTTGAATATTTTTTTGCTCGGCAGCGGCTTGATCTTCAGACATCTCACCATCTGTTTTAGCAGTCTTAACTTCTTTCATGAGTTCTTCACGTAGAAGTTTAATATGCACTTTAGATTCTTCAGCGCGCTCAGCTACTAACTTCACAATCTCTTTGCGCTTTTCTTCGGTGAGCGGAGGGAATGGCAAACGGATCGTCTGACCATCTACGGCTGGATTATAATCACGACCACAGGTACGCAGAGCCCGCTCCACATCCTTTGTAATACTGGCATCCCATGGCTGCACCACTAACATTGAGGCGCCCTGAGCACTCACACTGGCAAGTTGAGATAAAGCCGTACGAGTACCATATGCTTCCACCATCACATCGTCTAAAATTGCCGGACTAACACGACCAACTTGTAAGACAGATAATTCTTTTTTGAGGTGTGCGATGATCGCTTCAAACTTGTCTTTCATACAGATAACACTTAATAAGTGATAGGTTATTTAGGTTGCTTGATTAAACCGCTCTTTTCTTCGACCTGATACATACCAGCATACATGACATTGGGTGTAACCGGATCAATTAATAAGCGATAAATCTTACGATTCGAAGGAAAATTTTCGATCACCTTCCAGGTGACGCCAGCATCAACCGATTTATGGATGCGGTTATTTAATGTGAAGTAGAGTTCATTCGGACGACCGGGAGCAGACCAAACATTACGAATAGCATCATTCTGTTCACTGTCTGAACCTACTAACGTGATAATATCTGTCCAAACCGCACCATCTTGAGTGCCTTTCATTAAACCACGGCGAGTTACTAAATAGAGTACACTGGAATCGTTTTGATCCAAGGACATATCTTTGACCGCTGAAGCTCCGGCGAAATCACGTTTATAACTTTCAGAGAGCAGCTCCGTCCATCCAGAATTTATGGTGTCTGCGCTATCTGGGTCCGTAGGTTCACCGGCAGTAACACTTTTGTAGACGGTTTCATTGTTGGTCAACACATAAATAATCCGGGTATCGTGATCTGCAATGAGTAAGCGTTTAATACCTTCGCCCGACCCCTTCTGTAATCGCAGATCCCAGTTCACTCCATAGTCCGTACTTTTGAGGACGTTGCCACCTGAGGTACCGGCGTAGACGCGACTATGTTCATACGTATCTACTGCTAATGCTGTAATGATAGCACCTTGAACATCGGTATAGACTACTTCCCAAGTAACGCCTTCATCTGAGGATTTCAAAATCTTTGTATCCTGGGCTGCATAGACATTATTTGGATCCGTAGGATCTACGGCAATGGAACTGATGTAGCCTGTATCCACCTTCGACTGAATCCAAGACTCACCACCTGTTAAGGTAATGTAGATTCCATTTGCTTTAGTTCCGAGATAGATAATATTAGAATCTTTGGGATGGAAGGTCATGGCGATGACGTCCTCATCACTAATGCTTTGAATGCGTTTGCCATCCGTACTGATAAACGTCGCTTCCTCCCAAGTTTCACCAGAATCTAAGGAACGATAAACGCCGCCATCAGTTTTTTGATTGCAACTAATGCCGAGTAGTAGTACCGGGAGTAAAAACAAGGCTAGGCGTTTCATACGTGTGGATAAATATTCAAAAGTAAATTGGTCATAACAAGTTTAGGTTGTACCGGACGTTCAACGCTACGACGCAAGCGAGCAATAGCGCGCAACGCACTGATGGTGTCTGTTAAGGGATGGCGTCCTGCTAACTGTTCGAGTGATTGCTGTAATACCGCAGGATACTGAGTTCCTTCCGTTTGAACGGTCAACAAACTGTAGACTGTCGTTTCTAGAGCTGTAATCGCGGCAGTGAGATCTTTGTCTGTTGTCAGCGCGATGCGTTCAGCGGGCGCGAGTTGTAAAATCTCTGCCCAACGCAGCACTGGCTGCAACCATTTCTGTGCAGCAGCAGACTTTTTCCAACCCAATGCAATACCAGGTAAACCATGTGCCAGTGGCAATAGTGCTGCCTGCTCAGGTAGCGCCTGCACTAGCTCTGCATGACTGACACGTTGAAATAGGATCGTACTGCAACGAGAACGTACCGTTGGTGGAATCCGCTCAAGATCACTAGCCAGTAGCACTAAAGTAACGCGACTGCGTGGCTCCTCCAATACCTTTAATAGCGCATTAGAAACCTGATAACGAAGGAGCTCAGCTTGTTGGATGACAATAAAGCGTGGTCCACTCCATAGACTGGTTTCCGTCGTGTCCTTGATTAAGGCGCGGACGGCATCCATATCCAGATCGCCTGCAGGATACCAACGCACCGCTACGTTACGATCGATCTTTAAGAGGTCCAAATAATTCTCAAGGAACGTTGTTTTACCAACATGCTCTGGTCCTATCCAGAGTTGGGCATGCGGGACTATACCATTTTTTGCAGCTTTCTGCAAGTAAGATTGAATCGCTGAATTCCCAATTAATGGCATGGCCTTAGTCTACTTGGCGCATTAAAACTTGCCAAGTTTCCTGACCACAACGTTCCCAGGAAAACTGTTGTACTTGTTTCAAATTATCTTGCCGTGCAATCACAGGATCAGCTTGAATGGCTTCTGCAATGACTGCTGCCATTGTAGCAGGTTGAGTTTGATCATAATACCAACAGGCAGTACCGCCAATTTCACGTAGTGGTGGTAGATCGGAACAGGCTACTTTGGTACCGCACGCTAGTGCCTCGATCACGGGAATGCCGAAGCCCTCATAATTGGACGGGAACACAAAGACTGCCGCCCGTTGCATGAGACGCGGCAATTCGTCTGCTGACACGTAACCTAGCAACTTAATGTCATCAGTAGCTTGTAACTGCTCAAAACCAAAACCAAGATTACCGGCCAACCACAATTGATGTGGCAAGTGATATTGCTCTTTAAGAATGCGGAACGCTTCTAATAAATGATCAATATTTTTTTTGCGTTCAATCCGACCGACATAAAATAGATACGGTTGTGGTGCTAGAGCCGATTCACTTGAAATAAACCGAGCACGATCATAACCATTATACACGATGGTAATGCGCTCATCCGCAACTGGATAACAGGCTTGCAATTCATTTTTGGTAAACTGTGAAATGGTAATAATTTGGCTCGCATGATGTACTGCATAACGCATCGACCAGCGATGATAATCCAATTCAGTGGTTCCATAGCGCCCCAACGTACAGAGCTTGATCAACAGATGCATGGCTTTGCCGCCGATGTAATGATTGGCATACAATGAAGCATCACGTTCAAAACCAAGATCATGCGCCACGTAGACTGTGCGTTTGGGATGAACTAATGGAATGGTATGTGCTGGAATAAATAACACGTCAGGACGACGCCACGGCCATAACATAGCTAAGGATAATCGCAATTGCGTCCACAGCAAGCGCGGGGGCCAGCGCAAAACGCGCACTTCCCAATCTTTGGGTAGTGATTGTAAATCTGCTACCAGCGGTTCCTTTACATACAAAATTACTTTATGCTTGGTAGGCTGATATTGTCGAGCAAATTCTTGCAAGAGATAATAACAATACCACTCCGTACCGGTACGTTGTAGTACATTGGCGCGCGATGCATCGATGCCGATCGTAATCATAGCGCGCAGAGAACTAACCTTATTTATTTAGTAGACAAAATAGAGCGCTTGTAGGATTCCAGGTTTTCCAGAGCAATCCCTGTGCCTTTTACCACATTTTGCAACGGATCATCTGCCACATAGGCCGGCACATTAATCGAGCGAGCTAACAACTCATCCAAGTTACGCAACATCCCTGAACCACCAGAGATGACCATTCCCTTATCAATCACATCTGCGGATAATTCAGGTGGTGTCTCCTGCAAAACGGATTTTACCGCTTGCACGATTCCCTGTAGTTCATCACTAATCGCTTCAGTAATGTCATCAGAAGTAACGGTCGCAGTACGTGGTAAACCACTGACCATATCTCGACCGCGAATATCCATGGATAACTTTTCAATCAACGGCAAGGCTGATCCAATCTTAATTTTCAACTCTTCAGCACTGCGTTCACCAATCGCTAAATTATATTTTTTACGCACATATTCTTGAATGGCTGCATCGAACTTCGTCCCCCCGATGCGGACGGAAGTATTAGCAACGATACCACCTAACGAGATCACAGCAATTTCACTTGTCCCACCTCCAATTTCAATAATCATATGTCCGGAGGCAGAGCCAATGGGAATCCCAGCACCAATGGCTGAAGCCACAGGCTGTTTGATAATGAAAGCGGCTTTAGCGCCAGCTTGTAAGGTGGCATCAATAACCGCACGCCGTTCGGTAGAGGTAATTCCAGCAGGCACTGCAATCATCACTTCAGGACTAATAAACCGGACACCGCCCAGTGCCTTGTTAATGAAATAGCGCAACATGCTCTCAGTCGTTTTGTAATCAGCAATAACACCTTCTTTCAGAGGACGTTTCGCAATGATTGTATCTGGGGTGCGGCCCAACATTTCACGAGCTTCGCTACCCACTGCTAAAACCTTGCCATCGCGTTGGCTGACTGCCACAACCGATGGTTCGTTAATCGCAATGCCGCGTTTGGGAACATAGACCAACGTGTTGACGGTGCCCAGATCGATACCAATTTTTTTTACAAACATGGAATAGGAGTCTCTAAAGGTTGCTACTTAAAATCGACGGAAAGCTGTAAATCACGCAATAATTGCGTAGTAAAATGCACTTTAGTATTATCAATTTCTGCGTCTTCGTCAAGGGTAGCGGCGGTCCGAACCTTCTGACCCGCATCGATATTGAGGTTCACACTGACATTGGCTGTGCCGGGTTGCTTTTGCCAATATAACGCATAACTACCATTCTCGATTTGCTCTGCTACCGATTTTGGCAACCGATAACGCAGCGTCATCGTATCTGTCGATTGCGGCTCCACAGACAAGAACCCTGCAAACACTGTTTTACCGTGCTGAATGCCGTCTTCCGTAGTTGCGCCGGTTTCGTCACCGCCTAGATAGCGATCATTGGTTAAAAACCCTGAGCTATCCAGTAATGTACTACCTTCAGGAACATAGATACGTGTATAGCTACGGTAACGCGTAGTGAAATCATCAAAGACGCCATCATTTTTATAACGCATCGTTAATGTGGCAATGTAATCATTACCTTCTTTTGCAATTTGATAATCCAAATCCTTGCTCATCACCCGGTCCGTTTTTTTGCGGCTAAGTTTGCATCTACCACCATGAGATAATCAGAATCTACCTG
>CAYLOJ010000002.1:0-66351 GCA_964385285.1 uncultured Gammaproteobacteria bacterium
AGGTATACCGCCTTTCCAAGGCGGCGCACTAGACCAACTATGCGATCTCTCCAAAAACGCTCCGCTACGATAGCATTAATAGGAGCAGGAATCAAGCCCTTATTGGGTGAGCTTTTTTTTGGTCAACACTAAGAATATTGCCATCAGTAGAGAGCCAATGGTATTGAAGACCAGGTCCAGCAGGGTATTGGTATAATCACCAACTTGCTGACCGACATTAAAGATTAATACGGCTCCAAATTCAACTAATTCGTTAATAGCTCCTAACCCCATTCCTACGATGACAAGCAGTAATACAAAGTAGCCCCGGCGCTTTTCAAAATTGGAATGCAATACGGGGGTGAGCAACGCATGAGCCAACATGACCATCACACTACTACCCAAGGTATGGACGAAATTATCATAACGAAATATGCCAGGAACTAAGTACAAGTCATACAGACGAGTTGTGCCAATATGAATGTTGCCGCCTAATAAATGTAATAAACCTACTACCGATAACGACATCAATACAATCGGATAAAAATGCATCCGTTTATGGACCAACAAAATAATGGAGATCGACATAATCATCAAGGCGGTGTAATACACAAATTCAACATTGCCACGTACTAGGGCATTGAGCGAAAAGATAAACGTGTAGATTGACGTAAAGTAAACAATGAACTTCTCTAGTTGATTGGTAGTCATGGTTTGACGATTAAAATTACCTTAGCGCCATTGTTAATATTATCTGGATCCCAATCATGATTGGCGGACATCAGCGTATCATAACTATAGGTGTAATCTGCGCCACGCCGAGTACCGGGGTCATTTGTAATGACATGCTCCGCGGTATATCCCTTAATGACGAGCATATGATATATCGGGCCGGGGGCAGTAAAGTTCGGATTGCCAAGTTCACGTCCAGCAGCAGGAAAGATGACTGGATACCCTTGTGCCAAAGCAGTTTTTACATCATCCCAGGTCCAATCGTAAATGACCTCGGTATGGAGATCATAAAAATCTGAGATCAAATGGGCAGTTTCCTCGGCAGTCGTATCGATTGGCTGTTTCAAGGTATCTTTGTTGTATTGCACTAAGGTGACAATTGCTGTATCGGCATCATTTGCATCCGGGATGTCACGTCCCTGTAAAAAGCGCGCAGCCATTAATACACTGGCTTCTTCACAAGACTCTTCATGCAGGGCATCCCAATTCGTGAGTGGAGCCTGGGAAGTAAAAGGAATATCTAAATTTAATTCTGTAGGGATCTCAATGGCTACAGGTGTATTGCTATTGGTTTCCTCCGTCGTGTTAGTGGTAGATGCATTGTGAACAACATCCACATAGGAAACAGCGCTCGGTACTTCGGCTTTGGGGTTACGCCATTCATTAATAGATTCTTTAATCCGAACGCGCTGTGTCCAGGCGAATACAACCATGATGATGACCAGGAGAACACTAAGGGTAATCAGAATTTTTTTCATACATTACTATCTTAACTATCTTACCGATGTTTAAGCTGGTTTAGCACTAAACGCACTTCGTTATTGCGTAGGCTAAGGATAATGATAGTATAGCTAATCATACCACTTCCAGCCATCAATACTAATTGCACCAAAGTGCCTACCGTGAGTTGCCCGACAAGCCAGACCACTACGCCCATAACGATACTTGCTAGTCCACATTGCAATATGGTTTTACCCATGGCAGGATCCATCAGTTTCGGTAAGCGCCAGAGCAGCAGGAGATCGATCACTAGGGACATGCTGACAAAGCCCAGTGCTAAACCGGTGACACCAAACCACCAACTGCCGACTAAACAGACCACCACATTCAAGACTGCTCCGATGATACTGATCAATGCCGGAGTCCGGGTGTCATGTTTCGCATAATAGATCCGTGCCAAGATATGCTGAAAACTCTCTAAGGGGATTGCGAGGGCAAAGACCATTAGAGTGATCGTTGTGCGTGTAATCGCCTCTGCATCAAATTCACCGCCACCTAGAAATACAGTAATTAGTGGTCGACTGACAAAAATCATGCCCACCATCGCTGGAAGTGTAAACAATACAATGGTGCGCAGCGCGGTCTTAGCATTCCCTAACATTTGATCATGGCGCTCAGCGGCGACATCCGCTGCTAAGAGTGGAAACAAAACGGTGGCAATGGCGATGCCAATAAAACTAACCGGCAGACTTTGAAAGTTTCGCGCGAAATTAAAGACCGCGACACTTCCATGTTCAAGCGTAGAACCTACTGCATTGTAGGTCCACAAACTGGCTTGGACAGCTAGTAAGCCAATGACCCGTGGCCCCATCAACGCTAGAGTCTGGCGGACAGCGGGGTCATGGAATGCACCAACCCGAATCGTCGGTTGATAACCGATGCGCCAACTCGCTAGAATCCGAATGGCTAAGTGTAGACAGGCACCGATAATGACACCAAACACGACACCTTGAATGCCAAAGCGCGGAGCAAAGACAAGGATACCCAGTACAATCCCAACGTTGTACAGCATGGGGGAGAGTGCATAGGCTAAGAACCGGTGCCGGCCTTGTAAGACAGCACCAAATAATGTACTGACACCGAAGAGTAATGGTGAGAGCAACATCCAACGACTAGTACTAGTCAGTGTCGCTAAATCGGCAGTGGAGAATCCTGGAGCAATCCAGGGTGTGATCAGCGGCATACCGGCCAGCGCAAGGAGATCCACGCAAAGTAACGCTACGAGCACAACGGTGAACACACTATTAGCTGCCTGATAAGCAGCCGGTTCTTGTTTGTGTTTTAAAATTTGTGCAAAGATAGGGATGAAGGCCGTGGTTAATGCCGCCGCAAATAGATTCATAATTAGATCCGGCAATAAAAAAGCCGAATTAAAAATGTCGACTTCACGACTAGCGCCAAAACTTTGTGCTAACAAACGATCGCGCAATAATCCAAATAGATAACTGCCGGCGGAAGCGCCCGCTAAAATAATTGCATTACGGCCGAGATGGGAACGCATTAGTTGGGGCTAGTGAATTGGTACACTTGGACAGTGCCATTATCTAAGTAGACTTTGCTACCCGGGAAGACGATGAGATCACTATAACTTAATCGACCTTTGGGATCTTCCGGGAAGGGCAAGGGTAAGCTATTGCCACAGTGGGTGCAGTGGGGGTGGGCATTAAACAAAAATAGTCCGCCACATTCGCAAACTGGTGCATGGCTTTGCAGATCATGCTGTTCGCGCAGTGCTGACCGTTGCAACCACAACCCCTTAATTCTGACCTTTGCTTTTGGCTCGATATAGGCATTATGACAGCGTGCACAGTAGAGGTGAGGGAAAACGTTAGAAATCACCGCAAAACGTAGTTGTGACTGGCACGAGGTACAGGCCATCGTCTGTTGTTGTTCTCCTTGAACGGGTATGGATTTCATAGCATGGATTATAACATTTTTTGATGATTCCCGATACTTGCCCCCCGCAGTATTTTCCGCTAAGGTAGATCCCCATGGCAGATGCAGTGATCGAACAAATTAAGCAGCGCATTGATATTATTGAGTTATTATCAGAGTCGTTGCGTTTACAAAAAGCAGGTGGTAATTGGCGGGCGCTGTGTCCCTTTCATCATGAGAACAGTCCGTCATTTATGGTTAGCCAAGAAAAGCAGATTTGGCATTGCTTCGGTTGTGACAAGGGCGGTGATATTTTTGCCTTCATCCAAGAGATGGAAGGAATAGAGTTTCCGGAAGCGCTCAAAATTTTAGCCCAGCGGGCCAATGTTACGCTCACACAATTTAATCCTTCCAAGCAACAACGCAAGCAGCAATTATTGCAGGCTGTCGCTTTGGCACAGCAATTTTATGCGCAGGCGTTTCAACAATCTCAAGAAGCGTTAGTGGCACGCACTTATATTCAGGAACGTGGTTTGAATGCAGACAGTATTACCGGATTTGGTCTCGGATACAGTTACCAAGATTGGTCGCGTTTAAAAGATTATTTAAAACAGCAAGGGGTGAGTGAGGCTGATCAAGCTGCAGCTGGTTTGGTGATTCACCAGGACTCTGGCGGATACTATGATCGTTTCCGCGGCCGCGTCATGATTCCATTGCACGATAGTAATGGGGTAGTGGTTGGGTTTACCGCACGTACGTTGAATCCGGCAGAACCGGCAGGCAAATATATTAATTCACCACAGTCTGAGATTTACGATAAATCTAGTTTGGTATTTGGCCTGTTTCGCGCGAAGCAAGCGATCAAAAAATTGAACGCTACTTTAGTGATGGAAGGAAATATGGATGCCATTACGGCGCCGCAACGCGGCTGTCCTATTGCGGCTGCCTCCTCCGGGGCGGCAGTCACTGAACAACAACTTTTACAATTGAAGCGCTACTCGCATAATTTGTTGCTGGCCTTCGATTTAGATGCCGCCGGTGAAAAAGCGGCTGAACGTGGTATCGATTTAGCCATGCAGCATGCCATGAACATTAAAGTGGTGCGCTGGCCAGAACAGTATAAAGATCCTGACGACTGCATCCGTGCTAATCCCGCTGCCTTTAAAGAAGCAATCCGTCAGGCTATTGGAATTGTCGATTACTGGTTCATGCAAGCGATGCGTGATCTACAACTTACCAGAGTTGAACATAAAAAATTATTAGTACAACGCTTGCTACCCAAACTGGCCAAGCTAAAGGATCCGGTTGAGATTGCTCATTATGTGCAGCAGCTAGCCGATGTGGTACGGGTAGATGCACATTTACTACAAGAACAGGTACGGCGTTTAGCGGGTGGAAAGGGGAATGCCGTGCGTGTGAAGCAAGCTCCAGTGAAACCACGTGGCCAGGATCGCTCTGCACGGTTGGCGGAACATGCTCTCGGTTTGTTGCTGTTAATGCCTGAGCAGTTAGGATATGCTCAGACCTATCTTGATATCGGATTCATTGCTGACCCTACCCTAGAGGAGCTTTACAGAAGAATGCTAGATCAGTATAATAAGGCCGGTCAGTTTTCAGAGGAAACCTATCTAAACGCATACCCGGCGGATGCTCCGCTCTTGGGAAAACTACGTTTACAAGTCACTAAAGATTTCCCTGAACGGTCGCTCGTAGATCAGCAAGAAGCTCTCATTACGGTCATCCGTGAATTACATAAGCGCTATGTAGAGCAACGCTTGCGTTCTATCGAAGTAGAACTAAAACAAGCCGATTTACAAGAGCAGCAAGAGCTCTCTAATCAATTGATGGAAGAAGCTCAGCTCCTTACGCAACAATTAACTGCGTTATCTCAATAATAATGGCAAAGCGTCCGGTTACATCCATGAAAGCCAAATCTAAAACTCCAGCCAAAGGGAAGGTTAAGCCTAAAGCAAAACCAAAAGCACAACCTAAACCCAAAGCAAAACCTGTAAAGAAACAACCGGCAAAAAAACCTGTAAAGAAACCGGTTGTTAAAAAGAAAACCGCTGAAAAAAAACCGCTAGCTAAAAAGTCTTCAGACAAAAAGGTTAAAGCTCCAGCTCTCGTTTTGTCTGCACCCGTTCCATTTCCTGTTGATGGCGCTGAGTTATTGTTGAAAAAGGGCCGCACCCGCAACTTCCTCACAGAAACTGAGATGCTCTATACCTTCAATAGTTTGGAAGATTACGTTTCTGAATTTGAATTCTGGTTAGGGTTAGTAGAAAAATCGGGTATTCAGGTGATTGAAACCGATGGTAACGTACTTGGGTTAGATGCAAAACGTGTCGGCTTAGTAGATGCAAATCGTGAAAAGGCTGGTAAAGCGGCGATGGATCTGTCTGATATTTCTGGTGACTCCATTCAGATGTATTTGCGAGAAATTGGTAAAGTACCGTTATTGTCGACCGAAGAGGAGATTCGTTTAGCCAAATTAAAAGAGGCCGGAGACCTGGAAGCAAAGCGCAAGTTGCTAGAAGCAAACTTACGCTTGGTAGTAAGTATTGCTAAAAAATTCACCGGCCGCTCATTATCCTTATTGGATCTTATCCAAGAGGGCAACATTGGTTTACATCGCGCTGTTGAAAAATTTGATTATCGTAAAGGTTATAAATTTTCTACCTACGCTACCTGGTGGATTCGCCAAGCCATTACCCGTAGTTTGGCCGATCAATCTCGTACCATTCGTATTCCGGTGCACATGGTGGAAACAATCAATAAATTTCAACAGATTGAACGTGGCTTAATTCAGATCCTTGGTCGCGAACCCCTACCTGAAGAGATCGCCGCAGAAATGGGTGAAGAGTTGGACAAGGTCCATACCATTATTAAGATCTCTCAAGAAACTGTTTCATTAGAAACTTCTGTTGGGGATGATGAATCTGAAGATTCTACACTTGGCGATTTCATCGAAGATCAAAAGACCATGTCTCCAGATCGTTCGGCTTCACTGCAACTCTTAAAGGATCACGTCTTTGATATTATTAAAGATCTACCACCACGCGAGCAAAAAATTCTTGAAATGCGTTTTGGATTGATCGACGGTGTGTCCCATACCTTGGAAGAGGTTGGTCAGGAGTTTGGAGTTACTCGTGAACGTATTCGTCAGATTGAAGCTAAAGCTTTGGATAAAATTCAACAGCACGTCGGCATGCGCAAGCTAAGGGATTATTAAAAGATCCTAATCTACCCACGGGGATAAACCCCGGGACTCCAATGGGAGGCGCCGGCTTTAGGCCGGTTGCTGGTATGTTCAATTTTGTAAGGTGCTTTATTTTTTTCATCACTTGCAATGGTGTGTCAGCTGGGGTATAAATAGTACATGAAACAGAAGTCTAAAACTCCACAACGACGTAAATTACAACGCAGTATCTATGCCGTGGGAGGCTTAGCGCTACCACCGGAAGCTGGCGCCTACGGTTTAGCCCGTTACAGTCGGTCTGATAAACCAGCCAGAGAGACCTTTACTGCAATGGCTGAAAAAATTCTCGAAGGGAATGACGCGATGAAGCGTTTTTTTGAGATTTTTTATTTCCAATATGGTCATGCCTCGATTGCTGACTTAGCCCATGTGGGGATGGCGGTAGAAAATATCTCCATGATCGCTGCGATGGATTTAGTGGACGAACAGCTATGGGATGGCCAAGAACGTTCTACACGTTATCAACACTTCAGTGAAGATGCCGTGCATGAACCGAACAGCGTGACGAAGAATGCCAAAGTCGCTAAGCAGTATCGCACGGGCATTGCCTACCTGATGGCTGAGTATGAAAAGCTGTATCCAGAATTGTTAGCCGCCGTACAAGAGCAAAATCCATTACCGAAAGATTATCCAGAGGGTGCCTACAAATCAGCTACCAAAGCGCGCGCTTTTGATATGGCACGCTATCTGTTGCCCTTAGCTACGTTGACCAGCGTTGGTCAGATTACCTCTGGCCGCACCTTAGAGAAGATGATTTCGCGGTTATACTCAAGTGACTATAGTGAAATTCGAGCGATGGCGGATGATCTGAAAACAGCTTGTAATTCTCCAGCGTTTAACCCGTTCAGCCAAGAGATTGCGAGCGGATTGAAGAAAATTCCGGATGCTAAATTACGTAAACGGTTAGAAAAAATTCTCGCTCCAGGACACCCACTACCAACCTTAGTGAAGTACACGGCACCGATGAAGTATCAGATGGAGACAAAAAAAGATCTTCAACAAGCGGCACGTGAATTGTTGAAAATAAAAACGGTGGATTCGAGTTTTGATGTCCAGGCATTTCATAAACAAGACCCATTGGTGGAGGCTGTGACTACAGCGCTCTATGGCGTAACCCACTATTCCTACAAACAAATTTACACACAAGTAAAAGAGTGGAGTGAGAAGCGATTGATTGAGGTCTATGAATTAGCCACACGTAAACGAGGCGCGCATGATGAATTACCGCGCTACTTAGATACTCATAGTGTGACGATGGATATCTTAATGGATGTGGGTTCTTACCGTGATATGCACCGACATCGTCGTACTATCCAAGTTCCGCAAGATTATACTCCAATCCATGGTTACGATACGCATCCTGAAACCGGAAAATATGGTGGTCTCTATCCATATCAAGTCGCCATGGATAATATTTCAGAAACGTTGAAGAAACTAGATGCAGTTAATCATGAAGCGGCCATTTATTTAATGCCGATGGGCTTTAAGCGTCGTTCATTGTTCAAGATGGGCTGGAATGAGATTGATTACATTGGCAAATTGCGTACCGGACCAGGCCGTCATTTATCGTATTGGACGATTGCACTCAGAATGGTTGAAGAGGCCAAAAAATTATCTCCTGTGCGCACACGACATATTCCCACCAAACCGTTATCGATGGATACGGTCTATGAGCGTTAAAACGTGGTTGCAGTTGGTGGGTGGGGCACTGGCCTGCGTTGCCATTGGTCTGACTGCGTTAACACTCTGGTTATATTTTGTAATTGCTAGTGGTTTGCCGGCTGAGCGACCAGCCGAGTTTACATTTGAAATTGCCGAAGGCGGTGGCATGCTAAATCAATCCTCGAGTTATGAATTAACAAATGGCCAACTGACCTATACGGATCACTATGAAGACAGTACGGTCACGACGCAATTTGATCTGAGTGAAGAGGAGTTGGATTATTTTTGGCAGATTTTGCGAGTGCAGCGGTTTGATCGCATGCGCGCGCATGAAGAGCAAGGCGTCTATGATCGTGGCGGTACTACGATGCGGCTGAACTACAATGATGTCAATATTTCAGCCACCGATGCCGGCATGACCTTTTTAAATGGTTCGAGCTCAAAGCGTTTTTATGCTATCGAACGAGAGCTGACCACATTAGTAAAACCATACCTAGATAATCGTATGCGTTCCGTTGCAGTGAAGATTGACCCTGCAGTTGCGCCTGCTGTTCAGTTTGTACAACTCAATGCGCAAGTGCTGTACGCACAGACTGGTGATGCCAGTGGACACCTTTCGGTATTACCTGGTGATTATCTTGTCAGTCTGACAACGCAAGATGGCTATGAAACCAGCATGGTCACCATTACAGAAGCCTCAAATATTGTGGTGAGTGGTTCACCAGATGCGATTACCGTAACCGTAGAACCAATTCTTTAGTTCTTGAACTCTAGTTTCTACAGCGTAGTATTACGCTCTACAAACTAGGTGTGCTCCGAAATGAATCATTTCAGGAGCACCGGAGCGTTCCACCCATGTGGTCACGTTCCGTCCTCCTAGTGGGCCGACTACTCGCAGTCCGTGTCGCCGAACGTGTCGGCGGCGCCGTCGCAGTCGTCATCAAGGCCGTTGTTGCAGTTCTCGGGCGCGGCTGGGTTGATGACGTCGCTGGTGTCGTCGCAGTCGTCGCTGGCTGCGCCGTAGCCATCCCCGTCGTTGTCGTCGGTGATGCAGGTGGCGCCCACCTCCCAGTCCTCATCGAGCACACCGTCACAGTCCTCGTCCTCCTGATCCCCGCATTGCTCGGTGGCACCGGGGTGGATGGACGGATCCTGATCGTTGCAGTCGACGTCGTACTCATGGCCGTCGAGGTCACGGTCGAAGTCGTTGTCTCCGGCGCAGTTGGAGTCGAGACCGTCGTACCAGATCTCGGGCGCGGCTGGGTTGACGCTGGCATCGGCATCGTTGCAGTCTCCGCCCGTCCAGCTGGTGCCCGCGGGGAGCACACAGGTGGTGTTGAGGGCGTCGTAGCCGTAGCCATCGTCGTCCTCATCCAGGTAGGCGATCTGTTGTAGGCCCTGGTCGATGAGACCATCACAGTCGTCATCGAGGCCGTTGCAGACCTCTGCGGTGGGAGTGCAGGACGGGCCGGTGTCGGCAACCGTCGCCGTGTCTTCCCCAAGGATCACCACCTTACCGGCGGTGCAGCCCGAGAGTAGACACAGGCACAGAATCATCAGTTTCATGGAACCTCCGTTCCTGTTGAGGGTCGTTGCCTGAAAACGCGGATCATTTTTAGCTGACTTTGATGGAACTGTCAACGCTAACTGATGATCAAAATACCCAATTTTACTATTGTAAAACCAAGCGTTGACAGTTTTTTAGCTCAGCACTATAATCACAGGCGTTCTTTGAGTAAAGAATAAACTATTCAGGAGTAGCTCAGCGGTAGAGCAATACGCTGTTAACGTATGGGTCCTGGGTTCAAATCCCAGCTCCTGAGCATAAATAAAATCACGCCCATCTGGGCGTGATTTTATTTGATTGTTCAAGTAGCTAAGGATTTGAAGGGTATCCGAAGAAAGTGCCGGTGGCACTTTGTGAGGAACCCAGGCCGTGAAGGAACTCTGAGCCGGCTTGCGGCGAAGAGTAGGTGAACGGAAATCCCAGCTCCTCAGGATATCACCCTACTGTTCTTTGAAGCATTGAGCATGATACACTGTAAACAATTTGATATTAGAAATGAATTCAAATGAGCGATAAGTTAACACGTCAGAGTATATATTCTCAGATATCTCAGTCAATGCGATCTAGCTTTGAAGAATCAAGACAGCTGCCCCATCCAGGAGAAAAAGGTAGAGCTGCGGAGCTGGTTTTGCGTAACTTCTTATCAAAACATCTGCCAAAACGTTTTGAAGTTTGCTCAGGTTTTATTTTAGATAAAGAGGATAATGTTTCTGGTCAAACAGATGTAATAATCTACGATTCTTTAAATTGCCCAGTCTATTCTGTTCATGATGACCTGAGAATTATTCCAAGTGATAACGTTGCTGCCGTAGTAGAAGTGAAGTCAACGCTCAGGAATCAAGATTTTAATGATGCAGCGACTAAGGCATCAGTAATAAAGCATTTAGTTAAAACACCTGAACAACCATCTAAAGAGATGGTCTTAACCAATACTTATGTTTCTTTGTTTGCATTTGACAGCGACCTTCCAAAGGAGAAAGTATGCGAACTTCATGCCACTTCAGTAAATGGTCGTGGATTAACTTGGCATCTTGATTCTGTATGCATTCTAGATAAAGTAATTAGCTATACGTCTGTAGAAATCGAACAACAAACACAAGGTCCACAACCCATGGAACTTTCAGCCTTGAATCCTGCTGTTACTCGAGATAGATTGACTAAATTTAGTATCAGCGCTGAAGAAAAGAACCAGGACAGTCTAGAAATATGGTTGCGTTTACTGCTAGCACACTTATCATTCTTTCGACACCGCGTTGACCATCCTGGCTTTGATTGGGACCGTAGCACACTCACGTGCGTATCTTTATTTGATATGCCTAGACGAAACCCAGAACGGAATGATCCTTGCTATTGCCTATCAGGCAATAAGTGGAAGTACTGTCATGGCGCTTAGGCTTAAAACCTAAAATCCCAGCTCCTGAGCATAAATAAAATCGCGCCCAGACGGGCGTGATTTTATTTTATTGTTCCCTTGCTGGGCAATGAACCTATTGCACCGCAAGCAGTGTTTCGACGTATTCACATAGCCAATGGGATAATGTAAAGGCCACCGGAAACATCGTCTCCGGTGGCCTTGCCGTGCCTCGCTTGGTCGACGCCTCGTCGCCGAGACGCCGACGCCTGTTGGGCACGGTGCCTACCTTCCCCCGCTACAGTCCGTTGCCGTAGCTGAAGCTCCAGCTGGCGCTGTTGCTGCAGGTCGAGCAGGTCCGCGGGATGCTGGTGTTGTTCAGCACGTAGAAGGTACCGCTACGCCGGACGATGATCTCGTCCTTACCGTCTCCGGTCAGGTCGGCGAAGTAGTAGTCGTCGCTGTCGCCATACCCGTAGGTGAAGTAGAAGTCGTCCCCGCCTTCGTGGGTCTGATCCACCGTGAAGAGGTTGCCCTCCCGGAAGGTCAGGTCGATCTCTCCGTCACCATTGAAGTCGGCCAGGTAGTAGTGCTGCGTACTGGTACCCCAACCGAAAGGGTAATACCACTCCTCGCCGCCCGCCGCGTTGTTGTCCACGACGAAGTAGCGAGTCGACCGCTGGATGGCCAAGGCGCCTCCGTTGCCGAAGTAGTGCCCAACATCACCGCTGACGCCGAAGTTGTAGGTGCGATCCGTCTCTCCGTCCGCATCCTCGTCGAGGTAGAAGGTGCCGTAGCCGAACACCACCGCCACACCGTCGCCGGTGGAGAAGTAGGTTGCGCTGACACCATCACCATAGGCGAAGACGTAGTCGCTGCTGCCGTCGAGGCCCTCATCGCAGAGGAGCATGTCCAGGCGCCGCAGGCACGGGTCGAGGATGCCGTCGTGGTCGGAGTCGATGAACAGGTACTGATCTTCCGGACCAGTCCAACTGTCGATCACCCACTCGTTGTTGTCCAAGGTGACACCGATCCCGTCGGAGTCATCATCCGGTTCGTAGTCGATCGCCTGGAAGCAGACGTTGTCGTTCGTGACCGTAGATTGGAGCTGGACCGATTGAGCCGCCTCGCTGAACCACAGCCCTTGGAAGGTGTCCGTGGCTGAGTCCAGTGTGAGGTCGTAGCACTCCAGCAGATCGCCCGTTGCGTAGGGGCCGCTGTAGCCACAGGCCGTCATCGGCTGTTCGAGACTGTACGTCACCAACCCCAGCGTGCTGAAGGTGTGGTCGAACGTCAGGGTCAACTGGGTCTGGTCGTGGCTGTTCGCCATGATGCAGGCATAGTTGCCCCAGGAGTACTGCATCCAATCTCCCTGGTTGAGGGACAGGATGAAGTGTCCGAAGTCCCAGCCACTGGGGATCAAGGTACCGCTCGCCGCTTCGTCAAAGTGTTCGCCGTCGAGATGATCCAGACCGGTTTCGGTCAAGAAGTCCTCGAAGTCGAGCTCAACTCCGCTCAGAGCGACCGAGTTGTTGTCGATGACGCCATCACAGTCGTTGTCGACGCCGTCGTACCACTCCCAGCTGTCCGGGTTGATGTTCGCATCGGTGTCGTCACAGTCACCATCGGCGACGCTGTCCCCATCGTTGTCGAGGTCATTGTCGTCCGCGGCGGCTGAATCCACATCGAGCGCGTCGTCGGTAATGCTGAACGCAGAGTAGATGCAGGTGAGCTGGGAGTTGTTGGTGATGGTTGCACTGCCCTCGCTCAGATCGTAGTAGACGACCCGTTGGTAGCCAGCGGCGTTGGTGCCGCTGAAGGTCTGCAGGTAGCGGTCTCCGTTCGCGCAGACACCCCCCGTGGGGTAGCCGAAGTGCTTGGAGGCACCGTACTTCTCGTACTTGCGCGCGATGGCATAGGAAACGACGTCGTCCCAACCTCCGCTGGTGAACTCACCCGGTGCGAAGCCGCTCGGGTAGTCGAGCACGTCCACCGGATTCGCTCCGGTGTTGGTGTCGTCCGGGTGGTAGGTCACACGACAGTCCTGGAAATCCTGCACCCACTTGTGGCCCTTGCCGTAGACGTTGGTGATGGGATTGCCGCAGTACTGCGGATCATGGGACGTGGAGCCCTGCGGACCGTTGGTCTGCAACCAGCCGGACCACTGCTGCGCTTGCACAACGTAGGCGTGGTTTGCACCGCCCCAATCGTCGAAGACGACGGCGCCAGTGCAGGAGCCCGTGTAGTCCTGGGTGTAGAGCGTGGTGTACTCGTAGTTGCCCGTGCGGCAATCCCGACAGGTTGAGGACTGGCTCGGCGTCTGGCCGCTGCTGTAGCCCCACCAGTGCAAGGTTCCATTGGCGCTGCTGATGCAGATGCCCGGACTCTCCTTGGTGCCCGTCGCCGAGTTCTTCCGCTTGTTGTGCTTGTTGTAGGTACCGAAGTCGGTAGTGAGAGCGGTGGAGATGAGAGTGGAGGTGGAGGTAGAACTACCAGGGAGAACCGGAGGACACTGAGTCCACAAGTTGTCATCTCCACACCCAGTATCTTCGTTGTAGATGTCGGGGTAGATTTCCTGAGTGGAATACAGGTCGTAGGGGTCAAGATTTTCACCGCACCCAGGCTGACCGTAGCTATCCTCACTGACTTCGTAGTGGAGGTGAAGATAGCCATTCGAAGCATTACCACTCTTGCCGGACATACCGAGATAATCACCCACACTGAAATACCCAGAGCTGAACTCGCAGCTCTCAAGGTGAGCATAGACAGTGTAGTAGGTGTGGGAGCCAGTAGCATAGCTACCCTTAGCGTACCAACCCCAACTGTCGCTCCAACCACACGTGTAGTTACCATCATGGGAAGCGGTCACCTCGAAGGTCAACCACTGGCCAGAGGTCCCCTTGCGGTAATCAATGCCGCAATGGTTCGCGGTAGTATAGTCGTAGATCCAACCCTGCTGAACATAAACAGCAGCATCATTGGTCGGCAAGTACAGATAGTTCGGCGAATCGGCCTTGGCAGGCACAGTGAACAGGAACAGAGCCAAGATGCTCAGAACGAGGATGCGCAAAGAGCGTTCCATGATGACCTCACAACAGATTGTAAAAGTACGTCCTAGCTAGGAGGATTCCTGAACTAGCCATACCAATCCAATGGTTGGATTGGTAGTGGCCAAGTCAGGAATTGGTTTGAAATGTGTGCACAATATTTAATAAGTCATTTTGGTCATAATTGCCATTATTTGTTTCCATTGTAAAAACTACACTTTGGACTGGCTTACCCATGTTCGTTAATTCAGCATCCGGGAGCGGAATGTAAATATAGTGGTAATTTGAGTTGCCTTCCCAGCTTTTTTTCAGGTAAACATTAGTTGCTACAATATTGTTATCCAGTAGTGTTGTATCGCCAATTGTAAAAGCAAAACCTTGTTCACTAACTAAGTCAGAAACTTCAAGGTCAGAAACAGCAACTGAAATTAACTTACCTCTTGCAACTGATTCCATTACTCCTACTCCCATCACATCTGTTAGAGATTTGTAGTGATCAATTTCTGCAGTAATATCTGCGTTGTCAAGCGAAGTAGCAAATACTATATCTGTCGTATTGACCTGATATCGTGGGTTATCATATGATTTTTTATATTCTTCAAAGATATCGTTTGAAATTTGCCAGTCCTTTGGATACTTAAAACTAAATCCATATTTCTCATTTGTATATGTCTGCCAATCGGAAGTATCTAAATCTGAAACTTCAGTGTTGCTATTCTCGTTCAGATTGGTATTAGCAATGGCCTCGTTCACATTGTCATTCGCAGTGGTAGTATTTGTGACTGTGTTTGTATTGTTCACACTAGTATTCACCACTGCATTGGCATTGGTATTGGTCTTTGTATCAGTAACGCAGCCTGCGAGTGTGATGGCGCTCAAGGCTAGGGCTGGTAGTAGATAAGGTGGTTTGTATGTCATAAGCTGAATGTGGATAATTATGAATGTGTTAGATCAGGTTAGTTTGGCATAGTGGATACTAATGTAGATTTCTGGTATTCACTGCAATACTAGTGAAAGTGTCATCTTAGTGTACGGGACGCCCAAAATTGATCAATAGTTCTGTCGCGACGGCGCTATGCAAAAAACACTACTTTATCTAAGCAGAGTAGAATAATCTGCGAACAGTTGTGTTATCCCCAGACGGCGCTAAAGTACACATCGGCAAGTATTTGAGTCCACAAAAGATATATGACAGTATCTGATTGCTCTTCTACCTGGATGGGGTTAACAAAGTTCTGTAAATGCGATTATACTCAGTGACAAAATAAAGATAGTTTTCAGTCAATACCATATCATTAATGCTAGCGTCATGTGTAGACCCAATTTGTTTCCAATTAGTAAAGTCTTTCGTACTTAGCACAACACTTTGTCCAGTATCATTCAGTGCTGACAGATATATTAATTCAGAGCTGCTATCAAAAAGTATGTGATCTTGAACTTTGAATCCAGTTATTCTCAATTTTTTCCAAGTTGTCCCTGCATCAGCTGAGTAGTATAATATACGACGCTCTCCTTGCTCGAAGTATTCAAAAATATAGTTGCCTATTAAACCAACGTCCGTAGGACTAGTTTGAAATTTTTTAATGGATTGCCAGTGCGTGGCGTCATCAGATATAAATAACTTTTTATTTGACTGAAGATATATTTTTTGATTAAAAACAAAAGAATGAACTGGCATGATAACTTCATGATCTGGCACATTCTGATAATCAAGTACATCTGATTGGTTTGATTTTAGCGTATATGCACCCAAACGTTGGTTGCGGCTTCCAAAAAAATAGTACTTACCATTAAAGCGTACGCCCGACATTTCCAATAAGTATGATTCTACCGTTGGCAATAATACAGCCTTTGAATCGCCCACGCCATGATGAAACTTGGTAACGACAAGCTGACTAGAACCACAAGAAGTATAAAGCCACTCTTTATAAGAGAAGAAATATTGTTGGCTTTGAGTGTAATAACAGTTATTCAAGAAAGTGATGGTGTTATTAGTCGTGATCCTGTACAAACCATCCCCAAAGTAAACATACAATGCATTGTTGTAGACAACTGCTGGTTTATGCCCAACCTGGTAGCTAGAGTAATCAAACGAACCTTGAAGTAGATAGCTCCAACCAGCTTGCGTCAGTGTTGCGAATGTGTAGGGATACGATGAACTTATGGGCCCCCCACTATCATAGTGAGTAAAGTAAATAGTATTATTGAAACTGTATAAGTGCTGGCTTGCATTGGAATAAGGGCTAATAATTTCTGGAGAAACATCTTCCCAGGTTGCATCAACGACATCCATAGCAAAACCCCTACAGGGTAACAATAACAGTGCTGCTAAAACGATACATTTATAATCCATATGTGCAGCATAAAAGTTCACACCAATAAACACAAGGGCGCTGATGCGACGGCGCAAGGGCAAAAACGCTACTTTCATCAAGCAGAGTAAAATAATTTACGCATGAATGAGTTTTCCCCAGACGGCGCACTCATGGCACGGAACGTTCTCATAACTTCTTCCGAGATGGTGTCTACCATGAGGTCAGAATTTGGCCAGTTTTTGTTTTGCGCTATAAAAAAAACACAAACTTTGCTAAGGTATAAATATAATCAATAACTGAATGCACTTATGGCTAAAGGTACTTACGTCGACGGTTTCGTCATTGCGATTCCAAAGAAGAATACAGCCAAGTATAAGGCGATGGCTAAAGAAGGACTCACCATTTGGAAAAAATTCGGAGCGCTAGATTACAAAGAATGTATCTTTGATCAAACACCGCCGCAAGTTAGTCTGACCTTTAAGAAATTGATTAACGCCAAACCGACGGAAACCGTTTGGTTTTCATTTGTGACCTATAAATCGAAAGCCCATCGCGATGCCGTGAATAAAAAAGTGATGGCGTATTTTGCGAAAAAATATAGTGACGCCGATCTGATGAACATGCCCTTTGATATGAAGCGCATGGCGACTGGTGGGTTTAAAGTAGTAGTAGGGATTTAGAGTCTGTGCAAAAAATCGTTACCCATTTATGGTTCGATACACAAGCTAAAGAAGCTGCGGCTTTTTATGTAGATCTCTTTGGTGGAGATTCTAAAATTAAGCACAGCTCCAAGCTACAGGGCACGCCGTCTGGTGATGTGGATTTACTAGCGTTCACCTTGCTGGGGCAGGATTTTATGGCCATTAGTGCAGGACCCTATTTCAAATTTAATCCATCCATTTCATTTCATGTGAAATGTAAAACGGTAGAACAGGTAAACCAGATCTGGAGTAAATTATCACCCGGTGGAAAAGTATTAATGGAGTTAGGTAAGTACCCATTTAGTGAACGCTACGGTTGGGTAGAAGATCGTTATGGATTATCTTGGCAAATTATCCATTCCGGAGATCAGCCGATTACGCAAGCGATTGTGCCGGTGTTGATGTTTACGAATAACGTCTGCGGTAAAGCTAAACCTGCTATGGAGTTTTATACCTCAGTCTTTCACAACGCAAAGATTCACTTTACGGCTCCGTATGGTGTTGGCGCCGAACCCGATGCACCGGACAGTATTAAGTATGGCCATTTCAGTATGGAAGGCCAAGAGTTTGGTGCTATGGATAGCGCGCGGCAGCATGACTTCAATTTTAATGAAGCTATATCCTTTCTTGTGCGTTGTGATACCCAAGCCGAAATTGATTACTATTGGGAAAAATTGTCAGCCGTTCCTGAAGCGGAACAATGTGGTTGGCTAAAGGATCAATTTGGTGTGTCTTGGCAAATTTCACCGACAGTGATGGAAACAATGCTACAAACTACCGATCAGGCCAAGCTTGACCGGGTGACCAAGGCGTTTTTGCAAATGAAAAAATTTGATCTTGCCGCTTTGGAGCAATCCAGTCAGTAGGTGATCGATCAATTTCTGCTATACTGCACAGATGCCAAATGCCATTGCCAGAATACTACGTCTGACTGCCTTGACGATCCAAATCATTTCGCCTTTGGTCGGCGTCTTAGTATTCGGTTGGGATATCACCGAAGTAGTATTTATCTTTGGGGTGGAGGCTGCCGTCATGGCTGGTTTTCACGCCTACAAATATAGTCGTACCTATCGGCAATTGCCCGCGGGGGACCACAAACGATTTTATGGTGGTACGGCCACCGTACGCGTAGGGATGGAAATAGTGCTGGTCATTGGAGCCTTTACGGTTTTCATTGATTCCGTACTAGGTTATCGATCCACTGTCTTTGATGATCCACAGGTTTTAGTTCAATATCTCTTCATCACGCTAGTTCCAGTCTTGGCGATTGTTGCCCATTATATTCAAGCGATTACGCGCTTCTATCAACAACCCATTACGCGCGTGAGTATTACTCCGATCTGGATCTGGATTTTTCAATTGCCATTACCGGGTTTAGTCTATAGCTATCTACTGTCGAGTCACTACACCAGTTGGCTATTAGGTTTATTGAGCGTGTTAACTCTCTCTCGTGTCATCGTAGAGTGGTATCAAGCAACACATTCATCACAGGTTTCCAACACTAATCCCACAGATCCGCTACTACTACAATCTTCTCCCTATTCAACGGCTGGGGTTCTGAGCATGTTATTTAGTTACCTGCTGGTCTTGATGGGATTTTTAGCAGTCAATCCATTTACACAAGATCCTAAGTTTACACCCACACAAAATGCTTTGATCTATTTGGGTTGCATCATCGTATTGATTCCTGTGTTGCATCGTCGTCAGATCTCGGCGCAGATTCATCCCACTACACAAACGATTACCGTTGAGCGTGGCCGCTATTGGAAGCGACAGCGCACGATTGTGTTCGCGGATATCACCGAGATTGAGATTCAACGTAATCAGCAGCATATGGCGTATCAATGTACGTTTCATCTGCGCGGACAACGACCATGGAAATGTAGTAATTCGCCATTCGCCATTACCGATTGGCATGCATGGTTACGGCGACTCAATGTCATTGCCAACTTGAATATGCCTAAATTGTAATGGTAGTCGCATGATGAACAGATATTTTACAGCAACAGTGATTGTCTTACTCTCTGTTGTAGCACCTACTATGACTTCAGCTAGTACTGTGGCGGAGCGCACGCAAGGCAAAATTTTATTACAAGTGGAACAGCACGGGGAAGCCTGGTATGTGAATCCAGCGAATGAGTTACGTTATTATTTAGGTGCGCCCAGTGATGCCTATCAAGTGATGAAATCGTTGGGGGTTGGAATTACAAATGCAAATTTGCAATTGATTCCAAAACAAGGCCAACCCTGGGATGGTAATAGCGCGGTCATGAATAGTGTGCGTGGGAAAATTGTGCTGCAGGTCGAAAAACACGGCGAGGCTTGGTACGTGAATCCTACTGATGGTAAGCGCTACTTTTTGGGACGGCCAAAAGCTGCCTGGAAATTAATGACTAAATTTGGCTTAGGCATTAGTGACGCTGATCTGGATCAAATTGAAATAGCAGGGGAGTACGACAGCGATCATATTCCAAGCTCATATTTATTAGATGTGCCATTTACTAGCCAAGCACCCAGTGGAGATTGGTCTTCACCCTACAGCGAAGCTTGTGAAGAAGCGATTTTGGTCATGCTTAGCCATTGGAAAGCAGGAACAAGTTTTTCGGTCACGCAAGTCGAAGATGAAATCCAAAGTATTGTGCAATGGGAGCTAGCGAACTATGGTCATCACGAAGATACTGCTATGGCTGAAACAGCTAACACGGCGAGCCAATATGAGGGTTTAAAGGTGAAGGTTTCGCGGACGGTCACTATTAATCGTTTGAAGCAACTGGTCAGCGAAGGTAAACCAGTGATTGTGCCGGTCTATGGCAAGGCCTTGGGCAACCCTCATTTTCTAAATGGAGGACCAGATTATCATGTTGTACTACTGGTGGGATACGAAGGTACAGATTTTATAGTGCATGATCCAGGTACGCGTTACGGTGAAAATTACCATTATAATGTAGATATATTTTACAATGCCATTCACGATCTAACGGATCCAGAATCAAATATTGCGAACGGTGAGAAAGCTATTGTTGTTGTCCAATAATCCGCTATAATTAATGGATTATGACTGTTAAAATTTTACTGTGTCTGGTGATTCTTGGTGGAGTAGTATTTAGTATGCAGGCGTCCGCTGCGGTGTTTCACGACAGCATCATAACGAACGGAAAATTTGATGATGGTGTATTAGCTTGGACACTTGAAAATGTGGATAGCTCAGATCTCGAAGATCAATACGCCTTGGATGGTCAGTACCTGACACTTGGCCAATTGAATCAGACAGAAGCGATTAGTCAGACCCTCACGATTCCAGCAGAGACCGGTCAAGCTGCACTCAGTTTTTATTATCGGTTCTATACCGATGACGCAACCAGTAGCGATGATCTAACGGTAGAGTTTGTGCGCGCTGGTACGAGCACGGTGTTATTTACGAAAACAATTCCCGCCAGTAATGGCGATGTCGTGACTTGGACAAAACGCACAATGGATGTGAGTGCGTTAGCCGGAGAGACAGTGATTATGCGCATAGCGGTGACCAATAATGCTAGTCAATTTACCTTTGTTGATCTGGATACTATCCGGCTGACCGTCGATTCGTACGGAGAATTAAAGGCTACAGTAGTAGATGCTAGTGGAGATCCAGTACGGAATGCCGAGATTACTCTACGGAATGCGAAGGACAAAAAAATTTGGACCGGTACGACAAATGCGAAGGGTAAATTTACAGCTACGACTTTGCCCGGCAATAATAAAAAATACCGCTTGGTGATTAAAAAGAATGACAGTGTTACCACGAAACACACTAAAATTCAGTGGGCAGAACGTACCACTAAAACATTTAGGATTGAGTCACTATAAAGAATCATATGCCAAAATTCATCGTGCGTTTATTGCTTACCATCACGCTGTTATGTGCAGGATATGCCCTACCAGTCTTGGCGATTGAGGATGATGGCTATTGGGATAATATCGATGATTATGCAGTGCAGTTACAGGTGCGCCCGAATGGAACACTGCATGTGCATGAAGTGATTACCTATACATTTGGCGATGGCTTGGAACCAGCACATGGCATCGAGCGCTATGTGCCATACAACTATGCTAACGGTTGGTTCACCGATCAATTAGATATTCGTTTGAATAGCGTTACAGATCAACAAGGTGAAGAGTGGCCAGTAGAAACGTATCAATCAAACGGAAATTCGGTTTGGCGCATTGGCAGTGACGCGACCACAGTACGTGGGACACAAGTGTATGCGTTGGACTATGACGTCGACTGGGTGATGACGGATTATCAGGATTACGTCGAGTTATATTGGAACGCAATTGGTACAGAATGGAACGTACCGATCAGCAAAGCCAAAATTAGCGTGACTGTCCCACCGGATAGTCAGCTAGAACAGTATCCAGCCAGTTGTTTTTATGGGGCTAGTGGAGACGATAATACTTGCTCATATTCTGTTGCTGGAAATACTTATACGGCTGAACTGAAGAATTTAGGCGACTATCAAGGTATGACTGTCCTTTTTGCATTCAAGCCAGGCACAGTAACATTGCACTCCACTAGCGAGCGTATTGTACATTGGGCGTTAGCCAATTGGACGCTATTTTTGATTCCAGGCTGGCTGCTCTTGGCGTTATTGCTCTTGGTATTGAGCCGCCGTCGTAAACCCAGTAAAGCATTGATTCCAATTTACGAAATTCCGACTGGCATTGAAAACCCAAGTCAGGCCGAATATTTATTGACTGGTAAAATTACGCCGCGTGCATTGGCAGGCGAATTGATTGAATCAGCCCGATTGGGGGAGATGGAGCTAATCTACGATGAGAAAAAAGGCGAGGTAAAGACGTTACGTGCCACGGGCAAGGTTGTGCGCACAGATCCGACCACAACACTCTTACGCAATCAGATCTTTGGTGTGAAGTATGCGGCCGGTAGAGAAGTAGAATTAAAAAAGACCACGTTAATCAGCACTGGATTTATGGTGTCGACCAAAAAACAGGCTGCAGACCATCTGCAAGCCATGAGCTGGATCGATTCCATGAAGAAAACTATTAAAACGATGGTCGGGCTCTATGGGTTAGGAGGCTTTGTGCTCGGTGGCTTTGTTGTCTCAAGTTATTCATCCGCCGGCGTGAACCATTACATCATTACCGGAGTGAGTATGATGATCCTCAGTGTGATCACCTTCTTTGTTCAAAATAATCGTTTGCCATTGAATGTAGCTGGGGCCGACGCTCGACAACTCGTTGAGGGGTTTAAGTGGTTCTTAGGCGTCACGGAAACTGAGCGATTAAAGTTTTCACAGGTCCCAAAACTGACACCGAAAATGTTTGAAGAGTATTTACCCTATGCTATCGTCTTCGGGGTAGAGAGGCAGTGGGTGAAACAGTTTGAAGGTATTTTGCAAGATCCGCCCACTTGGATGCACGGTGTCAATCAGGCTTTACTGTACAACGCTTTGTTGTCGACCAGTCGTACGCCTAGTCAGTTTAAAGTGCCTGCCTCTGCACGCTCGGGTGGTTCTGGCTTTAGTGGTGGCGGTTTTTCTGGCGGCGGCTTCGGTGGTGGCGGCGGTGGACGCTGGTAATGTATGCGTTTTGCACCAGATTTACCACAACGACGGCAACTTGCCGAGGAACGCAAGAACCTGATCCAAAGAGAAGGAGAAGGTTATGGTTTTATGATGGGAGAATATCGACAGCCATTATATGTCGATGAACCAGCACAAACTAATCAGCAGCGCGTCGAAAAATTGTATGGCGTGGAAGAGGACTTAGCTCACCTGTTAGCACAATATCCAGGAGTTCTGGCTGAGCACAACATTGATCGGCCAGCCATTTTGGTTGATTTTGGTGGCATGGTTGGTTTAAGCGCGTTGCGCATCGCTGCTCAACCACTGATTAGACAAAAGATAGAGCAGGGTAAGATTGCTATTGTAGTCACTAATTTAGACTTTCACCTGTCAGATCAAAGTAGTCCATCCGTCAAAGAATTATTACCCTTCTTAGGCATGGAAGAACAGATGTTTATTGAAGTATTT
Source organism: uncultured Gammaproteobacteria bacterium (assembly GCA_964385285.1). Classification (GTDB taxonomy): domain Bacteria; phylum Patescibacteriota; class Patescibacteriia; order UBA9570; family UBA9570; genus UBA9570. The sequence continues at coordinate 23,301 of CAYLOJ010000002.1, forward strand.
CGTCGCATGGTGCATTATCTCAAAGGAGATGCCTCCACTATTTTGCGCAGCAGCATAACCTTGCCGGATGAGCGCACGATTCAGCTCAAAGGGAATGTAGATGTAGTACACGAGCGGCTGGCGTTAGCACATGGTTTCAAAAATGATTTAGATATTCCACGTTTAGGGAAGTTATTAAGTCCAGTCGGGCAGTTGTGGTTAGGTACTAAGTCGAATGGTTTAATGCAGGCAGCCGATGTAGGTTTACGCGTGAATAAAACTGTACAAAGCTCGCGCGAGCAGGCACATCAGTTGGGCACAACTAACTTAGAGGAGCTTGGTTTACATGCAGTGCAGCCTACGCGACCGATGACTTATCAAATCTTTAAGCATGATCGCTAGCTATTGCTGATCAACCTGATTTATACTACACTAGCAGCGCTTTAGCCCTCGTCGTTCAATGGATAGGACACAAGTTTCCGGAACTTGCGATAGAAGTTCGATTCTTCTCGAGGGCACAAACCAAAGATTTAACAATCATCGAATGCTATGGCTGGAATTGAATTATCTGAAGAAGCATATCGAGTCCTGCGTGAAAGTGGGGCAGAAGATTTATTGATAGCAAACCTTGAGGTCTTATTGGATATTTTATTTCAGCGCCAACCCGGTACGGTAGGTGCTATTTACGATGCCGCGGTTGAAGCCATTAAGGAATTACAGGAGCAGCGTCCAGATTTATTGGAAAATATTCAAGCGTATGCCGACGCTCAACAACCATTTTTATTTGGTCAGTTATTAATGCTAATGTCTTGTTATTTACGGGATGAAGCATTGAAGCGTGTAGAAATTATCGAATAAGGTGAACTCACCGTGAAGTTTTTTTGTGTTATCCCATTGTGTGGGTAACCTGTGTATATCTACTACCCTTGATAGTATGAATCACCATAGTATACTAAAATTATAATTCAATCATTAACTTATTAGTGATCGTATGTCATTTAAATCTAATGCCTTATCCATCATATTGGGATCCCTTGCTGGTGGTTTTATGACCTTGATCATTGGCGGGGTTCTGGTGTCTGTCATTTACTTAAAACCCGAATGGGTTCGTGATGGACTCAATTTATCCACCTCAACCATGAGTGATTCGGTCTCCCAAGTAATTCCAACTACCACTGATCAAGAAGTACAAATTGTCGATGTGGTCCAGCGGGTAACTCCGGCAGTCATTTCGATTGTGGCTACGCAAGATGTCCCCGTGTATGAACAGTACTATGAGCAACAGCAGTTCGATCCGTTTGGTTTGAATTTACCGCAATATCGACAAAATGGAACAGAGAAACAAGAGGTGAGTAGTGGGTCAGGATTTTTAGTCTCTGCAGATGGCTATATTGTAACGAACAAACATGTGGTCTCTGAAGAAGAAGCCGAGTATACCGTTTATGCGAACGATGGCACGACGTATCCGGCCACCATCATTGCGCGCGATCCAGCGAACGATATTGCCATCCTCAAAATTGAAGGGACTGATTTTCCCTATTTAGAATTTGCAGATTCGGATACGTTACAAGTTGGCCAAACCACCATTGCCATTGGCAATGCACTTGGAGAGTTTAGCAATTCAGTGTCGGTGGGAATTGTTTCCGGTTTGGCGCGCTCGATCGAGGCTGGAAACGGGCTAGGAAGTTCAGAACAACTACAAGGATTGATTCAGACAGATGCCGCGATTAACTTAGGCAATTCCGGCGGTCCCTTGCTGAATACCTCGGGCCAAGTGATTGGGGTAAATGTCGCCATGGCTGCTGCAGAAAATATTGGTTTCGCGTTACCTGGAAATTTAGTGAAGAATACATTCGAAAGTGTTCAGACGACTGGTAAAATTAGTCGTCCGTATCTTGGAGTACGCTATGTTGCGATTACGCCGACGTTTAAACAAGAGGCGAACTTGCCGGTAGAATACGGTGCCCTGGTGCGCCGTGGTGATGCCCCAACTGATTTAGCCGTGATTCCTAGCTCACCAGCGGACAAAGCCGGCCTAGAGGAGAATGATATCCTTTTGGAAATGAATGGCCAGAAATTGAATGATACCCACGACCTTGGCACGTTAATTGGCCAACATCAGGTAGGGGATGTAGTGGAGTTAAAAGTGTTGCATGATGGAGAAGAAAAAACTGTGGAAGTCACTTTGGAAGAACGGCAGTAATCTTGACAAAAACTATTTTTTAGGTTATATTATTAACCTATGCCTCAGCGTTATGAACGCCCACCTCGTCGTGAAGCTCCGACAGAACAAAACAATCCAAACTTGGATCTAATTGTCGCGCATTGGTTTGAACATGCCCCGAAGGAAGAGGTAGATTTATCGACTAGTGACGGCGTACTGCACTCGGCTCAGACAGCGAATCCGGCGGAGCGTGAGCGACAACGCAGCTGGTTCGAACGACAAGCACATAGTCGGTTCGCCAATCTTGTACCTGCTCTGGTAGCAATGATGGCTGCCTCTTGTGAAATGGATTTAGAGCAAGCTAGCAAAGGAGTGGATCTGAATACGATCGTACCGCTCGAGTTAACGGAAGAGCAAGGGGATGTAGTGATTACGTTAAATGCCGATACCGCAATTCGTATTTCCGATTACGCTGGTCGAGCCCATTGGGATGCCCCCTTACTTGGGGTTGATAATCATGAAGTTGAGCACAATGTAACCTTTCAGATGCACGAACGCGTGATGCGAGATCAATATGAACGTTCGATTCGACAAGAGGATCATCTCTATCAGGCAGATCAGCATGGCCCACTTGGAACGACTGTTAAATACACCAGTGAGCCAAGTCGTATGTATCCGGGAGAGTATCCTAGCTATGGTGATGTGTACGGTAATATGGCTTTAGGAGCCACGGAGGATGATGTGCTCTATGCAAAAAATTATCTTGAAACGAGTTGGTTACAAGCTGCGAATGCCCATTTTGGTGAACACTACAAAACAGTGCAGGATTTAGAGGCGTTAACAGCAGCGCAATGGATGGTGGTGTTGCAAGAACCGACTTCAGCACTAACGTACGATCCAACATTGACCTCCTTGTATCCACAGTATGATGCTGCAAAAACACAGCTACACATCCAAAAAACGATTGCCGAATTGTTAGAAGCATCGAATGGAGTGTGTCGCGATTTTGAGCGTCTGAATATTTCTAGCTATGTTTTAGCCGATGAGGAGTTTCATTTAGCAGAACGTGGTTTGTTGTACATCCCGCAAGTGAATATGAGTGATGCTGCGCATACAGAAGGGATATTTATGTTTGCTAAATCTGCAACGGAAACCATAGTAGTCGGTGTAAATTCTACCGATGCCACTGGTGATCGATTAGATAGTTTTATCGCTGTGCCGGACACTGCAGCGTGGTATAGTCAACAGTATGGTAAAGAGTTCGTGGATAGCCCAGACCACGCCATTGAAGCCTATCAAGGCACCTTAGATATTCTGGGTGCTGATATGAACCCTACGGCGCGTGCCATGTTAAAACGTGAAGTTGTCTTGGCTAATTTGCGTGGTGCCGAATTGGCAGATAATCAAGTCGATAAAAAGAAGTATTTAGAGTCTGCATTTACTGGACTGCAAAATCAACTGATTGAAGAAGCTGCTTTGAACACCCCAACTTTGGATCGTCCATCACGGGTTGTGCCAATGTATGATTTATTGTTAGCCACAGCTGCCGCGTACGACGAGGTAGACCGCAGTTCGGCTGCCGGACTACATACCGTAGCTGCTCGATCATTATTTGAATCCTACTTACAGAAACACACTGGGGTTGAATTAGATGCCGCTCGCGAGGCAGTTGAGTTGATTGATCGCGCCGGTACTCAACAAGAGCGTAATCAATATTATATTCAATTGATACAACTACTCGAACAGAAGCGCTAGTCGTCGTAGAGGTAAGTTAGACCATTTGCTTGATCACGCCGCTTAGTGTGGTCATGACCTTCTACGTATGTAGGGATCGTGCTATACTACTGCGTAGCGGCATTATTAGTAAATATTTTACTATGCAAAAATTATTCAAACACCAAGGAAAATTGGCAATCAGTTTGGCCTTGATGGCGATGCTATCCGTAGCCTTGCAGCCAGCCTTAGCTCGTAGCAATAACCCTACTACAGATAACAGTACCTCCATTGATACGGATGGAGATGGCTATTATGACTGTGTTGAAAAGGGCCAATATCGTGATGATAGCGACAATGATGGGGTCGACGACTCTGAAGATGACACTACTGACGATCTGCAAAGTTCGGCGGACCATGACACTGATGGTATTCCAGACTATATTGAGAAGAGTGAATATCGTAACAATCATGATAATACCGGCAAGCATGACGCCGAAGATCTAGATGACGATGATGATGGCATGCGTGATCGTAATGAAGCTGCTGCAGACAAGAAGGATCATGATAATAGCGGTAAGTCCGACAAAAAGGATCTAGATGACGATGAAGATGGTACTGAAGATTTGAGTGAGGATTCTTGCGGCCAAGTATTGGATCATGATAATGATGACACGAAAGATCGTGTAGATAGTGATGATGATAATGATGGTGTAGAGGATGACGAAGATGAACATTTGAATGATCACGATAACGATGGATCAGACGATAAAGAAGATGGCGATGATGATGCAGATGGAATTGAAGACAGTGAGGATACTCATCAGTACGATCATGATAACGATGGAACTGATGACAACCGTGATTCGTCAGATGATTCAGAAGATAATGTGGAAGCCGTCGAGGTGGAGATCGATAATTCTGAATTTAGCCCAACCGATTTGACAATCCAAGTAGGCGATATGGTTACCTTTACCAATAAGGATAATATGGTGCACACGGCTAGCGCAGTTGATGGAACCTTTACGACTGGCGATTTATCTGAAGATGAATCCTACACAGTGACCTTTGATGAGGCCGGTACCTATGACTACTACTGCGTCTATCATCCATCCATGACTGGGACGATCACGGTAGAGTAGTAGTGACTTTTCCACACCCCTCGTCAAAAACCTTCAAGAAACCCAATAAATAGTGTATAGTAGAGCAAATTTATTAAACTAACAGAACTGTTATGGCCAAACCAATGACCAAAAGCCAATTCATGGCTGCAATGGCTGACAAAGCCGGTTTAAGTAAGAAGCAAGTTGCCACCATGTGGGATATGCTCGTGGACCTCGTCTACAAGCAAACCAAAGATGCTGGTGAATGCACTCTTCCAGGCTTAGGCAAAATGCAAAAGAAACATCGCGCTGCTCGTATGGGCCGCAACCCAGCTACTGGTGCTCAAATTCAGATCCCAGCCAAAACTGTTCTGAAATTCCGCGTTGCCAAGCAAGCTAAAGACGCAATCTTGTAAGATCAGCGTTTTATCACAGAAATTCGTAGAGACGTTGTTCGCAACGTCTCTACTTTTGTATTTAGACCGATTTCAGCTTGTCTATTCAACCCAATGTTTGTATACTAGGAACGTTATTCTTAATGCCAATCTATGCAAAGTTTTCGTTATCGTTTAATTGCTAGTTCTGCTGTCATCGTATTGATGGCCACGGGATGCGCAACTAATAGTTCTACAGTCACAACCAACGTGAATACTGCTACTGTGAACACGAATACTGTAAATCCTGCAGGGGAAACCACTTTGAGTGGTAGTGCGGATGCCAATGTGAATGATACTCCAACAGCAACTGCAGATGATGACACCACAGTGAATACCACGAAAACATTTGACGTTGTAGCTAGTCAATTTTCCTTTAGTCCAAGTACGGTTACTGTGAATCAAGGTGATACCGTAGTCATCAACCTAACTACGGAAGACGTTCCCCATGGCTTTTCCTTGCCAGATTTCGATATCAACGAGACGATTACTCCAGGCAAAACAACTACGGTAGAGTTTGTGGCTGATCAAACAGGCAGCTTCTCCTTTTCCTGTTCAGTGGCTTGTGGCGCTGGCCACAGTAGTATGCGGGGTACACTGGTCGTCAATTAATTTTTTTGCTAACTAATTTTTATTACTAACGTTTTTGCATCTATGCGTACAACAACCTCGTTAGCTGCTCTGTTGCTCTCCACTGTCGTAGTGGCCGGCTGCATGGGTGGTTCAGACAATGTTAACCGCCCAGCTCGTACCTCTGGTACGAACGATACCAACAGTGTGGCCGTTAAGGACTATGCCGTTGGGGAAGAAGCTCCAGCCGGTGATATCGTCCACAAAGTAGTCTCCGTTGAACAGATGGATGTAATTCCATCTTCAGCGACCTTACCAGAATGGGAGATCATTGCTGAAGAAACTCCAGCGGATGAAGGCTTTACATGGCTCCATATTAAAGGTGAAGTGACCAACAACAGTAAAGAAACTCAGACCGTTAGTACTAACGGAGTCTATGTGATGGATGCTGATGAAAACCAATTTGAGGTTTCCACAGACACCACGATTTATGTAGATAGTGATTCCTCACCTGTCTACATCAGTTTGCAGCCCACTCAAACCGTTGACTGGGAAGGTTATTTTGAAGTGCCTAAGGCAGCGACTGGCTTAGTTCTCGTAGGGAACGATCTTTCGTTCTTACCAGAAAGCGAAGTCCATATCGACTTAGGATTGTAAGATTTCTCCAGAGCATAACACCCGGTGTCATACCGGGTGTTATAAAAAATAACCCCACACGTGATGTGTGGGGTTATTTAGTTATTGCGGTTTATTGTGCAGTGTTGGTATTGCTATTATCGTTGGTAGCATCAGCGTTAGGATCTTGTCCTTCTGGATACCCAACGACTACTTTCCCATCGGCGGTCGCTTTGACATCAAACATGACATTAGCTGTTTGGATCAATTGTGCATCGACCGTTGCTTTGTCGCAATCATTCAAGGCATCATAAGCTTCGTTGACATACACGATTGAACCTTCACTAGTATATTCCACCCAACGTAAACGAATGCCGCTAGCAGCATTGTCATAACCAGTTTCCTCGGAAGTAGGGCCAGCGAGATCAGCCAAGATAATTTGGCCGTAGAAATCATCGCTAGGCGTGACAGCTCGTTTCACCGGAGAAACTTCACCGCAACTCGCACCGTCTTTAGGGAAGTAAAGGGTAATAACCTCTTCACCTTCACCGGCTACAACCTCATCGGCAGTTTCATCCGCGCTGTTGGTATTGCTGTTACTGTTAGTGTTGGTATTACTATTCTCGGGTTCTACTAAACCAGCATTCGTGTTGCTGTTATTTGTATTCGCATTACTATTGCTATTACCATTGCTATTTGCGTTCTTGTTCGCATTCGCATTTTTATTCTTGTTTGCGTTGCTATTGGCAGTAGCATTTACTGTATTGGTACTTGTGTCGGTATCGTCGCTTGGGGCAATTAATAAATAAGCGAAGTAGCCGATTAGGGCCAATAAAACGGCGATAACTACGCCGAAAATTAGATAGAGTGATTTGGATTGTTTGTTCTTCATCATGGCTTCACTATACACCATGTGCTATCATATTGTCATGTTCAAATCAACGTATTTGTTGGCTGTTTGCCTAGGGTTGAGTGTAATGGTATTAGCTGGTTGCACCCTGCCGGTATTGCAAAAGTCTAGCTCTACCACTGTGATTGCTGATCCGATAAAACAGTTTCAACAGCAGGCGGAGGATTTGGGTAATACCATAGAGTTAGAATCACAGATGCAGAATTTGTTCGCCAGCCAGGCGAAATCTGAAGATGTAAATTTTACCTACCCCATTGAAGCATACACCACTGCACGTACTCAAAAAACGTTTGGTCAGTATATTGAACCTGACAGTGGGGATCGTTTCAGTGGTTATCACACTGGTGACGATGTTGAAGTGTCCGACCGTTCAGTAGAAGTCCCTGTCTATGTGTTAGCAGATGCCATGGTCATACAGAAGCAGGTAGTATCTGGTTATGGTGGAGTAGTCATTCTTGAATTTACTGCGGATGCCGTCACTTACCATGCCTTATACGGTCACTTAGATTTAGCATCTGTTACTGCCGAGGTTGGTGATCAGCTTAAACAAGGTGATCAGTTAGGTGTATTAGGCGAAGATCAATCTACCGAAACGGATGGTGAACGTAAACACTTGCATTTTGGTCTTTATCCTTACACAGGCACAGAGTTATATGCTGGGTATGTACAAAATAATGCAGATTTAGTCCATTGGATTAATCCCGCTGATTTTTTACGCGAGCATCAGGCCATTGCCGCAAAATAATGTGATATTCAAGAGGCAATTCCGGTAAGGGCAACCCTAGGGTTGTCCCTACTTGACCATTTTGAGACCCTGGTTTATCCTAAGCCATACCTTTACAACTTTTAGGGGAATCCGGTTAGAATCCGGAGCTGTGCCGCAACCGTATGTCTGAATGTTAGACGAGCCGGGATACCTCTTATCGTGTATGTTCTCGAGCAAGGACAGACGATCGATGTATCCTCATCTGTTGTCGTCCTGCTCTCAGCAGGATTTTTTTATTCTCTATCCAAAAGCCGACATGCTAAAACGCCTCATCACAATTTATCTCCCTATGCTGGTTGTGATTAGCGTTGCGTTCATCGCTGGCCGCCAATTGTATTACGATAATGATGTCACGTTGGATGATGTAGCATTCGTGGAATCATCGAATACTCTAAATAGCAATGCAAATGTAGTGCAGCCTGCTGATGAATCATTAAATACAGAGCAGATACCGGAAGATGCAGTACTTGTAAACACTGAAACTGTAGTTGCACCGGTAGATGCTGTAGAGACTGAGCCAGTCAAGGAGATTGTGGAGCCAGTAGCGGTGACTGAGCCAGAAGCAGAGGTGGTGACACAGAATGTGGTTGTCACGATCAGTGGACCGGGGATCACTAAACGTTGTGTGGTGACATACACAGATGATTTATCTGTACATCAGTTGATGCAGCAAGCGAGTCAACAGTGCAATTTTGCTTACCGCGTTAAAGATTATACCTCTCTCGGTGCGTTTGTGGATGAGCTGGGTGGTGTGACTTCGAGTCGCAAAGAGGGGAGATACTGGATTTACTACGTGAATGGCAAAAAAGCAAACGTCGGTGTGTCGTCCTATACAGTGGCGCCGGACGATCTGGTGGCCTGGGTGTATGAGCAAGAATATTAATTAGTTAATTGATTAGTAGTGTATTTTATGAAACGTTATTTACTCAGCCTGCTCATGTTCGTAGTCGCTAGTCCGGCTGCGGCTAGTAGTTATATTCAAACTAATCTGCGCGTTGAGACTGCCGACGAGACAGTGTATGCCGGTGATGTCTACATCAGTTCCGATGGTTGCGCAGTACGCGACACAGATGGCGTGAAACATCAGATTGATGGTGCTGCAGCCGTCTGTGCGTTAAAAGCGGCTGCAACGCTAGGTGGCTTTGAGTATGCATTGCAAGATTCCAGTTACGGTTTATACCTAACGAGTGTGGATGGTCATGCTGCCACGAGTGCCGACTATTGGTCCTTCTTTGTGAACTATACCGTCGCTTCAACCGGCTTAACCGATTACACTTTGAGTAATGGTGACAATGTGATTTTGTCATTAGGCGGGTATCCCAATAATGCTTTAGAATTAAAAGTGCCTAGTAAACAAGTATTGGTCAATGAAAAATTGGTAGTGCGGGTGAAATCTAATGGTGAACCGGTCAGTGGGGCAACGGTCCATTTTGGAGATGTGACGACGCAGACTGATAGTTTAGGAAAGGCTCGCTATACACCAACCGATACCACAAATGGTTTGGAGGTGTATGCTACTGCAGACGGAGCTACGCGTACTCCGACTGCAAGTATTCGTGTGATGCGCCGCTATACAGAGAATACTAGAGTGAACGTTGCTAATCAGCAGACGATGTTAACAGCAGCCGCAGATTTTTTACTGGCTCGTGTCGATGCCGATGGCATGATCTCGGGTAGTCAGAGTGTGACCGATTGGACAGCAATTGCGTTTGCCAATGCAGGCATTACGGTTCCCGCAGCTATGCAAACTGCGGTCTTAGCTTACGATCCAACCATTGAGGTTGCCTATGCGACCAATGAAATCGCGCGTCATATTTTGGCTGTTGAAGCATTGGGCTATGATGCGACCGATCAAAACGGCGTCAATTATGTAGCCCGCTTGCTCAATACAAAGGCGCACGGTCAATTTGGTGATACTGCCTACGTCAATGATGATCTCTACGCTGGCTTAGCGCTATTGGCCGCTGGTGTTGCCAGTGATGATGCGGATGTATTGCGTGCTGTCACTGCTGCCAAAGACAGTCTGAATAGTGACGGTGGATTATCCTATGCTGTGGCGTTAGACGAAAGTGATAATGATACCACTGCCATTTTTGTACAGTTGCTTAGTAACATCGGTGATAATTCTAAGGCGTATCGCCAGGCAGTGCAGTATCTGCTCGATCAGCAAAACTATGATGGGGGTTGGGGCTACGATAATCATGGATTATCTAACTCCTCAAGCACAGCGGTAGTCTTACAGGCCTTGCATGCAGCTGGGTATACGCCTAATAAAGTACGCAGTAATCACCGCACAGGTTACAACTTCTTAGCCTCGATCCAAAATAGTAATGGAGCTTTTGATTATGACGTGCTCGGCTCGTATAGTTACAAGACCTTAAATTCTGAAGCCGCCATTTTGGCCCTGGCCCACGCTTGGCTAGGTATGGTAGACTAAACCTATGATTCACACTCCAAAAGATTTCAAACACTTAGTTGGCCAACTTCCTGGCATGACTGATCGTCAAGTGGAAACCCATTTAGGCTTATATGCGGGTTATGTTAAGAAGCTCAATGAAATTCAGGACAAGCTCAAGACGGTTGATCCAGCCGATAGTAACTATAGCTTTGGTGCGTTTTCCGAATTAAAACGTCGTGAAACGGTTGCTTTCAATGGTTCTTATCTCCACCAAGCATATTTCGAAAACATGACGCCGGCTAAAACCGAAGTATTATCAAGCTTTCATGCTGCAATTGAGCAGAGTTGGGGTACTTGGGATAAGTTCGTGGCTGATATCAAGGGTTCAGCAGCTTCAACTCCAGGCTGGGTGATTTTGACGAAGAATCAAGTAGATGGATTGCTGCACACCTATATCATGTATGAGCATCATGTAGGCTTTCCAGTCCACAATAACGTTATCATGGCGTTAGATTGTTGGGAACATGCCTTTGCCATCGATTATGGTACTGATAAAGCCAAATACGTGGAAAATTTCTTGAGTGTGGTCGATTGGAATATTGTCGCTGAACGGTTTGCTGCACTGAAGTAGTCAGCAGACAGATCAATAGAGACGTAGCTAGCTACGTCTCTATTTTTTTAGCGAGGTTTCTATTTAGGCTTTTTTTCAATTCGTGTTATACTAAAGCCCGTTATGCTCACTGATCAGCCGGTTTGGCAAGCTTTATTTAATCACGTGCGCGAAGCCGTAGTTGTGATCGATAAAAACGAGAAGATCGCAGATTGCAATGGAAGTTTTGTAGACTTGGCGCAGCAAGATCAAGCTGCAATGATTGGCAAAAGCTTGGACGAGATTTTACCATTACTGCAACCGAGCAGTAATCTCTCGGCTGCTTGGCAATATACACCTACGCATCAGTGGGTGACTACGCAAAAATTCAAACGGCCGAATAAGCTGGAGCAGGTGTCTATTGGTTTTCAAGTGGTGAAAACCGAAACAGACGATGAAGTCACAACCTTAGTGTTAATTCGTGATTTGACCCGCGAGCAAGAGCTCATGGAGCTGCGTTCTGAGTTTGTTTCCATTGTTTCGCATCAATTACGCACTCCGGCTTCTGCAGTGAAATGGTACTTAGAAACTTTAATCGACAATCGTCGCGGCAACGAACTCAATGAATGGCAAGTAGATAAGCTACACCAAGCCTATCAAAGTAATGAACGCATGATCTCACTGATCAATGATCTACTGAATGTATCACGTTTAGATTCTGGAAAATTCCTATTAAAACCGACCGAGGTATCGCTTTATAAATTATTCGAAGAGGTGAAGGACGAACTCTATCATTTTGCGCATGCACATAATGTTGATATCGTGAATAAAGCTCCAGCCGATTTACCTGTGGTCTCGGCAGATAGGGATAAAGTCCGTGAGGTGATCTTAAATTTAGTGAATAACGCCATTAAGTATAGTCCTCCTGGTCATCGTGAAGTGGTGATTAGTACACGCATCCAAGACGGTTTTGTGGAGAGCAGCGTACAAGATCAAGGCATTGGGGTTCCAGCTAAAGATCAGGCCCATTTATTTGAAAAATTTTACCGCGCTGATAATGCCATTGAATCACAAACCGAAGGCTCTGGCTTAGGCCTATATATTGCTCGTGAAATCGTCCGCCTCCACGGCGGTGATATTTGGCTTACTTCTAAAGAGGGAGTAGGAACCACAGTCTATTTTTCATTACCCATTTATGCCCATTGATTTCAAATCCTACACTATATTAATCGTCGAAGATGAATCCTTCTTATCCAAAGTGTTAGCGGAACGGATGGAAGATGAAGGATTTGGTCGCATTACTGTGGCTGGAAATGGCGAAGAAGCATTAGAACAGGTGAAGGCGCATATCCCCAACATCATTTTATTAGATATGATTTTGCCACGCATGAATGGTTTTGAGGTCTTAGAGCACTTGCAGGCTGATCCTAAATTCAAAAAAATTCCCGTATTAGTACTGTCGAATCTTGGTCAAGATCAAGATATTGAACAGGCTAAAACACTTGGTGCTACCGACTACATCGTCAAAAGTAATTTCTCGTTACAGAAAGTTGTAGAAAAAATTGTCACTATTTTGTCAGCGACCACTCCTAAAGCTTAACGTGTTTGACTATGCTCAGTGACGCCAAATTACAACAGATCATCAGTGAAACAAAGGTTGTGCCTGAGGCCGACTTAGCTGAAGCGCTTAGTTTTGCCCAGAAGGAGCAACGTCCACTCGCAGATATTTTAGTCGAGCGCGATCTGTTATCCGATGAACAACTTGGTCAGTTGATTGCTGAACACGCCGGTTATGCATTTGTTAATTTGCGGAAGGTAAGTATTCCTGACGATGTTTTGCGTATTGTTCCAGAAAGCATGGCACGAGCGATGCGTGTCATCGCCTTTGGGCAAACTAGCCAATCCATTCAGTTGGCAATGGCTAATCCGTTAGACGTTGCCACAGTTCACTTGATTGAGAAAAAAATAGGCAAGTTAGCAGAGGTAGCATTCGCAACCGATCGCGATGTACGTGACGCCCTGGGTTACTATAAACGGGGATTACAATTTGAATTTGCAAAGTTAGTGGAAGATAAATTAGGCGGTAACGATGCCACTCCGCCCGTCGTAGAGTTGTTAGAAATCATGGTGCAGTATGCCTATTTGCAAAAAGCCTCCGATATTCATATTGAGCCCACAGATGACAATGTAGTGGTGCGGTTCCGTGTTGATGGTGTGCTGCATGACATGGTTAAGTTGCCCAAACATCTCTTGGAAACCTTGATTACACGTATTAAAATTTTAGCTAAACTCCGTACCGATGAACATCGCTCTGCACAGGATGGGAAAATGGTACAAAAATTAGAACAAGAAGATCTAGATATTCGTGTTTCCATTCTGCCTGTGTCCGAAGGGGAAAAGGCAGTTTTGCGTTTGTTATCTAGTCGATCACGTCAGTATGCATTAGAAGATATTGGCTTTGGATCAAGCGATGTTGAACGCGTACGTAAATATTTGAAACGTCCTCAAGGCATGATTTTAGTGACTGGACCTACCGGTTCGGGTAAGACGACAACATTGTATGCGTTTTTGAAAATTCTAAATCGCCGTGAGGTGAATATTTCTACGATTGAGGATCCTGTGGAATATGCGATCGCTGGGATTAATCAAATTCAGGTCAACGCTGCTACTAATCTAACTTTTGCAACTGGCTTGCGCTCCATTGTCCGGCAAGATCCTGACATTATCATGATTGGAGAAATCCGTGATCAAGAAACAGCTAGTATTGCCGTGAATTCGGCAATGACTGGCCACTTGGTGTTATCCACGTTGCACACGAATGACGCAGCAACAACGTTGCCACGGTTACTGGATATGCAAGTAGAGCCCTACTTGGTTGCATCTACAGTGAACATCGCCGTGGGGCAACGGTTAGTACGAAAAATTTGTACTCAATGTGTGATGAGTGAGGTAGTGACCGGGGATCAGATGAAAGAGTTGATGCAGCAATTCCACTTGGAGAAATATATCAAAAAGGATGCGAAGCAGTTACGCTTCTATAAAGGCCGTGGTTGCAACAGTTGTAATCATTCCGGTTACGTAGGTCGAGTAGGTGTATTTGAAGTGCTAGAGATGTCTACGGCAATTCGCCAGTTGATTTTAAATCATGCTGATTCCGATCAGATTAAGCAGCAAGCCATTAAGGAGGGGATGACCACTATGTTTGAAGATGGTTTTCATAAAGCTTTGTTGGGGGTAACAACCTTAGAAGAGGTTTTACGCGTCGTGGCTGAATAACCTATGCGGAATATCGAGCTATCATTTTGGGTGAATCGCAAGGATGTAGCTTTTTTTACCAAGAATTTTTCCGTGATGCTGGGTGCTGGTTTGACGGTTGTGGAATCGCTGGCCGTTTCAGAAGAACAGACACACGGTAAGCTACGACGTATTATTCGCAACATGCGTTTATATGTGGAGCAGGGCAATCAATTAGCTGACGCGTTCGCAAAATATCGCCGGCAGTTCTCTCCAGTATTTGTGGACGTCATTCGTACTGGTGAGTTTTCTGGCAACTTAACGCGTAACGTGCAGCAGTTGGCCAATCGTTTGACGGATGATTTAGAGTTACGGCGCAAGATTCGTGGCGCGATGATCTATCCGATGGTCATACTTGCTGGCATTATCGCCCTAGGCACAGTATTATCATTGTTTGTCATGCCCAGATTCATTCGTTTGTTTAGTTCCCTGGAGGTGGAGTTACCATATTTAACACAGATCACGCTGAAAGTTGCTGGTTGGATGCAAACGTATTGGTGGTGGTTCCTGTTTGCTTGTGTCATCGCTGGCATCATCGGCAAGCTATTACTCCGTATTGCTACTCTTGAGCGATTCTGGCATGCCGTGTTGGTGCGACTTCCCATTATCGGTCCGATGATTCGATCGATTAATTTAGCTCGGTTCACTGGCACATTAGGTTCACTGTTGAGTAGTGGAGTGCCGATTAGCGAAGCTTTACATTCGGTGGTTCATTCTTGTACCAATTTATCGTATCAGTATAGTATCCGACGTGCGCTACAGGCTGTAGAAGATGGTGGTAGTTTATCCTCGGTGATTGCGCGAGAGGCATTATTATATCCGCCGTTAGTAATTCGCATGGTAGCGGTGGGTGAGCGCACGGGGCAACTAGCTGAGTTGCTGAGTTATTTGGGACATTATTATGAAGGAGAAGTAGACAGTACGACTAAGCAGTTGGGTGTGTTAATTGAGCCTGTCTTACTATTTGTGATCGGCGCAGTGGTGCTGATTATTGGCTTGGCAGTGATTACCCCGATTTATCAATTCACTGCCTCTGTTGGGGCTTTATAATTATGGGCGTGGCCCGGGGTTTTTCTTACATTCAACTCCTACTCGTCATCACCATGTTGGCGGTATTGGCTGCAGTGGCTTCGCCGTATTATTTATCGTGGCAAACTCGTCAGCAAGTGCGTAGTACTAGTGCGATGTTATGGTCAGATCTTCACTATGCGCAAAGTCGAGCCATGCAACTTGAACAATCGGACGCATGGGGCGTGCATATAAATCAGAGCCAACATGAATATGTGATTTTTCATGGTTCTACTTATGACAGTAGCGATCTCTATAACGAAACAATTACCTATTCAGACGGCGTGACGATTACACCAGATACAGACATTGCATTTGCAGGTTTAACAGGCGCAGTTGCTAGTGACCTTACCTTAACCATTACGGCTAATGCCTTACCGAGTGAAAGCCGAACCATTACGATCAATGAAGAAGGTCTCATTTCACAATAATTCATCCGGGATATTAATCGTTGAGGCGGTCATTAGTATTGCTTTATTTGTGATATTTGCAGCCGGAGCGATCTACCTTTTAACTGCTTCTATTTTAACTAGTCGCACCGCACAACGTCATGCCACAGCAGCAGCTTATGCGACCGAAGCAATTGAAGCAGTACAAACCATTGACCGGTTAGCTTGGAATGCATTAGCGGATAGTCCAGATAGTACATACGGCTTGGCTCTATCTGGTGATGATTGGACGCTCACTGCTGAGCCAGATCATCCTGATCTTGCTGGAGACTACACGCGCACCATTCAAATCAGTGATGTCTATCGTGATAGCAGTAATCTGATCACGGATACGGAGACGGGAAATACATTCGATCCTCATACACGCAAGGTCAATGTTACGATCGATTGGTCAAATGATACTGGTACAGCACAGAGTCTAACCACTGCTACCTATTTAACCGATTGGGATGACTCGGCGTTGCAAGAGGATCTGGTGACCGATTGGACAGCGGGAACAGTTGATCATTTGCGGGTCAGTAATCTAGATGATGGCGAACTGCAAATAGTACAACCCACTTTAGAGATCGGCACCGTCACCGCCACCAATAGTTGGCAGACCATTACGTTATCCAATGAGTATGACGAGGCGGTTGTCGTAGCAAGTGTGTTAGATGGTAATAACCCAAATTCACCGGTGAGTGTACGGGTGCGCAACGTTACGGCCACCACCTTTGATCTGCGCTTACAATTTCCAACTGATAACTTTGCACCTAGCACCACGAATAGTGAGCAGGTCAATTATATGGTCATTGAAGCTGGTGTCTGGACACTGGGAGATGGTAGTACAAAAATTGAAGCGGGGATTGTTCCGTCTGTTTCGCGCGTGAATTGTTCTACCTGTGGTAGCTGGAATCAGGGCACAGATGTCTATTTTCAGAGTGGCTTTAGCACGGGTCCTGTAGTGTTACATCAAGTGATGACTGAGAATGATGCTTCGTGGATTACCACGTTTGCGTCGGATGATACCAATGCAGCACTGCCACCTGGCACAGATGGATTTCAAGTGGCATTAAATGGTGCTGAGGTGACTGCTGCGCATAGTGCCGAAGATATCGGCTATATCGCTTTTCAAAGTGAAACGACAGATCGTTTTGAAGGAGTTAAATTTGAAACCGATCTGACTGGCAATACGGTACGTGGTGCAACGGATGTGCATCGGGTTGAAAATTTTGATCAAACTTATACTGCCGCACCCATTGTGTTGACTAGCATGTTAACCGCACGTACTACGGAAGGTAACTGGGCTATGTTAGATAGTGTCACAGCCACGCGTGTCACGCTTTATGCAGATGAAGATCAAACCCTAGATGCAGAACGCACGCATGCTGTTGATTACGCTGGCTATGTGACCTTTGCGACAACCGGTACGTATTATTTAAACGCGGCCATTACTGCGTATGATGAACCACCCATGGAAGTGGGAGTGATCCGCGGCAGTGCGTCGGGACATATGGAGGTGGGCACGACCACGGCGTCGAGTAGTTGGTCAACCATTACATTAACGAATACATACACTAAGCCAGTGGTGATTGTGAGTTTATTGGATGGCAATAATCCGAATAGTCCAGTTTCCACGCGCGTCAAGAATGCCAGTGGCAATAGTTTTGAGGTGCGTTTAGATTTTCCTAACGATCGCTTTGCGCCGGTCACTACGAATAGTGAGACGGTCTATTACATGGTTGTGGAGGCTGGTGTTTGGTTAATGGGTGATGGTAAAACAAAGGTGGAAGCCAATATTGCTGAAGATGTTTCTCGGGTGAACTGTTTTACCTGTGGTTCATGGAATAATGGTACGCAGATTGTACACACCAGTGGTTACAGTGCCAATCCCGTATTTTTGCATCAAGTGATGAGTGAGAATAGTTCAGCTTGGATCAGCTCCTTTGCTTCCAATAGTACGGATTATCGTAGCCCACCAGGCACGAATGGTTTTCGCATTGCACTGAACGGTGCTAGTGTCACCTCCACCCATGCCGCAGAAGACATCGGTTATGTGGTAATGGAGACAGAAAAAGTGGACACTGCTAATAGTATTCAGTATGAGACAGATACCACAGGGATTAGTGTACGTGGCTTCGACGATGCGCGTTACAGTGAAAGTTTTGATCAAGCCTATACTACAGCTCCATTAGTATTGGTTTCACAGTTAGGCATGCGTGGCACCGAGGGAAGTTGGGCGATGATAGATAGTATTACTACTACCACCCTCACTATGTATGAAGATGAGGATCAAGCAACCGATCGTGAACGGTCGCACCAAGCGGAATATTACGCGTATTCGGCATTTGCATCCGCGGGTAGCTTCACTCTAACGGATCAGACGTTTTTGCAAAATCCAGTGAGTATTTCTTTGAATAATACCTACACGAATCCCGTGGTCATCACGACTCCATTTTTTACGAATGATCAAAATTCGCCAGCGTCAGTACGGGTGTATGATGTGACTAGTAATAGTTTTACAGCAAAACTAGATTTTCCAACTGATCGTTTTACACCTACCAATACCAGCTATTCTAACGATGTGTATTATATGGTGATTGAAGCGGGGACCTGGCAAATTGGTGATCTGAAGATTGAAGCTCATGTGGACAATATTTCTACTGTGAATTCATTAACGAATGGATGGACCGGCACAACCACAACTTTTGATCATGCCTTTACGGCTGCACCCATTGTATTGCAACAAGTGATGAGTAATAGTGATACGGCCTGGATTACCACCTGGCTCGCGCGCACGGCTGATCGCACTAATCCTCCTTCCTACACCTCAATGCAGATCGGTTTGAATGCAGCTGAGGTGGCCACAAGTAATGCGCATGGTCCGGAAGATGTGGGTTGGGTCGCCTTTTCGAACATTGGGTCTGGCACTGTAGATGCATATGATTTTAGAACTTTCTTTCAGTTAGATTTGCCGTTTGGGCATCAAAATGGTTGCTATACATTTACACCTGGTGATACCTATGCTGATCCGATTCCACTCATTTCACAAATGAGCATGGATGGAGCGGAGGGTTCGTGGCCTTCGATCTGTTCATTATCTACTACGACGGTTGGTGTGCACGTGGAAGAAGATGATTATTTAGATAGCGAGCGCTCGCATACAGATGAGGCCATTGGCGCTATTGTCTTTGATGGTGCATTTGCCTATGCAGGCAGCACTAACCCAGATAACCATACCAGTGGTACCTATGAATCTCCGGTATTAGGTGATAGCGCACTCTGGCGCAACTTCAATATTGTGCAATGGGTAGAAGATATCGATTGTGCCAATTGTGCAATCGAAATCCAGGTGCGGACAGGCGATTCTGTTGGGGCAGTCGGCAGCGCTACCTACATTGGTCCGGATGGTACTGCTGATACCTATTATGATAGCTCTGCTGGGGCACTACTTAGCTTAGAACATCTGAGCCAGCCCTATATTCAGTATCAGGTCACCATGCGTGGTTCTACGGTGCGTTCGCCAATATTTTACGATGCTACCATTTGGGGCTATGCACAATAACTGGATGATTAAATTACGTCATGGTTTTTCACTCTTTGAGGTGATTGTGTATATTGCGATCATTAGCGTGGTGATGACCGCAGTCTTAAGTATCGTTGCACGCAGTGTGTTAAATCGTGTGAAAGCGGAGGCGCTGTTTAGTGTCACTAGTAGTACTCGCTTTGCGATGGAACGCATGGTGCAAGATATCCGGGCCGCTGCGGATATTGATGAGACAGATTTAGCCAGTAACGTACTGACGGTCGAATCAGCTCAAGGGGTGATTCGGCAGTACGCGGTGATTAATGATCAATTAACTGTCTCTACCAACGGCGCTACTCCCATTGCCCTCACCCCAGACAACCTGATGGTGACCGAGTTTAGCCTGGCTGATCGCACTACAGTGGGGACTGCTACAACCGCGGTGGAAGTGACCTTAACACTGGAAACGGTCAGTACTAATCCTAGCCCTGAATACCATGCCGATTTTAGTTTAGAAACTACTGCTACGAGTCGTTTATGAAAATCACGCGAATTTTACCACCAGGCTATGCCGCCTTAATCACTGTAGTGATGGTCATGTTAACCGTTACAGCCATTGGCTTCACTCTCACGGTGCTTAGTGCTGATAATCTATTAAGTACTCTGCGGTATGATGCCGGCATCCAAACACAAGCTGTGGCAGACAGTTGCGCATATGAGGCCGCTTTACAGATGCGTGATCTCGGGTTGGCCTATGTGGGTACACATACACTGACTATTGGTGAAGATCAATGCACGATGATCGTGACTAATACGAGTGGAACAATCTTGGAGGTAGCGATTGATGCACAGCATGACCAATATCATCGTTTAGTAGAACAGACCATGGACGTCAGTGATGATCGTATCTTGCTCTGGCAGGAAGTAGGCGATTAAGCTACAATTATTTTCATGCGCATCTTAGGACTCAATTTATCTGATGCTTCCGCCGAACTTGTCGAATTGAGTGGTGGTTTATTGCAACGTCCAGGTTGGACCACACATCTTCGAGTTGAGCTATCGGAAGGGATCGTAACGAACGGCATTATTCATGATGTCAGTCTATTGGCGAGCAAGTTAAAAGGGCAGTTTCGCCCGGGCAATTTAGCGATGTCCATTCCTGAATCTCAAGTGTATTCCCGTTGGTTGCGTTTTCCTGCCAAGACAAAACTCAGTGAAATTCGCGCGACGATCGCTCAACATGCGGCTGAATATTTTCCGTTTGAGGCTCATGAGATTGTGTTTGATTGCGTTTCCGCTGGCCAACACGGAGAATCGCAAGATGTCTTTACAGCAGCTGTACCACATTTGGTTTTGAATAGCTACCGTGAATTTGCTAAGGCTTTGGATTGTACATTAGTTAGGTTAGAACTAGAGTCACTTAGTTCTGCCCGCGCGACTCTACCTAGTTTGCCTAAGGTCGGCGCTACGCTATTATTAGATATTGGAGCACGGACTACAATCGCCAGTTGGTTTACTGATCAGGGTTTGCGTTTCACGTTCAATGTGCCGTTGGCAGGGCAATATTTTACCGAACGGATTCAGCAAGGCTTAAAATTGACTGCACTAGAAGCCGAGCGTCTGAAGCAAACACAGGGACTCAGCGGAAAAGTGGAATCAGTGTTAGTTGCGGCTTTAGAACCATTGGTGAAGTCGCTGAATGAGGGGATTAGTTATGTGCAATCAGAGTGGCAGATTGATACCAAAGCAATCGTATTGATTGGCGGGTCTTCCCAGTTGCCAAAATTAGCGGATTATCTAGCCACTCAATTTCAGGTTACTACCAACTTACCACCAGCGTTGCCCTGGCAAACCACATATGGTATGGTATCTGCGTCAGATCAGGAGGGGAATTATATGCTTAATGCCGTAGGGTTAGCCCTAGGTGAGCTAAAGGCCTATCGTGACTGGCCAACCGTTAACTTTTTAAATACAAAATAAGTTATGAAAGTTCTCCGTAAGTTCCGTCGTGGTTTTACACTCGTTGAATTGCTCATCGTGATTGCAGTGATCTCTATTTTGGCAGCGGTTGCCTTTGTGGCTATTGATCCAGCTACGCGTATTAATCAAGCTCAAGATTCAGAGCGTTGGAGTGCAGTGAATGCGTTAATGGATGCATTTTTAGATTCCACAGTTGATAATGATGGCAACTATCCAGCCGGTGTCTCGGCCAATGGTACAGTACATATGATTTCTAGCAGCGGTACTTGCACAGACGCAATTTCTGGTTGCCCAACAGCCGTCAGTACCTGCACAGATTTTGATTCCTTAGTCACCGATGGTTATATTGCAAGTTTGCCGGCAGACCCTGATGGTGTCACCACATATGGTGGCGGCTATGGATATACGCTATCGGTTGCTTCGAATGGCATCGTTTCCGTTGCCTCCTGTGGTGCGGAAGAAGACACGATTGAAGTGTCCCGCTAAATAGTCCAATCATCATCATAAAGAAATAGAGACGTAGTATTACGTCTCTATTTTTGCTTGCTGTTCGAATGTGCCGCGAGAGAGAATCGAACTCTCATGAGTGTGAACCCGTACGATTTTGAGTCGTATGCGTCTACCAATTCCGCCATCGCGGCTTACTGCTGTGACGCGCTTGATCATATACAGTTTTGAATTCAGTGTCAACTTCAAGAAAGCATGGTGATCGTGTATACTATTGAGCATGGCTAGAATCATTGCATTTGCTAATCAAAAGGGTGGAGTGGGTAAAACAACGACGGCTGTTAATGTGGCTAGTTTTTTGGCCTTATCTGGTAAAAAAGTCCTCCTAATTGATGCTGATCCACAGGCCAATGCCACGAGCAATTTAGGAATCAATGCTAAGCAGCTACAGCGTGGCGTCTATGATGTTCTGATTGGACAACATTCGCTACGGGATGTGTTATTTCAGACCGCCGTGGATAATTTGCATATCGCCCCAGCCACATCAGCATTAGCTGGTGCTACCGTCGAATTAGTGCCGCTCGAGCGACGAGAGTTTCGTCTACACGAGGCTGTGCAGAGCGTCGCGTATTACTATGATTATATCATTATCGATTGCCCACCTTCACTCGATGTATTGACGTTAAATGCCTTGGTGGCGGCGACAGAGGTGATTGTTCCGGTGCAGTGTGAATACTTTGCCTTAGAGGGCTTAGGACAATTGCTGCATACGATTACGTTAGTGCAGCAACACCTACAACCAACGTTGAAAGTCACTGGTGCGGTGATTACGATGTTTGATAAACGTAACTCACTCTCGAAAGAGGTAATGGGTGAATTAGAGAAATTTTTTCCAGATCGCTTGTTTAAAGCGGTGATTCCACGCAATGTGACCTTGGCCGAGGCTCCATCCTTTGGTCAGCCGATTGCCATTTATGATAAGAAATCGAAGGGTGGAAAAGCCTATGCTGATCTTACAGAAGAAATTATGCTATACTCTTAAGTGATATGGCTTTAGGTCGTGGTTTAAGTTCACTCATCCCATCAAAACAGTCTCCAGGCCCGGAGTCTGATTTAACGTCCGTGTCCCAGGCTACCATTCTAGATGTGCCGGTAGATCAGATTGTTCCGAATCCGCACCAACCACGCTTACAGTTCGCCCATCATCAGTTAGAAGAGTTGATTGCATCCATTAAAGAGCATGGTGTACTGCAGCCATTATTAGTGACCAAAGCGGAACATGGCTACGAACTGATTGCTGGAGAGCGCCGATTACGGGCTTCAAAATTAGCTGGACGCGCCACTGTGCCGGTCATTGTGCGTGATGCCAAAGAATTGCAAAAAGTAGAAATTGCACTTATTGAAAATATTCAGCGTGCGGATTTAAATCCGATGGAAAAAGCGGAAGGCTATCGAAAATTATTGCAGGAATTCGGCTTAACCCATGATGAAGCTGCCCGCAAGTTGGGTTTATCACGCTCAACGTTTTCGAACACATTGCGACTATTGGATCTACCTGGTGATATGCAGAAGGCGTTGGGGGACGGGAAAATTACTGAGGGCCACGCTAAGTTGTTGCTAGGCCTAGAAACTGAACGAGAACAACGCAAATATTTTGAATTAATTCAGACTGATCATCTCTCTGTACAACGTCTCTCGAAAGCGGTGGCGGGAAAAACGAAGCAGCCACGCGCCACGGGGTCTGGCAACGTTCAACTCAACGCCTATCAAGAAGAGTTAGCACTAACCTTAGGCACGAAAGTAACCATTACACCCAGACAAATTTTGATCGATTATTACTCGCCAGAGGAGTTGGCGACTTTAATCCGCAAGCTGACGCGCAGTCGTCCGTAACGCTAACTGGTACGGTTTAGTTTCTGTAAGATATGGCGTTTAGCCGAGTGTGTTTTTACCATTTCGATCCAGTCCGCATTTGGAGCTTTGCGGTTTTTGTCGACTAAAATTTCGATGACATCACCCGATTTTAATTTAACATCCAAGGCGACCATCTGATCATTCACTTTGGCGCCAACACACTTGTGTCCGATATCAGTGTGAATGTGATATGCAAAATCTATCGGAGTGGCGTCTTCTGGCAAATCAATGACATCACCACGTGGGGTAAAGACAAAGATCCGCGTTTGGAAGAGGTCAATTTTGAGCGACTCTAAATATTGACCTTCATCTCGAATTTCGTTTTGCAATTTTGAGAGCTGTTCCACCCAACCTAATTTTTCTTTTGGTATTTGTTGATGACCGGTTTCCTTGTAATGCCAGTGGGCAGCAATTCCATACTCAGCTTCTTCATGCATTTCAGCAGTACGGATTTGAATTTCAGCGATGTCACCATCCGGTGTAAATACAGTTGTGTGTAACGAACGATAACCATTAGGTTTCGGTTGAGCAATGTAGTCCTTGATTCTCCCTTTTAATGGAGCGCAAAGCTTATGGACGATGCCTAAAGTTTCATAACAACGTGAGACATCCGGTACGATAATCCGTAAGGCCACGAGATCATATATTTTAGCCATGTCCCGGTTGTGTCGTAACAATTTTTTGTAGAGCGAATAGATATGCTTAGCTCGACCATGTACCGAGATGTAGGGGATATGGTGTTCGTCTAGAGTTTTTTCTACGGCCAATTGCAAGCGATTCACAATTTTTGCCTTTTGATGCTTTTCAACCTCAATCTTTTTGACTAACCAGGCATGCTCTTCCGGGTAGACATACGGAAACGATAGATCTTCTAATTGACCACGTACATCACACATGCCCAATCGATTAGCAATAGGTACGTAAATTTCCAAAGATTCTAAAGCGATGCGCCGCTGTTTTTCAGGGGGGAGTGCAGATAGGGTTTCCAGATTATGCATCCGATCGGCAAATTTTATCACAATCACCCGAATGTCCTGAGCCATAGCCACAAACATGCGTCTTAGGTTTTCTACGTAGCGTTGCATGCCACGATATTTCAGTTTGCCTAACTTGGTTACCCCTTCCACTAAGAAGGCGATCTCTGACCCGAATTCTTTTTTGACATCCTTTATGGTGCGTTCAGTATCTTCTGGTACATCATGTAGTAAACCAGCGGCAATTGTGCGATCATCCATACGCAAGCTGGCCAACTTATAGGCCGTGGCTTTGGGGTGATCAAAGTAAGGCGCACCCGATTTTCGCATTTGACCGGCATGGGCAGTCTCGGCAAAGGTATAAGCCCGTTCGAGTAACTCAAAATCGGCATCTGGTACCTGTTCGCGAATATATTGCATTAACTCTTCTTTCTTCATAGCGAATAACCAATCGAAAGAATTTTAAGATGCTTACAGCCTACTGAAAAAAACAGTTTTGTTCAAGTGCTAGCAAGATGAACTACTTGCTGCGTTTTTGATCAACGACGGTAATGGCTTGTTCTAGCGTGATGCTTTCAGGTGGAATTTCCTTGGGAATGGTCGCATTCACTTTGCCACATTTTAGGTAAGGACCATATTTACCGTTACACACTTGAATCGCTGCTTTCAGTTGTGGATGCTCACCCAAGATTTTTAACACCGTGGTGCGACGACCTTTGATTTTGGGAGTATCCAACATGGCAATGGCTCGCTCGGCAGTTAAGGTCAGTAAATTATCTTCCGGACTCAAGCTCCGTGTCTCGATGCCACAACGGATATACGGACCAAACCGACCATTGTCTGCAATCATTGCTTCTCCAGTTTTGGGGTAAGGTCCTAAATTTTTTGGGAACGCCAATAACTGCAAAGCAATTTCTAAAGTGACATCCGTTGGCAACATTCCTTTTAACAAACCTTTCATTTTTGGTTTGATCAGTTTGGCTTTTTTTACTTTCTTTGGCTTCTTAGTCTTTGTATCAGTGACTTCGATGTTCGCAGGGTCTACAACAACTTCTGGTGCAGAGGTTTGTTTGTCACCTAATTGGACATAAGGACCAAATCGACCATCTAGCAAATAGACCGGCTTACCAGAGTTAGGATCTGTGCCCAGTGGGGTTGGTCCCGCTGCGCGTTTTGTAATGAAATCTAAAGCTTGTTCGACGGTTAACTCATCGGGAGCAATAGTATCAGGAATACTAGCCGTTTTTTCACCTTCAGATAACACCTGTTCCACAAATGGACCAAACCGACCAACGCGCACATTGATGGCATGACCGTCCTGGTCATGGCCAATCGGAATAGTGCAGGTGGCACGGGGGTCAATTTCTACATTCAACATGTCATGTAGCCCAGTGTGCTCTGGAGAACCAAAGTAAAATTGCTTTAAATAGGGGATCGATTCGATTTCACCAGCCGCAATGCGATCTAAATCTTCTTCCATGGCCGCCGTATAGTGCGTGTTTACCAAGTTAGAAAAATTATTACCCAGCAAGGCATCCACTGCAAAGGCCACGAACCGTGGTACTAGCGCACTACCTTGTTTATACACATAACCACGATTTTGAATTGTATCAATAATGGTTGCATAGGTACTAGGACGTCCAATGCCGTCACTTTCTAATTGTTTGATTAGCGAGGCTTCGGTATAACGGGCCGGAGGCTTGGTGTTGTGTTCATCTGCCTGGGCAGTAGTGGATTGAACGGAGTTGCCAGCACTGACCGCTGGTAATACCATTTCAGCTTCATCTGCCTCATCTGTGCTTTCTGCATAGGCCTGCATATAACCTGCAAACTGAACGGTGCGGCCACTGGCCTGAGCAACAACATCATCCCATGTTAACTGAATTGAGGTTTGTTGCAGTTTTGCATCAGCCATTTGGGAGGCGACAGTACGTTTCCAAATCAGATCATACAAACTGGCTTCTTCACCGCCCAATGCGTCGCCGATATCTTCTAAACTGCGCATCTCTTTACCAGCGGGACGAATCGCTTCATGTGCCTCTTGTGCAGATTTGTTCTTATTTTTGTATTGACGAGGTTCGGGGGTTAGAAAACGATCACCATACAGCTTAGAAATTTTTTGCCGGGCTGCTTGAATGGCTTCGGCCGATAACGTCACGGAATCAGTACGCATGTAGGTAATAAATCCATGTTCATAGAGCCGTTGAGCAGTACGCATCGTTTTGCCGGCGGGCCAACCCAATTTTCGTCCGGCATCTTGCTGTAGGGTACTAGTAATAAATGGAGGTTTGGGAGTCAGGGTTAATGGTTTTTGTTGGACATCTGCTACCTGCCAAGTTTGTGGTGCAACACGTTGGGCTAAGTTCTGACTCGCCTGATGATCTAGTACTATGACTTCATCCGCGACTTTGGCTAACACAGCGCCACTGGTGCTATCAAAATCTTTTGTGCCTGCGATGCGTTTACCAGCAACCGTATGGATTTTACCCGTAAATGTTGTGGCATCATGCTGATAACTGACGGTGACATCATGATAGACTGAGCTATGGAATGCCATCCGACTTTTCTCACGTTCAACAATCACGTGTAACGCCGCGCTCTGTACACGACCAGCTGACAACTTTGGAGCAACTTTTCGCCACAGCACTGGAGAGATCTCGTAACCATATAAGCGATCCAAAATACGGCGGGTTTCCTGTGCAGAGACAAGATGCATATCCACTGTGCGGGGATGCTCAAGGGCTGCCAAGATCGCTTCCTTAGTGATTTCATGAAACACCATGCGTTTAATGGGCACTTTGGGCTGCAACACTTCTAGCAGGTGCCAACTAATGGCCTCTCCTTCGCGGTCTTCGTCAGTTGCCAGATAAACCTCTTCAGCTTCTTTGACTAATTTTTTCAATTCAGCAATGTGCTTTTTTTTGGCGCTCGGAACAATATAAAGTGGTTGAAAATCATGATCTACATCAATACCCAAGCGTGCCCATTTTTCCTTTTTGTATTGGGCGGGGATCTCTGTAGCAGATTGTGGTAGATCTCGAATATGACCTAAGCTAGACTCCACGACGTAACCAGCCGGTAGGAATTTTTTAATCGTCTTAGCTTTGGTTGGACTTTCCACAATGACCAGCTTCATAAAAAAAGTTATGGATTTATTTCGTACCGCATCCAAATATTCTTCCGTACTATTCCTTGTATTTCTAATTCTGTCAAGCCAACTTGGAGCGATTCACTTGAACAACCCAATGTTTGTGCTAGTTCTTCAGCGTCACTCGATTGCCGTTGCAAGGCTTCGATGATACTGCGCTGTAGGGAAGAGCAGTGTGTTGTAGAGAGCGTCTTGGGTGATAATGGAGGGATAGATAAATCACTAAACAGATCCTCGATGGAGTGCAATACTTGGGCCCCTTCTTTTAGTAAGCGGTGCGTGCCAGCAGAACGGGTGCTGAAGATTGATCCCGGAACAGCAAATACTGAGCGATTCGCCTCCAATGCGTGATGGGCAGTATTAATTGCGCCGGATTGATAGGCGGCTTCGATGACGATAGTGGCCAGGCTTAACCCAGCAAGAATGCGATTGCGTTCTAAAAAATGATGACGTCGTGCCTGGGTCGTGGCTGGATATTCAGACAACAATGCTCCACCATGTTGCAGGATGTTTTGAGCGAGTCGTCGGTTACCGGCCGGAAAAATCACCTCAGTGCTTAAACCAGAACCAAGCACTGCTAAAGTCGTGCCGCCTAATTCTAAGGTGGCTTGGTGTGCAATGGCATCAATGCCTGTTGCCAAGCCGCTGACAATCGCCAGCCCGGCCCGGACACAGGCCGACACCACATAGCGACAAACATGTTCGCCGTAGGGGGTCATGGCCCGACTTCCTACAATGGCAATGCTAGGTAAGTAGAGAGCCGAGGAGTTGCCGGCAATATATAATAGGTGTGGCGGAGAGGGGATTTCTGCAAGCAAGGGAGGTAAACCGGCAGTCGTTAAAATGGTCGTATCCATACAAAAAACCCACACTTCGGTGGGCTCTTATTTCTAACCTATCATGCTTTACGGTGCTTGGCAACTTTGTTATAGTCACTGCATGAAACCTAAGTACTTAATCGTAGTCAGTGTTGCGATCATCGGGCTATTACTCGCAGCAGTAGTTGGGTTTGTCTGGTGGCAAAATGGCTTTGAAGAATATCCGCCTATTAGTGGCAATCAAGTGTCTGTTGGTTTAGTGCCCGCAGAGGGAACTTATCTTGCTGCTCGTTATTATGCTGCTCCCGGTAAAGTTTCGAATCGTGGTGTGATTTTGCTGCATCAATACAATAGTAACCAAAATGCCTGGAATGAATTTGCAGCTGAATTGCAAGATCGCGGATTTGCCGTCATGACGTTGGATTTTCCAGGTCACGGTACATCGTCAGGTGATCTCGCAACCATGACGGAAGACGACTATCAAAAATTTGCTACGGATGCAGCCGATGCAGTGGAATATTTGCGTGATATTAACGCTGATATGAAGATTGCAGTCATTGGGGCAGGCTTAGGAGCGAATGTAGGCTTGCAGTTAGCGGCCAATGATGAATCAATTGCCGCTGCCGTACTGGTGTCTCCACAATATAATTATCGTGGAGTAAAAATTACTACAATTAATAAAAATTTTACCCGACCTATATATTATCTTGTGAGCCGAACTGATACGATTAGTTTGGAGGCGACTCAAGGTTTATATGACCACACAGCCGCATCAACAAAGGAATTACGCATTGCGGAAGAAGCCAAGGGTCGCGGTACAAATTTGTTACGCCACGCTCCAAAGCTAAGAGATGCAATGGTGGATTGGCTCGAGTTATCGCTATGACCACTGTATTCATGGATTGGTTTCAAGGTAATGTGTGGAAAATTATTTTGATTTTAGTGTTATGGGTAGCGACTTCCTACACCGCTACTAAATTTGGACGCCAATTGGTTTCTTTAATTTTGACTAAGGAAAAAGCCGGTTTACGGCAGCGTCATCGTACGCTAACGGCAGGCGAACAGCACTATATTGAAACACTCAGTGCATTCATCTCACGCTTTTTGAAGCTTTGTATTGTCCTCATTTTTGTCACAATGTTACTGACGCAGTTTGGAATCTCCGTAACACCACTCTTCGCGAGTGCTGGAATCATTGGTGTGGCGCTTGGCTTTGGGGCGCAATCGCTCATTAAAGATATGTTAGCCGGACTCTTCGTATTGATTGAGAATCAATATGCTAAGGGCGATCGGGTGCGGTTAGGCGCCGTGACGGGCATGGTGGAAGATCTCTCCTTGCGCGCTACCATTCTGCGGGACGACCAAGGTGTGGTTCATTATATTCCTAACGGCTCTATTACGGTCATCTCAAATTTTTCTAAACAGGACCAGCAACAGCATTTATAATCGATCAATACTTATGGGAATTAGTTTGTGGCGTCAAATTGCGTTAGCGGTACTGGTCGGGGTGATGCCGCTGATGCCAACAGCGCAACCCGCTGTTGCTCAGCATGCGGTAGTCACTAATGTGCAGATGACACAAGTGATCTCCACACAGCGGATTAAGTTTACGTGGGATAAAATCGCTACTGCCAAAAAATATCGGATTCGGATTATGCATGGTAGCGATAAGATTGCAAAAAAAAATGTGGATAAGCCGCATGCTAAATTTAAAGAATCCAAATTTTCTGATTACGAAACCTACACAGTCTATATCCGTGCCAAAGGTAACGCTAACTACACAGTCAATGCGTGGACAGAGTATACATTTATCTATTTTGATGCAGATCATGACAATGATTTGATTTCCGATGAGGATGATTATGACGACGATAATGATGGAATTCCTGATACGATTGATGATGATCCCTACAGTGTGAGCGGGACAGTGTATCCAATCATTATTGAAAATAATGCATTGCAAAGTGGTACGATCAGCATTCTACAGAATGATAGCGTGACCTGGATTAATAAAGATGAGGGTGGCCATGCTGTAGCAGCGAGTAACGGCAGTTGGTATAGTCCGCCCTTACAACGCAACGAATCCTACACACATGTATTTGGTAGTACGGGTATATTTACTTACTATGATCCCACCTATCCCGGTGTCGCCAATATGATGGGAACGATCACAGTTTCAACAGAGTGAAGATGAAACACTATCTGTGGTTAGTAGCATTACTAGGGTTAGCGGGTTGTGGCACAACTAGTGATGCGCCGTTATTACAATCCCAGGTAGTAACGTGGGGTGATATTCAAATTACAGCAGAGCAGACACCGGCCGAATGGGATTGGTCGGGTGTTGATGACGCATTAGCGACGCAGAAGACGGATCTCATTGTGCCGATTTATCCATACGCTCTGTGGGATCAAGCAAATTGTCATGCGGATTGGCCAAGTGTCGTGACTATTTTTGGTCCCAGCTTTCAAGCACCCTACCCACCGTGTGATCAAGCTGCCTACACGCGTTGGTTAACAGCTCTAGTTGAGCGCTATGGTGATCGTGTAGCTGCTTGGCAGATCTTGGCGAGTCCTACAGATCAAGCACCACCCACTGCCCAATTTATTGGCGGGGAGCAGAGCTATGCAGAGTTGCTCACCCTATCGGCCAGTGCCATTCGCGCAGCGGATGATCAGGCAGTGGTGTATGTTGGTAATCTGCATGATCTTTCCCCCGAAACCATTACATTCTATACAGAGTTATTAGCACGATCCGAGGTGCAATCCGCAGCTAATGGATTCACCGTGAATGCCAATGTGACAGATGATCGGTCTGTGATTGAATCGTTGGTCGAGCGTGCACAATGGGACCAACTAACACAGAAGGTGTATACTGTTCAATAGTTATGGAATTGCTTTTAAAACAAGGTGACGTGCTCACCGCGCAAACTCAAGCGATCGTTTATCCGGGTGATGCGGCAGGCTATGTGGGAGAGGCGAGCGTGGTGGAGGGTCGCATTGTTGCTCCAACCATGAAACATCCCAATGAACCCATTCCACCCAAGCAAGTAGAATTGGCCACAGTGGCAGCGTTACGCTGTGCAGATGAACAGGGTTATACTTCTGTCGCATTTCCACCATTGGGTACGGGCGTTGGAGCGGTAGATTTAGACACCGCCGCGCGGATCATGATGGAAACTATTCAAATGTTTCGCTGTGATCACGGTTTACAGCGCGTCGAGATTTGGCTGCCTACAGCTGAAGCCGTCACTATCTTTCAGCGTTATGGCTTATAACAAAACTGCCGTTGCTGGTGGCATGGTCGTCGGTATGATTATTGTGGCTGGTATTCTCCAAGTAAAGTTTTACTTTAATCCTCCGAAGGATAATTTTGACAATGAGATTGATTTTTTGTTAGATCGGCAAATGGCTTTATTGGCAGACAGCATCGATGATGCTCCGTTTGCTGATTCTGTGGATGCTCTGAGTGTCACACCAACGGAGTCTTCGCAACCGATCTATGGAGATTTTCAAACGATCACACTTAGCACTGGAATCCCATTGGCTAGTCTAACGGAGACCGCTGGGGTGAGTAGTGTGGTGCTGCGTGGTAATCAATTATTACTAATGCAGTACGATCAACAGTGGCAAGTTCGTCCGGATGGCGAACATGTCTTAATGACAGAGATTAGTCTGGTGAACGGCAAGGCTCCATTGGCTAGCCTGACATCGACGCCCAATGGTTATCAACTGTTAATCACACAACCAACCGCTGTCGGTACGATTGTGAAAGTCATATCCATTGATGAGCAATTTGCGGTCACTACCACTAATAGTTTAGCAGTTGATCCAGTAGTGATGGCTGCTACAGGTAATACGCTGTGGAGTTATACTGTGGATGCTAAGTTACAGATTTATAGTATCGCGGAAGGAACGTTAGTGGCCGAACAAACCAATACACTTGTTCCGTGTAATTTGATTACGGATGGCGATAGTGTCATCGTTTTATCAGCACAAAGTGATCAGTTATTGTTTTCAAAGATTTCAGCGGTGGGAGAGACTCGGTCCAAGATTATCGTGTCTGCAGCCGGCATTACCAGCTGCGTTGTCAGCGGGCGACTAAACCAGCACCTAGCGGTAGTACTGCCAAATACAATTCAATTATTTAATGATAATCTAACCGTCAGTTATCCAGCAGTCGATCTTCCGACCAATGCATTATTCCCTCTGATCGGATTCAGCGGAGAGCAACTGTGGGTCATGTACAGTACCTCAGAAACGTTAGGAGAGTATCAATTCCATGTCGCTATGTATGATCCGCTTGCAGTTGTAACACAGCCTGATGCAGCAAACGTGTATACAAATTGAGACCGATTTGTTGCATGTGTCCATGTTGATTTTTCCCAAGAATATCGCCGACACCGCGAATCTCTAAATCTTTCATAGCCAATTCAAACCCTCCACCCAACTCTTTGATTGAATGCAAAGCACGCAGGCGTTCTTGGCCTTGTTTGGTTAAGTGTTGCTTAGAGTAGAGTAGATACGCATAACCTTGAGTATGGCTTCGTCCGATTCTGCCGCGCAGTTGGTAAAGTTGAGCGAGCCCAAAATCTTCTGCATGTTCCACAATCAACGTATTGGCATTAGCGATATCTAAGCCATTTTCAATGATCGTAGAGGCAATCAGTACATCAATGTTGCCGCTATAGAATTCTTCCATGATATGAATCAGCCGATCTGCAGATAATTGGCCATGTGCAACTGCTACGGTATGCTTTGGGAAATGTTGATGTACAAAACTCTCTCGGACATGAATAGTGCTGAGATCATTGTGGACGAGATAAACTTGGCCATCGCGTTCTAGTTCTTCATGGATGGCTTGCAGCTCAAGTTCGGGAGCAAATTCATTAATGATTGTTTTAACACCGAGGCGTTGTGGTGGGGCAGTGTTCAACACAGAGATATCGCGTAAGCCAGACATAGCTAAATTTAATGTCCGCGGAATGGGTGTGGCGGTCATCGTTAAGACATGCGCAGCGGCCCGCAAGGCTTTTAACCGTTCTTTATGCAACACACCAAAGCGTTGCTCTTCATCAATAATGACGCACTGTAACTTTGGAAATTGAATGTCACTCGATAATAAACGATGCGTTCCGATCACAATATCTACTTGTCCAGCGCGAATTGCCCGCACTGTTTCTTTGGTTTGTTTAGGAGTTTGTAATCTAGACAAACAGCCTACCTTTACGCCATAGCGTTCTAAGCGGCGATGAAATGTATGCCAATGCTGATCGGCCAAAACGGTAGTGGGGGCCAAAATGGCAACCTGTCCACCGCCTTGGAGTACAACATGGAGGGCGGCACGGAGTGCGACCTCTGTCTTCCCAAAACCGACATCACCACATAATAGGCGATCCATGGGCTTCTCTAAACTAAGATCATTAAGAATGTCGACGATGGCTTCTTCTTGATCCGGTGTGAGCGTAAATTCAACATCTTGAGCACATGCAAGCTCTTCAGCGGCTTGGAGGTTAGGAATTGCACTTGCCTGGGCAGCATCGCGTTGGGCGTGTAGTTCCAATAGCTCTTTGGCAGTATGACGAACATCATCTTGTACGCGGTGCACAATGGTTTCCCACTGGGTGCCAGATAAACGTGTTAAACGGGGTTGGGCCTGACCAATATATTTTTCTACGCGATTAGCGGCCGATAGTGGAACGAATAGCTTGTCATTCCCCAAATATTTTAATTTGAGATACTCTTCACCATCAATGGTTTGACGACCCTCAAATAAACCGATGCCGTGGTCGATATGAACAACATAGTCACCTAATTCCAAGTCACTGACATCAAGTACATTGGCGAAAGTGGCAATCGACTCTTCTTCGCCAAAAATATGTTCATCGGTTAAAAATAGGAAATGTTCAGCAGGAAACACAAAGCCATCTAGTAACTTTAATGGTGTGCTTATGGTGATCTCTGGTAAAAGCGTAACAATCTGTTCCGGATTGCGCGTGGCTACTTGAATGCGTAAATATTTCTCGGCATCCTGCTTCAGCAAGTTAAATCGCTTGTGATAAAATTTTGGAGTGACAAATTCGTATTGTAATTGCTCTTCCTCCCATAACGGCAGGTGAGCGGCATAGGCATGGGGATAAAACGTGATGTGATAAAGTTTGGGCCCCGATTGTTGGCTAGAGATATTGAAGCTATTCAGTTGTTCGATGGTATTGCCATCAAATTCTAGGCGGACTGCAATATGATCCACGATATCAACGATATTGCCACGTACGGCAAAGGTACGAGGGGAGACTGCCCTGGGAAAGCGTTCAAATCCCATAGTCGTTAACTGTTGTGTTAACGTGGTGATGGATAGGTTTAATTTTGCTTCCAATTCTAAGGTTTGATGGTGGTACTCTTTGGTTGTAATGGTGTGTTCATCCAGAAACAGTTGAGAGATAATGGTTTCTTCTGGAAAGGTGTCGTTGAAATAACGGGCTAGGGTACGTAGTTGGATGGCCTCCTTCTCAGATTGCGCTAAAAAAAAGACTGGCCCCGTATGTAGGAGAGGGGGTAAACGACGCGATAGCTCGAAGGCGATTTCTGTAAGAGTCCGGAAGTGCGGCACCTCTGTATTCTAACAAAGATCCTCGTGGGATGGTAGGGCTTGACAACTCTCTGTTACCTGCTATACTGGCGCCGCTTTTGCACTTTCTATCGCGTTGCAGTGCTACTAGAACTAGCGCTCAGCCATCCAGATGTATGGGTTGGTCGGATATGCTCACTCCTCCTAAAGCATGCCGATCACTCAAGTAGGCTTTTGTCTCACCTATACATTTGGATGATTGAGCGTTTTTTTGTTTTTTACTCCTCTTGAAATTAATTGAAAATTCTGTTATAATATTTATCACCAATTGTTTATGGATCCACGCCTACATACATATTTAAAGCATCTGCTTAATACAGCTCACCATTTACAGGGTGATCGCACGATGCCCGCACCGTTAGCTGAAAAAATGCTTGCGGATCTTCATATTCAGCTGGAACAGCGCTTAACTGCAACCTTAGTAGATCAATTGCCAGAAGAGGATCAAGAGGCGTTTGCAGCCCTAACTGCCACTACACCTGATCAAAAAGCGGTGTTTGATTTTTTGAATGCCAAAGTCCCGAATGCGGAAGCAGTCATACAGGTTGTTTTAGTAAAATTTGAAGAGGACTATATTAGTATTGTGAATCGCGGTAAAGCCAATGCCAATTAGTAACGAACATTATCAGAAGGTGTTAGAAACACGTACACCTGCAGCTGCGTTCAGTGTTGATCAGTTTCGTAGTGCACTAAAGCATAAAGAATTGGCTGGAGTTTTGACTGATGAAACAAACCCAGAGGCAGTTTCAGTTTTAACGACCTTAGCTGAACAAGCCAAACTACATGGCTTGGAGATCTCTGATTTAGATCACACGCTTCAAGAAATTTCTGAGCAGTTGGATATTGAAGCCAATAGTGTAGCTCGTCATGAGCACGAGGCGGATCGTAAAGGAACAAGTCTGTTGAATATTCCACATATAGTGGCGGTGCGTTGGAACAGTATGTTGGAGACATTCGGTAAAGGTGTTATTGCAAAGCGCGCCGATGAACAACGTAAACAACGCCTGTCAGATAAAGATTATATTGCTCAGGTGACGGCAGCAGCGATTGAACGCGCATCGTTACGCAAGCGTTTCCAAGAATATATTGCCATTGGAGGCTCCGACTTTAGCCAGCGATTGCAAGAGTATATGCATGGCTCCGTTACGCGTGAGTCGGTAGAAAAATCCAAACAGTTTGGAGATGGTGTCGATGCCATTGTGCAGCAGATTGACTTGCCTAAACCGTTTGAAATCGACGGAGTTGAAATTGAGGCGACGCCGGAAAATTTGGCGATGATTCGTAATCATCTGAGGTTTGTTATTTCTGATGAAGTCATTCAGTTAGCACAATTGAGTCAGATGCGCGTCATGGAAACCGATGTTTACCATGTGACGGCGAAACGCGATGGCGGCAAAATGGGGACGCTGCTTTCTAAAGTCCTTGGTTCCGGTACTCTGTGGGGAATGACAATTCGCGGCGGTAGTCGCGCCATCGGAATCGGAGGCTCCATTGTGGGCGCTAGCTTTGCGGCGAGCCCAGTTGGTTGGAGTGTGTTAGCAGCGGCTGTTGGCACAGGTGCTGTAGCTGGCTATGTTTCCCAGTGGGCGCAATACAAATTTGTGCGTCGTCAACAGAAGAAAATGGATTTAGCCACTGGGGCATTGCGAGAGACAGTTGCCATTACTGATCACGATGAAACCGGGGAAAAAATCGGTGAACGACAAGTTGAGGTCGTGAAAAGCGCCGAGCAAATTAATCATCAATTAAAGGCGGAGGTAGATAAAATTTCCAATTTAGTAACCGCGTTGCAAGATGGCGGATTGACCGATTACACACCATTAGAGGAAGCCATTACTGCGGCCTATCGGATTATGATGGATGCTGAGTGTCGCTTATTGCAATCCAAACCCACTGAAGACAATGCTGAGAAGCAGGATCTGATTTCGTTCGGGATGACAAATCGTTTGCAAGCAGGATTAGATCTAGTCAAGAATTTGAAACAAGCTGCCCTGGTAGTGCGTGATGCGAAACAGATCGTCAAGCGGAAACGGTATGGTGATTTCTCCAGCAGTGCACAATTGGAGGAACAGTTGCGCAACATCGCAGTGGCCAGTCGTCAGGAAATTTCCGCTGTAAAAGAAAATTTAGAACGAGCTCTATTAAAAGGAGAAGGAAAGCGTCGGATCATGAGTGCTGTCGTAGGCGGAAGTTTTGCCGGACTATCGTCCGTAGCCATGGATTATTTCCATCATTGGTTTGGCGAGCACGACGTATCGCCCGCGCAGGCGCCGAGCTTTGAGCATCAGCAGACAGTCACGGTACATCAAGCTGGTGCCGAATATACAGTGAGTGCTGTTGATCAGCATCAGCTAATGGTACAGGCCGCGGATGGTCAGCAAGAGTTGATTACTCTACCCGATGGTGTAGAAACAAATCACATTGTAATCGATGATCAGTTCCAGCTCTATCAAGCAGCTACGGGCGAGCCAGTAGCAGCAATTCACCTGGAATTTGCAACGGCGGAGACACTGAAGGTGCCTGAGTTAGCCGTATCGTTAGATGTAGATCATTATGCGCCCATTGATATCCAAGGCCATCAATTTGGGATGGTGGTGAATCAAGATGGCAACCTGGCCTTATATCAGATGAAATTGGATGGCACTGTAGATTTGTCACAGCCGGTTGGCCATACCCCAATGCAGATTTTTTCTGAGCCGTTACATCAGAAATTTTCCGCCTTGGCACAGACAGATCCTACTCAGGCGACAGAACTCATCAAAGCAGCTAGTAAATTGAATGTCGAAACTCAACCCGACGGTACAGTCTTGGTAAAATCCGTGTACGATCAATCCATCGTGGCTCAATTTAAAATTGAAACGAGCGGAGTGGTAACCGTGCCTGAGCCGACCACAACCCCAGTTTCTGGAGATGTTATTAGCAAATTATTTGCGGATCCGAATAGCGAGGTTGCGCAGGCATTGAATAAAATGGGCGTACAAGCCGGTGAAGTGAGTGTAGACGCGCAAGGTCATCTGCAGATCCCTGATGCAGCGGTGCGTGGAGAATATTTAGGTCAAACAGCCGGTTGGCGTCAGATGCGTCTAACGTTGCTGTTAGAAGCGTATCAATCCGGTAAAATATCTGGTACAGAACCGGCAGATGTGGTGGTTGCACGTTTAGAGCGTGCCACTCGTCATCTGCTGATGGAGTCGGGAAAATATCACGATCCTCAATCTGCCTTAAATGAGGCCTTTGGTAAACCAGCTGACTTTATTGCTAAAAATGAGTTGCCCTTTGTGAATGGGGCCAAGAGCAATATTGGTGGTCAGTGGGGCGAGTTAGTGGATACCATGCGTCGTGTATCGGTTGATCATCCTGCGGTTGAACAGGCAGCTGCGGTAGGTGATCCTGCCACTGCCATTGCAGAAGCCAACCTCATGCCAGATGCTTTGGTCAATGTACATCCTATTACACCGGAACAGTTATTTGAGCACGCAGCTGATTTACAAGCCAGCACTGCAGCCACAGAAGCTGTGCACCAAGCGTGGAGTCAAGTGGCTGAGCAGAGTGCGAACCTAGTGCTAGGTATAGTTGGTGGTGCTTTAGATTCTTCACTATCTGCCTCGCATTTAATCGGCCGACGGCAGTCAGATCAAATTGAACACGGCACACAACTGCCACCGTTTGTGTTTTCTCCAGAATTTTCTGGCGGTGACGATGAGGAAGACCTGAGCGTTCCCGCCAAGGCTGAACCCACCAAAGTGGAGGTCGCACACGATGCGAGTGTAGATTATGATGCGGTAGTAGCGGTGTTACGTCCAGAAGTTACGCAGTCGGAATATATGTATAGATGGCTGAAAAGGGATTATTGGGACAATGACAAAATGAGCACGACCGATGAAGTTAAATTAATCACACAGTGCAATGAGATTCTCAAGTTAGTGCAGATTAATATTGGTAATACGGATCAAGCAATCTTGGAGGCTAAAGTGATAGGCAGGGATCCTGATCAGTTAATAAAATATCTTAATGAGGCCAGTATTGAGGCTATTCGGAAAAAAAATGAGATTGATCAGCATGCAGCACAGCGCGCTAACAAAAAAATGGACGCGGCTCAGGCGCAATTAAATGGCCTAAACGGACTGGGGCATGTAATTGACGTAGGGGTATTACAAGTACGTATAAATAGCATGCAAGCGATCGATCGTGAATTGCAAGACGTAGCCAATAATGTCTCAGTTGTCATGGCGTTTCCTGGAACGGTCGAAGCTAGGTTGCGGAGTGTCCGTGGGGAACTAGCAAGCGCTCAAGCTCGCATCGGTGAACGTATTCGCGCAATCGAACAAGAACAACGGAATCTGGAGCAATTTGAACGTATGCTCACGGAGACATTTAAATCAGCTGAGTTCAGCAAAGCGCTGCTCGCGGAATTTCGAACGCTGGGCTTGGGCTTACCTGAACAAGGGGCGGGTGTGGTGATGTTAAACAATAACTTTAAGCGTCTGGTGCGGCAGCAACCTTATCTTAACGATCTACTCATTGCTGGTAAACCTGTGTTGTCCGCGATTAGCGTGGATCTTGCTGATCCAGCAACAGTGCGGACATTAGCAACCCATATACAAGCCGCTGTCGGCCGGGCTGAAGCAAATCCGAACATTATTCAGTTAGCTAATATTCCGGAACGCCTGCAATGGCAAATCAATGATAAGCTAGATACGATTGTACGTGGATTTGGGCTTGGCAAGAAGTTTGGTACTCAACTGGCCGCACATCTCAATGCGAAGTTATCAGCACAGGACGCACAGGTAGCTGCACTGGCCTGGTTTAATGAGCAGTGGAATCGTGTGCTCCAAAAAGACGCTGCCCTGAATACAGCTTCGACCGAGCAAAAATTAAAACGATTGAATTGTTTTGATGCTGCCGATCGGTGGGATGATGCCAAAGTGGCTCAATTATTTGATCGTATTATGGCTAAAGATCAAACGCTATTCGCAGATAGTCCCGCTCCAGATTCCATTGCAACACGTCTGAATAAACGTTTAGGTGATCCTGATTTCTAAGCTATGGAACCCGGATCACGTGGTGAGCCACGTCCAGAGGTATTAGAAAAGTTTTCTGTCCAATGGTATATCAAGGAGCTACAAGATCTTTTTGTGATTGCTGATGAAGCTCGCACATCCGGCGCTCCGGAGTTTGGATATATCACTAGATTATTAGAACGTCTATCCGTAGAGTTTGTGCAGGCGGACCAAATTCAAACTCACCATGATCAAGATTTGATTCAAACGTATCGTACCCGGGCAGCCACGTTATCGCGTGGTACAGAGGAATTTTTTTCTACAGTTGAACTGGGTCGCTGGTTGCGTGTTTGCCAAGATGCCATCGCTAAAGGTCAAACTCCTGAGCAGATTAGTGCATGGATTACCCCCGTGCTGGAGCAAAAATTAGGGGACTATGGTCTTCGCTCCACTGAAGCTTCATCTGCACCAATTGCTCCTGTGTTACCACCAGAACCAATTCAACCACTGCCAACTAAGCCAGTCGGTCCCAAAAAAAACGTGCGTCCTCAGCAATCACCGGTAGGTAAATTAGGGCTCGCCGCTACTATGGCTGCCGGCGCATTGGCTGGAGGATATTTACTAGCTGAGTATCTGAAGTCGGAGACAGCCGAGCCAACCGCCTGGCATGAACAGTATAGAGATATTCCACCTCAACTATTAGAGCATGTTGTCGGCATTCCACATACTGAGCAACCTGTAGAATTTAAGCCCCAGGCTGATTGGAGAGAGTTAAATCCAGGTGTCTACCAATGGGGTGAGCGGGTTGTCTTAGCAGAACCGAATGGCAGTGCTCTATATATTCCTAAAGATACCGACTATAACAAAGCCTTTATATTACCCGCCAATCCGCGTGGTAACATCGATTGGCGTGGAGCACGTTTTCCAGTGCAAGCAATCCAGCAGATGGAGTTAACGTTAGAGACAAGTGGTTTGTGGTTGGATCCGCAAGGTCATAAATACGCTGTGCTGGATGGTGGGCATCTATTGTATTTAACTGCGGATGGGCAGCCGCAAACATTTTTACCCTTTAACGAAACGGCGCCCAAGCCGATTGCGGAGTTAGATGCGTATTACAAACCACGTGTAGATTTGAGTACAATTGATACTGCCATTCCTCAAGGCTTTGTAGATGTAGAAACTCAGCCCAGTTTGGCGACCATTCAGTGTGATCTTAGTTATCGTACCTATGATAATGCCGCCGCTGGCGTACCGATTTATCCACCAGATTATAAATGCCAGATTCCAGAACGGGCTGTGGCAGACTTAGCCGCAGTGGAGGCGGAGCTTAATACCCATGGTTATCATCTGACGATTGGGGATGCCAAGCGACCGTTAGTGGTACAGGCCTTCTTACATGAAGTGCTAGGGAAGTGGGCATCCAAACCCACACCTCAGGCTCCCCATGTGGCCGGATTAGCGCTAGATGTCGGCTTATTGGATGCAACGTATCTGCCATTGTTTGGTGGTGGCTTCAAGCTGCCATCATCGGATGCGACAACGGGTAAAAATTTGCGATCCCCTAAAGATAAACAGCAAGCGTTGGATCAAGGCTGGTCTGACCAAGAATATACCCAATGGAAATTAATGCATGACATTTTCGTGGCACACGGTTATACCTTTAATAAAAGTGAACGTTGGCATGTGGATTATCAAAAATAACTGGTCTTGACATTATTACATTTTCGGGTATAATGCGGGCGCCCAATTTTTTTTGGGTACTTAGTTAGCATATGGCAACATGTGTCTAATTAGTTCTTTGAAAACTTCACGATGATTACTATTCGGAATACAGAACAGTGTAGTTGAGGGGAGATAGTGGCCGAGAGAAAATAATTATGATCTAGTGATAATGCGTTCTACGCGCAGCTAGATAATAGTTGTACTCTCCCGTGTCACTCGATTCACCTCAACTCTCATTCATGAGGAGGTCCGACATGTCGGACAACACTCACGTTCCAGATCCTGCAGAAGTACTTCCCGTTGTTCCACCCCCTGCTGAGCCGGAGGCTCCGATGACCACTCCCGTTCCTGAGGCGTCCCCCGTGGCACCGCCCCCAACCCCACCGAACAAGACCAACGACCGTATCCTCTACGGTCTCCTGGCCCTCTTCGCCGCGATCATGATCGCGGCGTGTGGCATCTGTTGGTGGGATATCCAGCAGAAGTCTGAGGCCCCCGTGGCCACGGATGTTCCTGCTGAGCCCACCGCGGTCACCCCCGTGGCCGAGATCACCCCCAC
This sequence comes from uncultured Gammaproteobacteria bacterium, assembly GCA_964385285.1. Lineage (GTDB taxonomy): Bacteria > Patescibacteriota > Patescibacteriia > UBA9570 > UBA9570 > UBA9570. Next base: position 66,045 of record CAYLOJ010000002.1, read on the forward strand.
CGCCCCTCCCGTCGCCGAGACCACCCCCTCCGCTCCGGCTGAGGTGGTCACTCACCCCACGGCTGCCGTTCTCAACAACGGTACCCTGTGGGGCATGGCCAAGCGGCTGTGCGGTGATGGCAACATGTGGCAGCAGATCGTCACGCTGAACCCCGGGCTGAACCCCGACAAGCTGGTCGTCAATCAGGTTCTCAACCTGCCTGACACCTGCCAGTCGGACGTCCGCTCCGTGCCTCCATCGCAGGTGATCACTCACCCCAAGGCCGAAGCCCCCAAGGCCACGCCGACGGACGAAGCCCCCAAGGCC
>CAYLOJ010000002.1:66451-132960 GCA_964385285.1 uncultured Gammaproteobacteria bacterium
AAGCCAAGGGTGAGATCATCGATATGGACAAGCTTCCGTGCTGGAACGTGTCCATCACCCCCAACACGATCTACCTCACGGCCGAGAGCTCTCAGCGCTGGTTGGTCTATTGCTCTACACCGGGCAGTGTCTCTGACTTGCAGCTGTCGTTGGCTGCTCAGTACCGTCACTCGTTGCAGCGCCGTATCTACGAGTGGTCGTTCCGCCCTGGGATGACCGCCTCTGTTCGCGAGATGCGGCAGATGGCGCGCAAGCTCGCCCCGCACCGGATGCGCAAGCTCTCCGGGTTCGCGGCGGATACGCTTCTTGCTGAGGCGCTTGACCTCAGCCTGAAGTATGGTCAGTCGGATCTGGAAGAGGAGTACCAGACCGCCCTCGGCAAGTTGCCGCGGTTCCTCCGGTTGGCGTTCCCGCAGAACACCCCGCCCCCCGCGGAATCTGGGGAAAAAAGCGTCGCCGGCTCCGAATAGGCGAATCGTGGAGTTGGGAGAGAACGTGTGTGAAAACCGCGTCTGCTCTCCCAAAACCCTGTGTGACCTAACAAAATGTTAGGTACTAGAGGGTTCATCAGCAAAGTGTAGAGTTGTAAATTGTAATAAGTTACTGAGTGCAATCGGTGCCTTACAGCAGTTTACAACCTGCATGGAGTCACCCTCAGATGAATCTATGGCATCGCAGCTTCACGGCAGCGTTCAGGGCTTTCGTCCTGTTCGTCTGCGTGTTCACCAACCTTCAGCCCGCGCTGGCAGATGACCAGCACGGCTTCGTCTTCAAGTCCACCGTCGGTTTCGGCGGTGGTGCTGAGACCAATCCTGCTCTGGTCAGTTACCAGCAACAGGATCTGCTCGCCCCGGTCGTCGAGGGCACCACTGGTGCCTACGTCCTGTGGCGGGCCGGTCTCAATACCGGCTACAACGGAAACGATCTGGCCTTTGGGCTGGGCGGTTCCTATCAAGGGAAGTACTGGTCGAACGGCGGCCAGGATCTGCTCGATGACGGCAACTTGACGGCCAAGGTTCGCATTCTGCCCAACCGGCGGATCGGCCTCGACCTCAACGGCCGCATCGGACGCGATCGCTACGGCGTCGGCTACGACACCGAGGCGGTCAATGAGAGTCAGCTCATCACCGACTCCTGGAAGATCGAGGCGCTGCCGACCTATCGGATTGGATGGGCGCTGCCGGTCAGCGGACTCTTCCGCTACCAGGAGCAGGTCTACGATCATCCGACGACTTGGGATAACACCCTGAGTCTAATGACGATCGGCACCTCCACCCGCTGGCAGTTCTTCCCGAAGTCTGCGCTGTGGGCTGAGGGAGGGTACCGCCGCGGTGCATCCGAAAAGGAGGTCGTGATGACCTCTGATGGCGGATACATCAAGGGCGGGTTCGATGGGAATCTGTTCACCCGCATCCAGCTGTTCATGGCCACGGGCTACAACCCGGTGGTCTACAGCGATGGCTCAGTCATCACGGACGCCAATGCGTTCACCTTCCAGGGTGGACTGCGGTATGTGCGTCCGGGGTTGACGTTCAGCGCCGGGTTCTTCCGCGAGAACCGCGACATCTACTGGACCAGTGCGGTGTTGAGCCAAGCTGGGAAGGTGGAGATCGCCTACAAGAACGATAAGTACGACGCTGCCGGTTTCAGCGCAAGCTACGGCAGCTACGACTATCTTCTTTCGGAGTACTCCACGGAGTGGATCACGCGCGGGTCCCTCTACGTGGAGGATGGCTACAAGCACTTCGCGGTGCGCCTCACGGTCAATTACGACCGCTGGGATGACACTCGCGACAACCTCGCGGGAACGCTGGTGTTTTCCGTGCGGTAACGCTACCAACAATTCAGGAGGTAGGGGGAACGTGGGGTCGATGTCTATCAAGATGTCGACCCCTGTTCTATTTCTGTACAGTGTTAGTTAATCCAGTCTCGAACCCGCACTACTGTGCTAGCAATCACTTCAGTTAGGATAGTAGCTTCGGCTTTTGAAAATTTTCCTAAAACAAAATCTGCCGTATCACCCATAGCGCGGTCTGGATCTGTTGGGGCAATCCCTACCTTAAATCGCGCGAACTCTTCACTACCCACATGAGCAATAATTGATTTAATACCATTATGTCCGCCAGATGAACCTTTTGTGCGGAAGCGTACTGTGCCGAGTGGCAGATCTTTATCATCAAACACTACTAAGAGTTCGGGGATGGTGACATGATAGTAATCCATCACTGCGCGCACCGCTTCGCCTGAATGATTCATGTAAGTCAGGGGTTGCACAAATAGAGTATCACCCTGTTTGCTGAGCCGGCATTTTAATTTAGGGTGATCTTTCCAATCGTTAGTAAGTTTATCTAAAATCATGAATCCCACATTGTGTCGGGTATGATCATATGTCTTGCCGGGGTTACCTAAGCCAACCACTAGCTTCATAACTACTTTTGTTTAGGAATATGTTGAGCGACTTCCAAGTAAATCGGTACACCATCATACGGGCAGCGGGTACGAATCGCTTTTTCCACCATGTGAATAATGGCTGGAGCCAATGCTTTCGGGCGGGGAGTCAGTAAAATAAAGCGCGGCGGTTTTACATCTAATTGATGCAAGCCCTCCAACACTAAATCACGTTTTGGTGTGGCGGCAAAACCAGGGCGACTTTCCTTTGGTCCACGCGATAAAATTTGACGCACAATGCCATCCAGCTCTTCTTGTTCCATCCAATGATTCTGGTAATCATAAATGCGTTTTACTACATCCAGTACTTGTGTAGTGCGCTGATGCTCAAGTGCAGAAATAAATAGAATAGGAGTTTCCGGAGAAAAATCGAAGTGACGACTATAGTACTTGAGATACTCATTGATCGTGCTTGGGGTTTTATTTGGAATGGCATCCCATTTGTTAATGGCTAACATGAAGCTGCGCCCTTTCATTTTAATATAATCCATCAAGGCCTTATCTTGGTGATTAATGTGTTGTTGAGCTTCAATGACATACACCACCACATCGGCTCGAAAGATCGTATCTTTCGTTCCTTCCACACTCAACTTTTCTAATTTACCATCTTGACCAGAACCGACACGCGTCTTGCGGCGCATACCAGCTGTATCAATTAATTGATAAACCTGGCCACCGTATTCCACTAAGGTGTCATGGGGATCACGTGTTGTATGTGGGATTGGGCTCACAATGACACGGTCTTCACCAATCAAGGAATTAAACAGTGTCGATTTGCCCACATTAGGCTGTCCCACAATCGCTACTTTCACCGGTTGCAAATCCTCAATCACGCTCGGTACATGCGGAATTTTCTCCAAAATTGCATCAATTAATTCTGCGGTGCCAGTACCATTTTTTGCCGAGCAGGGGATCAACTCCGCAAAGGGTAATGGAGCAAAGGTACTTAAGGCAGTATGGCGACCACGTAAACTATCTGCTTTGTTCACACACACAATCACTGGCACGCCACAGCGTTTTAAGAACAAGGCACTATCACGATCCTGTGGCATGAGTTCTCCGCGACCATCGACTACAAACACTACGGCATCAGCCTCTTTTAAAGCTACCTCCACTTGTCGTTTAATCTCTTTATCCAAGAGGTCATACGCGGACATATCTAAACCACCGGTATCGATTAACTCAAACCCAAACCCTTTCCAGTGCACCATCGAGCGATTTTGATCACGCGTGGTGTTTTCAAGTGCAGAGACAATCGCTTTGCCTTTATCGGCTAGACGGTTAAATAGAGTAGATTTTCCGGCATTCGTTCGGCCAATCAACACCACCTTCGGATACTTGTTTTTAATTTGTTTGGCTAGAAGAGTCATCGTTTCCTACAATAATGATAAAATCGGCTGAACTATCCAATGTGCCATCATCTAAACTCAGCAAGGTTTCGGTTTGTCGATCCGTAGCTAATGTGCCGTTGGTGCTAGCTACTAACTGATTAGTAGTATCGTCGCTGACAGCAGTATTCAGTTGATAAATAGTAGTGATCGCATAATCATTCGTCAACGCATTACCAATATCATCAATCGTATAACCGTCCGCTTCCAAATTTGCGGCCATGGTAGTGGCTAAACCCGCCTTCGTCGTACCATTAAGCACTTGAATAGTTACAGCATCAGTTGAGGCCCCAGTACTCGTGCCAGTGTCGGTACCACTTGTTGTGGAGACGGTAAGGTCAACTTGAAAGATTTTTTTTGCGACGGCTTGAATTTCTGAGTAGTCATAGTCACCGGCTACTGGTACAACAATCGATGCGCCTGTTTCCGTTGAACGACTCGTCATCACTAAACCACCTGGAGAATCATCTACGACCTTATTGATGATGTCATCTGGATTGACCAAACCAACTAGTTCAAACAACCGTGAGATTTCCCACAATTCTAAATTTGTAATCATGTGGTCATCCACATCGCTTAGTAAGGTGGAGATGCGTGTTGGGTTGAGTACCGTGCCGGCGGACAATACGTTATCTTTGAATGCTTGTAATACATATTGTTGGCGTTTGGCCCGAGCAAAGTCACTACTTTCCTCGCTGTAGCTAGGGGAGTTGGGTAACAATTTTCGAATGCGACTATAGATTAAGGCGCGTTCACCATCCATATGTTCAGTACCGGCTTCAAATTCAATTGCGCAATAGGCGCCATCTTCTAGGTAGTAGAGGTTAGAGCGTGGGCAGGCGGTCGACATCTCCTTGGCTCCGTAGTAGCCGACAAAATCGTGATCAATTTGCACATCGACTCCACCCACGTCATCAATTAACTGACGAAAACCAGAGAAATCAATCAAGGCATAGTATTGAATGGTGAGGCCGGTGACCGTTTCTACGCTTTTTACAGCGGTCTCCATGCCACCAGCAGCATACGCGTAGTTGATTTTTCGACCTTCATAATAACCAGAGTCACCCTCACTATAGATTTTTACAATCAGATCACGTGGTAAGGAAAGTAATGCGACCTGTTTGGTGGAAGGTTTGATACTGGCAACCATAATGGAATCGGTCAGCGTGCCACCGTCATGCCCATCACCACCAATACCGAGTAACAAAATGTTAACACGATCTTTTTGCTCACCTTTTACTGGATCAGAATGTTTGGTCACTAATGAACCCAACTGGCTGATTACAGAACCAGAGTCCGATGTGAACCATTGTTTTCCCCAGGCGGCATAAGCTAATAACCCCACGCAGATGGCTAAAATCAAAGGAATTACCCACAAACGGTGATCAAACCCGTGGGTCTTCTCTGTGGGGGGTAAAGTAGCGGTATCCACCTCTTGAATGGGGGTGGAATGGATCACGACTTTAACTGTATGGGAGGGGTCTGATGATTTAAACATCGGGGGTCAGTATAGCCCGCCTACTTGATTTGTTCAAGGATTTCTTGTATGGTAAGCGGAGTCTATGCAGGAAAAAAAGAAGGTTCTGATCATTGAGGATGAAGCTCCTCTCAGCAAAATCCTTCAGGAGGTCTTCCTGGAGCGCGGTTTTGATGTCGATGTTGCTGTCCAAGGTGAAGAAGGTTGGCATAAAACCAAAGAAAATGTGCCAGATGTGATCCTGTTAGACATTATTATGCCCAAGTTAGACGGCTTTGTGTACTTGAAGCGTTTGCGGGCCGCCAAGAAATTGGCTAAGATCCCTGTAATCATTCTCTCTAATCTAGGGCAAGAAAGCGATATTGCCGAAGCCCGTGAGTTAGGTGCCATCGATTACCTCGTTAAATCTAATCATACGATCGAAGCCATTGTGCAACGCGTCGAAGCTATTTTTCATGAATCCAAAATTAACTAGTGCTGCCTCCTTTCTCTGGGAAGTGGTCAAGGTAGTCGCCATTTCATTAATGATTGTCTTGCCAATTCGGTATTTTTTGGTGCAGCCGTTTTATGTGAAAGGGTCTTCAATGGAACCTAATTTCCATGATTATCAATATCTCATTATTGATGAGTTAACGTATCGTTTTCAGGAACCAGAGCGAGGTCAAGTGGTAGTCATGCGCGATCCGGCTGATCATAACAAATATTTCATTAAGCGCATTGTAGGTTTACCTGGAGATACTGTGCTGATCCAGAATGGGGATGTCTATTTAAATGGGGATCAGTTAGATGAGACGACGTATTTGGATTCCAGTGTTGAAACGTTTGCCAGTAATGGCAATGATGAGGTGACATTGGGTAGCGACGAATATTTTGTGATGGGGGACAATCGTCCAGCCAGTTATGATTCGCGTCGCTTTGGTGCTGTAAAACAATCTGAGTTTGTCGGACGTGTATGGGTGCGGGCGTGGCCATTTACTAAATTTGCCATTTATTAATCAGCGTAAGACTATGCCTAAAAAGAAAGTCATGAAAATTGAAAAACCTTCCAAAGCCGTTCCTGCTAAAGCGCCAGCTGCTCCAGTTGTTGCTAAAAAAGCACGTCGTAAATTTGAACCACCTCAGTTATTAAAAGGGATGAAAGATATCTTGCCAGAAGAGCAATCCTATCGGATGGCTATTTTGCGCAAATTGGAAGATATCGCCATTGCCTATGGTTACCAGCGCATTGATACGCCTATTCTTGAGCAGGCTTCGTTGTTCCAACGCTCGATTGGTGAACAGACTGATGTTGTCCAGAAAGAGATGTATGATTTTGAAGATAAATCGGGTGACCGTGTTGCCATGCGTCCAGAATTTACTGCTTCCATTGCACGCGCTTACATTGAACACGGCATGGTAAATCGCACTCAGCCAGTGAAATTGTATACGATTGGACCCTTGTTCCGACATGATCGTCCTCAAGCTGGACGGTATCGTCAATTTTGGCAATTAGATTTAGAAGTCATTGGCGAAGGCCAGCCCATTATTGATGCTGAGTTAATTGCCATTGGTTATTTCTTGTTTAGAGATCTTGGTTTAGATGCCACAGTGCATATCAATAGTATTGGTGATGAGCAGTGCCGCCCACAATACATTCAGACATTGCAAGAATATTTCAAAGCACGCAAAAAAAATCTTTGTGAAAACTGCAAATTGCGTTTAGCAAAAAACACTTTGCGTTTGTTGGATTGTAAGGAACCTGCCTGTGTTGAAATTGCTCAAGACGCACCACAAATGGTGGATCACCTTTGCGCACCTTGCCGTGATCACTTCGTAAAAGTATTGGAGCACTTAGATGAAACTCAGATCCCGTATACGTTGAATCCAAAGATTGTGCGAGGTTTAGATTACTATTCACGTACGGCTTGGGAATTTTTCCCAGTATTACAAGGTGAAGAACAGATGCAAACGCAATCCGCGTTGGCTGGTGGTGGTCGTTATGATACGTTGCTGGGCCAACTTGGTGCTGCGCAACCGGTGCCAGCATCCGGATTCGCCGCTGGTATTGAGCGTTTGATTTTGGCAATGAAGGCAAAAAATATTACTTTACCTAGTCTCTACGTTCCAGATGTGTTTCTAGCACAGCTCGGTGCCTCGGCTCAAAAACGGTCGATTGGTTTAATGGAGCAATTGCGTCAGGCTGGATTTAAAGTCTGGGGAAATCTAGTGAAGGAAAGTTTGTCTGCACAATTAAAAGTTGCCAATAAGTTAGGTGTGCGTTTTACCTTAATCTTTGGTCAGAAAGAATTGTTGGATGGTACCATCATTATTCGTGACATGGATAGTGGTTCTCAAGAAATTGTAGATATCAAAAAAGTGGAAAAAGAGTTAGCCAAGCGCATTGAGAAAGCACCAACTCCCGCGACTCCACGCATCGTCGGTGCCTATGATGCATTGGCTGCGAATATTGAAGAGATTCCAATGGGTCCGGGACATCATAACAATCAAGCGCAACAAAATCGCAATGCGAACACTGTAGTGCCTACAGCTGAAGCATCTGAACCTGTTGAACCGCTCGCGGAAGTAATTGAAGAAGCTGAGCCATTACAATCCGAGTTGCCGATTGATGAACCAGAGGTGGACGTGGATGACAAAGCAGACGATAAAAAATAATGGATTGCATCTTCTGTAAAATCGCCAATCACGAAATTCCCGCCAAGTTCATTTTTGAAAATGATCAGGTGATGGTTATTCCGGATATTGCACCCAAGGCCAAAGTGCATCTGTTAGCTATTCCAAAGCAACACATTGCTAACTTGAATGATATTGTTGAAGAGAATAAAACAGTGATGGGCGAGTTGGCGTTAGCCATTGCAAACGTCACTGCGCAGTTAGGAATCGCGCAATCGGGTTATAAGGTCATTACTAATAATGGCCACGATGGTGGTCAGGCGGTACCGCATTTGCACATGCATGTATTAGGTGGGGAAAAGATTCCTAGCATCACCTAAATCTAATGTTGGGGTGCGCGCGGGAGAGAGATGAATCTACCTCCCACGCGTCTGCCCTCCTACCAGAAGCGATTGATCGCACTCATGTGTTCGATCTCCGCTTTGAGGTGCTCTACGAGGCGATCGGTGCACTGTGGTTCCAGCCACCAGCAGTGCGGACTGTCCTCGATCCAGGTCAGCTCGGATCGCGTGCGCCAGGCGAGCCAGTGCAGCGACCAGCGACTGATCAGTGCATCAGCGGTGAAGCCGATGATGATCCGTTGCCGTTTCTGACCCAGCTCCAGTGCACGTTGTAGGATCCTCCGCGGCATGAAGTAGGCGAAGAGGAACTGCACGAACAGCCAGGCGCTGTCCGGCTGCTGCACTTGGAAGAACTGGTCGAACCGATTGGCTGTGCACTGAGTGCCTGCGAACAGGCCCTGGACCATGCCAGCAGGGAACTGCACACTGCGACCAGTCAGTAGGCTACGCACGACAGCCGGGAGGCCTGCACATCCGCCGTTCCACCAGAAGCTGGGGTGGAGGCAGATCCAGTACCCGTTGGTACCGGTCGGCGCGAGGTTGATCACGCCTTGTGTGTAGCTCTTGAAGGTGTAGGCGAGATCATCTGCGATGGCACCCCCGAAAGAGTGTCCCATCCAGATGACCTCCCGGTTGATCACCATGCGCCGTATCAGGCTATTTACATAGTTGCGTGCAGCCTGCAGTTGGTCACCCAGAGTGGTGCGCCCAGCGTGATCACCGTGCTTGCGCTCGATGATCAGAAACTGGTGTTGGACGCCGGCGCGCTGCAGCGCTGCAATCGTCTCAGACCAAGTCTCCCTGCCGGTCTGGCAGTAGCCGTGGATGCAGACGATCAGCGGCAACCGTGGGTCGCCGTTGGTGAGCGTGCAGTCGTAGTCGTTTCCGAGAGTTTCGTTGTCATTGAACATGCCGATCTCCTAGTTTGGCACGCACGTTGTAATGGAAAGAACAGTATTTGTCAATACGGCAGATGTAGTTATACTAAATGGATGAAACCAATTTTGATTATTCAAAACATTACGCGTGAGCAGGCTGGGCTAATAGAGGTTGTCTTCAATGAACAAGACATTCCATTTCATATCCTAGATTTAAGTAAGGAGAGCGTTATACCAAGTAAATTAGAAGAGTATAGTGGTGTTGTGATGATGGGTGGGCCGGATAGTGCCAACGACACCACACCTAAAATGCAGAACGCTTTACAGTTGGCTAAACAAGCCTTGGATCTCCAATTGCCTTATTTGGGCATCTGTTTAGGTCATCAGGTATTAGCGAAAGCGGCTGGCGGTAGAGTAGTGCGTAGCCCTGTTAAGGAAGTTGGATGGAATTACACTATTCAGATTACTCCTACTGGTTTAATCAGTCCTTTACTAAAGGATCTGCCAACACCGTTGCCGGTCTTTCAACTACACGGAGAGATGGTAATTACAACTCCCGAGATGCAAATTTTAGCTTCAGGTGAGGATTGTCCTGTACATATTATACAATGCGGGTCGGCAGCCTATGGTTTGCAGTGTCACTTAGAATTAACAGATGTACTGTATCAGATTTGGCTAGATCAGGATCCTGATTTGCGTGCCTTGAATCGTTCACAATTAGAACAAGCATGGCAAACAGCCAAGGTTGAATACACAACCCATGGTAAACAATTAATCCACAACTGGTTGCAGCAATTTTCTAGTTGACATTCAAAAAAGTTAGTGTTATAGTCCAAGCAACTTTGAGACGTTCAAAGCTATATAATCTATTCTCTTCACCTGAGGAGGTGAAAATGTATGCCAGCTATTTCAGTTCGACGCAACGAAACCGAATCAAATGAAAGTTTAGTTCGCCGTTTCGTCCGTAAAGTTCAAGCCAGCGGTAATTTACTGCTCGTTAAGAAAAAACAACATCGTCAACGCCCCATTAGCAAACGTTTGCAACGGCGTAGCGCCATTTTGCGTTCTGAGTCACGCGAGAAACGTGAACACTTACGCAAGATTGGTAAACTCGATGTTCTCCAGGATCGCAAGCGGAAACCCCGCCGATAACATAACATTGTTCCATGAGTGTTTTTTCCACGATTCAAACTGACATGATCTCTGCCTTGAAAAACAAGGATTCAGTTAAGGTCTCAACACTACGTGGAATGAAGTCGGCGATCCAAAAAGATATTATTGATAACAAGGGCTCGTCTGATGATGATCAGCGAGCTTTTGTTATACTGAAACAAGAAGCCAAGAAGCGCGAAGATTCCATCACCGCATATGCCGCAGCTGGTCGACAAGATTTGGCTGATCAAGAAACTGCTGAGCTGGAGATTATTCGCTACTATCTTCCAGCACAAATGTCTGAAGCAGATCTCACGGCGCTGATTGTGCCATTGGTGGAGGCAAGTGCGGATAAGAATTTTGGTGCCTTGATGAAACAAGCAATGCAGGCAGCCAACGGGCAAGCCGATGGTAAATTGGTTTCTGCGGTGCTGAAAAAATTACTGGCACAGCAATGAAAAAACATACACTGAAACGTGCCATACAACTCTTCGCCATTTCCAGTTTTGGTTGGGTAATCAGTGCCCAGTTTGCCTTTGCTCAAGTGAATACTGCGTATGACGGGTTTATTTTGGGTGACGCTTCTCCTATCGATATTATTATTGCCATTATCAACTGGACCTTGGCCATTTTGGCGTTGATCGCAGTAGTGATTGTGCTCTGGGGTGGGCTCACCTGGATGTTTTCCCAGGGAGATGAAGAAAAAATTAGTAAAGCCAAGGCCATCTTAAGAAATGGCGTGATTGGTTTGACTATCGTTTTGGCAGCCTGGGGGATCGCCACCTATGTGATTAACCTATTTTTAGATCTAACTGACGCCTCCACAGCTGATTACATTCCACCAGGGGACGTTTATGAACCATCCGATGGCTCACCATTTTATGTGGATCATTCTAATCCACGTGATAATGAGGAGGATGTTCCGCTTTGTCATATTGTTGCGGTCACGTTTTCGTATCCAGTGAATGAAACATCGATTACTGATAATTCATTCCAAGTCACTGTTGCCCAAGATGCCGCTTCGAATCCAGATGGTGGTCGTGGTAATAATGAAAGTTGTGCGGATGATGTTCAGTGTTTGTCTGGGATCTGTTCGGATAGTGGTGTTTGTTCAGGTGATCGTGTGGAAGGTTCGTTTGCCTTTTCTGAGAGTGATTATGCTGCAGTATTTTACCCAGCGGCAGATTATCTAGCTGACACCTTGTACGAAGTAGAATTAAGTACCAGTGTCGAAGGAATTAATCCAGATACCGGTGCTGTCTATAATCTAACCGCTGGCGATCCGAAGCGCATCTTCAATTTCACTACTGGTAGTAGTACGGATGATATCCCACCAAAGGTTGATGTCACCAGCGTGACTCCATATCCAAGCGATGGCGATACAGACATGTGTTTGAATCCGACGATTCAGGTATCCTTTTCGGAGAGTTTAGATCCAGCATCACCATCCGACGAAAATGTTTGGTTGTATCAAGATATCGCAAGTGGCCCGAGTGATAGTTTAAATATTTCCTCCATTCGATTAACCAGTATTGGTGGTGAGGCAGATGATACGATCGTCACTTCACCGCAACAAGAATTATCTGAATTTACTGAGTACGGTTTGAATCTATATAGTGGCGATTCGACAACGGAAACATTTGAAGGTGGAATTTATGATACGTGTGGTAATCCACTAAGTGGTGATTTTGATGATGACATGGAAGGTAGCCCGATTGATGATTTTGCGGACCCAACCTCAGCCGGGCTGGAGCAGGCCTTCTGCAGTTGTCTATCCGGTACAGATACGTGCAATGTTGCCGTGGGTGCCGATAGTTGTGCAATCGATGCGGACACCACCTGTACGTTAGATACGACTTGTTCAGATACGAGTGATGATTATGTAGGGTTTTCGTATCAATGGACCTTTACGACAGGGGATGAACCCTATTGTATTCCTGATATCGAAACCATTAGCCAAGAAGATTATTACTATAGTGAAGATTTAGCACCCACTGGTGCAACAGGTAGTGAAGATAGCGGCAAAGTATTGCTGACTGGTAGCTATCTCTATCCATTCTATGATTTAGATTTCACAAACAACATGTCAGCGGCTGGTATGAACTGTTTCGACACAGATCATGCTGCGAACATGTCCTGTTTTGTCAGTAATGTTGGTAGTTCTATTATTACTGTGCGTACGCCTGTGCCAAGTCAAACGGGTCGTATTAGTGTTGAGAATAACAACGGTTCAGATTACTCTTCACAATCAGCGATTATTGATTCGCCATTTATCTTAAATAGTTCACCAACGGGCGGTCCAGCTGGGCAATATGTGACCATTCGTGGCAACAACTTTTTAGATTACGATCCAGAGGATCCATCGAGCAGCCGTGGCCAAGTATTCTTTGATGATGTTGAAGCTGAGGTTTTGTGTACAGATGGTTGGGATGATGATCAAATTATTGTCCGTGTACCTGATGGTTTTGCCGTAGATGCACAACCATTAATGCAAGTCATCACCACTGAAGGTCGCTATAGTAACCAGGAGGGATTTGCCATAACGGATGGTGAACCGGGTCCTGGGCTTTGTGAAATTGTGCCGAGCTGCAGCGATACAGGATTAGATGACATTACTGCCGTCGGTGAAAATTTTGGTGCAGATGGCACGGTCTATTTTGATCCGAGTGATGGTGATTATGTGGAAGGTGTCGTGAGTCAATGGGATGTTTACAATCCTACTTATGCTAGCCAAACTGTGGTGACAGACTCTACTCCTGTGACGGAGCGTGACGTGTACAATTTTACTGCTGCAAACAATGATGGGATTAGTAACGGTTTAGATTTTGAGATTACCTGTTCAGAGCCACCAAGTTTATTGCAGTATTTTCAATGCGATCTTGAAGCCGATACTTATTATTTGCCGAATCCAACGAATTATTCAGACAATGCCTGTGTGAATAGTGTGGTGTATTTTGGATTCACCAATGCGATGGATGATACCTCAGTGGAGAATAATACAGCTGTGTATCGCTGCAATAACGATGATCAATTTGATGATAGTGCCTGTACGACTAGAATCGATGGTTCATATGTGTCCGATTATCTGAATGCTGCTTATATCGGTGGAGATAGTGCTGAATTGCTGAACGGCACGCGAGATATTGATGCCGACGGCGATACCGATGCAAGCGATGCATACAGCGCGTACACATTCTATCCTGACGGTGGTTTTGCAGCTGGCTACTACTATAAAGTGGATGTTCCAATCACGACAACGAATCGTGACGGCGTACAATTAGATTCTGATTATAGTTGGCATTTCCAGGTTCGTGATGACGCTACCAACTGTGTGGCTGATTATCTGGCGTTATCCCCGGCCACTGAACGTGTGAATTCCTACGATAGTTACGATGCTTGTATTGATAACACTACTTTTGAAGGAACTAGTTATTCTTTCCGCGCTCGTCCAGCTACTGCAGAATGTCTAGTACTAGATGATGCAGGGGATTACGAATGGGAGATTACTCAACCTGCCTCGACGGATATTCTAAAATTTGGCGATAATGAAACGAGCGGTGATAACCCCGGCACAAGCACTTCAGATACATCTACAATCGGATACAATACGGTCTGTTTACAAGGCGAAGAGGAAGATAATGACGGTTTAGCAACTGTCAGTGCTAGCTTGCTGGATCCTGCCGATGGCAGCGTAGCCGCCAGTGACAGTTCAGATGTTGAAGTGGATTTTGGTTATTGCACTCAAGATAGTGATTGTTATACCGATTCCTGTCGTGATACTTATTGTGATGCCGTCACATCACACTGTGCACCCGATATTACAAGTTTCACACCAGACAATGCTTCCGGAGCTGATGTTGGTCCCGGTGGATGCGTTAGCTTAAATGGCTGTTACTTTGGATCGAGTCAAGATGAGGGTGGTTCCTGCACCTGTACCGACTTAAGTAGTGAAGAAACCTGTACGATTGATGAAGGTGGAGTTGCTTGTTTATTACAAGGCGCTATTGATAGCTGCACATTAGGTCAAGATTTTTGTACACTCGATAGCACCTGTTCCACCGAATCGGCATCAGCGAATTATGATTTAGGGTTTTTCCGTGGGTGTGATTGTACGACGACAGAAACCTCGCCGCGCACCTGTCGCGTGGCTGAGGGCGAAACTCAATGTGAGGTTGCTGGCACAGAAACCTGTTCTCCAACCATGACAGCATCGAACGGCACCTATACCGCTGGAGGTAGTGGTGAGGTCGCATTTGATACGACTACTGCATCCTATCCTTCGACGGTGATCTGTGGAGACGTTTGGGATCAAGATCAAGTGATTGTACAAGTGCCTGCCGATGGTTCTGTTGCACCTGGTGACTACGCATTGAATTTAACTAGCTACTACGACTTGAGTGATACATATGGTACGGCATCCGGAGACGCTAGTGATTGTACCGTCGGTAGTGATCCAACAGCATGTCTGTGTCGTGTCGATCCAGACTCTGGTCATGAAGGTGATACTAGTGATCTATACGGTGAGAACTTTAGTGTGCTAAGCGGGCATAACGAAAAAGTTACTTTTGATGGTCCATTAAGTAGGGTTGAAACAGATGGCACTGAGACCTGGGTAGACGATAATGTGATTACTAGTGCAGTTGTCCCGGATGGGGCGGTTAGTAGCGATGATGGTGTGCAATTGGAAAGTGATGTTGGCGATAGTAATGCACTGGATTATGCGGTCAGTTGCAGCTCCAATTTAGATTGCGCAACAGGTTGTTGTAGCGCTGGCCAGTGTTCTTCAGCCGAGATTTGCAATGCATGTGAAAATGATACCGATTGTTCTTATGGACAATGTGCATCGGCTTGTGTAAGTGGTACTTGTGCCCCTTATATTTATGAGGTTAGTCCAGATACAGGCGCAGTAGGCCAGCCAGTTACGTTCCAAGGTTGCCATTTAGGAACTTACTATGACCCATCGCTTTACACTCCTGGCAGTCAGGTGACCATAGATGGTATCGTTGCTGACTTAGCTTGTAATGCAACGGATTCTTGGAATAACTTACGCGTCATTGCAACCATTCCAGATGGCGTTTTCTCCGATGCAACTACAGACAGTGCCTTAGCACAAATTCAGCAGGTCTCTACGAGTAATGGTACTCAAGTTGCTCAATTGAGTAATCAAGTACAATTTAATCGAGATGATAGTTGTTCTGAGGTCAATCTTCCAGTTTTGTGCGATGCGGACCCAGCGTATAGTCCGGTGCAAACATTGGCAGATAGCGTTGCAAATATAGAATTGAGTGGTGAAAATTTTAATGATGAATCGGATGGCTATTGCACCTGTACAACGGATTTAGGAGATTGCGATATTGATGAAGGTGGCACCTCCTGCACCGTCAGTAGCTCTACTACCTATTATGTGAATCCGGACTTTAGTTCCGAAACTTGCGCTGATGGTAGTGTGGGTGCCGCTACTTCGAATGCGTATAGTTACTACGATGGCACGCTTGGATATTGTGTCTATACAGATCCGGATGACAGTAGTATTACCTGTAACATTGCGGTTGGCGCCAGTACGTGTACGATTAGTAGCTCCGATACTTGTTACGCAGATGAAGCTGATCCAACTACAACTTGCACTGCGGCACTATCTAATTTTACTGCGTTAGATGGCTCGGTACAGTACTTTGATGATCTAGAGGCCACGATTGATTGGTCTCAATACTATAGTACTCAATATATTACTGACGTTCCTGAGGGTAGTGAGACGGGCGATGTTCAAGCCATTGCTACGACCTCAGCGGGTACGCAATGCACTAGTAATGGACTGGAGTTTCCGGTTACCTGCTCAAGCTGTGGCGAATGTGGCAGTACACGCACTAATGCTCTGAACTGTAATTTAGAATATGATCCTGCCTTTGGCAGTTGCACAGCGGACACCACCGGTTTCTGTCGTGCCAATACGGGTTCCTGCTGTAACCAAACGAGTTGTTCGTATGATTCCAACGTATCCGATACTGAAGATTTAGGTACCTGTGAAGCACAGCCGTTACTTGAATTTGATGATCAGGACGCCGATGGCATGAGTGACGATTATGAGTTAACGTTAGGTGGTTATGACAGCACATTGCAGGATACGGATGGCGACGGAACCATCGATTCTGATGAGAGTGGTTTATTCAACAATAATAATGCCTTAACAACAATTGACTCCGTAACGTATCCTACACCAAATGCCACTGATGTGTGTTCGAATGCAGAGATTAAAATTCAATTCAATCAACCAATTACGACCAGTGACGTATTTAATCTAAACGATAATGATGTGACCGCCGATGATCCTGATACGGATATCGATGAGTCCGTGGTAGATGATTTGTTTACTGATGATGTAGCCCCCGAAGATATTGATTTTACAGACTATATCTATTTGCGTGCAGCCACGGGAGCTGACCCACTAACCAATAACACTACCGTGTTAAGTCATATTAGTATTTCTAGTGACGGTACGGTATTAACGCTGGAGCGCAATCGCAACATCGGGTTTAGTCGGGATTTTGAAATCATTATCCGCAGTAATGATGCGGTTGTTGGTGGAACAGATCATCACTCAGGAATTGTAGATGCCGAAACCGGTGTCGCAGTTGGTTGCACAACAGAAATGGATACGCTTGGCTTATGTAATGAGGGTTATATTCGCTATACCTTCACTACCAGTAGTCGGTCAGTGTATGAAGATAGTTGTGGCCCCTCTTATGTATTGTTAGAAGCAGATAGTCAGTCGTTTATGGATAAAGACTATACCTTTAGTGAATCTGGCCAAGAGGAAGATATGAATGCCACCGTTTACGCTGTAGGTGTGGATGGTTATGCTGACAACGGCTTAACAGATGCCAACAGTGATGGTGTAGATGACGGAGTAGATGATCAACCGATCACTCGTATTGATGATGGCGTGGATGCTGGTTTTTGGTGGGAGTATGCCTGGGATCCTATTTATGACACCCTAGAAGATTTAGAAGCCGCTGCTTGTCCTGTGGCTGGCATTATCACTGAGGATGAAGCCGGCAGCTGTAGTTGTGAGATCACAGAAAGTTGTACGATTGCTTTGGGTAGTGAATCGTGCACAACTGGTAATGGCGTGACCTGTTATACCGATTCACCGAATGCAGTTTGTGACGCGTTTGATTCAAACTATTCTGCATCCGGTTGTGCTTGTACCGTTGAAGATAGTTGCACAATGTTGGCGGCTGAAGCGAGCTGCACAACAGACGTGAATGGTACGGATGTAGAGTGTTCTACTGATTCCAGTTCGGCAGTGTGTGACGCAGGTGACACTAATTGGAGCGATGGTAGCTTTATTGAAGATGAGGCTACTCAAACGTTGACTTCTGATACCCCAGATGCCAACGCGGATAATACCGATACCGTGACCGTGACCGTGACAGGTAGTGGTTCTGTAGAAGATGGTTGGGGCAATAGCGGCGCCACTACTGATGATTTAACTGATAGCCTGCTCTACGATTTTGTCTACTGCAATCCAGATTATTTAGTCACCTACAGCAATACGGCGTATAACTTCTATTGGTCATATTGTCGTGGTACGGATGCACAAAGTGAAAGTTTCTTACCAGAGTTTGACCAGGTCTTTAGTCGCAGCGATACCGCCATCGATACCGCCTACGGTAGTGATCAAGAATTTATCTATGAAGTAGGATTCAAAGATACACGTGCCGCTACGAATGATCCCACCACCAATAATAATATTATTGTCTTGCGGGTTTATCCGAATGACTTAGATGCTGATCTCACTACGCCTGCCGATGCAGTCAATCCGGATCTTTGGTACTTACTTAACACCAATAATGCTGACGCGCAGACCGCAACCACAACAGTTGATGGGTATGATGCGGTAGAAGTAGGGAATACTGTATATGTCGCTGCCAGTAATTTAGATGATACTTCAAGTGTGATTGCGCCGTATGTGTATGTCGTAGCTTACAGTACTGATGCCAGCGAGGAAACGGTGAGCGCTGCCGAGGCTCTCTTGGACGGCTTCAAATTTAATCGCAATACTACATTGTCGGATGAATGTGCGATTGAAAAGAGTAAATTAGTGGAAGATACTGACCGTGTGACTGATTTAGGGTCAGTAGCCTATTTACTGAGCGGTTATTACTACAATGATTCCGATGCTAATGACACTGACGATTTCCCAGCTTTGGATAGTGGGTCCTATATTAGTGGTCTAACAACATCTGTTTGGCCATCCTGGGCAGATAATCTTGGAGACGAACTAGGACAGGCTCTGCCAACAGATCCAACCAACACATTTAATGATGCCAGTGTTCAATGTCCGTATGATCCACCAGATTTATCTATTGGTGAAACAGCAGGGACATATTATGACGAGTCTGGTACGTGTTGGGATCCAGTGTTGAAGGATTTCAACGGACCTGCAGAATCGCATGTCTACCTCTATCAATATCAAGATGCAGATAACTTCGCTTTGTATTCTAACTTAGAGTACGATGGAACGGGTACGTGGATTAGCGGTAGTTATAATCCTTGCGATCAGTATGTGGACGGCACTAACGTAGCTACAAGTATTAGTGATTATTCGGATAATGGTTGCAAAACATTTGATTACGCAGTCGACAATAGTTTGACGACTGATAATACCGTCTATGCCGACCTTTTCGCCGATTGAACCCACGCCAAATTCTAACTCAGGGGAGCTTGAAGATATCTTTGAAGATGGCGGCAGCAATCTTTATAATTCGATTCAAACGCAAACTACTGAGCCGGAGTCTTCTGAACAGGATGCTCCAACTTACTCAGTTCAGTCTAGATCCAATGGGGGTAAGCGCCGGATCCTAATCATTGCCACTTGCGTTCTAGCTCTGCTACTATTAGGTAGTGGTGGGGTGGGATTGTGGCTTTGGCTACAGACCCGTCCTGCGCCTGATCCAAATCTGATCATCAACAATCCTGTAAATACGAATACGAACACGAATGTGAATACAGAAGAGACCAATACCAATGTGGTCACTGTTCCGGAAATACCAACCAATACAAACACTACTACCAATACAAACACACAGAACTTTGTTGATGTAGATCACGATGGCCTGTCGGATGAAGAAGAGCTAGTGGTGAATACCAATCCGAAAAAAAAGGATACCGATGAAGATGGTCTATCAGATCGCGAAGAGGTGAGAGTCTATAACACCGATCCACGTAATCCTGATACAGATGGTGATGGCTATAGCGATGGAGATGAAGTGACTAATTTCTATCATCCCAATCACCCAGATCCAAAAAAACGATTATTCGACTTACCACAATAACAACATTCATATGGATTTTCCTCAACAGCCCCAAAGTACTACACCATTTCCCGCTGCGCCTCAGCAACCTACCACACCTCCGCCTTTCCCCAATGTGGCTCAGCCCGGTGGGATGGCTAGTCCGATGATGAATAATGGTCCAATGATGCCGCCGGCAGCTGGCCCCATGCCTGGTGCTACTATGCCACCGATGGGAGCTGTGTCACCAAGTTCCACAGTACAGATTCCAATTCAAAGTCATCCAGCCACTTTATCGTCCGACGAGCAGGTTTATACGATGCCTGAGAAGTTTTTGTCTTCCACAGCCGCTCCTGTCGCGATGCGTCCAAAAAAATCGAATAAAACTGTAACCATTATCTTGGTAGTCCTCATTACGCTAATGATCTTGGCTGCCGTTGGTGGCGTCCTCTACTATTTCTTAGTGTTATCCAAACAATCTACCACAATCACCGATGCTCAAAATGCCGTTGTGGTGAATAATGCTAATGTAGTGACCAATGCAAATAATAGTAATGCCAATACAAACAGTTTGAATCAGAATGGCAACGATAATGCCAATACCAATGCGAATGATAATACCAATACAAATGCCAATGGCAACACGAATGTAGTTGCAAATGATAATACCAATACAGTCAATGCCAATACAAACACGAACAGCAATGCGAATGTGAACGCCAATGGCAATACGAATAGTGTTGCCACTACCGTAGTTCCACCCAGTGCAAAAGATACGGATGAAGATAGTTTGACCAATGATGAAGAAAAAGTTTGGGGCACAAAGGCTGATCTGCCAGATACCGATAATGATGGTTACGCTGATGGTGTAGAAGTATTAGCTGGCTATGATCCGACTAATCCTACCGGTCGTCTGGCTACTAGCGCTTTGGTTGGTACCTTTACGAATAGTGAGTATGGCTACACGATGAGCTATCCAAAAGATTGGTTAGCAGAGGCGTTGGCAGAGGGAGATGCGAGTGAGGTGCTATTTACTCCGAATACTCTTGATCTGACTGGCCAATTTGTCGCGGTCACGGTGACTGCTAATCCGACAGGCCTAACAGCAGTAGATTGGTATACTGATACTGCTAATGTCGATGAAACAAAAGTTGAAGTGGTCACTAACTTTGCCGGCAAAACGGGAGTATGGAGCGCTGATCGTACTACGGCTTATTATGCAGATTCAAATCATGTCTACGCGGTAAGTTATCGTTATGGCAGTAGTGATGAACTCTATTTCCCGACAAGTTTTGAGATGATGGTCAAAAGCTTCACTTTAACGGCTGCCAACTAAGCGAATGCATCTAGAAGTGCGCAGAGTCGTGAAAGCGCCATTGTTTACCCCTGCTTTTGCACGCCAGGTACTGCAGGCTGTACGCAAACAGGTGGACTTACCAAAAGCCTGGAGCGAATTGAGTGTGGTAGTGGTGGGGGATGCAACCATTCGTCGTTTGAACGCTCAGTATCGTCAACAGACTTATATCCCTGATGTCTTGTCGTTTCCCTACGGACAGGATGGTGGAGAGATTGTGATTGATTATGCCCAAGCCAGACGCCAAGCAGCCCAAAAGCAGGTGGCGCTAAAACATGAATTAGCTTGGTTGTTGGTCCATGGCATCCTACATGTGATGGGTTATGATCATGAAACGGCAGCTGATGCCAAAGTGATGCGTCCTTTAGAACAAAAGATTTTGCGCTATGTTTAAGCTAAAGAAATTGCAGGCCAGTTTTCGCTATGCCTGTCAGGGATTGCTCTATGTTTGGCGTCAGGAGCAAAATTTTCGCATTCAGAGCGGCGTTGCCTTGTTGGTCGTGATTGGTATGTTAGTGTTTCGCGTTACGCTCGGGGAAGCCATTATCCTCACGATGATGATCATCTTCGTATTGGTACTAGAAGTGGTCAATACTATTTTTGAGAAATTGGTAGATATCTTAAAGCCACGTTTACACAGTTATGTTGGGGTAATTAAAGATATGATGGCCGCGACCGTCCTGTTAGCAGCCGCGGGGTCAGTCGCGATTGCCCTAATGGTGTTCATACCGTATTGCCTCGAATTACTGCAATTGCTACAATAGAGCTATGAGTAAAGGCGATATTATTACTGGATTAGACATTGGCTCCACCACCATCCGTGTTGCGGTCGGTCAGATGAACCCACATGATAACGAGTTGCACATTATTGGTGCAGCTGAACATCCGGCTGAGGGAATTAACAAAGGGGTAGTGACGAGCATTGAAGATGCAGTGGCAAGTATTTCCGGTGCTTTAGACAAAGCTGAGCGGATGACTGGTATTCCGATCGAGCGCGCTTATGTCAGTGTAAATGGAAGTCATATCATCTGTCAGGATAGCCATGGAGTGGTAGCTGTTTCTAAAGCTGATGGAGAGATTCGTGAAGAGGATGTACAACGTGCCATTGAAGCTGCACAGACAGTGGCTACTCCACCAAATTACGAAATTCTACATGTCATCCCACGACAGTTTCAAGTAGATAATCAAGCCGGCGTCAAAGATCCAGTCGGAATGACTGGGATTAAACTAGAAGTGGATGCGCAAATTATTCTTGGTTTAACATCACAGGTCAAAAACCTAACGAAGTGTGTGTATCGTACCGGTACAGATATCCAAGATCTCGTCTTAGGTGTATTAGGGGTCAGTGAGGCTGTCTTAACTAAACGCCAAAAAGAGCTGGGTGTTGCTTTGGTGAATCTTGGAGGATTAACCACTAGTGTAATGGTGTTTGAAGAGGGCGACATGATTCATACGAAGATCTTGCCGATTGGTTCTGGACATATCACCAATGATATTGCGATTGGACTACGTACCTCCGTTGATATTGCTGAGGTGATCAAGGCAAAATATGGTACAGCTGTCCCAGAAGATGTAGCCAAACATGAAGAGATTGATTTGCGTGAAATTGATCCGAACGAAAATAGTCGAGTATCGCGCAAAGAGGTTGCTGAAATTATCGAAGCCCGTTTAGAAGAGATGTTTACTTTGGTCAATAAAGAGCTGAAAGCGATTAATCGTCATGGGATGTTACCAGCCGGTATTGTCTTAACTGGTGGTGGTGCAAAATTAACCGGTATTATTGAAGTGGCCAAAAAACAATTCTCACTACCGGCAGCTGTGGGCACGGCTCGAAAATTTAAAACTGCGATTGATAAGATTGAAGACCCTGTATTCGCTACAGCTCTGGGCTTAGTAGTATGGGGTGAAAATTTGGGTGGGGATACTCGCAATTCTGGCGGTCTGGCATCCTTAGCACGATTTTCAGCGGTAGGCGATGCGACCAATAAAATGAAGAAGTGGTTCAAGAGTTTGCTGCCTTAGTAATAGACCTCCTCTGTCTTCGTTCCTCAGACATCTCCTCCTCTTTTAGGAGGAGATTTAAATTAGAATGATCTCAATTACAACCCCTCTCCAAAAAGAGGGGAGGGGTGGCCGAGAGGCTGGGAGCGGTCTGTTAGAGTAAGTAGTGAGATAGGGTTATTTTTTTATGAGTACAAATTGTATTCAATGTGTTGACTTAAATGCAATAACCCAGTAGTATTCTTATTTGTATAGTTTAGCATTGAACAAAAATAGTGTTATATGCCTAATGGTAAATATATGGAAGTAAAACCTGATGTAGAAACCTTTGCCAAAATCTTGGTCGTTGGTGTTGGTGGGTCCGGTGGATCTGCTGTACAACGCATGATTGATAGTGGATTAAAAGGGGTGGAATTTGTCGCTGTGAATACGGATGCTCAAGCCCTACACCATAATCCAGCCAAACATAAAATCCATATTGGTAAAAGCACTACCCGTGGATTAGGCGCTGGAATGGATCCTTCGGTGGGAGCTAAGGCTGCTGAAGAAACCAATGAAGAGTTAAGCACAATGCTGAAAGGTGCCGATATGGTTTTTGTGACTTGTGGTTTAGGTGGTGGTACGGGTTCTGGAGCGGGTCCAATTATTGCTCGTATGGCTCGCGATGCTGGCGCCTTAACAGTTGCAGTTGTCACCAAGCCGTTTGCATTTGAAGGTGCTCAACGCGGTCAGATCGCAGACGGTGCGTATAATGAAATGGCCGATGCAGTGGATACCATCATTACTATCCCTAATGATCGTTTACTCCAGATCATTGATAAGAAGACTTCATTATTGGAAGCATTCAAAACTGTCGATAATGTGTTATTCCAAGGCGTGCAAGGAATCTCTGATTTAATTACTGTTCCTGGCTTAATTAACGTTGACTTTGCGGACGTAAAATCAGTGATGGCTAATGCTGGGTCTGCCTTAATGGGTATTGGTCGTGCAACAGGTGAAAATCGTGCTGTGGATGCAGCGAAGGCAGCGGTAGACAGTCCTTTACTAGAATTGAGCATTGACGGCGCTAAAGGCATTCTATTCACCATTACTGGTGGTCCTAACTTAGGGATGTATGAAGTCAACGAAGCTGCTCGTGTAATTACTGAATCGGCGGATCCATCGGCTAAGATTATTTTCGGCGCCAACGTTGATGAAGCCATGGGAGACGAAATTAAAATTACGGTGGTTGCTACCGGCTTCGGTCAGCCAGCGAAAGCGGCTAAAAAAATTCAGGCCGTTCGTCCCAGCCCATTTAGTAAGCGAGATGAAGTCGAATCTCCAGTGGCTAGCCAAACTTTCCGCAACAAAAATATTATGGATGAGGCGCCGGTTGATAATTCAGCCGATGAGGATCTAGAAGTTCCTGCCTTCATTCGGAAGAAGATGATGTAAACTCCAAACTAAACTATCCTCGCTAACAAGCGGGGATAGTTTTTTGATTGGCCCGATGCAGGATAATGAGAGTGGTCGCCCAGACTATTTTGGTTTATACTTAAGCTGTTAGCTATTATCTATTTGATTAGCATATATCTATATGAGGAGGATCCATCCCGTAGCCAGTTTATTAGTCAGTCTAGGCATGTGTTTGGCTGCCGCTCCGGCCTTTGCGGGGGACACCTTTTTTGTAAACAGTGTCGATGGCAACGATGGCAATAACTGTCGTTCGGCTAATGCCGCTTGTTTAACTATTGCCCATGCGACTGATTTGTTAACGGCACAATCCAAACCGCAAAATAGTGTTTTGAAATTATCCGGCACGTTCGCTGAAACGATTTCACTTTCATCAAGTTCTGTAGACACTGATCAACTCCTAGACGGATTGCGCATTACGGCTACGGATACTGATCAAAAGCCAACCATTGACGGCACTGGTCAGGATTATGCAGTTTCATTGGTTGATATTCATAACGCGACTGTGGATCATTTAATCGTTACTGGTGCGGCCCATGGTATCAATGTTAGTGGGTCAGGCTCTAACTATATTTCAGATGCTTCGATTCATCATAATACTGTGACTGGGTTAGTGGGCAATCCATCGTTTACCGCTATTACATTATCTAATGCTAAGCAGTCATCGGTAGCGCATAATCAGATTGAGAATCAAGCTCAGGTGACAACAGATGAAACGGATTATGTCCTTAGTCGCAGTATTTATCTGTATCGCGTGCGTAATTCAGTCGTAAAATCTAATCGTATCGTTGATGTAGGCATTACCAACACGTTGACTGCGGCAGCTTCTCATTCAACCTATCTTTACGGTATCTACGTATCGCAGTCCGTGGATATGATCGTTAAGTCCAATGTTGTGCGGCGCTTAACTAATCTAGAAACCAGTACCGTAGCTGGCACAAGTCAGTATTTGTATACCTACGGAATTTGGACAGGTAGCTCCGCGGATGTCATTGCCAATCACAATACCGTGGATACAGTGACGTCTACAGTTATTGGTGATCTCGCAGGAACCAGTGCGTATAGTTATGCTTACGGAATGACACTGACTGATCTTCATGCTGGCGAAGGCACCAACTTGCTTAATCACAATACTATTACAGATGTAACGGCATCGGCAAACACGGCAAGTACATATAGCTATGGCACAGGTATTTCCGTCGATTATACACGCACCTTGTCGATGTTACATAATGTCATCAAACGTGTGGCCGCTACTGCGAGTGGCTCAATTGCGAATGGTACCTATGATGCAATCAGTTACGGTATTAATGGGCCAAATTACAGTAGCGATATCATTATTGATGATACGACTATTCGTAATTTAGATGCGAATGTGGACTACTCTGGAAACGACACTAGCGGCTATGCAGTTGTGAAGGGGATTGTGTCAGCCTATTCTACTGTGCAGGTTGCTAATAATAGTGTGCGTGATCTGGCTTGGTCAATTAATAACCATGCTGCTGCTAACGCAAATGAATATGCTTATCTCTATGGTATTGATGTTGGCAATGGTGTGCAGGTGGAGATTCTCAATAACACAGTTCGTGACTTAACTGCGAGCTATACTACAACATCGGCCGGTGGCTATTTTGTACCCTATACATTTGGAATTAATTCACAGAATGTAGATACAGCTCTGGTGCAGGGGAATACAGTGCGTGATACTGCAATCAGCGTTACCAACAGTGATCCTACGGATGCCAGTGTTATCTACAGCTATCTCTATCTGATCAATCTTGGTAGTATTTCAAATTTAACTGCAGCAAATAACGTTCTGCAGGATAATACCATGACTATCAATGGTGGAAATGCCAATCCGGTCTACAACTACGTCTACGGAATCAATTTAAGCAATTCAGAAGGAACAATTAATAATAATCGTGTATCAGGATTAACCGCTTCGGCCAGTAGCGTCAATGGGACGGCTACACA
Source organism: uncultured Gammaproteobacteria bacterium (assembly GCA_964385285.1). Taxonomy (GTDB): domain Bacteria; phylum Patescibacteriota; class Patescibacteriia; order UBA9570; family UBA9570; genus UBA9570. The sequence continues at coordinate 92,880 of CAYLOJ010000002.1, forward strand.
ATATATCTATAGTTTGAACGCGAGTAGCTTAGGCCAGTTGGTGATGAATAATAACGTAATCAAGAAGCTGACCGCAACGGTGGATGCCAACAATCCAAGCCAGTATGTATACGGGATTTATATCACGAATGCCAAACCGGTATATGTGAATGCTAATGAATTCAGAAACATTCAAGCTACCGCTCCATCTAACCAAAGTGTGATCGGTATGTACCTCAATACGGATGTGAGTAACGGTCGTATTTTGAATAACCTTATGTTGGGCAAGAGCGATTATAGTGGTAGTGGTGATTACATTGGGCTTTATCTACCCAGTGATTCCAATACAGATCTAGATGTCATCAATAATACCTTTGCCAACTGGCGTTACCCCATCAAATTAGATGGCGGTAAGAGTGTCACATTGAAGAACAACATCTTTGCGGCTATCACAAACACCGGATATGCCATGGCTATTCGCTATGACCATATCAATCAAGATCAATTTAGATCCGATTACAACCTATTCTATAATACACTTGGGAAAACTCGGGCGATCTATGACACGGATGCAGCTGCTGAGATACATTTCGGTGATTGGTCAAATGCCGGTGGTTCCTATGGTTACGATTTGCATTCGCTCTATAGCAAACCAAGACTAACTGCGAGTGGTCGTTTGAAGTCTAATTCTAAGGCGCATGACCGCGGTACCGACAATTGGAATTATGCAACAGACAGTCTTGAGTATTCCTTGATCAGTACAGATCTGAATGGCACAGCACGTCCAGGTGGTGATGGCCAGGTTGATATTGGCGCTGACGAGCAGGAATAGGGTATACTACCGTTATGCGTTGCCCAGCTTGCTTACACGATGAAACTAAAGTGCTCGATTCTCGAGACATGGATGAGGGTATGGCTACACGGCGTCGTCGTGAATGTCCAAAATGCGATTTTCGGTTTTCCACTAAAGAGCAGGTTGAAATTTTGAATCTAAAAGTAAAAAAAACGGATGGTCGTTTGGAACCCTATTCAACCGATAAAATTACTCGGGGCTTACACATTGCCTTAGAAAAACGGTTGAAAGACGAGGAACGCTTTAAAAAACTCGTGGCAGGTATTGAACGTGATATTCAAATTGCTGCCAAAGCAGATGCTATTGAATCCAAGGCAATTGGTGATATTGTTATGCGGCATCTGAAGAAAATTGATAAAATAGCTTATATCCGTTTTGCTTCGGTCTATCAAGACTTTGAAGACCTATTAGCATTCCAAGAAGAGGTGGAACGTTTAATGACCAAACGTAAGAAAAAAGCTTAAGGCATCATTCACCACTATGAAAATGCATAAAAAACCGTCCAAGCAACGCAATCCCAAGAAAAACTTAGGCTATTTGCATGTCTATACAGGTGAAGGTAAAGGCAAAACCTCAGCTGCTCTCGGTGTGTTATTGCGAGCCGCTGGTCAGGGGCATCGGGTATTAATGATTCAGTTTTTAAAGGGCCATAAAGATGCCGGTGAATTTCTTGCCTTTCAACAGTTAGGGGATAATGTGGAGATTGTGCAATTTGGCCGTACGGATCTTACTTCCTTAGAGGCTGCGCAAGCGGTTGATGCCTATTTTGCAGTGCAGGGTTTGAACTATGCGCGTGAAGCACTACGCGGTCGTCGGCGTCCTGACTTATTGATACTGGATGAAGTCACCGCAGCTGTTCATCATGGCTTATTACCAATTGAAGCATTGGTAGATTTCCTTGAGAATCGCCACCGCAATACCGAGGTCATTTTGACGGGTGTACAAGCCCATCCAGCCCTATTAAATATGGCTGATTTGGTTACGGTCATGTACCCTGCCAAGCACTATTTTGAGAATCAAAACTTCGAACCACGCATCGGCATCGAGCACTAGAGGTTATCCACAACTGACGCGTGCTGATTTGGCTATACACCACAACCTATTGTGGTATACTGAATTTCCTACCACAATATATAGGGTTAGCTCAGTTCTGCGGAACGGCTAACAGCAGTAGTAATATAGCCATTATCAATCATTTATTAACGCCAGTATGTACAAATTAGAGGGTCTTGCTAAAGACGTTTTCTTCGATCGCTACGCTTTAAAGAACGACAAGGGTCAGCGTATGGAAGATACACCAGAAGAAATGTGGCACCGGGTCGCTAAAGCGATTGCCGAGGTTGAAAAAACGGATGCCAAAAAGCAAGAATGGGAAGAGAAATTTTATAGCATTTTGAATGGGTTTGATTTCATCCCAGGCGGCCGTATCTTGACTGGTGCAGGCTCCGGAGTCCCATTGACCCTCTATAACTGTTTTGTAATCCCATCACCGGAAGATAACCGTGGTGGTATTTTGGATAGTGTGAAGTTAATGGTAGAAATCATGAGTCGTGGCGGTGGCGTGGGTGTAAACTTGTCATCCATTCGTCCACGTGGGGCTTATGTAAAAGGGGTGAACGGCACTGCTTCTGGTGCAGTTTCCTTTGGCGCTCTCTATTCCTTTGCTACTGGTCTGATTATTCAAGGCGGTTCTCGTCGTGGTGCTTTGATGTTGATGTTGGACTGTGATCATCCTGATGTGATGGAGTTCATCACTGTCAAACGTACAATGGGTCAAATTACGAACGCCAATTTATCGGTCTGTATCTCTGATGCTTTCATGGAAGCAGTCAAAGCGGATGCGGATTGGGATTTACAATGGAAAGGCAAAGTCTTTAAAACGATCAAAGCACGTGAATTATGGAATTTGGTCTGTGAATCAGCTTGGGCATCTGGTGAGCCAGGTTTGATGTTTAAAGAACGTTACAATAAAGAATCCAACTCTTGGTATTTTGAAGATATTATTGCAACCAATCCCTGTGGTGAACAAGGTTTACCAGCTTGGGGCGTGTGCAACCTAGGAGCTATCAATGTCGCGAATTTTGTTAAAGAAGATGGTACGCTTAGGTAAAGTGGTTCGTATCACCATGCGCTTCTTAGATAACGTAGTGGATACCACAGACTACTTCTTCCCGGAAAATGAGGCTGCACAGCGTCGCATTCGTCGCACTGGTTTAGGCACAATGGGATTGGCCGATGCCTTGATCAAAATGAAAGTGCGATATGGTACTCCAGAATCATTGGAGATCGTTGAAAAAATGCACCAAGTGATTCGCGATGAAGCCTATATTGCGAGTTCTGAAATTGCTGCTGAAAAAGGTGCTTTCCCAGCCTTTGAGAAAGATAAATATCTACAAGGCCATTTCATTCAACGTTTACCTAAGGCTATTCAGGATCTGATTGCTCGTAACGGTATTCGTAACGGTGTGTTATTAACACAAGCTCCAACCGGTACAACTAGTATCTTGGCTGGTGTCAGCTCTGGTATTGAGCCCGTTTATGATTTTGCGTTCCAACGCAAAGATCGTTTAGGCGTACACACTGTCTATCATCCTTTATTCAAAGCTTGGAAAGATGCTCATCCAGATGAGGAAGAAGCCCCAGATTATTTTGTGAACGCTAAGCTGTTGAGCCCAGAAGAGCATGTGCGCATGCAAGCTTCTATTCAACGCTATGTAGATTCCAGTATCAGTAAAACCGTGAACGCTCCTAATAATCATACTCAAGAGCAGGTTCAAGAGTTGTACATGAAAGCGTATGATCTAGGCTGCAAAGGTGTAACCTATTTCCGCGACGGTTCTCGTAGTGAAGCTGTATTGACCAGTCTGGACGATGTGAAGAAAGAAGAGGCCAAGAAAGCTAAAGTCGATAATAAAGAGGCGATTATCTCTCCGCGCTTACGTCCAGAAAAAGTTGCTGGAATCACATACAAAATCAAGACTGGTTACGGCACCATGTTTGTCACTGTGAATCATGATGAAGAAGGTAAGCCATTTGAAGTGTTTGCCACAATTGGAAAAGCGGGTGGTGTCTTCGCTGAAGAATCTGAAGCTATCTGCCGTTTAGTCTCCTTGGCTCTGCGTGCTCGTATCCCACTGCCTACTGTGATTGAACAGATTAAGGGCATCCGTGGACCTATGCCGATCTTTGGTAAGGGTGGCATGATTCTCTCGATTCCAGACGCGATTGGTCAGGTGTTAAGTCAGCATATCCTCGATTTAGAAGCTAAGCAGACTCCTGCTCAGCAAGCAGAAGAGGCTGAAAAAGAGGTAGTCCGTATGCAAGCGCAAACTGAAGCTTTGGTAGAAGATGCTGCCGCTGCTACGGTCAAAAAAGCAGAAGGTAAATACAAATTGATCTCGGCTGGTTCATCCGTGGCTAATACAGGTTTCTCTCCAGAATGTCCAGAATGTAGTAGTATCATGGCGATGGCGGAAGGCTGCCTCACCTGCTTCAACTGCGGTTATTCCAAGTGCTCCTAAACTAGTCTGACACCCCCTTCCTAACTTAGGGAGGGGGTGATATGATCCGTCCTATGAATACATTTAATCGCAAAAATATCTTACTAGCGCTTGGATTAGTGCTATTGGGCGCAGCTGGCCGCATGCTATTGCTGGCATATCCAAACGTAGAAACCTTAACAGCTGTATCCATTTTGGCCGGGGCATTATTGGGTCCATATCTGGGTTTGGCAGTTAGTCTATTCAGCGTTGTCGGTTCCGATATGATGATCGGTAATACGAATATCTTGCTCTACACTTGGAGTGCTTGGGCAGTGATCGGTATCACCAGTGCGGCGTTAAAACGTCATCAACGTGGAAATGTTCAAGTGTGGATGGATAGTTTGAAATTTACCGGCTTTAGTATCGTCAGTACAGTATTCTTTTATGCTTGGACAAATTTTGGTGTCTGGCACCTCTCTGGTTTGTACCCACATACCTTAGCTGGCCTGGAGTTGTCGTACATCAATGCCTTGCCATTTCTGCGTAATCAGTTGTTAGGTAACTTACTGATTGTTCCGGTTGTATCCACGCTCGTGTTATCTGTAATCAAATATCTGCCAGTAGTCTTATCGCAACCCAGCCTATTATGGCGCCAGTCACGAAAGACTCTCTAATCGGAGATGTCCTGTTAGAGCTGCCAGAAGCCCAGGAGATTATGATTAAGTATTTTGGTGAGCAGGTGGCTTGCACGTTTTGTCCTGGTCAAGCGTTTGATACCTTTGCCATGATTGCGGAACTACATGGGGTGGAAGAAGATGCCGTCGATGCGATGATCGCGGAAATGAATCAGGTGATTCAGTCGGTTGAGACTGTTGTGGATTAGTCCAACCGCTTTGTTCAGTCAATTAAAATAGCCACGTACGAAGGTGCGTGGCTATTTTGTTTAGGAGTAACTAGATATTACAAGGTGTAATATAGTTGGAATTCATGTGGATGTGGGCGTAAGCGCACTTCATCCATCTGATCCGTTTTCATCTTCATGAAGTTGGTCAGGAACTGATCCGTAAATACCCCGGTCTGAGTTAAGTAATCATGATCTTCTTCTAAGGCAGCGAAGGCTTCATTTAATGAAGATGGTACAAATTTTACTTTACTCTTTTCAGCAGGGGAAAGGTCAAATAAGTTCATGTCCATGGGCTTGCCTGGATCCAGTTTACGTTTAATGCCGTCTAATCCAGCTAAGAGCATGGCACTAAAGGCTAAGTAGGGGTTAGCAGCGGCATCACCTGAACGGAACTCAATACGTGTTCCAGCTGGGGTTTGATCGTAGATTGGAATACGCACGGCCGCCGAGCGGTTGCGCTTGGAGTAGGCCCGTACGACTGGAGCTTCATAACCAGGAGTCAAACGTTTGTAGGAGTTGGTGGTAGGCGCAGCAAAGGCGAGGATCGATTTAGCATGGTGCAAAATACCAGCCATATAATGCATTCCTAACTCACTCATACCCGCATACCCTTTTTTGTCGTAGAAAAGTGGAGTGCCATTTTTCCAGAGCGATTGATGGCAGTGCATACCTGTACCATTATGACCAAAGAGTGGTTTAGGCATAAAGGTGACTGTTTTGCCACAGCGAGCGGCGACATTACGGACAATATACTTATAGAGCATCACTTGGTCGGCCTGTTTAACCATGTCTTGAAACCGAATATTAATTTCCGCTTGGCCGGGAGCACCTACTTCATGATGATGGCGTTCTACGACAATACCGGCACGTTGTAGCTCTCGTACCATCTCACTGCGGAGATTATGGAATTGATCCATCGGTGGCACGGTAAAATAGCCACGTTGATTTGGCACGCGGAAACCTTGGTTACCACGTTCATACGGCGTTTTGTTATTCCAAACGCCTTCGGCAGAATCAATCGACAAGCTGGAATAGTGATCATTACTACTGTATCGGACATCTTCAAAAATGAAGAACTCAATTTCTGGGCCAACATACATAGTATCCGCCAGTTTGGTTGAGCGCATATAATCCAGCGCTTTGCGAGCAATGTAGCGAGGATTATTATAGTATTCGTTCACCTGACCAGTAATCGGGTCCATCGGGTCGGCAATAATCGAAAGGGTAGGTACGGTGGTGAATGGATCGACGAACGCTGTACTGGGATCAGGGATCATGACTAAATCGCTTTCTACGATGGTCTGAAAGCCGGGGATACTAGAGCCGTCAAACGCCACACCTTTTTCAAAGACCGATGGCGTAAACATATCCATGGTCAATGTAACCGAACGCCAGCGACCTTCTAGGTCAGTAAACTTTACATCAACCATCTCAATTTTGTTTTTTTTGCACAGTGCCAGCAGTTTAGTAACGGCTGCTGAAGACGATTGACTCATAGGGGATGAAGCCTAAGTAGTTAGATTAAAGACGCATAAAGAAAAAAATCTCCTGCCCGCATCATGCGAGACAGAAGACACCAGTGTCTTTGGGTGTACGACGTTGTACGAGATTAGTATAGCAGCCTATAACGATAGTGCAAGCATGATCGCTTCCGCCACCTCTTTCATCGTTTTTTTGGTATCCATCGATTTTTTTCGGATCAAACTATAGGCAGCATCTTCAGTGATTTGTTGTTGTTTCATCAATAGCCCTTTGGCCTTTTCAATCACTTTACGTGTTTCTAACGCTTCCTTCAGCATGCGCGTTTCTGAGAGCAGTTTGGCATTAGAAATAGCCCCACCTACTTGAGTGGCGATGGTGCGCAATAAGGAAAGGTCTGTTTCACTATGCTGTCGTTTTTTGCGGTGCTGCACATTAATGACGCCCACTAATTCATCTTTAAAGGTAATGGGGATGGATACGAAGGCTTCCCAACGATCTTCATCGACATCTAAGTGCGGAATAAATTTATAGCGGCTATCTTGGTACGATCGCTCCGTCAACGCGACCAGTTTGCGTTGTTGTGCTACCCAACCCGTAATGCCTTCACCATAATGCATCGCTACTTTGTTGATCATTTTAGGATGCGGAATTTTGGAAGCCTTCAGAATGAGATGATCATCTTGTGCAAGATAAATTAAGCAGGAGTCCGCCTTCATTGTTTCAGACACAAGGTCAACCACTTGCGTTAATACCTCGTCTAAATTTAAATTGTAACTGATGGTTTCAGTGATCCGTTCTAACAGTTGCAATTGTTGTTTGAGCATGGCGCTATCGTAACCTATTTATCTTGAATACTCAAGGCTGGAAATATGCTAAAACTGGCTAGCCAATAGCGGATGATCGAGCTCACTCCAGCGGCCCTGAGCAGCAATTTTGCCCTCTTCTAAAATCATTGCCGTATCACTCAAATAACGTGCCTCCGGAAGATCGTGTGTAACATACAACACAGTGAGTTGCTGTGTAGTGACGATCGTTTTGAACCACCGTACCAACTCAACCCGCGTAATGCTATCGAGAGCCGAAAATGGCTCGTCACACAATAATAATTGCGGTTGATAACTGAGTACACGTGCTAACATGGCGCGTCGCTGTTCACCTCCACTGACCGCATTAGGATAACGGTTGGCTAGATGAGTGAGGTGACAGTGCTCGAGCAGTGCTTTGGTCCGCTGCTGTTGAACGGTTTTGGGCAGATGTCGGATACGCAGTGGGTAGGCGATATTTTCACTGATGGTGAATTGAGGGAATAAGGTAAGGTGTTGTTCTAAGTAACCGACTTGATTTGCAGTGTAGCCAGCGATGCTGCCCGTGTAAGATTCTAATCCGGCGACACAACGTAATAAACTGGTTTTTCCAGAACCAGACCGGCCTAAGATGCTATGGATACCAGGTGATAACGCAAAACTAAGATCATTTAAAATGGGATGGGGACCGTAGAAAAATTTAAGATTGGCGACGGTGAGCATACGCAGAGTAATGAATGATCAGTTGTAAGAGGAAGAGTACTATGAGTAGCGTGATCAGTGCCAGACCACCCACTTGATAGCGGTAGCTGCCAAACAGACTGTAAGTGACTTGCATGGCAGTAGGTTGTGCATTGGGAGTCAACAGACTAGCTAGGGCAATATCGCCCAGGACCAACACCACGCCGATCGATAATAATTGACGCATGGCCGGCCATAACCACCGCCACTCCAGGTGAAGCTGCTGCCATCGATTTGCACCTAATATTTTGGCGGTTTCCAGTAAAGCGGGCGGTAGTTGACTATATCCACTGTGAACAAGATAACTGCCAAGTGGAAGTAAGCTGATACAGAGCGCGGCTGCTAGACTACTTAAACCTTGTCCAAAGTAAGTGAGCCACAGGGCAGCAACGGTGACGGGAGAGAGTGTCAGCAATAGAAGTGTCCAGTTACGCGCTCTTCTCAGCAGTACGCTGAGGATAATGCTTATGCTTAATACTACGAGCATTAGCAGTAAACTGCGCAGTAAACTTTCACCAAACTGACTGCGCCACAGAGTTTCTATAGTTGTAGTGCTAGTGTGCAGAGCGATGTGTGTGATTAGGCTAAGTAGTGGCGCCAGGAGAGCTAGTGTGGCCAACCAACGCAGGAGCATTACACTGTGGATTGGACGCAGAGTACTGGGCACAAAGTGTTGTGTAGGTGTGGGTAGGGAGCGTATTACGATGAGGATAGGTAATACAAAGATCAAGGTTTGTACAATCGCCACACCTAAGGCTAATTCGGGTTGATGCAATAGTTTAATCTGTTCGTAAAGCCAGACCTCAACTGTTTTCGCAGTGCTGCCACCGAGTTGCAGCGGTAGGGTAAAACTGGTCCAGCAATAGAGAAAGATTACTGCGCCTATCCCTAGGACGGTACCTTTTAATTGTGGCCACCAAATGGTCTGCATGATCTGCCAGCGAGAGGCACCTAAAAGGCGCGCGGCCTCCTCGGTGTGCTGTGATAGGCGTGCCAAGGTCGCGTGGGTGGCTAAATAAGCCAATGGAATATTATAGTAAAGATGGGCCAAAACGACTGCCGATGGGCGATAGAGTAATTGAATTGGGGGTAAGTGCAACGCATGCAGCAGTGTATTTAGATCACCGGCTTGACCGAACAGTTGAACAAAACCGGTACTCACGAGTAATGGTGGTAAAAATACTGGCAGGGTACAGAGTGCCGACCACCAGCGCGGGGTGATAGCTTGGTAACGCCGCTCCAGTAATGCAAAGCCTGAACCCAGTAGTAGGCTTACCGCGGTGACAATACTACTTTGCCAGAGCGTGAACTTTACTATTGGCCAAAGATCCCATTCCATTGATTTAACCAAGTGGTGTAATTACTATTGATTTGCAGATCAGTCAGTGATCGTAACTGATCCGGTGTTGGCTGAATCAGTTGATCATACGCCGCTGGCACTGTCGCGTCTTCTTGAATAGGGAACATCCACTGTGTGGTGGCAATTTGATTCTGCACGGAATCGGTCAGTAGATAATAGATAAACTGTTGTGCAAGCGTGGTGTGATCATCACGCGTGATCGCCACATACTCGGTTTGCTTAAGATAACCATCACTAATCGGTACGGCTCGATAACGATCTGTCCCTTCTTGATCAAGGTGATACGCTGGGCTAGTGACATAACTTAACACAATCGGTGCTTCTCCATTTAAGAAGAGGGAATAGTATGCGGTGTTCCAATCTGGAGTTACGGTGAGTACTTGTTGGTGTAATGCCTGCCAAAACTCAGTCGTATCATCGCCAAATACTGCCTGACTCCATAGCAATAACTGTGTGCCCGGAGAGGACAATCCCGGTTGTTCAATAATAATTTTATTTTTGTATGCAGGGTCTTGCACTAAGGCCTCTAAACTGATCGGTTGATCAAATTGAATCGCTTCACTGTCATAGACAAAATCCACATAGCTGTAATCGAACGCAGTGGAATCGTAAAATAGTCCGCGGTTATCAAAGCGGGCTAAATCCGTATTATCCATCCCCAACACAAGGTCTGCCTGTGGATCGGATTGTTCAGACACAAGCTGATTCATCATCGCGCCAGTGTCAGGGAAACTGACAATGTTTAGTTTCACGTTATTCGCAGTTTCAAATTCGGGTTGAATTTTGGGAAGTAGACCGTAGTCTGCCGCCAAACTATCATAGGTATATATAGTCAGTGTGGCCGGCGCATTGATAGGCGTTGTGCTAGTTTGAGTACAGCCTGTGAGGGCAATTAAACTGCAAATGATGAGTAGTTTTTTCATAGGTATTAAATAAAAAATTCCCTTAAATAGGGAATACAACAAGCAGATACTCGCTGTGATTCCCTTCGCTGGCATTACCCAGATCAGGTGTAAAGGATATCTCTCAGCCCAGCAGTTGCATGGGCACTCCTATACAGCGGTGTTACTATAGCGAGCGGATTGTTCCTTGGCAAGTTTGGTTTCCAATTGATCCTTGCCACGAGCAATACGGACACGGACCGTATTTTCAGGTTCCTGATTTTCTTTGGCAATTTGCGAACCATTCAATCCATCCACCAGATGGCGCAATAGGGTTGTGCGTGTGGCGGCATGATCTAACGACTGAATCAACTGAACTGCAGCAGATCGATCTGTTCGGATAAGCGTATCTAATCGTGGAGTAATGCTATGCAGTTCGGGAATCTCCCCACCCATGTGTTCTGCCAAGATCCGACGATAGCGTGATAATAATAAACCAACTGCGTTTGGACTACGCTGCAGTTGGGTTGCAATTTCTTTGATCGGTAAATTATCAATTAATTGCAGGCGCAGTGCTTCAGCAGCGGTGGCGTTTGGAAGATCACGAATGGCTTGTTCCAAAGCCAAACGATCACCGGTTTGGGCATCGACTGCTGCAGGGCTCAAGACGGTATCTGCCTCCGTCACTAATGTTTGTAGTCGCAAACGGGCGCGGCGGACGATGGTACGGACAGTAGCCACTGGCACACCTTGTTCAGTGGCAATTTCATCTGCCGTTTTTTCATGCAGGTAATACGCATCAATCATCGCTATTTTTTGCGGCGTCAATTCATTGGCTAACTGCTGGCGGGCACGCTGATACGCCTGGAGTTCTTCATGCGTGATTAATGCATCCACGGTAGTGATCTCATCGGCAGTTAAGTTTACGAGGGCATCTGGATCGCTCGAAGCATTGCGGGGGGATTTTATGTGATCCAGGGCGAGGCGTTTACTGATGGTCGTCAGTAAACCAGGTACGTTACTATCGACCTTTAACTGTGTACGGCGTTCCCAGACCTTTTGAAAGGTTTGTTGTTTGATCTCATCTGCTATTTCAGTGCGTTTCACGATACCTAAAGCTGTGCGCCAAACGATCGCTGAGTAGCGTTCATAAAGGCGATCAAAAGCCGTCTGGGCAATACTCTCATCCGCATTTTGCAGAGCCAAGACTAGCGTTTGTAACTCTTCAGTCGGTAGAACCGTTGGACGTTCATTGGCATTACGAACCATGAGCACAGTGTAGTAAATAATTGATATCCTCTCAAGATATTCGTATGAATATCTGGATAGGACAGTGGGCGAGGGTACATGTGTACACCTCGCCCCGACCTTCCCCGAAGGGATGATCGTTCCTCCTGTCTTCTACAGGTACAGGCTGCCGGCGGAGAAGTCGCCGCGGCCGTGACCCTCCACAGTCGCGAGGGCGGCCCAGAACGAACCGGGGCGGATCAGCTCATCCCAGCTCAGCGGGAGGTGGGACCGCAGGAACTGCTTCGGATCTGCGGCCAGCAACTTGCGGGCCGCTTCCTGCCAACGCCCGATGAGACGGGCGTGGCGCAAGTCCACGGCCCAGAGACGATTCGAGTCGTCCACCGGAAGGTCCACCCGACGGATCTGCTCGGTGATCTCTTCCACCGACACCTGCGTGGCATCGCCGAGGCGGGCCGGGCAGAAGAAGTGGTCGGTGACCACGGGAATTCCCAGGCCGGGCAGATTGACGCTGAGCATGTTCGTGATGTCGCCATGCTGCGAGACCTTCAGGTCGTCCGCGATGCCGGCAGCGAGCGTGCGGGGCGTGAAGCCCAGCAAGCGCGCTACCAACAGTTCCCAGAGCTCCACCGTGAGGTAGGGGCCCAGGTTGCTGAACGCCACCGAGTGGACCTGATTCACTTCCGAGAGCTTCGTCATCTCCTTCACCAGGCGCTGACGCTGGCCGTAGGAGGTGGGCTCCGGGTGGAGATCGGACTGGATGTACGTGCCACTCCGAACGAAGAGGCGCATCATCATCTCGATGGCGGCGCCAGCCACGGCTTCCGCCGAGACGACCTCCATCATCCCAATGCAGGTGATCGCGATCGTCTCTTCGAGGCCGAACTGGCCGTTCTCGCCACAGCGCACGCCGACTCCGGTGTACTCGCCGTCCAGCTGGAAGGCGACCGGGTGCAGCGCGTGCTTCGGCAAGAACTGGCTGAAGGCCATCTGCGGAACGGCGTTCCCGACCGTGATCGGACCGTGGAACGGAGTTTCGAAGCCGATCATCCCGCGGGGGACGACCCGCCCGACACGCCGACCAGGCGTCCGGCCGAGCAGGTCGAGCTGCCCGCCGTGCACCGAGGCGGCGAGGTTCTTGCGGATGAGACCGGGTGCGATGTCCCCGTTGCTTGCCTCGTTGTGGGTGAAGCCGAGATTCATCCCCATGCCGCCGGTGGCCACCGTGCCGATGTCGATCCAGGGGATCCCGGACCGCACGATCGGCTCGATGACACCGAAGACGTAGTCGATGACGTACTTGGCGATGTCACCCTGCTTGGAGGCAAGGCTTGCGATGTTCACGCTGTCGATGATGGCGATCGGCGTGAACCGGGCCACCAGCTTCTGCATGAACTGGGGGTTGAAGACGTCCACCTCCGGACCCGTGACGTACTCGACGCCGGGGAGCGGGATGGGGTGGGGCCGACGGTCGACCACCACCGGCTTGAACGGAGACTCAGTGACCCCCGGGAAGGAAACGGCCTGGAGCTCACGCACGATGGCGTGACCAACCAGACCGGCACCTCCGAGGATCAGAACGGTTCCGAGCATGGAACCTCCCTTACTCTGGATTGTTGATGAACACACGCAGATCAAAGGCATCTGCGCGGGAACATTCTGCTGATTTAGTTGTAATGTGTCAAGGGCAAATGATGCGTCTATTTCTGACACTGTGGACAATAATGGGTGCCCCGACCTGCGCAACGGGTTTTCTTGATGATGGCTTTGCACCGACTGCACGGTTCACCATCACGATCGTAGACTTTGCGTTTATTCCAGTAGGATCCAGTTTTACCATCCACTCGGTAGTAATGACTAAAACTAGTGCCACCTAATTGGATGGCTTCTTTCAAAATATCTCGACTCGCTGTAAACACGGCTTTACGTTCCGTAGCAGTGAGTGTGCCAACTCGGCGCATCGGTTTTACTTTGGCTTGCCAGCAGATATCATCGGCATAAATATTTCCGATACCAGCGATTGCTTGCTGGTTTAAGAGTACGGCTTTCAAACTCGTATTTTTCCGACGGCGTAAAGTGTTTTCAAAATAGTCTAAGGTAAAGGTCTTTTGAATGGGTTCAATTCCAAGATCTTTGGAGATAAAATACTGTTCAATGTCAGAAGAAGAATATAGTTCTACATAACCAAATTTCCGCATGTCATTAAAAAAGAGTTTACTCTTATCACTCAGAGTGAATTCAACTCGCGTATGGTGATTTGGTAGGTTGGTTTGTTCTTTACCCATGGTGTGCCCACCTAAAAATTTGGGCTGTTTGTCTTGATATAGCAACTGACCAGTCATTTTGAGGTGAATCACAAAACCGTAACCAGACTTTAAATTGATTACCAGCCATTTGGCTTTGCGCTCCACACTGACAATCTTTTTAACTAAGACAAATCTCTTAATTTCAGCTGGTGTACCCTTAAATTTTTTCTTTTCGTAAACTTTAAGATTCGTGATCGTTTTACCAACAACGTATTTTCTTAGGCCACGGGCAACTGTTTCTACTTCTGGTAATTCTGGCATCAAAAAAGTATAGCATAGAAATGACAAAGCCCAGGTCCTCCACGGCTGGGCTTGTCCTCCTTGAGTTGTGGTTGTTCTACTTGCGTCGCCATGTCCGGTCGGAGGCGTTCTCACTCGCGTAGAAGCGGTTCAGCCATCTGGCGAGTACGGTTGGGTCCTCGTCGAAGCGACTGAGATCACCGCCACGGGCGAAGAACCTCAGTGCATCGGTGATTTCGTAGACGGTCGCGCGAGCCTGGCCGTTGATGTATGGCGCGAAGTTGCGCCAACCCTCAGCGTTGTCAGCGCGCAGTGCGACATTCACCCAGTAGACACCGACCTCACTGCCACGTGTTGCGCTCAGCAGTTCGAGGGTGCCCAGGTAGCGCGGGGGCAGTTGTTGCTCCCACTCCGCTAGATCCGGGATGGTGTCGGCGAACTTGCGTCTTGCCTCGGCGAAGCGCTCGGGCGTATAGCGCTGATCCGGGAGGATGACGATGGCGATGCCGCCTGGAGTACGCTTGGCCCGTGCCACTACGCGTTGCACCTGGTAGCGAAACCACCACCGCGCGAAGCTGTGCAACTTGCGCTGCAGCTGCGGCCAGCGCTTCCAGAGCGACCACTCATGAAAGCGAATTGCGAAGATCGCCAGACCTAGTCCCCACAACCCCCAACCCATCGGGTTGAAGATGTGCGAACCTTTGAGGACGAAGGCGATACGCCGGCTGATGTACAGCCCGGTGATGTACGCTACCGTCCAGGTCAGGATGGTGGGTGGATGCTTGAACAGGACGATCTTGAGTCGATTGTCCTGCCGATATTCACCCGTGAAGTTGAATTCCCAGTTGAAGTTGATCGGGCGGAAGCACCAGTCATTGACTTGACGTCCCCACCACCAGGGCATCTGACTTAGCGGATGATAGGCTGTAAACCAGCCCATCGTTAGGCGCCAGGTCAACCCTCCAAGGAAGGCGATGATGCCCTCGACGAGAGTGAGGAGAGCGAACCGCACGGCATACTGCCAGGGGTTCGGATTACGAGACGTCTGCATAAGACCTCCGGGTTGTGGAAGAGCATAAGGCTGCTGCAGAGTAAGGAGTATTGCCCGGATTGTCAATGCAAAGATCACATGCTAAACTAGTTTTCATTATGGTGGCTAAACCCAAAACAGTTAAATCGACACGCAAGAGCGTGCCAGGAAAAAAATTTAAAGAGGTGAGTATTGTTGAATTTTTAAATGTAAAAAAAGTTGAACGCAAAACGGACTTAATGCGTTTACTGACCCACGTTGTTCAAAATTACACGAAAGACAAAGCCGTGTTGGTGCAGGCCAAAACAACCGTCAATACCATTGAGTACCGGGTTTTGAATAAACGTGTGGCATTGGCATTGGCGACACACGCGCAGGCAGCCTTCAAACAACATCATCCCACCGTTACTGTGACTACGCCAAACGACAGTGCCTATTGTCGCATTGTGGTTGAATTTAATTAGTTTGAATCGTTTTTAATTTTGTGGCCGTTGAATTGGGTGCTGAATATTCAGTTCAGTATCGACTGCTGAACGCAGAACAACGCCGGGCTGTTGATCATGTCGATGGTCCGATGTTAGTGTTGGCAGGAGCAGGCACAGGCAAAACGCAGATTATTGCTTTGCGGATCGCCCAGCTATTGCAAACTCAAGATCTTGAGCCCCGTAATATTCTCTGTTTAACTTTCACGGAAAGTGGCGTACAGGCCATGCGTGCACGCTTAGTTAACATGCTGGGTGCCACCGGCTATCAGGTGCGTGTACACACCTTTCACGGGTTTTGCAATGAAGTGATCTCTGAGCATCCTGAGGTGTTTTTAGCACAGTCCGCATTAGCAGCAGTATCCGACTTAGATCGCATCACCATTTTGGAGGAGATCATCGCAGACTTACCGGTTGATCATCCGCTGAAACCGTTTGGAGCTCCAGATTTTTATGTACCGGATTTACTTCGGGCGATTCAAACGTTGAAGCGAGAAAATATTTCATCCGAAAAGTTAACTGAGTTAGTAGCGGCGGGTGCAAAATTGGCCGAAGCTGAACCTATAGATAGTAAAGATAAACGGCGTTTAGCGGCTTTACAACGCCAAGTGCCTAAGCAGCAAGCTTTAATTGAGGTGTATCAACTCTATCAAACTAAGCTGCGCGAGCGTCAGCAATATGATTATGAAGATATGTTGCTCTACGTGATTAAGGCCTTTCAAGAACATCCGGATTTACTGGCTGATTTTCAAGAGCAATACTTATATGTATTGGTAGATGAATATCAAGATACGAACGGTGCGCAAAATGAAATTGTACATTTGTTAGGCGCCCATCAAGACGCACCAAACGTTTTTTTGGTGGGGGATGATCGTCAGTCGATCTATCGTTTCCAGGGGGCGGCTGTAGAAAACATCATCTTGTTTCAACAGCAGTATGGAGATGCCGCGGAGTTGGTGAGTCTCAAAGAAAATTATCGTAGTCAACAATGGATCTTAGATGCGGCCAGTGCAATGATTCAACACAACCAATACAGCTTGGCGCATTATATTCCGGAGCTACAAACGGATCTGCACGCGGCGCGTGAGTTGCCCTTAGCAAAAATCGAATTAGCGGCGCTCAGTTCTACAGCTACGGAATTGTTCTGGGTAACGCAACGGATCAGCCAGTTAATACAATCCGGCGTGGCCCCACAGGAGATCGCAGTGTTGTTTCGTACCAACGGAGATGGCGAGGCGATGCGTGATGCCTGTGTGCGCCAAGGCATCCCTATTCAATTATCCGCCGGTGGGAATATCTTGGCCGATCCATTGATTCAACAGTTAATCCGTTTATTCCGTTTCATTGGCAGTAGTGGCAATGCGGAGGACCTCTTCAGCATCGCCCATTTTAGCTGGCTACAGTTGCCGATAGCTACGGTCGCACAATTAACGTATCAGGCAGCCAAAGCCAAACGTTGGCTATGGGAAGAATTTCAAATGTCTGATGATCCAGCGATTACTCAATGGACAACTAAACTACTCGAGTGGCGTACACAGATGCACAATCAGGTATGCACTCAATGGTTTTCTAAAGTGGTTGAGGAATCAGGTTGGTTACAATCCGTGATGCATACTGAACATAGCTTAGAGCATCTCAATCGTTTACAAACTCTGTTTCAAGCCATTCAAAATTTGTGTCGCGTAGACGTGACGACAACGATTAAAGAGGTCTTAGAATATTTAGACTTACTGCAGAAGCACGATCTCATGCTGGAAGAGTCACCGCTGCAAACGCAACTGCGTGCCGTGCAATTAATGACTGCACATCGGGCGAAAGGGTTAGAGTTTGCTCATGTCTTTATGATTCGCTGTCAAGATAAAAAATGGGGGAATGTGCCAGATCGTGCCAAGGTAAAATTACCGGAGGGGATTATACAATTACCGCCCGATGAAACCGTTGATATCAAAAATGAAGATGAACGTCGTTTGTTTTATGTTGCCATGACGCGCGCTAAGGAACATCTCTACATCAGTCACGCCACCCATTCAGATACTGGTCGTGCTGTTCTGCCCAGTCAATTCATTGCGGAATTACCAGTCGACATTATCGAAGCGGCAGCAGATGTCGCCACCGTGGAAGCAGAACCACAAGAGCGTTTATTGCAGGTCGGTACCGCACACGCTGCAGAGCCCAGTGCGGATTACCAGGCATTCGCCCAAGGTCTACTTGTCGATTATCGGATGAGTGCGACGCATTTAAATGATTATTTAGAATGTCCACGCCTGTTCTTTTATCAGGATCTTTTACGTGCTCCGCGCGCGGCTACCCGTGCGGTCGGTTTTGGAATTGCCATCCACAACGCATTGCGTTTTGCCAGTGAACAATTTAACCAAACTCAAGTGCTGCCCGCATTCGAGGAGGTCTGGGTAGTGTTCGAAGCAGACTTGCAAAAACAACTACTATCAAAAACCGATTATGCCGATAGTTTGGCATTCGGGAAAACTACTCTCCAGCAATATTATACAGAGCAGTCCGCAGGGCTAATGCATAATCATTTTCCTGAAAAAGATTTTAGACCTTACCGTGTAGAGGTCGATGGTGTACCGTTAACCGGCAAGATCGATGGTATTGCGATTCAGGATGAGGCCGCCAAGTTAGTGCACGTCATTGATTATAAAACCGGCAATCCAGATAATAAGAGCAGTGATTTAGCCGCAGGTGGCAACTATCATCGTCAGTTATTGTTTTATAAACTACTCTGTGATCATGCCAAAGGGTTTGGGTACACTGCAGTGTCTGGCGAGATAAACTTTGTGCAGATCAGTAAACAGAAACAAACCTATATCAAACGAGAATATGAATTTACTGAAGACGATGTACAGCGTACGCGCGAGGAAATTAAGACCGTTTATCAACATATTCAGCAGTTAGATTTCTTACAACCAGATCCTGCGGATCTCTGTGGGGAATGTACCTGGTGCACATTATTAAAAACTTAAGATGAAACGACCTTACCACATTATTGTAGTTGGTGCCGGCCTGGCAGGCCTCGGTGCTGCCTATGAACTCACAAAACATCCCGCATACCGTGTCACTGTGCTCGAGCAGCGTGATCGTGTAGGGGGGCGCGTCTATGCATTACCCGTCGAGAATCAATTAGTCGACTTTGGTGGTTTTATTATCTATCCTTGGTATCGACAGTTTCATCGTATTTTGGATGAACTCAAGATCAATGATCAATTAAAACCGATTCCACCGCAACAGATCTATTATCAACTCGGCGATCAAGGTGAGTATTACGCGCAAGACGAAATCCCGTTTTTAAAAAAGGATACTGCGCTGCTCGGATTAAAAATGGCGATGCCAGTGTTTCAAGCGCGTGATGTTGCAGCCCCGGCCTTGGATAGTTTTGATTATATGACCGGTGTTGAGTTTTTTCGAGATGCGTTGAATCAACCTGACCATGCCGGGCTCTACGAAACTTATACCGACACTGTAAATCAAGGCTATTGTTACCCGCCGGCTGCTCAATTTAAAATGGCATTCATGGCACCATTTATCTTTAAGAGTCGATTCTACGGTGATGTGTCTTCGGCATCCTATTTATCTGGCGGCAATCAACTACCCCTTGCACTCGCAAAAGCCATTCAACACGGTGATCATACCATTCGGCTAAATACCACAGTGACGGGTTGTTCTGGTAGTGTCGTACATACTACGGATGGCGATCTCAATGCGGATGCTGTCATTTTCGCGCAGAATGTAGATCAGACTGTCTACCAAAGTGTTTTGCCCGATGTAGAGATCAACTGTAGTTATACGCAGTACTATGCTGTGACGATCGAACTATCGGCTGCGCCAGTAGTGAATGGTGATGCGAAGTGGGGTGGGGTATTCTATCGGCCAAATCATCAACCCCTGCAAGTGGTCTCTTCAATTCATTTGCCGATTCTCTATGGGCAGCGTTTAGAACGTTACGTCACGCTCAATATTGTGAACCGCCAACCGAACGCTCATATTTTATCTGCGGATGAACTACTGAGTACGCTACAAGCCGAATTAGCCGAGCTATTTCCTGGTGTTACAGTGAAGCGACTATTTAATGTGATCTACTGGCCACAGACGATGCCGTTAGCCGATGAGGGATTTGTCGGTACTATGCGTGAACGCCAAGGTAAGTTGGGCCACTACTTTGCAGGAGATTGGTTAGGTGCTCCTTCGATGGAAGCAGCTTTAATTACCGGTGTCCGGGCAGCCGAACAACTGATGCAAGATACCTTAGTACAGTACGATAAAGAAAAAGGCGGCCGGTTATCAGAGGCCTATCAACGCCTAAATAACAAAATCACCGGTATGTTACCGGTGCGACGCTGACTACACTTTAGACTGGGTCACTTTGATTTTGTTGATACCCGTTACAATCTAGAGCTACTCCTTTGCGTTAGGCCACTGGCCTCTTGCAAAGTTCGATCGTAGCTATTGCGAGTCGAGTACAAAGCTATACTAACATAGGCAGGTATTCTTGTCTAGTGCTATACTAGTCCACATGAGTAAAACTATCTTAATTACTGGGGTTTCCAGTGGAATTGGCAAAACAACAGCTCAGTATTTTAAAACTAAAGGATGGAAGGTCATTGGCACAACTCGCTCGACGTCTACTGATCCGTTGATCTATTCGTTAGAGGTCACTGATGCTGCTGCCACTCAACAATGCATCGATACCATTGTCGCTGAACATGGCAAGATCGATGTGGTGTTGAATAATGCCGGTTATGGTTTGTATGGCGCTTTTGAGCAATGCAATGATGAGGATGTGCGCAAGCAATACGAAGTGAATGTTTTTGGTACGATGAATGTCTGTCGTGCGATTTTGCCACATATGCGCGGGTGGGGTGCCGGAACGATCATCAATATCTCATCGATTGGCGGCAAGTATGTCATTCCGTATTATGGTGTTTACAACAGTACCAAGTTTGCCGTGGAAGGGTTTAGCGAAGGCTTATGGCATGAAGTCAAACCCTTTGGGATCAAAGTAAAAGTGATCGAACCCGGTGCAATTGATACTGGCTTCTATAATAAATCCAAACAAGAAGGGAAATTAATGGCCATTGCTGCTGGTTATAAACAGATGTCCGATAAACTATGGGCGCAATATGCGGGCGCTGGTCAACATGGTTCCGCTCCGGAAGTAGTGGCAAAGGTAATTTATAAAGCTGCTACTAGTAGTTCCAAGCGTCTGCGTTATGCAGCAGCACGAGATGCGCATATCAGCATAGCGATCATGAAACTATTACCGCACCAAATTGGTTTATGGCTCGCCAACCGCGCTACCGTTGGCCGTTAACCATCGGTTTAATCTTTGCGGTGATCATTGCAGTTTTGATTGTAACTGCAACATGGTCCGTTCGAGCGCTGTTTAAACGGACTGTATTTCAACCTTCCACGTCAGTCGTTAATGATCTCGATGCTTTTGGTTTACACTATTCTCAGCTAACATTATCCACCGGTGAAACTGTGCAGGTTGTTGATCATTTGGTTACCGATAGTCCCTATATCATTTTATTTTTTCACGGCAACGCGGGCAATATCAGTACAAACGTTGGGATGATGCATTTGCTAGTAGCGATGGGCTATAGTTATGCATTAATTGATTACCCAGGCTACGGCATGAGTACTGGACATCCTAATGAGAGTAATCTATACGCCAGTGGAGAAGCGCTGTATCAGTTTGCTCAAGATCAGGGTTATCAGCCCGATCAAATCATTATCTTTGGACAATCTTTAGGCGGTGGTGTGGCGGTGGAACTGGCACATGATCAACCGGCGCGCGCCTTGATCATCATGAGTACATTAGCTTCTACTGATTCCGCCATTCAGGATAAACAGTTGGCGCCATGGGTGACTTGGCTAACATCGAATTGGTTTGATAACGCAACAAAAATTCAAAACGTGCAAGCGCCTATCTTATTAATCCACGGTACCGCAGATGAAGTGTTGCCATTTCATCAGAGTGAGTTATTACAGGCTGCAAATGCTAAGGCCACCTTACTATCCGTTAAAGAAGCAAATCACCATAATGTTATTGATGTTTATGGTCGAGAGGCACTGGCATCGGAGATTGATCGATGGATCTCTAACCACTGACGATGCGCTGCGACGTCATGTACACGTAGCCAAGTAGCACCATGGGTGACGGCTACGTCGTGTGCTGCCAGAGTACCGGGTAAGCGATCGGCTACATCTGCACCGGTCAGTTGACCAATAAATGATTTACGGGAAGCACCAATCAGTACGGGGTAGCCTAGTTTAGTGAACTGGTTAAGCTTTTTTAAAATCAGTAGATTGTGTTCCACTGTTTTCCCAAAACCAATCCCTGGGTCTAAAATAATCTTATTTTTTTTAATGCCAGCAGCTAAAGCCAGTTTAATTTGTTGTTGGAAAAATTTTGTGATTTCAGTAATGACATTGGTATAACGTGGTTGTTGTTGCATGGTTTGTGGTTCGCCGAGCATATGCATAATCACTACTGTGCATTTTGTTTTTGCAACCAGGGCGCGCATTTCAGGATTTCGTAAACCGGTAATATCATTCACCCAAGTAGCGCCTGCTGCGATGGCTTGCGCTGCTACCTCTGGTTTATAAGTATCCACAGATAAAGGAGTCTGCGTTTTTCGCTGTAATCCTTGGATGACCGGAATCACGCGGTGTAATTCATCAGCCAGCGTTACTGGTACAGCGCCTGGTCGACTGGATTCGCCGCCAATATCAAGTACCGTTGCGCCTTCAGTCACGAGTTGCAATCCATGGGCAATAGCCGTTTTACTGGTAATAAATTTGCCACCATCGGAAAACGAATCCGGGGTAACGTTCACGATGCCCATCAATTTTACCTCACTGCGCTTCGACATAATCGTTGAACAATCCGATTAAATCCTGTGTCACCATGCCGGGTTTGCCATTGCCGACTAAGCGCTCCTCAATTTGAACCACTGGTACCACACCAGTAGATGTTTGTGTTAAGAAACATTCATCGGCCATTAACACTTCGTCTAGGTAGATACGTTTCTGCTTCACTGTGTAGTGCTGTTCCGCTAACTGAATGATGACATTGCGCGTGATGCCGGGTAGAATGGCGTGACGCGGGGTATAGATGACATCATCTTTGACATAATAAAAATTGGCTTGCGCACATTCGTACACCTCTTTACGATGATTAATCAACAAGGCGTCATGCTGCTTACGCTCAACGGCTTGCTCGTGCGCCAAGTATTCTTGAATGCGGGCTAAACTCTTAATGCCTGGTTGGTTACGTTCTAATGTATATAAACCCACGGTCACGCCTTTCGTCAGCAGGTGGGGTGCTAATACTAGTGGCTGAGATAAAATGTAAATGCGTCCCGGAGCCGCAATCAGTTTTAAGCGTAGCTCGTCAGTGCCGGTGCAGTGTGCCTGCAACCATTGAGTTAGCAAGGTATTGCTAGCACTAATGGAGAGTTGAATGCCTTCAGCAGATCGGCGCAAGCGTTGTAGGTGGGCAGTTAGTTCAAACGGTTTTCCATGATAGGTGCGAATGGTTTCAAAGACTCCATATCCATAATTAAATTCCACCTCTGTCCCTGTAAGAGTAATGTGCGGAATAAATTCCCCATTCAGTGAGATGTTCATAGTAGTGAACGTAGTATAGCAGCTTTATCCAAAGTTTCCTGATATTCGAGTTTGGCGTCTGAATCTAGGGTGATTCCACCTCCGACACAGTAAGTTAATTGGCCATGGTCGAGTTGAGCTGTACGAATAGCAACATTGAATTCGGCATGTTGGCGGCCCGCAATGTAGCCGATAGCTCCACAATAGACACCGCGTGGCTGTACTTCTAATTGCGTTAACAGTTCAACAGCACGTAATTTGGGTGCTCCTGTGATGGAAGCAAACGGTAACATGGTTTTGATCACCTCCAGGGTACTGGTACGCGGATAGCGCTTGGCTTCGATCTCAGCTTGAGCTTGCCAGACCGTTTTGTACTTAATGAGTCGTCGTGCCTGGCGGACGCGAACACTACCCGGAATAGCAAATTGTGCTAAATCATTACGGGCTACGTCGATGATCATATCTAATTCTGCTCGATCTTTAACACTCTTCAGTAGTGCTTGTTTTTGGCCAAGACCGACTGGTCGAGTGCCCTTGATCGGTGATGTTTCAATGTGTGTACCAGTGATGCGTAGACCCAGTTCTGGAGAGTTACTGACGAGTTGAATATCTGGGGTATCAATCAATGCACTATATGGAGTTGGTTGCCGTTTTACGAAATGCTGTAGTAACTGCTGTGGAGTCGCGTTGGTCTTCGCTGTTAACGGGTAACAGAAATTGGCTTGATAGATATCTCCAATTGCCAAGTGTGCTTTGAGATCCTTCAGTTTTTGTTGATAGGCAGTGTAGGATAGACCTTTGCATCGACTCAGTTGAAACGGAGTTGAATCCGTCAGGCGACTTAGCGGTACAGCTTCCAAGCGATTGAATATTCCAAAGTATACGTCTTGTTCATAACTAATGTAGCCAATCGCTACTTGTTTAGCAGCCTGGCGTGAGGAGAACCATCGTTCGAGGTCTTGCCACTGCGTCAGTATTTGTTGTAAGCCGACACCTTGCCATGCCCGCTGGCCGTCGATCAACGCAAACTGGTAGTTTGCGTTAGTGGGCATTGATCAGTTTCAAAAATTCACTACGCGTATTCAGCTGGCTTTTGAATAAGCCGCGAAACGATGAGGTAGTCACAATCGTATTCTGCTTTTCGACGCCGCGTGCTTGCATGCATAGATGCTTGGCCTCTAATACAACACCAATTCCTTTGGCTTGGAGCGCTTGATCTAAGAAATCTGTAATCTGCGAAGTGAGGCGTTCCTGATTTTGAAGCCGGCGAGCAAAAGTTTCAACGACACGGGGTAATTTAGATAACCCAATAATTTTTTTATCTGGAATATAGCCAATATGGGCCTTACCTTGAAAGGGTAATAGGTGGTGCTCACAGGTCGAGTAAAAATCAATTTCCCGACAAGTCACCATTTCATCATATTGCTCACTATCAAAAAAAGTCAGTAGGCTAGTGGGTTCTACGGTATAGCCGCTAAATAGAGCGGCGTAGCTTTTAGCGACACGCCGAGGCGTTTCTAATAAGCCCTCGCGATTCGATTGAGGATCAATTTCTTTTAATAGTTCGGCAATTAGTGCTTCAACCCGTGATGGATTCATAGAGATCTTGTAAAAATACTCGTTCGGCAAACCCTGGATGTGGTAACACTAGGGCATAGCCGTGGGGCGTTATGGTATCAAGTTTCCCCCCATTCCACAAGACAATGTCTAAATCGATTTCGCGATTACCCCAGTGCTCACGATTTTGGCGGCCAAGCTGCTGTTCAATGGTTTTTAAACAATCTAAGAGCTCACCGGGAGGGAGTTTAGTTTGAAAAACGATCAGTTGATTCAAGAACAGTTGATCAGCAGCACCAAACGGTTTGGTTTCGATCACTTCAGACGATCGGGTAATACTACCCAGTTGTTCTAAGGCAGTGCAGGCTTGTACTAAATACTGGGCACGATCACCTAAGTTACTACCAAGTGCGAGATAATACTTATGCATTGTAGGTGACGGACGATGTATCGGTTTCCCACAATTGTACTGTAGTAATCGGACAGTGTGGTTTGAGCTGTTCGTAAATCCATTGGGCGACTAGTTCACACGTAGGGTTGGGGAAACGATCATTTAAATTTGTATGATCTACTAGATCGAGTACGTGTTGTTTGACCAGCTGTTTGAGATCAATGAAATCGATGGCTAAATCATCACTATTCAGTGGAGCAGAGACAGTGACGAGTAATCGATAGTTATGTCCATGCAAGTTCTCACATTTGCCATGATATTTGGTCAAAAAATGAGCTGCTGAAAAACTGAATTCTTTGCTAACGCTGAATGGCATAAAAGAAACTTAGAGATTGAGCCATCGAATTAAATAGTTGACGGTCGGCTTCCGTTAATCCGGAATCACGTTGCACGGTTAGAAGATAAACTTTGTTTTGTGACAAGACAGCATAGACATCACTATAATCGTTACCCGTAGCAATCCGTCTTACTTCTAACGGGGCTGATGGTACAAAGGCAGGAGCTTCGGTCGCTGCATCTGGTTGATTAACACTTAGCCATTGCTCGAGGGTAACTCCGGGTGCTTCATACGGTTTGATAGTGATTCCAAAGGTTGTCCAGGAGGTAGTGGAAACAAATTCAGTTTCTGGTGAATAAAATAATACCGTATCGTCTGGTAGTACTTTATTACTTAAACTCTTCGGTACTAATACGACATAATTACTGTTGGCATAGAACTGCGTTTCGGTTTGATGCGCTCCCAACAAAGCCAAGACAGGGTTCGGATTAAAATCTCCAAATTTAGAATAAACTAGGTCACCCACAAAATGATAATTCGGGTTTTCAGGTTTAACAGTCCGCTGACCAATCGGATGATGTTTATTAATGACAAATAGCTGTTCAAGAGGCATATGCAGTAGACTATCTAGGATGGAATCAACCGTGCTGGCAGACACGGCCGGTACTTCCCATAATGGTTTACCATTAGTGTCATTCACTACTACCGTGATTGCAGGTACGTCAGGCAATACGGCAAAGGATTGCAAAATAATCTGTACAAGCACCAGTTCCACGGGTTCAGTGACAACTGCGGGATCGTAAGTAAAGCTCACAAACAAGCCATCATCGGTAGTCGTGAAGCGGTAAGATGACAGATCGATTGGCCACTGTTGTACAATCGAACGCTCCATAGAATTATAACGCTCCCAATCTTCTGCGGTGACAGTGAATGGGGTCGACGTAGTGGGATCACTATTGGTATTAGTACCCGGATCTGTATCAGGAGTGAGAGGTGTTAAGACAAATGGTCCGTTGCCAGCCGCATAACCGAAGGGAATCAGTTTGCCGGGTGCAGTTGCTGTGAATTGTTGTACTAGCTGATCATAGCGGTTATAAATATAAAATGTGTTGCGCCATGGGTGATGGAATAAAAATTGACTACCATCTGCAGACCAAATGACTCGGGGAGTACCTACCTTATCTAAGACAGGATGGCGTTCAGTGATGGCGCCATTACGATCTACTACTACCACGGTTGGGTTAAACGGTTCAGGATTAGCATCGCTACTGGTAATGACAGCACCAAATTCATTCAATGTGATCCAAGTTAAGGAGTGGAATTGATGAAAAGCGATGCTGATCGGAGTGTGAATTTCCGCCCCTTCTAAAGTGAGAGTAATAATTTTTGTATCGTTGGCCGTGAAGGCTACTTCCGTGCTGTTTGGTGAAAATGTAAAGTTACCATAATGGACATTAGGTTCACCTTGATAGAGTTCAGTATCCGTTCCTGTAGTGAAATCAAACAGATGGACACTTTCGGTGTAATCCTTGCGACTCAAGAAGACTAAATAGCGTTCAGTGCTATCCACCGCCAAGGCTGGTTCAAAACCGGTAGCGTCCGTAGGGACAGGTTGTTGACTCAGCGTGCCCATGATTTGGTCTGCCGATGGGCCATGTTGGGTGATGGTCTGGTTGGCGACGGTATACCAGTGTTGGGTTGAGGGTAGATAATTACTAAACTCAGTCGGTAGGGATTCGTCGAGGCGCTGCAGATTTTTTTCGACAGTGTTGCTACCATAAAGAGCAGTGGAGGAGTCATTGAGGCTGATGAATAGCAGTAAACGATCGGTAGTATCAAACCAAGCGGCGCGTTCTGCTGCAGCTTGTTCAGCCTGTTGTTTAGCCAGATCAGCAGCTGTGGTATCCACGGGATGGGCAAATTTGCGCCATGCTAACAAGCCGCCCATCACAACGAGGGCAAGAATCAAGATGGCCAGTAGCCAGCGGCGGAAGTTCATGGCGGCAATTATACCATTATTTATTTCATTATGGTAATGTACTGTTATGCCTGAATTAATTGAAGAAATCAAGCAGATGCTCCAACGGATCGCCATCATTGGTGAGCAGTTGAATGTGGCGGGTATGCAAGCTAAGGTAGCGGCCTTAGAAGTGGAGATGGCTCAGCCAGAATTTTGGCAAAATCAGAGTCATGCTCAAACGGTTAGTCGTACCGTGAATGATTTACGGAAAGAGATCGCTACTTGGGAAGAACTGCAGAAGCAATTGGGTAACTTGCAAGAGATGGCTGAACTCAATCAGCAAGAAGGGGATCTTGAATTAGCCAAAGAACTGCACGCACAATTTGCAGCTGTACAGAAACAATTTACGGATTTGGAATTTCACCTGCTCTTTGGTAAGGAACATGATGATGCCGATGTTGTCTTGACGATCCATGCAGGCGCCGGTGGTGTCGACGCTCAAGATTGGGCAGAGATGTTGATGCGCATGATCATGCGCTACTGTGAGGCAAAAGCATTTGGTGTGAATGTGTTAGATCTTTCTCGTGGCAATGAAGCTGGAATTAAGTCAGCCACGATGGAAATTACTGGTCGCTTTGCATATGGCTACTTAAAGAGTGAACACGGTGTGCATCGCTTGGTACGACAATCACCCTTTAATGCCGATGCGCTGCGCCAAACCTCTTTTGCGTTAATCGAAGTCTTGCCCGATCTTGGAGAGTCTTCACCGATTGTGATTGCAGATGATGAAATTCGGATCGATGTCTATCGCGCTGGTGGCAAGGGTGGCCAAGGTGTGAATACAACTGATTCCGCTGTGCGTATTACACATTTAGCGAGTGGGATTGTGGTGACCTGCCAGAATGAACGGTCGCAGCATCAGAATAAAGCGGCAGCCATGAAAATTTTGAAAGCCAAATTAACGCAGCTGCAACTCGAAAAGGATTTAGCCGAGAAGCAAAAATTACGTGGTGAGGTGACTTCAGCCGATTGGGGGAATCAGATTCGTTCGTATGTGTTACATCCCTATAAAATGGTGAAAGATCATCGCACCAATCATGAAGAGTCTGATCCTGAAGCTGTGCTGGATGGCAAGCTAGAAGGGTTCGTGGAAGCCTATCTGCGCTCCACTGTGGATGCCCGTGTAACGAACGATATTTAAATTTAGCTCGTCAATTGACTTCAGCCTGAAAATATTGCATGCTTAGTGCCATATGTGTGGCATTATCGGTTACATCGGTAAACAACCAGCCAGTCCAATTATCATGGATGGCTTAAAACGCATGGAATACCGTGGGTATGATTCCGCTGGTTTAGCTGTGGTAGAATCGGACAGTATCGCTTGCCACAAAAAAGAGGGTAAGCTCGGCAACCTGCAAACTGAATTAGCGAAATATAATTTAACCGGTTCCGTAGGAGTGGGTCATACCCGTTGGGCTACCCATGGCAAACCAAGTGACGTCAATGCGCATCCGCATCATGATTGTCAGGAAGAGATCTACCTGATTCATAATGGCATTATTGAGAATTATCACGATATCAAAACAGCATTACTGGCTAAAGGGCACACCTTTTACTCTGCTACTGACACAGAAGTATTGGTGCACTTAATTGAAGAACATCATAAGACATTATCTTTCGAAGAAGCATTTATTACGGCGTTGAATGAAGTGGTGGGCACCTACGGCGTGGTCGCTATTTCGAGTAAAGAGCCTCGCAAGATTATGGCGGCTCGTCTGGGAAGTCCGATGATTCTCGGGATCATTGGCGATGGCGAATATATGGTCGCTTCCGACGTAGCAGCGATCATGAAACATACACGCGAGGTGATCTATCTTAATGATGGCGAAGTCTGTGTGCTCACTGATGCGGGATATGAACTGAAAGATCTGAAAGCTCAAGCGGTTGAACATACCATTCAAAAAGTAGATTGGGATTTTACGCAAGCGCAGAAACAAGGCTATGAACATTTCATGTTGAAGGAGATCCATGAACAGCCTGATGTCTTAATGAACGCCTTGCGCGGCCGCATCAAACAAGAGGAGGGTTTGGCCCATATGCGAGGGTTTATTGAACAAGCTGAGCGTCTGCAAAACACTAATCGTGTGATTATTGTAGCGATGGGCACAGCATTATATGCCGGCCAGGTAGGTGAATACATGATTGAAGAATACGCCGGCATTCCAGTAGAGGTAGAATCTGCCGCAGAATTTCGTTATCGTAAACCGATTATCGATGAACATACTACGGTCATCGCCATTTCTCAGAGCGGTGAAACAGCCGATTTAATTGCAGCGGTTAAGGAATCCAAATTAAAAGGCGCCTTAGTACTTGGATTAGTGAATGTCGTTGGCAGTACTATTTCACGCGAGGTCCATGCGGGAGCCTATTGTCACGCTGGTCCAGAAATTGGCGTTGCTTCTACCAAAGCGTTCATGGCGCAATTGACGATGCTATCATTGGTGGCGCTACAGCTAGGACGTCAGCGCGGTATGAGTGTAGTCATGGGTCAGCGTATCGCTAAAGAGTTGCTAGCGTTGCCTGAAAAGATTTCTCAAATTTTTAAACAAGAAGAGGCGATTCAAGCCTTAGCCAAGGAATATAGTCAGTACCATGATTTCTTTTTCCTTGGCCGCAAATATAATTATCCGATTGCCTACGAAGGTGCTTTGAAATTAAAAGAGATCTCATATCTGCATGCGGAAGGTTATGGCGCAGGTGATTTAAAACATGGTCCGATTGCCTTGATTGATGAGCAGTTTCCGTCCGTTGTGATAGTGCCACAAGATAGTGTCTACGAAAAAGTGATGAGTAACTTACAAGAGATCAAAGCCCGCAGTGGTCGCGTGTTAGCGATTGCTACGGAAGGTGATACTCATATTAAGGAGATCGCTGATGACGTGATCTATATTCCCAAGACACTCGAGATGCTAACACCATTATTAGCAATTGTGCCGTTACAGTTATTTGCCTATTATGTGGCTAAAGAATTAGGCCGCGATATCGATCAGCCACGCAACCTTGCCAAATCGGTTACAGGAGAGGAATCGAAGCACATAGAGCGCTACCAACTGGGGCGCTTTTTGTGTATTCTGCCAATTTTAAACTCCATCGGTCTCAGTTGGGCTTAGCGGCTTGGCTGTTATTTATGGCCGGGGTCGCGCAGTGGCCCTGGTTGAGCTTATATGTAGGAAGCTGTGTGGTGGCTGCTTGTTATCAACGTACGCAACGTTGGCTGGTATTACTATTGCTCTGTGTGGTCGGAGGGGTTGGTTCACTGCATTATACTAGTTATGTAACTCCGACGGTTTATCAAGACGGAGTTGAATTTGCGGATGTCGTCATCGTGGATCGCTTGCCGGTTTTACATGATGGCAAACAACGGTTAGTGGTCATTACGGATAACGGGGAACATCTGCAAATCGATGCAGATCTTTATCCGGCATTTGCGTATGGTGATCGTGTACAATTAAGTTGTACAATTCGTTTGCCTGGCCTCATTGAAGGTTTCGATTACGGAAAATATTTGGCCCGTTACCATATCTCAGCACTGTGTGACGACCCTACGTTAGAGTTCATACAATCCCAGCAAGGTAATGCATGGATTAGTAAAGTATATTGGTTGAGGAATACCTTAAAGCAGCGCGTCGAACAATTGTGGCCAGAGCCGATGGCCGCATTAATTTTGGGTGTCCTGATTGGCGAGCAAGATACAATTCCACAATCGATCTATACCGATTTTCAACGCGCTGGAGTGGTGCATATTTTAGTGGTTTCCGGCATGCATGTTTTAATTTTGGTGCAGTTGTTAAAACGCTTAACTAAACAGTTGCCGCGCTCGGGGCAGTTGGCAGTAATTATCGGTGTGCTGGTAGCGTTTTGTGTGTTGACCGGTTTTTCTGCCACAGTGATTCGAGCAACCGTGATGGGTTCGATTCCTTTGCTTGGAATGTTTATTGGTCGGCCACATCGAATTCATCTAACCCTGGCTTGGGCAGCCGCGTTAGTCACGGTGTTTAATCCATATATTCTCGTGCATGATGTTGGCTTTCAATTATCGTTTTTAGCGACTCTGGGTTTAGTTTATGTGACACCACATGTGCAACGCTTTACTCAGTGGACTCCTGAAACGTTTAGTCTTCGTGAAACGGTGACCACCACGATTGCTGCCACCACCACAACCGCTCCGTGGATTGCTCATATTTTTGGGACATGGTCGAACGTAGCATTGCTGGCTAATATCATTGTCATTCCTATTTCGAATTTAATGCTGTCTGCAGGAGCAATGATTACCGGTTTGTCTTGGGTGTTTCCAAATGCTGCTCAACCGTTGGCTCAATTGTTAGGTACGGCAGTGGCGTTGATGATTCAGTATGTTGCGTGGTGCGCACATTTACCTCATGCCTATGTCCAAATTTTCTAAACTATTATTCACGATCGCAGCCGGTGCGTTGTTATGTTGGTGGTATCAGCAGCAACAACCTGGTAGGCAAACAGGACCGTTCATCGCTTTTTTAGATGTTGGGCAAGGGGATGCCAGTTACATTCGCACCAGCAGTGGGGCAGACATTTTAATCGATGGTGGACCAGATCGCAGTATTCTGGAGCAATTACCGAAAGTGATGCAACCCGGTGATGACGCCATTGAATTAATATTGTTAACCCATCCGCATGCTGATCATCTGAATGGTTTGATCGAAGTCGCTAAACGTTATCAAGTGAAGCAACTCGTAATCACATCTTTGCCTCCCACCAGCTCTGCGTATCAAGAATTACTTCAGCGGTTAAATGCACAACAGACGGAGCAGTTGGTAGTGGCAACAGGTGATCAGATCAGGCTAGATGAACAAGATGTTTTAAAGGTTTTATATCCGGCCGCTGGTGAACCGCTTGAGACTTTAGACACCAACGATACTTCGTTGGTCGTAGAGTATCATCATCACACCGCTACAGCGGAAATGATTACACTATTTACAGGTGACGCCGAAGCTTATGCCGAAACAGCTATGATGGAGCGGGATGTGTTGCAAGATGTGGATCTTTTAAAAGTAGGGCATCATGGCAGCAATACTTCTTCGAGTGCTGCCTTTTTGGCAATTGTCCAGCCAGAACTCTGTGTGATTGAGGTAGGTGAAGGTAATTCCTATGGTCATCCCAAACCAGAAATTCTCGAACGCTTACAACCGTATTGTGAAATTAAGCGTACGGATCAAGCGGGGAATATCGTGATTGACCTAAACTGACGGATTTCGTATACTATTGAGCGTGCTCATTTAGTTTTGGAATTTAGTGGTTGGTATCCAATCTGGATTACTACTAGGTTCGAAAATTACAGGGTGCGTTAATCACCAATCATACAATTTATGCGTACTGTGTTTACGTCCGAGTCGGTGACCGAGGGTCATCCAGACAAAATGGCAGATCAGATTTCTGATGCTGTGTTAGATGCGATTTTAGCGCAAGACCCAAAAGGTCGAGTCGCTTGTGAAACTTACCTGACCAACGGTTTTGCTGTGGTCGGTGGAGAGATCACGACCTCCTCGTATGTCGACGTGCCAAATTTGGTGCGCTCGGTTATTAAAGATATTGGTTACACTGATTCTGAATATGGTTTTCATTGGGAAACATCCGGAGTGATGGTGGCGATCAAAGAGCAATCCACGGATATTGCCATGGGTGTGGATAGTTTCAAAAAAAATAAAGCGGGTGGAGTGGCAAAGGAAGATCTCGAAAATCTTGGTGCAGGTGATCAAGGTCTAATGTTCGGTTATGCCTGTGATGAAACCAAAGAGTTGATGCCATTGCCGATTGTATTGGCACATAAATTAGCTCGTCGCTTAGCCGAGGTGCGTAAAAAAAATATTGTAAAAGGTTTACGTCCCGATGGTAAGAGTCAGGTAACTGTGGAATATGAAGGCGATAAGCCGGTGCGCGTGCGTTCTGTCCTGATCTCTTCGCAACATAATCCCGATGTAAAGAACACAGTTTTACGTGCCGCGATCATTAATAAGGTGATCAAATCCGTGATTCCAAAGAACTTGTTAGATAAAGATACCTTATTCTATGTGAACCCAACTGGTCGTTTCGTGATCGGCGGTCCACAAGGCGATACCGGTTTAACTGGCCGTAAAATTATTGTGGATACGTACGGTGGTTATGCACGA
Organism: uncultured Gammaproteobacteria bacterium; assembly: GCA_964385285.1. GTDB lineage: Bacteria > Patescibacteriota > Patescibacteriia > UBA9570 > UBA9570 > UBA9570. Next base: position 126,745 of record CAYLOJ010000002.1, read on the forward strand.
CATGGTGGTGGCGCTTTTTCTGGAAAAGATCCTAGTAAAGTGGATCGTACCGGTTGCTATGCTGCTCGTTGGATTGCTAAAAATATTGTCGCTGCAAAATTAGCTACTCGCGCTGAAGTCCAGGTGGCTTATGCGATTGGCATGGCCAAACCATTATCCGTGCGCGTAGATACCTTTGGTACTGGAAAAATTGATGACGCCCTATTAGCGGAAGCAGTTCAAGAGGTGTTTGACCTGCGTCCTGGTATGATTATCAAAGCCTTGAATTTACGTCGTCCGATCTATCGCCAAACTGCGGCTTATGGTCATTTCGGTCGGAACGATTTGAAACTGCCTTGGGAAGAAACTACTCGTGTCAACGCTTTGAAAGCAGCCGTGAACAAAAAGTTACGCTAGGATGCCTGTTCTCGTCTCTGGTTCCATCGCATATGATCGCATCATGGATTTTCCGGGTAAGTTCTCGGACCATATTCTACCTGGAAAAATCCATAATATCAGTATTAGTTTTGCCTTAGATACCTTGGCCATTAAATATGGTGGCACCGCTGCTAATGTAGCGTATTCGTTAGCATTACTAGGCGAGAAGGCAACCGTGGTTTCTAGTGTTGGTAAAGATTTTACCGATTACGCTGTTTGGTTGAAGAAAAAAGGTATTCGCTTAGAAGGTGTTCATGTGGTGAACAGCGATATCTGTGCAACTGCGCACATTATTACCGACAAAGGAGATAGCCAGATTGCTGGTTTCTACTTTGGGGCGATGCGGGTACCAGCTTTGAAGCAAGCTAAAGTGAAACGAGCAGTTGCTGCTTTATTAAAAAAACCAAAAACCGTTGGTTTAATTGGAGCGGGGAATGTGGATGACATGTTGTTAGCTGCTCAAGCCTATCGTAAAGCTAAAGTGCCATTTGTCTTTGATCCGGGTCAACAAACTCCCTGGTTAAGTGCTGACCAATTCAAAGCCATTATTAAAGGTGCACATACGTTGATTGTGAATGATTACGAATTAGCGCTCGTGCAGAAAAAATTAAAAAAGGATTTGAGAGTGCTCGAACAGTTGAAGCAATTAGTGGTAACGCGTGGCGAAAAAGGGGCAGACTGGTTTGTGAGTGGAAAAAAATATACCATGCCGACTGCCAAACCGAAGAAAGTGGTCGATCCAACCGGGGCTGGTGATGCTTACCGTTCCGGTGTACTATTAGGCCTGTTGCGGAACTGGAGTATTGAACAATCTGGTCGCGTGGGCGCGTTAGCGGCTACCTATGCCATAGAACAATACGGTACCCAAACGCACAGTTATACCAAGCAGGAATTTATCAAGCGCTATTACCAAAGTTACAAACAAAAAATAATATTATAACCATTATTGTTGCATACAAAATATGAAGTACGATGTTAAAGATCTGAAATTGGCCACCCAAGGCAAACAGCGCATTGAATGGGCAGACCATGATATGCCAGTATTGCGTGATTTACGCGCTCGCTTTGAAAAACAGAAACCTCTGAAAGGGATGAAGATGTCTGCCTGTCTACACGTCACGGCAGAAACCGCTAACTTAGTCCGTACGCTCAAAGCCGGTGGAGCCGATGTCGTACTGTGTGCCTCTAATCCATTATCCACTCAAGATGATGTGGCTGCGGCTTTAGTAAAGCATTACGACATTCCAGTATTTGCCATTACTGGTGCTGATCATAAAACGTACTACAAACATTTGAAAGCTGCGGCTGCTCATAATCCTAATGTTACGATGGATGATGGAGCGGACTTAGTGAACTTGATTTTGAAAGAACGTCCTGATTTACACAACAAAATTGTCGCTTCCATGGAAGAGACAACTACTGGCGTCATTCGGTTACGCGCCATGGAAAAAGATGGTGTCTTAAAATTCCCTGTAGTCGCCGTGAATGATGCTAAATGTAAACATTTCTTTGACAACCGTTACGGTACAGGTCAATCCACCATTGATGGTATCATCCGCGCCTCGGATGTGCTGTTAGCTGGTTCGACCTTTGTGGTGGCTGGTTATGGCTGGTGTGGTCGTGGCTTAGCCGATCGCGCTCGTGGTATGGGTGCTAAGGTGATCGTCACGGAAGTGGATCCGGTTAAAGCGTTAGAAGCCGTCATGGATGGTTTCCGCGTGATGCCAATGGCAGAGGCTGCCAAAGAAGCGGATATTATCTGCACTGTTACGGGTAATATCAACGTCTTAGATAAACGTCATTTCAAAGTGATGAAAGACGGTGCCATGATCTGTAACTCGGGTCATTTCAATGTAGAGATCAACTTGAATGATTTAAAGGCCATGAGTAAAAAAGTTAGTCGCGTCCGTGAATTTGTGGAAGCCTATGCTTTGAAATCCAACAAAACTATTTATGTCCTTGGCGAAGGTCGCTTAGTGAACTTAGCGGCGGCTGAAGGTCACCCTGCTTCAGTGATGGATATGAGTTTTGCTGTGCAGGCCATGACGACTGAATGGGCTGTGAAGAATCATAAATCCCTCACGGCTAAGGTGTATGATGTGCCAGATCATATCGATGATAATGTGTCGCGTTTGAAACTGAAAACCATGGGAGTGAAGTTAGAATTACTCACCAACGAACAACGGAAGTATCTGGCTTCCTGGGAAATGGGGACTTAAGATAACCCATCGTTAGAAAACAATAACCCCACACTGCAAGTGTGGGGTTATTTTGATAGGGAGATATTTTATTTGAAAGCCCTTTCGTCCTTGTTCTTATGAACTGGACTCATCAGTTGAGGTATTACCTCAAGAGGGTGGTGAGCGGAGTCTCGTGGTTGGATCGGCGCGCAGGGCGTCGAACACAACACGATGAGACTCACACTCAGTACCCTCTACACACTACTTCTTGTAGCACCCGACGCGAATGCCGCCATACCGATCACCGGGCAAGGCATTGACTTCGATCATGCCAACCCCGGTTTTTACAGGCCTTGGACATTGGTTGTCCCAGGCAGTGGCGGCCGCAATGGCACGGTCGTAGGCGAGAGATTGACCCTCGTCAACTTCTGCCTTGCCCCAGGCCGATGGAATGCAGGTGTAACCCTGCGCCTCCATGGCCTTGAGTTGACCACACAACTCGGAGAAGCTGTGGGTCATGGGGGCTCCCTGCCTTGCGATCAGCGCGGAGTTGATGAAGTAGGCCTGATCTCCCTGCGCGAGGAGTTGGATGGACTCCTCAGCGAAGGCGGTGGAGAGGCAAGAGACGAGGACAACTGAGAGCAAACGGCGCATGGGCGCTCCTGAGGAAAAAGATGAAATGTTCTTCGCTTGCTGTACGTGGACAGAGTAAAATCAATCCAGATACAGCAAGCAAAGAACTGTAGTGTGTAGAGAGTTGTTAAAGAACGATCACGGAAATAATTTATTTCCGTTCAGTGACGCTTTCGATTAAGAACGCATCACTGAACGGGACGGGAGCGGTGACTGTCGACGTGAATGCTTGCGCATCCGTGTCGAACCTTGTCACCGTTCCCGGTATCCCTAGTCACGTTTTGGTGCGATGGCGAACACTTGCCGACGCCGGAATTGGGGCGTCAGGCTGATGAGCAGACCACCACTCTCTGGGCGCTCGATCGCGAGTTCACCGGCCGCTTCGAGCGCCTGTAGCGCATCGAGGATGTTGCCGGTGTCGAGACTGGATTGCCGCTCATCCAACCAGTGGAAGAACGGCTCGAACCAGAACGACTGCGGACGACCCATCTCGACGTGGTAGGTGCTGATGTGCCCGGCCAGGATGGAGCTGAGATCACCGCCATGGCTCTCGAGCATGCGGAGGCGCTTGTAGTCGCGCCAGTTGTCGAGGGTGCCGCGGGCGAAGATCGGGGTGGCGATCAGGTACGGGATGCCGATCAAGAGCAGGATGCCCCAAGGCGCACCGAACGACACCACTGCCCACACCGCGAACCCGAGCGCGAAGGTGCAGAAGATCGTGACCAGGAGTGCTCCGACGAAGCGTGCGAGTGCGGACCAGGAAGAGGACGAGAATTGCGTGGGCATGTGAATTAGCCTCCAAGGCTTGGTGAAGTGTGACTAGGAAGTTGGAAAAGAGCGACTGACTACTGCATTATCCCGCGAATTACCTGGTTTGAAACTAGGTCAAATGGGGATAGTTCACTGAACTCGAGTGAGCTCAAAATGAACGTATCAGTATAGATCTGCTGCTGAATTTGTTCAGAGCTAAAAAGTGCATAACTAAAAAATAACCAATCATTATTGGGTATAACGTATCCTATCCACTAGTCAGTAACTAGAAACTTACTGATCACTGCATAGGCCGGGAGAGAGGAAATATTCAACTCTCATCCCGGTGTCCTCCGCGGACTACTGCTATCAGTTCGTCGTCAACAGATAGACCCCGAATCGGCCGATCGCACCGGCAATGAGAGCGGTGATGACCAACACGATGTTGATCCCCACCGCGCGAATCAGCCAGCCCGGGCCCTCCAGGACCTCCTTCAGGGTAGGCATGCCAGCCAATCCGATCAGGAAGCTGAGTCCGAGCCCCATGCCGACCGTCTGTCGCGCTTGTTCCGGATGCGCGGCCAGCAGGGCATCGGCAATTTCAGGGGAAGTCATGGCATTGATCAATACCATGACTGCAAAGATGATGATAAGACGCATGATTCACCTGGAGCGCAAACGTTTTACAGTAAATGACCATGGTTGTCAACGTAAGATCTGACAGAGGTTACTATTGTAGGTAGTAGGCAAATTTGTTACACTACTTCCACTATGCTAGTACCCGGAAAAATTATTCTCGACCATGCTTTCGAGAACCATTATGCCGTTGGCGCATTCAATGCCAATAACATGGAACAAGTGCAGGCCATCATTGATGCCGCTGCCGAAACCCAATCACCCGTCTTCATTCAAGTATCACGCGGTGCTTTAAAGTATTCACGCTTAATTTATCTCAAACATATCATTCAGGCAGCTGCTGAAGAACATCCGGAAATTCCAGTCGTCATGCATTTAGATCACGGTAACGGTTTAGAGGTTGTCAAAACCGCCATTGGTTTGGGCTTCACCTCCGTAATGATCGATGGTTCATTGGATGAGTCCGGTAAACGCGCCCTAACTTACGATGAAAACTTAGCAGTTACTAAATCGGTTTTAGAATACGCTCGTCCATTTGGAGTGTCTGTGGAAGCAGAACTTGGAACCATTGGTGGAGTGGAGGATGGTGCTGGTGTGAAGCGTATTCATGTCACTGATCCTGCTCAAGCAGCTGAATTTGTAAAAGCAGCTCCAGTAGATTCTTTGGCCATTGCGATCGGCACCTCCCATGGAGCAACCAAATTTTCTGGTGACTGTGTTTTGGCACATGATGTTCAACAGGAGATTCATCGTCTTTTACCCAATACTCCATTAGTGATGCATGGTTCATCTTCAGTTCCTCCAGAGTTAGTGGCGATCGTGAATCAATACGGTGGTAAGATGCCAAACTCAAAGGGTGTTGATATTGCCCAGTTACAAGAAACGATTAAACACGGTGTCAGTAAAATTAATGTCGATACCGATGGTCGCATCACGATGACCGGTGCCATTCGTAAATTTATGGCGGAGCATCCAGATAAATTTGATGTGCGCGAATACATGGGTCCAGCTCGTGACGCTTTAAAAGAGATGGTCAAAGCTCGCATGATCGCTTTTGGTTCGGCTGGCCAAGCTCCTAAAATTAAACAAATAACTCTAGAAGAGGCGAAACAATTCTATGCGCGCTAAAATTATTACAGTCGTGGTTGTGTTGGCTGTCTTTATTGGTTTAATTGCCATCATTCAATTCAATGCTTCTGCTTCTGCTCCCGTCCAGGGTCCAACGGAAGATCCTGTACGTGGGGATGCTACGGCAACCGTGACCATTCAAGAATATGGTGATTTTCAATGCCCCGCTTGCAAAACCTTAGAACCAACCCTAACCAAGGTGTTGCAAGAATTTCCTGGCCAAGTCAAATTAGCGTTCAATGATTATCCGTTACGCACAGTACATCCTAACGCTGCGGCAGCAGCTGAGGCTGGTCAATGTGCCAATGATCAAAATCGCTTCTGGGAATATCACGATTTACTCTATCAAAAACAATCTGCTTGGTCGGATATCGATGCGCCGGATGCTACATTCGTAGGTTATGCCAGTGATCTTGGTTTGGATGCTACAGCGTTTCAAAGTTGTTTAGATGAAGATAGTACAGTCGCAGGA
>CAYLOJ010000003.1:0-58848 GCA_964385285.1 uncultured Gammaproteobacteria bacterium
TCGCAGGAATTAAAGAGGACGAACAAGAGGGGATCAAGGCCAAAGTAAATTCAACACCAACTTTATTTGTGAATGATGTTCGTTTAGTGGGCCCAAGTTATGAAACACTTCGCGCAGAAGTTGCAAAGCAACTCGGTCAATAAATACATTGTCTTTGTTTTGCGCATCTTGCTAGGACTCATCTTTATTTTGGCGGGCCTTAGTAAAACAACTGCACCCATCGCAGAGTTCATTGGTTTGGCACGACAATGGAATATTTTGCCAGAACCATGGATTACAATCTATGCCTTTACTTTGCCTTGGGTCGAACTCATCGCAGGCACGTTGTTATTAGTGGGTGCCTGGCCGCGTATTAATGCCGGATTAATCTCGCTGATGTTGTTATCATTTATCATTGCCATTTCCATTAATCTGAGTCGAGGTTTTTCTTTGGAAAATTGTGGTTGTTTTGGGGGTTGGTTGCAATTGGGTGAAAGTATGCAAGATCTGCTTTGGAGGGACAGTGTAATGTTGCTAGGTAGCGTGTGGGTGATGCTGAATACTAAACCGTTGTGGTTGTCAGTGCAGAGTTGGCTTAAAAAATAGCGGTTTGAGATAAAGGCAAACTAGCGTAGACTTTCTCACTTGACACCTGCATTAATTCCTATATACTACAAAGTGTAGTAATCAACTAATCTCCGCACATATGAAGAAATTTATCGATGGTGGTTGCGACTGCGGCGGCCAATGCGCTTGCTAGCAGCAATCTAAACGTTCAGTAGAGACGCGATTCATCGCGTCTCTACTGATATCTGAACTATTTATGAAACGCGCTTTAAAGCCCCTTGGGGAATTAGAACAAGAGATCATGTCAGTAGTGTGGACTAGCCAGTGCGCCACAGTCCGTTGTGTTTACGATCACTTGGCACAACAACGTGACATTGCTTACACTACTGTGATGACAACGATGGATCGTTTGAGTAAAAAGGGCATTTTAAAGCGCAGTAAAATTGGCAAGGCTTATGAGTATCGCCCGGCACAATCGGAAGCGGAACTCTGTTTGTCGACCACCAAATCAGTTATTGATATGCTAGTCCGTCGCTACGGCGATCTTGCCATTGCCCAATTTGTGGACACAGTGGATCAAATTGATGCTAAAAAATTTGCTGCATTAAAACGGCTGGTTAACGAACACCGCAGTGAAGATCGCACACAAGCTTAAACAGTTTTTTTGGAGTTATTGTCTGATAGTGCTCAGCACAGTCTTTTTGACCGTTGCGTTGGCCTTGTCTCTACAGAATTATCTAGGCGAGCTGTTTAATCGGTGGATGGGGTATGCACCAACTTGTGGTTGTGAACAATATGCAGTCTTACCAACGCGTTCTCCAACACTCGTACTATTTGCGGGCTTAGCGGTGATTACCATTGGGTTGATCATAATGGTTCTAAAAATCAGTCAGACCCTATTGCAAACGCATCGTTTTCGATCCGCGCTATCTCGACATCATTTGCATACTTCCTATTACCAATCTATTCCCATTTATCTCATTGCTCAGCCTGAACCCATTGCAGTCTGTATTGGATATCTGCGTCCCGCGGTCTATATCAGTACGGGCTTGGTGAATACAGTAGGTGGCTTTGAATTATTAGCGGTTATTCAACACGAAGCAGCCCATGCTCGGCGGTTGGATCCGTTACAACGTTTGTTCTTGATGGCTGTGCCAAATTGGTTTCCAGGTTGGCGTCGACAGCTCATGCATTATTTAGCTGGCCAAGAGATTGTGGCAGATGACAGCGTGCGTGACACCACTGCTATTCAGTCCGCTTTCGTGAAATTAGTAGACCGGTTACACTTCCAGCCAACGGTCGCCGCTACTTTTTTTTCAACTAGTCAAGCCCGTATTGACCATTGGTTAGGGGAACGTATTCCACTGCCCACCTTGCGCATTGGTTTAGTAGCGGTCACAATGTGGTTATTGGTCCTCTTATCGAGTTATCGGGCATTTGCAGCCGAGCCAGAAACTCAAGCCTTTGGCCAATGTTTAGCCGTTCAAACAATGTGTGAATCTACAATGACCTATGTGGTACAATAGTTTCGGAAAAGTCTTAGGGTTAGTGCTGCTCGTATTCGTCCTATTGGCTGGCTTAGCCTTTGGTTTATTGTTTTATGGCCAGTATCGACAACTGTACAACTCCAATACAAACACAAATACTACAAACACCGTCATTAACAGTCAGATCACCAATACCAATAGCGTGGTTACTCCAGATGCTGACGACGATCCTTATCTAGGACCCGAAGATGCCCCGGTGGAGATTATCGCTTTTGAGGATTTTCAATGCCCGTTTTGTGAACGCGCCGAGCCTATCATTCTCTCGGTACTTGAACAGTACCCAGATGAAGTGAAATTTGTTTATCGTGATTTCCCACTCTACACGATCCATAATAAAGCCATTGCGGCGGCACGTGCTGGTGAATGTGCTGATGCTCAGGGGATGTTTTGGGAATGGCACGATCAAGCCTATGCCAATCAGTCCGCCTTAAGTGCTGCTCCCAGCATCTTCTCTGTCTGGGCGGAAAGTGCAGGGTTAGATCTTACAGAGTTCAACGATTGTGTGGCTGCTGATACCTATGCCAATGAGGTACAAAAGGATCAAGATGAAGGGCTGCTGGCTGGCGTTGGGGCCACTCCGACCTTTTTCATCAATGGATATAAAATTGAAGGGGTATTGTCTGAAGCACAGTGGAAAGAGTTGATTGATGCGGCCTTGGCGAAATGATCGCCTGTGCTATACTGCGAGGGTATCGCATTCTATGATCTACTTAGGCGCCGATCACGGCGGTTTTGCTTTGAAAGAACAGCTCATCCAATGGTTAAAAACCTGGGGGATGGAGTATACCGATCTTGGTGCGTATACGCTTGATCCAGAGGATGATTATCCGGATTTTGCCTTTGCGGTTGCAGAAGCTGTCAGTCGTGGTGTTACAGATGTGCAACCTGCCATGGGGATCTTAGCTTGTCGTTCTGCCGCTGGTGTAGTAATTGCTGCTAACAAAGCTAAGGGTGTACGCGCTGTCGCTCCATTAACGGAAGAAGCTGCCAAGCACGCACGCGAGCATAATGATAGTAATGTGATCGGATTATCTGGAGATTGGCTTGATGAAGCCACTGCCCAAGCGATTGTGAAGACTTGGTTGACCACGCCATTCTCGCATGAGCCTCGCCACCAACGACGTATAGAAAAAATTACTCACTTTGAACAACACCAATGAATATAGTTTTACCAGCCATTCTTGAGCACGATATCAACTCTATTCAGCAGCGCGTTGATGCTGTCGCCGGCATTGCTTCGGAGATTCATCTCGATGTGATGGATGGAGAGTTCGTGCCGAATAAAACCTTACTGGACCCATTCGAATTGGAGGCGATCGATTGGAAAGGTCTCAAAGTATCGTTGCATCTAATGATCAAGAATCCAGAATTGTATATTCGGAAGTGGGCCTTTGCTAATGTGTCCAGTATCATTGTGCATCGAGAGGCTGTGAACAATATGGAAAATGTCATTCAGTTAGTGCGCAGTCAAGATAAACAATTTGGTGTTGCGATTAATCCGCACACGCCAAGTTATGCGATTACAGATTACCTAGATCAGATTGATCTAGTCATGATTATGGGTGTAGAGCCAGGATTTTCTGCTCAAGGTTTTAATGCAGATGTTTTGGATAAGATTCGTTTTTTGCATGCACAAAAACCCACACTACCGATTGCAGTGGATGGAGGAGTGAATTTACAAACCAAGACAGAAATAGTGAAGGCTGGAGCAAGCATTTTATGTGCCAATAGTTATCTATTTAAAGCTCCAAATTTAATCGAAGCTTATCAACGTTTAGGTGAATAATGTATGGACCGTTTAAACGATCTTAAAGCACTCCGTCTTAAAGCGAATGCTATCCGCCAGGATCTTTTAAAAGCCTTGGCTGAAGCTGGTTCTGGCCATACGGCTGGTCCTTTGGGGATGGCCGATGTGTTTACTGCTCTGTTTTTTAATATGGCCAAGATTGATCCTGCTCATCCAGAATGGCCAGAGCGTGATCGTATTCTTCTATCGAACGGACATATTTGCCCAGTACTATATGCAACGATGGCTCATGCAGGCTTCTTTCCAGTTGAAGAATTAAGCACCTTACGTAAATTAGGAACACGCTTACAAGGGCATCCACATCGTGGTACCTTGCCGGGCCTAGAGACTACGAGTGGTCCTTTGGGTTCGGGAACATCGCAAGCAGCGGGTATGGCGTTAGCGTTTAAAATGGACAAGACTACACAGCGAGTATGGTGTTTAACGAGTGACGGAGAGCAACAAGAAGGCAATACTTGGGAGGGCGTGATGTTTGCCGCGGCCAATCATTTAGATAACCTCACAGTGATCATGGATCGCAATTACATTCAGATTGACGGCAAGACCGAAGATGTAATGCCATTAGATCCGTTGGCAGATAAATATCGTGCTTTTAATTGGCATGTCTTAGAAGTCGATGGTCATAATATGGAAGCGGTATTAGATGCCATGCAACAGAGTACACACATGCACGATCGTCCTACCTTAATTTTGGCAGACATTGTGCCAGGTAAAGGGGTAAGCTTTATGCAAAACGATTATCTCTGGCATGGTAAACCACCCACTAAGGATGAATTAGCTAAAGCGTTAGTGGAATTGGAAGCAGAACGCCAGATGATTGAACAGGATAATATACAATAATATGCCGATTGTTTCTTCAGCCAATTTAGTAAGCAATATCTTTGATCGTTCTGCCGTTAAGCAAGCTGGTACACGCGATGGTTATGGCAATGCGTTAGTGGAATTAGGTAAACGCGATGAGCGTGTGGTAGTGCTCTGCGCAGATTTAAGTGAATCCACACGTTCACATTTATTTCAGAAAGCTTTTCCCGAGCGCTTCGTGCAAATCGGTGTCGCGGAACAGAATTTGATTACAGTCGGCGCGGGATTATCAGCCGCAGGAAAAGTTCCATATATGGCTTCCTATGCAGCATTCTCACCAGGGCGTTGCTGGGAACAGATTCGTACCACGTTTGGTTACAATGGTTTGCACGGTATTGTGGCCGGCGCACATGCGGGTGTTTCCGTAGGTCCAGACGGTGCTACACATCAAGCTGTTGAAGACATTGCAACAATGCGCACAATCGCGACTTGCAGTGTACTAGCTCCTAGTGATTCCGTGCGCGCTCAACAAGCTACGATGGCTACGATTACAGAATCTCATCTCTGGTATATCCGGTTTGGACGAGATAAATATCCAATTTTTACTACAGAACAAACTCCCTTTGCACCTGGTAAAGCCGAAGTATTTTATACCGGTAATGATGTCACTGTCGTAGCATGCGGTCCATTAGTGTATGAAGCTATCTTAGCAGCCAAACAATTAGAAGAGCAGGGTATTGGTGTAGAGGTGATTGATGCGACTACTGTGAAGCCATTGGATGTCGAAACGATTGTAAAATCCGTACGTAAGACCAATGCGGTTGTGACTGCCGAAGAGGCCACGGTCATTGGTGGTTTACATGGTGCAGTAGCAGAAGCGTTGGGTCAATACTATCCAGCTCCGATTGAAGCCATTGGTATGCAAGATCGTTATGGAGAATCCGGGACTGCTGATGAATTAATGACTATCTGTCATATGAAACAAGCAGATATCGTGGACGCCATTCAGCGAGTGATCAAACGTAAACGTAGCTAGTCATGCGTTTAACGCAATTCGATCGCTTTGTACAAAGGATCGTGCGGGAAGCCGGTGCTACACTGCGCAAAAATTACGGCGTAATTACCACTGGTCAAGTTAAAACTTCACAACATGATATTGTCACCGAAGCAGATTTTGAATCGGAACGTTTATTGATTTCTGCTATTCGAAAGAAATTCCCGTATCACAATATTCTGGCTGAAGAAAGCGGAGAGTTAGTAGGTAAAAGTAACTATACTTGGGTCATTGATCCTTTAGATGGTACAGCAAATTTTGCACGTCAGATTCCGCTATTTGGCGTGATTGTTGCTTTTCTAGAAGATAACGTAGTGCAGTGCGGAGCCATCTATGATCCCATTCATGACGAACTGTATTATGCTCGTCGTGGCCAGGGTGCCTATTGCAATGGTAAACGAATTTATGTGAGTGCAGAAACTGCACTCGAGGAGATGGTCATTATTATGAGTAATGTGCGCATGCGTAGTTCTTTAGAACAGTTTGCGCATTGGCGTTCATTATTCGCCTTATATACTACCTATTATAAATCGTACGGTTCGGCTGCTCAATCGTTTATGGCCCTAGCTTCTGGGAAAGTAGATGCATATCTCAGTGCTGGACTGTACCCTTGGGACGTTGCAGCTGGTAGTTTGCTCGTGCAGGAAGCGGGCGGCAAAATCACCCATCTCGATGGACGCAAATGGGATTGGGGTGAAATGAATCAGCATATCTTGGTGGCTAATCCAAAATTGCATCGCAAGATTTTGAATTTGTTAGGTCAACACTAATGATCAAACAATTGCTACAAGCAACGCATTTTCAGCGCTACATTAAAGTGCTAGCCACAGCTACCAATCAACCGCATCACTTGCAGCCCTTTGAAGAGGCGCAACAGCTTGCTTGGCAAGCAGCACTAGTTGCTCTTCAGGTACCTCAAACTGCAGATGCCGGTACGATCATGATAGCGGTGCAAGATCGGGTAAAATTACTTGGTCAAATTGTGAATGACACATTTGATCAATTAGAGTGGGAGCCATTATTAGCAAAACTCATACCACATTTACCTAGTGACACTTTGACGTGTTACGCATTAAAACCAGCAGTCATTGAACATTTATTGCGTAAACAGCTGCCACTGCGGACTTTGCAATATCTGGGCTATTCAAATTTAACGGAGTGTTTGGCTAAGGAATCCATCTATGAATTAATGGCGGCATTGCGTTTTTCAGAATCTGGAGAATGGATGCAGCAGTTTTTAGCGCAATATGAAGAGTTAACTGCTGACGATTTTGAAGAGCGGCCAATTCAGTTTTTAACGTTGTCACCAGAGAAGTGGTGGAAGTTAGCAGAGCCGTTTGCGACGAAGAAGCGACATCATTTTAGTCATCTGAAAGAAGCTGGCGTAGTTTTTTGGTATCCCAGTCCACAGCGACAGCAAACACAAGATCATGGTCTGGCCGTGGTAATGATGTTGCTGCATTATCTCTTTGAGGTAAATTTTTATAGTCAATGGTTCAAAGCGCAAGCCGTACAACAGCCTGATTTTGGCCGTATCTTTGTGACGACACTACAAGGGGATACAGAGTTGTGCGCTAAGGATGCTTATCATCTACCAATTATCCAACAGTACCATCTCAAACAGCCGAATCCGGATCCCTGTGTCTTTCAACCGCATGTAATGCCTGAGGCGTTACATTGGCGCAAGGCGATGACTACACTATCTGCTGCCATACAATTCCATCCGCAATACCATCGTGTAGCGTTTTGGGAAACATGTTATACTGTGGGAGAACAGGTTAATGGACAGTTGGTGACCTTGAACATGATCGATAATGTGTTGTCTACAACCGTTCAATTCAACTACCACTTTCGTGAGGAGATGTGGAATGCACTATTCGCACATTATTTCAGTAGCGATCTATTGGAGGGTAGTATCATCCGTTACTTTGCAGATAAACAAATTGACATTAACGATTTGATTAAACGTCTATGAAGAAGAAACCAGTCGTCTTTATTACGCGGCCAATTCCACAAGCAGGAATTGATCTCATTAAAAAATACGCTACTGTCGTATTACGTAAAACGGATACGATTATCTCTCGTAAAGAATTACTAGCTGGCGTGGCTAAAGCAGATATCATTGTTCCGATTTTGACCGATGCGATTGATGCCGAAGTGATGCAAGCTGCTCCTAACTTGAAATTAATTGCGAATTATGGCGCTGGCTACAATAACGTCGATGTAGCTGCTGCGACAGCACGCAATATCCGCGTTACTAATACACCAGATGTATTAACCGATACGACTGCGGAATTAACTGTCGCCTTGATGTTGGCAGTGGCGCGTCGCATTGTAGAAACCGATGTCATTATGAGAGCTGGTCAGTACCCAGGTTGGGGTCCATTAATGTATATGGGTCATGGTATCTCCGGAAAAACCTTGGGCGTCATTGGAATGGGTCGCATTGGTAGTCGCGTGGCGGAGATCGTACATCATGGTTTCGGCATGCAAGTGTTGTATTACACTAAGCATAAAGAACGGAATGTTGAAAAAACACTGGGTGCCCATAAAGTAAGCTTGCAAACACTGCTGAAAAAATCAGATGTCGTCACGTTGCATGTGCCATTGTTACCACAAACGCACCACCTGATTAGTACCAAAGAATTAAAGATGATGAAGGACAGTGCCATTTTAGTGAATACATCTCGTGGTCCGGTGGTAGATGAAGCCGCTCTCGTAAAGGCTTTAAAGCACAAGGTCATCAGTGGTGCCGGTTTAGATGTCTATGAGCATGAGCCAAAAATGGCTGCCGGTTTGAGTCAGTTGCGTAATGCGGTATTATTGCCACATATTGGTTCGGCTACCGTAGGAACACGCACCGCTATGGCGATGGCAGCGGCGAATAATGTGGTTGCCTTTATTAAAGGTCGTCGTTTGCTTTCTTGCGTGAACCCAACCTCTGTTCAACATAGTTCTTAAGCAGTCATGATTCAAAATCTACCGACATTGCAAAAGCGTTTTCAGCATGGCCGTATCTTGTTGCAACTAGCTGAATCTGCTTTGCGTTGTTTGCAGCCAGCTGAACTGATGCGCCAGTCTGTGCAACTAAAAGGGGATGTCTTAACCGTACACGGTAGACGCTATCACTTGAATCAATATCAGAAGATTTACGTGGTAGGAGCTGGTAAGGCCACCTATCGCATGACAGAGGCATTAACCAAGCAATTAGGGAATCGCATTACCGCCGGTTACATCAATGTGCCTGTCGCATACAAAAAAAAATTAGGTAAGGTGATCGTCACTGAGGCGACACATCCATTTCCAGATGCAGCCACCATAGATGGTTCTAAAGCAATTCTACAATTAGTACAACGTGCTACTAAAGACGATTTAGTACTTTGTCTATTGAGTGGCGGCGGTTCTAGCATGTTGGCACTACCACGTGCCGGTGTGTCATTGGCGGCTAAAGTCAAACTCACCAAGCAATTGATGCACGCGTCAGCGGATATCGTGGAATTAAATACGGTGCGTAAACATCTGTCTGCTACTAAGGGTGGTCAGTTAGCGGCGGCTACGGAAGCTACGATGCTGAGTTTAGTGATTTCAGATGTCTTTGGAGATCAACTAGACGTGATTGCTTCTGGTCCTACAGTGCTAGATCGCTCTACAATCTCGGATGCATTGGCGGTATTAGATAAGTATCAACTTGGCACTGCTCAGCTGCGTGGCGTGATTAGTCGGCAAGAAACTCCCAAAACCTTAGATGCCAAGCGCGTGCACACGGTGGTGATCGGCAATAGTCAGGTAGCCTTGGAGAGGATCGCCGCAGAAGCGAAGCGCCAAAATATCACTCCGATTATTTTAACCTCTTTTCTGCGCGGAGAAGCCAAGGAAGCCGCTCAAGTGTTGAGCAGCATAGCCAAAGAAGTAGAAGTATACGGACGCCCTGCAAAAGCACCGGTACTGTTGTTGGCCGGAGGAGAAACCACAGTAACGGTAGTGGGTAAGGGGCATGGCGGCCGCAATCAGGAGTTTGTCTTAGCAGCCGTTCCATTTTTATCTTCCCATATGTCTGTGTTATCCCTAGCCACAGATGGTGTGGATGGAGTTACTCCCACTCCTGTAGCGGGGGCAATGGCTGATGGCGTCGTGGCGGATCACTGCGTTCTGCAGGGTATCAATTATCATGATTATCTCTATTCGAATGATTCATTCACCTGTTTAAAGCAGTTGGGATGTCTTTTACATACAGGACCAACTGGCACAAACGTAGGGGATGTCGTGATGTTCTTGGTGCAATAATTAAGTTGAATTAATCAGCCAAGTCTGATAGTATTATCTTGCTTAGATTTAATCATTCGTTCAATAGTATAATATCTATATGAATTTTGCAGATCGTATTTCGCGTTTAGGTACCGAACAAGCTTTTCATGTGTTAGCGCGCGCCAAGCAAGCTGAACGCGAGGGTCGTGATATGATTCATATGGAGATTGGGGATACTGATTTTAAAACTCCCGCTCCGATTGTTGAAGCTGCCATTCAGGCGCTACGTGATAATAAAACCAAATACTTACCGTCCGCTGGTTTGATGGAATTACGCGAAGTGCTAGCCGAACAGATGTCTGTATCCCGTGGTGTAAAAGCCAAGCCAGAGGAGATGATTGTAACCCCAGGCGGCAAGCCGATGATTTTTTATACGATGTTGGCTTTGGTGAACGAGGGTGATGAAGTGATCTATCCGAATCCTGGTTTTCCAACGTATGAATCCGTCATCAATTTTATTGGTGCCAAACCAGTTGCCTTAGAAATGAAAGGGGAGAACGGGTTCAATTTTGAAATCGATCAATTACGTAAATTGGCTAATCCAAAAACCAAGCTGATTGTTGTAAACTCACCACAAAATCCAACAGGTGGTATTTTAACTCACGAGCATTTGCAAGCCATCGTCGACATTGCGATTGAAAATGATGCTTGGATTTTTGCGGATGAAGTCTATTCTGATCTAGTATTTGAAGGTAAGTTTGAAAGCATTCTGTCGATTCCCGGCGCTCGTGAACGTACGATTGTATTAGACGCTTACACTAAGACATTTTCTATGAGTGGCTGGCGCTGTGGTTATGGATTGTGCCCAAATGTAGAAGTAGCAAATGTCATCGCTAACTTGATTAACAATTCTATCTCCTGTGCTGCGAACTTTACACAGTGGGCTGGGATTGCCGCTTGGAAAGATCCTGCGGTGAAAGTTGCGGTTAATGAGATGCGTGAAGAATTGCGCAAGCGTCGTGATGTCCTCTTCGCAGGGTTAGAAAACCTCCAAGGGGTTTCTTGCCACTTGCCTCAAGGTGCTATTTATCTCTTCCCTGATATTACCGGTACGGGTCGTAGTAGTCAGGATGTCTATAACTTTATCTTTGACGAAGCTAATATTGCTGTTTTACCGGGCACATCGTTTGGTCGCTTTGGTGAAGGTTATATTCGCTTGTCGTTTGCCAATAATAACGTGGAACGTATTCAGGAAGCTATTGCTCGTTTAGAAAAAGTTTGGCCAAAATTAATCGGTTAATCTAGCATCCAGCGGTTATGGAATCCGAGCATTACTTTACAGGCCACACCAACGCACGTCTAACGTTTATGATTGGCATCATCATCGGAATGATGATCATGACGGCTGGAGGACTGGCCTTTTTCACCTACCTGTATTCAGGCGGAGAAATCAAGAGTTATGCGATTGCTCCATTAGATACCGATAGCCAAATTCTGACTGAACCCATAAAGACAGTCAGTTCTGATGATGAGATTGCGATACAACCCTCAACACCGAATCATAGTTTTGGGGCGCAAGAAAATTACAAAACTACCTTGGTCTACTATGCAGATTATGAATGTCGGTTCTGCAAGAAATTTTTTCCTGAGGTATTAGCGGTAGTCAATGCGCATAGTGATAGTATTCGCTTAATCATGAAGCACTATCCATTAGTGCAAATTCATCCCAACGCAAAGTCAGCTAGTGTGGCTGCGTATTGTGCCGGAGAGCAAGGTAAGTTATTGGAATATAGTGAACAACTTTATAATCGACAAGATCAGTTAGGCAATGATGATCTTTACACCACCATCGCTAGTGAGTTACAAATAGATCAAGAAGCCTTTAAGAGTTGTCGCAATTTAGATGAAGTCAGTCAACAAATTGAAGCTGATGCTCAGGAAGCCATGTTGATTGGAATTCAGACCCAACCAAACTTACTGATTATGCATGAAAATGGTGATCAGCAGTTAATTGATGGATACGTCAACCAGAGTTATTTAGAAGGGGTGTTGAGTTTTTAACTATGTTACCCGACCTCCATTGGGCCACTATCCAACTGGGGCCAATTGTTATCCAGGTATGGGGTTTGTTTGTGGCGCTCGGTATCGTAACTGCAATTATTGCCGCCAAAGAATTTGCACAAAGACGTAGCTTGGAGACACCGGTAGTGGTTGATGGTGCCTTTTGGATTGTGTTAGCGGCTATGCTGGGATCACGACTTTGGTATGTAGCTACAGAGTGGCAGTTCTACGTGGGACATTGGATCGATGCCTTAAAAATTTGGCAGGGTGGAATGTCGATGAGTGGCGGTTTAGTAGGTGCAGTGATTGCCGCCTTAATCTATTTTCGCTACAAAAAAGTATCGTTTTGGGATTACGCTGAGGTGATGGTCTATGCATTACCGTTAGGCATGGCAATTGGTCGCCTAGGGTGTTTCTTTATTTTTGATCACCCCGGTGTTGAAACGGATTTCTTTTTGGGAGAGAGGTACTATTTAGATGGCTTGGTGCGTCATAATCATGGTTTGTATTTAGCCATTGATGGATTAGTACTATTCTTGGTTTTTGCGATCTTACGTTGGCGCACCAAAAATCAAACGAAGCCACCTTACTTTGTGACCCTATTTTTAATATGGGAAGGTACGGTGCGTTTAGTGCTAGATAACCTGCGGATTAATGATAGTCAGTGGTTGAGCTTAACCGCCGCACAATGGTTGGGGATTGTCATGATCATCAGCGGTTTGGCGATCTTTGGTACTCGCCAGATCATCCGGAAGAAGTATTTGTAAGACTTTTAATACGCACACCCTGGGCATTGACAAAATGCTCATTTTTTAGTATTATGTGGCGTTTTTAAAGCGCTAATCTTGCTTTGAAAACAATCCACTTTTCAGGCCTAAACAGGCCAGTTAAACAGTGGGATAATGTACCGTTCTTTAAGCCAGAACCTGCTTAGAACCGTTATGCACTATAACGCTCTAAAACAGACTCTGCTTAAAGACTAAAATTAATATGTTAGTTGGTAAGGCGGGTACAGCCCAATACGCTGTTCCCACCACTACCAACGAACCACTACGGTAAGTTAGTAGTGATAGCCCTTTGAAAACTTATGGAATGGTGGTAGGTGGGTCGAAACGTTTATCTTTTACCTCTGTTGAACACAGGGGAAGGAGAGGTAAAGGTTTCGGCCTACCTGCCGAAAATTAATCTGCTAACAGTGGGCACGTCACGTTGCTCATTGGTAAATCTGCGGATTCCTAGTCACACGTTCAAACTTCCTGCACGGAGTCTCTCATGCGTAGCTTCTTCAACTCGATGTCCGCTGGTGTCTTCAACATCATGGGTATCGGCGGCATCCTGCTGTCGGCGGTCTGGTTCTTCTTCCTGCTCTCCACTTCGTTGGAGGCGGCACTGGAGAGCATCTGGCCGCCCATGATGGCCGGACTCGGTGCGGTGATCTTGTTGGTGAATTCATTCACCAAATCCCACGAAGGTGGGGCGATCATCGTGCGCGATCCGCACCCTCATGGCCACGGCCACGGTCACGGGTCGGACCATGACGATGATGAAGATGATGGACATGCCCAGCCCCAGCCCCGGCGCAATCCGGTGGCTGTCTGGTTGGGCATGCTGCTCTACTTCCTCTTCACCTGGCCCGTCCTCAACGAGTGGTGGAAGGTCGCGCCCTTGGCGATCCCCACGCTGCTTGTTTGGTTGGCGGTATCCACGATCTTCATCCTCAGCCCCGGCAAATACCGTCCGCCGGCCAGTCTGTTCTGGTCGGTGCTCGGTGCCTGGGGTTCGGGGTTCCTGTACTGGGGCCTGTTCGGCACCTCTTGGGCTGGAAAGGCACTCGAGGGAACCGCGCAGACGGGTTCCATGAGCATGTGGATCATTGCCACTGCTCTCTGGATCACCGCTACGTACATCGGGGCTCTGGTGATCTCCTCGCGGATCAGCCGCCAGGATTTGGTCTTCTTCAATGTGGAGACCGCTCAGTGCAAGGCCATCAAGATGGGTAGCACCATCATGATGTTCATCGCCGACCTCACTGGGGTGCCCATGGCGCAGGAAACCGTTCCCGACAACATCCTGGCTCGCGGCCACGAAGCCGTTTGGGCCTGGATGTTGAAGCATCCCGCTAAGCGCGTCGACATCCGCCCATTCCTCACGGAGTGGGGTTGGGTCGGTCCCGCCTTCGGGTACTACGGGATTCCGTTCTTCACCTCGGTGGAGGAGTTCGGAAAGGCCCTGCTGAAGGCTGGACATGGCCACGGTCATGGAGCGCATGGCGCGCATGGTCACGCGCACCGCGAGGTGTTCGGAGAATTGCGCATCATGCCCAACATCGACAGCGAACTGCAAGATCCGGTTCCGGCTGGGTCGAGTGGTATCGAAATGCGGGTGAAGATCGGTGTGGTGTTGCAGCTCTGCAACCCCTTCCGCGTCTTCAGCACGCCCGACATCGCGCACCAGTTGGAGCACGCGGTCGAGGAGCTCAATGCCAACCTCGCACGTGTGCTTGGGACGGCGATCTACGGGTTCTCTGGAAACCCGGCGCTGCTCGAGCACACGGTGCCTGGGTTGGCTGCGAGCGCAATCGCTCCGGCGACGGATCCGATCACTGCGATTCCCGCAATTCGGGGAATCATGGCGGCGTTCGTGCATCACCTGAACGAAGTGGGTTACCACGTCGTCGAGGTGGTGATCAAGGACGTCGACATCACCGGTGACATCGAGGCCATCCTGGTCGAGCGTGTTCGCACGTACGTCCGGCGCCAGGCTGCGGATGAGCAGGCAGAGACCATCAAGAAGGTGACGGGCGCCACGCTCAACGCCTTCATGGAGGCCGCCGGCAGCGCCAATACGCCCGAACTGCGCGGGAAGATCTTGGAGCAACTCGCCAAGATGTTCTTCCTGCAGGGGGCGGGTGGCGTGGCCGGTCAACTCGGCTTCGCCATCGCCGCCGGCAACGCCGTTGCTGGCGCTCAGCAGGACGCTCCGGCCGGTAAGAAGGGCGGTCACTAGGTAGGCCAGTACGTGGCACAGGTGCCGGGGGTTCGTATTTGTTGGGATGTAGTTCGCTACATCTTGATGAATCAACACCCCCGGCACCTCGACCTCTCTTTAATAATGAGGGCTTAAAACCAAAGTTTAAGATAAGTTGAGACTTGTTGGTTCAATTGAACTGATAGATCCCAACCTATCTGGCGTGCAAACGCTGATATGGTTAGGCACCTACCACCATTCCTGCAACACTTCCTCTCTCACATCATCGCATCGCGATGAAAAGGCAATCTCATGATCGCTCTCATTCCGCTCTTCGCCATCATCGCCGCTGCCGTTATTCTCGGGATTCTGGTCGTCACCCGCAAGTCGGCCGACTCTCACGAGGAGCACGACGATCACGATGGCGGTGGGCACCACGCCGAGCCCTTCACGATCTTTGGCCACGCGCCGCTGTTCTACGTGGCGCTCGCCGGCGTGTTCGGGGCCACCTGGTACTTCGGTCCGGGTTGGTTCCCGAGCATGGATATCTGGATCTTGGAGGGGATCGCCGTCGGGGTTCTGTACCTCGCGTGGGCGCCCGTCTACGAGAAGATTCTCTCCATCAAGGCCAGCGTCACCGGTGGCCACCACCACCCCCACGTCGCGCACGGAGATGACGAGGCCGACACGCTTGGCCTTTTCCTCTTCGCGGCAGCTGGGTCATACGGCATCAGCGTGGTCTGGGCGATGCTCGACCACTGTGCCAGCGACACTCGCTGCTCGGTGTTCAACCTTTTCTGGCTGCGGCTGGGAGAGGTCAGCGCCCGCTGGCTCCACTGCCCGGGAAACTGGATCCTCATCATTGCATTTGCCATGCAGTCGCGCTTCTTCAAGTCGCGCCTGCCGGGCTATGTGATGTTGGGGATTTGGATCTTCACCGTGATGCCCTACGTGGATGCCGGCTACAACGCGGATCCCTGGGATGAGGTCTGGCGCCTGTCCGGTCACAACCCGGCCTGGCTGTTGCAGTGGTTGTTCCCCGTCACCTTCGGTTGATGCCAAAGCTGAACTTCGGTTCGGCGGCGGTTCCCCGGTGATGTCAGAGCCCGATAGATCTTAAAACATCTATCGGGCTCTATTCGTTTATGATATAATTTTCCCATGTTCAAACGTTTATTACACCTTTTTATTTTAGCTTTTGGCTTAGTGATAAGTCATTCGGCCCAGGCGACTTTTGGAGATACTACCACCTATGCAGGGAGTTTAATTTATGGTGATGGAGAGTATCGTACGGATGCTTATTTTGATTTTCCAGAAGATATTCTCAGCGATGGGGCTGGAAATTTTTATATTGCCGATACTTTCAACGGTGTGATTCGTAAAATCAATGCGAGTGGCACTGTGAGTACAGCGGTTGGGGCAGGCGGTTACGGGGACAGTACTGGTAGTTCAAGTGCAACCCGATTTGCTCATCCCGCAGCCGTAGCCAGGGACAGTAATGGCAATCTCTATATTGCAGATGCTGGTAATGGAAAGATCAAAAAATGGAACGGCACTACCAGCAGTACCATTGCTAGTGGCTTTGATCGTCCAGAAGGGCTAGTGGTGCGTGGATCAAAATTGTATGTGACCGATTATTCTGCTGACACATTAACTAGCATGGATTTGGATGGTTCTGACCAGCAGACGATTACTAGCCAATTAGATGGTCCAAAGAAATTATATGTGCGCACTAGTGGTGATTATGCGTATGTCGCTAACAGCGGAGACTATACCATTGTGCGGGTTAAATTATCTTCTGGAACGGTTTCAGTGATTGCCGGGGAATCCGGTAATTCTGGAAAAAATAATGGCGCCTGTTTAGATGCTCACTTTAAGAATCTATGGGGCCTGACGGTAGTCGAGGGAGACACCTTAACTGGTGATGATCTCTATGTAACGGATGGTACTGGGGATCCTGGTAATACGCTTGATCGCGATCTCTCAATTCAAAATACCGCTGATGCCGGAAAGATTCGGGTGATTGATCAGGACGGTTCGGACGTACCAGCAGATTTAGGAAACGATGATGACACTACTGTGATTTTGGATCCTGGTGAGTGTGCCACTTATTTAGCCTTCAAAGATTCAGATGATTTTGCGCTTAATTACCCAAATAGTTTGACCCGCTATGGTAGTAGTATCTATATTGCAGTGACCGGCACGGGTGAGATTGTACGCTTATCCATGGATGATTTTACCGATGTAGAAACATACGCTGGGCATGATCGTTTTCATAATCGTAATGGTAAGCATGGCTTGCCAGGTCGACCTAAAGCCATTGTGGTGAAAGCCAATCATAAGCGCATCTATTATACGGAAAACAATAAGGTAAAATATATCACTACGAGTGATCACAAAATTCATGCTTTGGTAGGCAACACCGTGGATAATTATCAAGCCAACGATGATCGTGTCTATGCTGGTGGTACTGGCCGTTTTTCAGATGCATTGTCCCTTGATTTATCGCCAGATGAGGATACCCTCTATGTCGTAGATCGCAACAACAATCGCATTCGTGAAGTCAATATTCAAGATAAAACAGTAGGTTATCTAACCGGATCCGGTGATGTTAACGTCGGTGGTGGTTTTGATAATGGCTATCAGGAAGGGGAGGCATGTGCCAATACATTTTCAAGTGATGAATCTGGCTGTGCCTATTTTTCTCGTCCGGGTGGTATTGTGGTCGATAGCAATGGGAAGTATGCCTATGTGGCAGATACTGGTAATGAGGTTATTCGGCGGGTAACGCTGTATGGTCGAAACAAGGGCAAAACAAAATTGATTGCCGGTAATCCTCAAGAAAGTGGTTATCGCGACGCTACTGGTAGTAACGCCGAGTTTAATGTGCCAATTGCTTTGACCATCGATAACGGTGATAATTTTCTGTATGTAGCTGATCGTGATAATAATGCCATTCGTAAAGTACGTATTCGTGATGGCAAGGTGACCACCTTAGTAGGAACTCCATCGCACCAAGGTTACTTGGATGGCTTATTTGCGGATGCCTATTTGAACTTACCGGTTTCTGTATTTTACAATCGCGGTAATATCTATTTTGCTGAAGCCGGTACGCATCGTGTACGTGTGGCGGATACGGGCGATGGCGCCGTTAAGTTAGTAGCCGGCGATGGGAATCGTGGTGCGATCAATGGTGATCGTGACAATACAGAATTTGATAACCCCGTGGGGTTGGCGCGTAAGGGGGATAATCTATTAGTAGCCGATAGTTTGAATGATTTGATTCGCAAAGTTGATCTTGGCGATGGTGAGACAATCCCGTATACTGATCCTGCCCCCGCCGTATCTGGAGTCAGTCCATCTAGTAATACGGTAGCTACCAGCAGTAGCGAGACGAAAGCCTTACGCATTACCGGTATTAATTTCCGGCACGGGGCGACAGTGTTTTTTGGTGACTATGAAGCCACCGCTACCTATGTTAATTCCTCTAATGAACTAAGTGTCGTGTTACCATTTGGATCAATGCCGCGGGGCACCTATACGGTCACCGTGGAAAATTCTGATGGCCAGCGCGGTAGCTTATCAAGTGCCTATCAAATTTTATGAAGACCTTACAAGATCTCAATGTTCAAAATAAAGTTGTACTCCTACGCGTGGATTACAATGTACCGATTGATGATGTGGGCCAAGTGGCTGACAACTCTAGAATCGTAGAGACTAAGCCAACCATTCAGTATTTGCGCGATCATGGTGCCAAGGTTGTGATCATGGCTCACTTCGGTCGTCCGAAAGGTAAAATTAATGATACGATGCGCTTTGCACCTATCATTCCCGCGATCAGTCAGGTGTTAGGGTGCACGGTGCAGTATGCTGCTGATCCGATTGGTGAGAGTGTCAAAGCACAAATTGCTAAATTGCAACCGGGCGATGTGTTGCTGCTTGAAAATATTCGGTTTTATCCAGGCGAAGAAAGTAACGATCCAGAGTTCGCTAAACAACTAGCTAGCTTGGGTGACTATTATGTGAATGATGCCTTTGGCGCTGCCCATCGGGCACATGCCTCAACCGCTGGTGTTGCCGCCCTTTTACCACACGCCGCTGGCTTATTAATGCAACGTGAAGTTGAAGAGTTGACCAAAGCATTGGAGAATCCGGTACATCCAGTAGTTGCGATTATTGGTGGGGCAAAAATCTCTACTAAATTAGCTCTGATCAAAAATTTATTGCCAAAAGTAGAGTACGTGTTATTAGGTGGAGCGTTAGCGAACACGGTGTTGCTGGCGCAGAATCATAAAATCGGTAAATCCTTAGTTGAGAGTGAATTGGCAGATACCGTTCGTGATCTGTTATCCAATAAACTCAAAGTACCTGTTGATGTTGTAGTGGCAAAATCCGTAGACGAAAAAGCGGAGAAGCGAGTGATTGGCTTGGGTCAGGTAGAGCCAGATGATTATATTTTAGATATCGGTCCAGATACCGTTAAGGTCTATGCAGAATGCATTCGTCAGGCCAAAACTATTATGTGGAACGGTCCGATGGGTGTATTTGAATTAGAGTCCTTTGCGATGGGCACCTATCATGTTGCTAAGGAAGTAGCGAACAGCGGCGCGTACACTGTACTTGGTGGTGGAGAGACGGTCAGTGCAGTCTCCAAGGCTGATGTGGCAGATAAAATTTCATTTATCTCTACAGGCGGTGGCGCCATGTTGGAATTTTTAGAAGGCAAAGCTTTACCAGGCATAACTGCATTAAATTAATCTTATGATCATCAAATCCATTCAAGCTCGAGAAGTACTAGATTCACGTGGTAATCCCACTGTGGCCGCACGTGTGACGTTAAAGAATGGTTATTCGGCTGAAGCGATGGTGCCATCTGGAGCATCCACCGGCGTGCATGAAGCAGTAGAGTTACGCGATGGCGATCAAAAACGGTACGGCGGTAAGGGTGTCTTGAAAGCTGTTAAGAATGTGAATACAGTGATCGCTAAGGCATTGAATGGAAAAAACGTATTGCAGCATCGCGCTTTAGATCAAATCATGCTCAAGTTAGATGGCACCAACAATAAAGCTAAGCTTGGTGCGAATGCTATTTTGGCTGTTTCATTGGCGGCGGCCAGAGTTGGTGCAGATGCTCAACACGTGGAGTTATATCAGCACATCCGTCAGATCTATAAGTTGCCGCTCAAAGGTTGGAAATTGCCGCATCCCATGATGAATATCTTAAATGGCGGAAAACACGCGGATAACGGTTTGGAATTTCAGGAGTTCATGATTGTGCCACAGGCCAAGAAATTTGCTGAGCGCATTCGTCAAGGTGCGGAGGTGTTCCAGGCTTTGAAAAGTTATTTACATAAGCAGAAGTTATCTACGAGTGTAGGAGATGAAGGTGGCTTTGCACCTTACCTCAAACATAATGAAGCCGCACTACAGGCCATTGCCGCTGCCGTAAAACAAGCTGGATATACCTTTGGTAAAGATATTAAGGTAGCGTTAGATCCGGCCTCTTCTGAATTCTATAATGCCACTAAGGGTACTTATACTTTCGATAAAAAAGCTATTACTGCTAAGCAGTTACAAGCGATCTATACACGTTGGGCAAAGCAATATCATGTGATCTCGATTGAAGATGGTTTAGCAGAAGACGATTGGGCCAATTGGAAAATTCTGACTAGTGGTTTAGGAAAGACAATGAAGTTAGTGGGCGATGATCTCTTTGTGACAAACGTGCAACGCTTGCAAATGGGTATTGAACGTCAAGTTGGTAATGCGATCTTGATTAAGGTGAATCAGATTGGTAGTTTATCAGAAACGATTGATACGATTCGTCTTGCTCAACAGCATCACTATACCGTGGTTGTTTCGCACCGTTCTGGCGAGACTGAAGATACAACGATTGCCGATTTAGCTGTAGCTGTGAATGCAGAATATATTAAAACGGGTTCACTATCACGTAGTGACCGTATTGCCAAATATAATCGTTTATTGGCAATTGCCGCTCAGGTAAAGGCTTAAGCCGCCATGGCTTCAGCTTGCGGAGTGTGATCCAAGTTTGGGTCTTCCATGACTACCACTGGATAGCGCTTTAGGGTGTTGAATTCTTCTGCCATGGAGCGTTGTAACCAGGCTAGTGTGCCTTGATTGCGTTCATGATGAACGGTGAGTAGGCGAGTACGCAAACCGTTACCACCTGTTTCTGCTACGCCAATCACGAGATTACCGAGATCATCCGTACGGACAGCCAGTGCGTCGTGTTGATGTAATAGTAAGAGTTCGCGGATAGTTTTCAACAGTTGTGGGTCAGATTGGCCCGGGAAACTAAAATCTGGATCTGCTAGTTTTTCTAGAAATTTAGCAGACGCCTTGTTGCGATCTGCATAAGGATCTGTATCACTTGCTTCGACTGCAGCAATTTGTGTTGCCGCAACAGTCGTTGCCACTTCTAATTCCTCATCATTGTCACCAGCTCCCTCTGCTTCCTCAAGTGGTTTGATTGGTGCTTTGACACCATCAATTGTTGGCAATGTTTTGTCTGTGCCTTTATCCACGACGGAAGCTGCGGCTGCCGCTGTCAAGGCGGTAGCAGTGTCTTCGGAAAATAAAGGATTTTTTGTAGCAGTTGGCTGGAGTTGTTCTCTGAGTTCGGCTTGTAAGGTATGCGCCGCTTCTAGAGTGCGTGCCGTTAACGCCTGTGCTTCCGCAGGAGTTTCACCCAAACGTTCCATGGCTCCTAAACGAGCAGCGGCTGGGGATTGGATCCCTTCTTGAATCAGAGCTTCACTAGCTTGCAGTAGTTGTTCAACAAAGGCTTCTAGATCCTCAGGGCGAATTTCAGCTTTACTATCGATGTGTTCGGGAGTGTGTAGTTGTTCGTGACGATCAGCCATAGTTACAGTTGTTCAATAGTTTGATGAATCTGAGCAATCCGTTTTTGCTCCAGCTGATTAATCATTTGATCTAATTGATGAGTCTGCTCTTGGCCAAGTTGCTCTACTAGTTTGGCATAATGCTGATAAGCAGCTTTAGCAGATTGTTTAGTCATGGGTGAGGGATCTGTATACATACAGTGAAATTACTCTTTTTTAGCAATTTGTCAATCTAGAATTAGTGGTTGAGTGTCAGTAATGGCATTCCTAAAAACTTACGTTGGTGAGTGCTTTGGTGGAGTTGATTTTGAGCCATGGCCTTATGGCGTTCTTGCACACGTTGATCAGCCATTGTATTGGCTACCACACTGGAACCTTGCATGATGGTATGTTTGCCATAACGTTTAGCTAAGGCGTCCACAGAAGCGTAGATGCGTTCTAATTTTTCTAACTGAATTGGTGATTCAAATAAATTCATTTGAATCTGTTCCAACGGGGTAAGGTTGAGTAGGACTACCCCGGTTGCTCGATATAGTGTATTCGGCTGACAGAGATGCCTAAATTGCTGTCGCACTACCGTCATGATCTCTTGAGGAAAAGCACTGGTACGATTGAATTTCAATTCCAGAGAGGTGTAGCGAAATTGTTGGGTTTTAAGATAAATGACGATCTGACGTGTTCCCAAAGCATAGCGGCGCGCTTTAATTAAAGCATTTTCAATATTTTTAGATAGTTGTGAGAAGAGATAGTCAGGATCTTGAGAAGGAGGTGTGAACGTTCTGGTTTTACTAATGGATTGGTAGGAAGCTTTACTTTCCGTGTGTACCTCCCAGACACTATGTCCATTCAGTTCTTGCCAAAGTTCTTGGAGTGGTTTAGTCATATGCTGGCGCACCCAATGTTCTGACTGTTTAGCAAAATCATAAGCGCTGACCATGCCAAATTTTTTCAAGTACTCAGCAGTTTGATGGCCAATACCCCAAATTTTTTCTGCTGGCGTTGCCATAGTATAGCGGGTAATCTGTTGGCTAGGGATGATGGTGCAGCCATTGGGTTTGTGCCATTTCGAACCTAGTTTAGCCAGTACTTTAGTGACGGACAGACCAACAGATACACTGATGTGCAGATCTTGCTCAATGGTTTTTTTCATTTGGCGCGCGATCTGACTATAACTAGCATGCAGTGGTCCACGCAAACCCGTAATATCTACGAACCCTTCATCGATGCCGTATTCTTCTACTAGCGGTGAGAAGCGACGCATGCATTCAAACATACGTTTAGAGAATAGACTGTAGGTTTCATAATCTGATGGTACGATAATTGCTTGGGGACATAATTTTTTGACCTCCCATAAGGGCACACCGCGTTGAATACCAAACGCCTTAGCTTCATAACTAGCTGCTGCTACAATGCCACGTTCTTGACCAGTGATCACTGGTTTACCACGATATTCAGGATGCACAGCTTGTTCACACGCTGCAAAAAAAGCGTCGCCATCAATATGCGCAATGACACGTTTTGCACCATTATTCCAAGACATGCTCAGGGGATGGATTAGTGGTATTTACGCACTACGCCTGTCACTACACCTTCAATACGCAGTTCGTTAGTGGGATGAATATTTGGGTAGTGTCGGTTCTCAGCTTGCAACCAAACTTTACTGCCTTGTTTCATGTAGCGCTTTAGTGTCCAGGCATCATCGACATTAGCAACAACAATATCACCCGATTGCGGATTACGACTACGTTCAACAATCACTAAATCTCCTGCATGAATACCGGCGTTCTGCATGGAATCTCCAGTAACCCGAACCATGAAGCTGGCCGCACGATTGTGAATTAAATATTGATCTAAGGTAATCGCATCGGCTAGTTCTTCTTCTGCTGGAGAGGGGAAACCAGCGCCAATTGTACCTAAGAGAGGTAGGCCGCGCAGACTTGGACCAGGCGCATACTTGCCATCAGCAGTTTGTTCAACAATACCGGCTTCTAGCCAAGCTTGCATATAACGCCAAACCGCTTGCTTAGATTTTACATTAAACAAGTTCAACATCTCCGCAAACGAGGGGAGGCGATGATGGCTATGGTAAAAGCGTTTGAGAATAGCTAGACGATCCATTCATTCACTATAGTGAACGATCGTTCACCTGTCAAATAGCCCACTATAATAGGCAGCTCCACCCCCTAATTGAAAGAGAATGATCAGCCACAGGACTAATTGAAATGATAGTTTACGATTCTTATGATGGAGGAGTTCAACTGCTAACAGCGCGCCGACAGATCCGCCGATTAGTGCCAATGCCCATAACACGAGTTCTGGAATGCGCCAGCCACCACTACGGGCCATCCATTTATCAAACCAATACGTCAGAAAGGTGGCTGCGTTTAGCCCAACGTAGATCAGTCCAACGATCTGCCAAAGGCTCATGCTTGTTTAGGAGTACGATGATCTTGCCAAGCCCATTTGATCAGATAAATAGGGCTGAATAAGAAGAAGAGGGCTTGTTGCCAGATTGCTAGGCTGTGAAAGTGACGTGATAACCAACGGAAGAAGATATATAAGATTGGAGTAGTGATCAACGAGGTAAAACCAGAAGTCAACAAGCCGAACATAATCACTAGAGAGATAGATCGGTAGGTTTCACTGAGCGCAGCTAAAGGAGCTAATGAAGCGATGGCAGTAAATTTAGTCAGTAAGACTGGACGTAAGCGCACACCGGCAGCATAACTAATCGCCCGAATATCATCCCAACCTTCCGCTTGTTTTTGACGGGCAGCATCGAGTAAGAAGATAGCAACATTTTCCACAATTCCTACCAAGATGATTAAACCAATAATTTCTAAGAAGCCAAATTGACCATTGCCTAAGTAGGTCAGTGCAGGGAAGATGCCCAAGAAGGAGAGTGGCACTGTAAACAACACTACCAGTGGCTGTGTGAATGATCCAAAGAAGACAGCTAAGACAATGTAGGTGAAGACAATAGCTAGGCCCAATGCAATGAATAATTGTTGGAACGATTTATTATCACTAGCGGTAGAACCTTCACTGTAGGCACCAATATCATCCGCTGTTAAGTGCAGGGCCACCATCTTCTCGCCATCATTAGCCTGATAGTAATCTACTAACGCACTAGTTACTTGGCTGGCGATGGTTTGATCATTGAATTGATCTTGCAATCGGCCTAACACGACCGCCTGGGTTTGACCTTTGGTACGGGTGATACTCGCTGAACCTTCCACGGTATGGATGGTAGCAATATCTTTTAAACGCAGCGTAATTGGACCACTTTGTGCAATCACGAGCTCCTCAATTTCCGCTGGAGTGGCCGGGGCAGTTTGATCAGTCTGAACCATCAAATAGGCTGTATCACCATCGACCGTTACGGTTGTGGAGCTACGTTGATAGTCTGGATACAATTGACGAATGACCTGATTAGCTAAAAGACTGACAGGTAAGTTTGGTAAGATCAGTTGATATTCTGCCAATTTATTACGATCCAAGGTGACTTCAATAACCGAATTTAATTGGTCAGTATAACCGTCGTTGATTTTTGTAATCATCCGTTCGCCAGCGCAGGTTTCAGCAATCGTAATCGTGCCATCGGTTGAGCAGAGTAAGAGCATTGTTTTTCCAACCGCTTCCGCTGCAGAGCGACGGATCGCTGCATCACCGGAATTCACCGCTAAAGAAATTTGGAAACTAGCTCGAGGTGGCCCAACAAAATCTACGGAGGTAGTAAGATCAAATAGGCGAGCGCGCAACGGTTCCAACGCTGCCGATAGATCCTTACTGATATCCACCGCTAAATAATCTCCTCGGACGTGATTCGATTGCAAGCCAATGTAGTATTGGCCACTATTCCCCAATGGGAAAATTTGACGAACAGCACTATTGCCAACTGTTGTTAGCATAATCTCATTTAATAGAGCGGTACGTTCGGCCGCTGGAGTAGTGCTGAAGTAACTTGCTTCTAGGTCTACATAATCGGCGTTACGACCACTAGCAAATTGCACAACTTTCATCTGATCAGTCGTGAAGTACCAGCCAGTTACAACTAGCGGTACAGCCAGCGCGACGATGACAATGAGGCCACGTACCCACACAGCGCTGCGCAAGATGCGTTCATTCGTACGAATCAACCAGCGTGCCACAGACCACAAGTTGGCCTCTTCCTCATTTGAGTTGCGTTTGCCGGGACGTAGAAATAAACCACCGATCCAAGCTAAGAAAATCAACGGTACAACATACGAACCGATCGTGGCAGGAATGATGGTTAATGGAATGTACGAGAAAATTTCACCTAATAATCCGGAGACTACAGCGAAAGGGAAGAAGACAATAATATTCGTTAGAGTGGCTAAGAATAATCCATTGCCCACATCTTCAATCGCGGCGAGAGTTGCGGCTTTGCCTTTTAAGCCCAAATCGATTTTACGCTGAATACTTTCGAGAACTACTAGAGCAGGGTCAACGACCAAACCAATCACTAACACCAGCGAGAACAAGACCAGTGTGTTTAAATCATTACCTGTAAAAAATAGATAGATCGTGGAAAATACTAAACTGAGGGGAATGGCGGCAGCCGCTACTAAAGCGGCGCGCCAAGAGACAAATGCCAGCATGACTAAAAAGACTAATTGGATACCACCTAGTACCCAACCGATATAGGCTCCTGGTCCGCTAATATCTAACTTACCACCAATCAAGCCACTAATCACTTCAGAAACCTGACGGTCATTGAATTCTTGACTGGTAAAATGACGAACAATCCAAGTGTCATTGGGGTAATCCAATGCTTCTGCTTCATGTTCAGGTAAAATTAAATGTGCAGCTTGAGCCTCAAAAATCTGATCCATCTCTACAGCATAGGCGGTCAGGTCTGAGCCCTTGGTGGTTTTGATGTTCAAAGTCACGGCTGGACGTGTTAAGGCTGTGCCGTCTGCATTCAGGCCGATCAAAGGCGTTGCATCATCGGCAAAGCGATAATCGAGTGAGACATCACTAATCTCATCAATTGTCACAATGGGTTGACCAGGTTTAGTAGGTAACCGCATTGCACGGATCTCTTCCAATGATCCTGCTGCCAACGTGGTTTGAATCGTCTGATTCTGTTCGTCGATGGTGACATCTCCAGCCACAGGCAACGTTTCTCCTAAACTAGTGATCAGTTGTTGAACAGTCGTGAGTTGTAATCCAGTCGGTAGAAGTTTATCCATGTCGACCTTAACGACTACGTAGCGGCGTAAATCTACAGTGGGTTCGACACTAGCCGTATCCGGTAGTTCACCCAGCTGCTGATCAATAGCATGGTAGGTTTGATACACCTGCTCTAAATTTTCTCCGGCAATGGATACTACAAAATCTGGTCCGCCAATGTTCGGAGTGGTCACTTCAGGAGTTTCTGCGCCAGCGGGCAAGGTGATTCCTGTTAATGCGGTAGCTAGTTTATTTCGGACAGTATCGGCATCGGCAGATTCATCGATATCTACTCGAATCAGCGAGAATGAATTATTACTCGTGGATGAATAAGTGCGGACTCCAGGTACTGTTTTAATGGCACCTTCTAACGGTTGCGTCACTGCTTCAGCAACTGTTTCAGCGCTGGCACCTGGATATACCGTTTGCACAAAGGCAAATTTGAGTTCAGGAGATGGAAAGCCACTCGTTTTTAGTAATGCTGTAGCGATCATTCCAACTAGAATTAACAGTCCGAAGGTTAAAACGGTCAGTCGTTGGTTGCTAATAAAATAGTTGGCAATGCGATAGTTGAAGTTCTTTTTCATACTCGCTAATCATACTCAAAAAAACTGCGCTGTCAATCCTGTAATGGCCAATACCAAGAGAGATAATGAATTGCCGAGCCCAACGCACGATGTTTGCGTTCAAAGCGTGTGACAATGTCTAGATCATAGGTTGTATCACCCAAATGTACTGCATCTATTTGGCGATCAATGATGGCTCCACTGGCACGAATCGTTTCTTGGGAATAGAGGTAGAGCGCATTAGAATCTGTTTTCAAATGAGCACGTCCACCCGATCGTAGCAATGTCTTGTAATAGGCTAAGAAACGGGGAGAGGTTAAGCGTTTCTTGGCATGACCAGTACGGGGAAAGGGGTCGGGAAAGGTTACCAGAGTTCATCAATTTCTCCGGGAGCAAAATAATTTGGTAAATGATCGGCAAAACCGCGTAACCACCAGACATTATCTAATTTATCTTGCTGCATCTCCATCGCGGCTCGCCATAACCGTTCGCCTTGAATATCCATTCCTAGGTAGGCTTTCTCAGGATACCGTTTGGCCAAAGCTAAAGTGTATTCGCCATAACCACAGCCTAACTCTAGTACTAAGGGTTGGGGCCAAGTACCAGCCGCACCTTCTGGCCATTGCAACACATGTGGGAAGGTCGCTAATTCGGCAAATTTTTTGAGTTTTCTTCGGCCAGGCATCGTATTAATAGGTTAATCCTTACTTTACAAAGCGATGTGATCAGCTGCATACTAGTGACAGTTATGGAAATGATGAATTCAATCTTGCGTTGGTGCCATCGCATTCTGCTATTTATCCTACCTATTGTAGCGGTATTCTACCTAGTTGGCCACGCCGACGCATTAAATATTACTGCACAGGAAATCGACTTTCTAGAACGCTCTTATTTCATAGTAGTGCTGTTTGGTCTATTTTTTATCGTCTTGTATGGCATGTATCTGCCGACCACGTTACAGGATACCCTCGGCTTGTTGTTAGCTCCTATATTAGGTTGTGTTGTGCAACTATTATTTGCACGCGATCAGTTTTGGTTATATCTAGCAGAATTAGGAATGATCTATACCCTGCAAATCGCGTTAGCTTTCCTCTGCTTACTACTGATTTATGCTGCAGTGGGTTTTTGGAATGCCATCGTTCATCGTGATCTTGGTGAATTGGTGAATACTCTGTTACTCCTGGGCTTAGAACTATTATTTGCTATTCCTTGTGCTGGGGCTGTCTATTTATTCAGTCGTATTATCTTTACTGTCATTTTACCTCAAACCTTAGATGGGCAAGCACTGCTTTCATTAGGAGGTCTGATTGTGTATGGATTTTGGTTCGTAACATTCGGACAAAATATGTGGATCTATTTTAAGGTACTGTATCGTGAATCTACTCTTGGCTAGGGTTTGTAGGGCCTAGTCATTTATGCTAGGGTGATCCGGATGGAACCCACTACTTTAGAAGCAATTGCTGAACATTTGGCTAAACTTGGCCAACCCCGCTACCGGATTGATCAAGTTCGGCAGGCTTGGTTTACACAGCCTAGCTGGGAGCAGGTAACCACCTTACCCAAAGCCTTACGAGAAGAGTTTACTGCCCAATATGACTGGTTATCATTTGAGCGGGCGAAGATTTTTGAATCCCCGAAAGATCATACTAAAAAAGCCATTATCACTTTGCGCGATGGCAATAAAGTAGAAAGTGTCCTAATGCCAAATTCTCGAGGCACGCAGACGATCTGCGTCTCCTCGCAGGTGGGTTGTGGGATGGGCTGTACGTTTTGTGCGACCGGCACAATGGGCTTGAAGCGCAATTTGACCGTAGATGAAATTATTGATCAGGTGCGCTATTGGAAATTGAATAATACCGGTGAGCCAATTACCAACATTGTCTTCATGGGAATGGGTGAGCCGTTAGCCAATTTAGATGTTGTTAAAGACACTATTAAAATTTTGGTGAATGATTTAGAGATTGGTAAAACTAGAATCGTGTTATCGACGGTAGCATTTCCTGGTGCTCTGAAGCGTTTAGTCACTGACCCAGATTTTCCAGATGTGCGCTTGGCCATTTCTTTGCATGCCGGTACGGATGCTACCCGCGGCAGTATTGTGCCAAGCCACAAGCGTCAAACCATTAAACAAATTATTGAAGGGATCGAGGCTTATCTGGCCGCCAAACATAATCGGCGTCACCATGTGACTTTGGAATACGTGATGCTCTTAGATGTAAACGATATGCCGAGTGAGGCTAAAGCCTTAGTCAAGGCATTTAAACATATTCAGCATCAGGTGAAATTTAACTTGATTCCATGGAATCAAACTAATGCGCATTTACAACGGTCTTCTGAAGAACACTTACATATTTTTCAAGACATCTTAAAACAGGGCGGTTTACAGGCTACTATCCGTTATTCTAAAGGTTTAGATATTACCGCTGCCTGTGGTCAGTTGGTTGTAAAAGAGGTATCATCACCGGTATGAGAGAGCCTGTGCGCGAGCCAAAACCTGTAGCCCAGCCAGAACTTCTGCCGACCGTTGAAGAGATAAAAGTGTTGGAGCAAACAGAAGGCGGAAGTGATCGTAAAGTACTGGATCATGAAACTGCTATACAACAAGTGCGTCAATTACGTCATCACTTGGAAGTTCAACGAACCCATCTGGAACAATCACGTGGAGCGTTACGTAAATTATTTGATCGAGTACGCGATTGGTGGAAAAAAGAGGAGGGGATGGAAACTGCAGTGGCGCGTTTAGCCATTGAGATGGATCATGTTGAAGATAAGATTAAACAGGCGACACCCGAACAGCTCGATACACATTTAAAACCCGAACTAGCACGCTTACAGGAGCAGATTGAACGGATTCAGTTGGCCAGTGTTGAAGTGAATCAGTTTGTAGAAAATCAATCTGAAGAGACTCTGGAAGCGGCCGAAAATTTTCCAACAGAATTAGCCGGTGGAATCAAAAAAAGTTGGCAAGGGCAAGGGGTTGAGCGAATGGGTAAGTTAGGCAGGTTTGGTCAGGATGTGCTTCGCGCCAATCCAGAATTAGGTATTGGTGTTGTGGCAGACGGCGCTAGCACTGGTCCGGATTCCTATGAAATTGCCCGTCGCTCTTCTCGTCGTGCTGAGGCATTATTAGAAGATCTTCCCATCGAACAATTCCAAACCCTTGAGCAACTCGAACAACACTTAGAAGTAAACTTACAGGTGTTGTTGGATGAAATAAAAGCCATGCCTGCAGCTGCGATAGGGGCCACAACGTTGTTGGCAGCGCGTTATATAGAAAAATTTGATGCAGTAGTAATGATTGATATTGGGGATTGTGAAGGGGCTGTCGTCATAGGTGATCAAGTGATAAATTTAAAGGAAAATTTCGTACATTCCCGCGCTAATGATTTTCTCCAAAAAGGTATAGTCATGAAACAGAAAGAAAAAATTAAAGGAGTAGATTTGAATGGTCCTGTAGAGGTAAGTAGCGGTGGAGATGCAGCTGTAATTTCTAAGGTGGAGATTAAAAAAGTAACTAAACGGCCATTAGTGCATAGCCTTAGTTTAAAAAATTTGCGTGTTGGTCGCGAGCGGTTACCTATCCATGTATTGTTGGCTTCAGATGGTTGGCAAAATAATAGAGGCAAAACGCTCGTGGAATCAGCTCAAGAAATTATGGCAAAGGGAGTGCAGGCTGCAGTTGCAGAAGTGGGTACCGAGCAAGATGATCTGACGCTTTTAAAGATGGCCTTGCCGGGTCTTATACCAGTCAAAGCGGCCGCCTAAGCTATGGACAACTTATTTAGCCATAACTTAACGCAGCATCAACCGCTGGCGGAACGTTTACGCCCCAAGGAATTGGCCGGTTTATTAGGGCAAGATAAATTGGTTGGTGAGAATGGTTTGGTGCGTCGGTTATTAAAATCTGGTCAGTTAGTTTCCCTGATTTTTTGGGGTCCACCGGGCAGTGGCAAAACCACTCTGGCCCATATTATTGCTAATAACATAAAAGCCAAGTTTGTATCATTATCTGCTGTGACCTCAGGTGTCAAAGAATTGCGTGAAATTATTGAGCAGGCCAAGAATGATCGCTTATTGCACAGTCAGAAAACCGTTTTATTTGTCGATGAAATTCATCGTTGGAATAAAAGCCAGCAAGATGCTTTATTGCCTCATATCGAACAAGGCACGATTACATTAATCGGTGCGACAACAGAAAACCCATCCTTTGAACTGAACTCAGCGTTATTATCTCGTTGCCAAGTATTAGTGTTTGATAAATTACCGGATGACGCCGTGCGTGAGATGATTAAACGCTCGGATGTGCCAATGACAGCAGAGTTGCAAGAGTTTGTGGTGATGATTGCGGATGGCGATGGCAGAACTGCTTTGAATACGATTGAGTTATTACAGAATAGTTACGGTGATCTCACTAAACTGAATCGGGATGACGCGAAACATGCCATTGAAAAAGTGGCGCTGCGTTACGATAAAGCCGGTGAAGAGCACTACAATATTATTTCAGCCCTTCATAAAACGATGCGGGCGAGTGATGTGGATGGGGCGTTGTATTGGTGCGGGCGAATGGTCTTTGCTGGAGAAGATCCATTATACATTATGCGCCGTGTGGTCGAGTTCGCATCTGAAGATATTGGTAATGCCGACCCACAAGCGTTAGTGATTGCGATGACGGCTTATCAAACTGCCCACGCTCTTGGTATGCCAGAAGGGCAATACGCGATTTTTCAAGCGGTGGCCTATTGTGCTAAAGCACCGAAATCACGTGCTGTTTATGATGCCGCTAAACAAGTCGAGGCGGATATCCGAGAGACTCCCAATAGTCCGGTACCGCTACATCTACGGAATGCTCCGACCAAGTTGATGAAGCAGCTGGGATATGGTAAACAACATGGACAATCTAATCTCCCTGACCATTTAGCTGGCAAAACCTATTATGCCGATTCAACCTCAAGAGATTAAACGATCCGTGGATCGTAAATCACGTCCCGATACCATGGGCGAGGAGGGTATTTTGCATATTGTAGAACAGAACGATGAACGCTATTTTGCCAAGCAATGGTATAAGAATCATGATACTCAGCTAGCTGTATCTCCTGAACACGGAGGTTCACCGATGTCACCCTATTGGCATAAACTGAAATTTTATGAATATCAGTTAATTCATGATGTCTTCCCTGACGCTACTGTAGAAATGGTAGGTGGCTTCGATCCGCGTATTAAAAAAGAGGCCGACGGGAGCCATTCTTTTGATATGAGTAGCGGCAGACCATTTACGGTCACAAAAGAGGTTTTAGGCGATCCTATTAAAACTGCTCAAGTGCGAAATGTGTTAGACCAAGCCTATGCTTTAATGCTGCCTTATCGTGACGCAGTGCGTGGGCGCCCTAAAAATGATGCAGGTGAGGCAGCTTTTATGCGCGTCGTTTTCAAGGCAGATCAGGCCATTCAGGAAATATTAGGTAAAGAGTTGCATCTGGAACAATTTCAAGGTGGGTATACCAGTAAAGAATTTGAACGATTAATTGCAACTGTTAAACAAGTTGATCCTAATAGTAGAATGATTGCATTGCTAGAATGTGGTGTAGTGCCGATCCATCCGGAGTTTAACTTTATACCAGGTACTAAGGAGACTCACCCCCAATCACCACATGGGGTTTTTATAGAATGTGCTATCCGGGATATTAATCGTTTTCGTTTGGGTGTAAATAAACGATTCATTCAACCACAGCAGGCCGCAGATAAAGCGGCGCTCAATGCTAAAATGGAGCGTTATTTGCTTTATCGCACTTTAGATCAAATGTTTGATCACTTTCTCAGAACTCCACTAGGTCCTAAAGAAGCTTGGAAATTTGATCCTGCAGTCCAAACAGCCATATTCCATTTACTAGAGTATGTAAAAAAAATTGCCAACAAACGTCCAATCAATGATGCTATGGTCCAAGGTTTACTTCGAGATGTTATAGGAAAGTTTGTTCGAGGCTTTTCTGCAAGCCACGTTGCTACATTATTGGAAACAGAGATGGTTAAACCACTAGCAAAACAGAAATGAATTACCGAGTCCTCCTGTATTACAAATACGTTAACTTAGCTGAACCTGAGCAGTTTTTCAATGCGCATAAATTACTTTGCAAACAACTGGGACTAACTGGTCGTATTCTTGTGGCCGATGAAGGCTTGAATGGAACAGTCTGCGGAACGATTGAGCAAACGGAGGCGTACAAGCAAGCGCTGTGGAGCGACGAGCGGTTTCAAGATATTGAATTTAAAGAACACGATTATAGCGAAAATCCATTTGCAAAGTTGAAAATCAAATTGCGGCGGGAACTAGTGGCTTTGGGCGTGAATGAGATTACGGCTGCAGATGCGGCACAACATTTATCTCCCCAGGACTGGCACACACTTGCCCAACAGCCGGATGTTGTGGTGATGGACGTGCGTAACAATTACGAATCCAAAATTGGAAAGTTTAAAGAGGCGATTGTGCCAGATATTGGAAACTTTCGCGAGCTACCGGCTTGGATGGAGCAGCACCAAGAACTGAAAGATAAAAAGGTATTAATCTATTGTACCGGTGGAATTCGCTGTGAAAAAGCTAGTGCTGTTTTAAAACGTTCTGGTGTGGGTGAGGTTTACCAGTTGCATGGCGGCATTATCAACTACGGTAAAGAAATTCCGAATGGTTTATGGGAAGGTAGTTGTTTTGTTTTTGATCAACGGATGGCCGTGCAGGTTAATGATACCGAGCATCATTATGCCATCAGTACCTGCCAAAGCTGTGAGACTAAAACTGATCAGTATTACAACTGCGCGAATGTGGAATGCAATGCGTTGATACTGCAATGCGCAGATTGTCGTGTTACTGATCGGTATTGCTTGCAGTGCGCTGCAGTAAAACCAGCTTAAGATTTTACAACGGAAACAATTACCGTATTTTCAAAATCGGGACAGGGGATAATGTCATAGTCTGTATTGTCACCCAGCGCCAATACTTCGGCTTCTGCATGAGTGCGACCTTTGATGGTTTCAAGTGTACCGCCAGCTACCAATAGGGGTTTGGCCCAGCCCCATAATGCCCCGACTGGAGCAACCGCTCGGGCGGTGACGTGATCAAATTTCTGACCAGTAATTTCTTCGGCTCGCTTGTGTAATACCTGCACATTGGTCAGCTGCAGAGTTTGTACGCAGTGCTGTAAAAAATCAGCCTTTTTCTTAATGCTATCTGTGAGCGTAATTTGCAGAGATGGTTCCACAATGGCTAGTACGATTCCTGGAAAGCCGCCGCCGCTGCCAATATCTAATACACGATCACCAGGTAATAGACGCTCTAAATTCAAAAATAATAGACTAGGCAAAATGTGGTGTGCGTATAGTTGATCGATATCTTTGCGAGAAACCAAATTGATTTTAGTGTTCGCTTCACGCACCAGATCAATATACTTAGCGAGGAGGGGGTGTTCAGTGAGTAGGGATGACATAATTCAATCCTAGCTTATGCGGGGATAAGTAGCAAATTAGAAAACAAATAACCACCACCCGAAGGTGATGGTTAAGTGCTGCTCAGTAGCAGATGAAGTTTAGAGAGATTTCACTAACGCTTCGAGAACGGCAGGATAACGTTTTGCGAGATCGGCTAAACTCTTGCGATCTAACTCGATATTTTTTTTGTGCAGTTTATCGCGCAAGACACTATAGCTCATCCCTAATGGACGGACACCAGCATTGATACTGACGGCCCAGTTAGCTTTAGCTAAGCGTTTTTTCTGCTTGCGACCACGGAAGGCATTAGCGCCAGCTTTGGTGACAGCAGTTTTAGCAAGACGGATACGGTTTTTGCGTCCCCATTTAAAGCCTTTAGCCTTTTTGAGCAAGCCTTTACGGCGTTTGACATGGGTGACACCTCGTTTAACACGTGGCATAAGTGTAGGGCAGGATAATTATTGTTGATTAAGAGCGCGCCGAATGGTGCGATGATACACAGAGGAAATCTCGAAACCACGACGTTTGTTTCGAGTGGCCTTGCCGCTCTCGCGAGCATTGAAGTGATCTTGACCAGGTGAGCGTAACATCAGGCGACGTTTTTTTCCGCCAGTCATCTTGATACGTTTGCTGATACTTTTGATTGTCTTAGTTTTGCCCATACTTGTTGGACCTTGGGGTAGTTCGTGAACTAGCCTTACAGCATGATTAATTAGTAATTATTTTTTTGGCATGAGAATGGCCGACACTTTGCCGCCTTGTAAACTGATGGTGCTTTCAATCACTGCGACATCGAGCAACAGTTCCATGAATTTGAGGACTACATCTCGGCCGATCTCTGGATGAGCTTTCTGGCGACCGCGCAGTAATAATTCAATCTGTACTTTATTGCCTTCCTCCAAGAATTTCTTAGCCTGTTTAGCGCGTACTCCGAGATCATGATCACCGATCGTAGTCGATAGGCGAATGCCTTTGACTTCGGTTTTCTTTTGCTTCACCCGTTGTTTGCGTTCTTTCTTATTGGCTTCGTACTTTAACTGGCCAAAGTCGATGATTTTGCAAACTGGAGGATTAGCGACTGGAGAGACTTCTACTAAATCGACCTCTTTTTCTCGTGCTAGGCGTAATGCTTCAGCGGTAGTCATGACACCTAACATTTCACCGGCGGCATCAATCACTCGCACTTGAGGAGCGCGAATTTGTTCATTGATGCGAAATTCTTTCTTGGAAATACACTTAAGGCTTAATAATAAAAGATGTGGAGATGACGGGGGTTACACCCGTGTCTACTTCGTCCGCTCTACGCCTTCTACTAGCCTAGGATGGTGAGGTATTTAGAAATGCAGCCAAGCACCAAACACCGTACTGCACCTCGAGCTGATGTTAGTACAGTCCACACGATCAGCACATGCGACTATGCCTGAAAAGTTTACACCCGGGAAAGCCGTATCAGGTATCAAGCTTGCGGATGGTCCAAGCCGTTAGGCGAGAACAGGAGCAAAAGCTGGTGTGAAAGCGTTCTTGAACGCAGCCACTTTAGCTTTTACAGTTTGTAGTAAGTTTGCACTTATACAGGTGAGTGTTGGGAACGACACTCGGCATTACTAGCCAGCATAGATTGGTCCAAAGTATCGAATATAGGCATCCCCCCTGATATCGTGATCATGTAGGATGTCACTACATATCAGGGCGAGCGCCTATTTAAGACCTTAGATCTTTTGTCGAAGAGCTCTGGCAATCTGTCGATTCACTTCGCGTTTTTTGATGTCCGCGCGCTTATCGTACTTCTTTTTACCCCTTGCTAACACTATCTTTAGCTTCACAAGTCGCCTCGTAGTATACAAACTTTCGGGTAGTAATGTCAAGCCGGGCTCATTCATTTTTCCCATTAAGTAGTCCATCTGCTTTTTATGCAGCAGGACTTGGCGGTTTCGGCTAGTATCATAACCACCCTGATTGGCCAGTTGGTAGGGAGCAATAAAGGCTTTTTTTAACCAAAACTTACCATTTTCATAGGAAACGTAAGACCCTTGTAACTTGACGTGT
Organism: uncultured Gammaproteobacteria bacterium; assembly: GCA_964385285.1. Taxonomy (GTDB): domain Bacteria; phylum Patescibacteriota; class Patescibacteriia; order UBA9570; family UBA9570; genus UBA9570. The sequence continues at coordinate 37,176 of CAYLOJ010000003.1, forward strand.
CCTAGCTTGCAGGACTTCACTTCCGCACCAGTCAGCACTAAGCCAGCCTCGTAATCTTCCAGGATCGTGTAATCAGAGCGTAGGTGTGGTGTGATGGCGTGGGTAGGCATACCCCTATTGTATACACTGTTTGGCAGTCTCGGGCTAGGGGTGCTGGCCAATTAACACTATATTCATTATAATAGCTTCCATTATGAAATCGGTGATAATTGATAAAATTCAACAAGCAGCTGCCAAATTGCAGTCGAGTGGTCAGTGGGAAGCTATCACTTTGCCCAGCATCGAAATTTCTTATCCGTCGCATGTGCAACATGGAGATTACGCCAGCAACGTAGCGATGAAGTTAGCCAAACTATTGAAGCGCAATCCATTAGAGATTGGAAATGAATTAGCTGAAGCCATTGATCGTGAAGGGATTGAAAAGGTGGAAGTTGTTGCACCAGGATTTTTAAACTTCTTTGTTAATGAGAAATTCTTAGCCGGTGGGTTGCGTCTGATTTTGGAACAAGGCGAGCAGTTTGGTGAAAATCAATCCGGCATCGTCAATGGTAAACCCAAAACAATGATGGTGGAATTTTTGTCGGCGAATCCTACGGGACCGATCCATTTAGGAAATGGTCGCGCTGGCTTCACCGGTGATGTGTTAGTAAAAATTCTGCGGGCTTGTCACTATCAGGTGATTGCAGAGTATTACATGAATGATCATGGTAAACAACTAGACACATTAGCCGAATCTGTCTTGCGTCGTTATTTACAACTACAGGGAATTAATGTCGATTACGGTGATGACCTATATAAAGGTGAGTATGTGAAGGAGTGGGCTACCAAAATCAAAATGAAAGATGTGAAGCTAGGCAATAATAATGCCATGCTTGAAATGCGCAATGAGGTTAAAGAATGGGCTTTGGCAGAGATGGTGAAACAGATTAAGGAGTTTGTTCAGAATACTCTACATATTGAGTATGATAACTGGAAATCCGAGGCCAGCTTATATGATCCCAAACAGATTAAAGCAGCCGAAGCGTTTATGCAGCAGCAGGGTGTGTTGTATGAGAAGGATGGCGCCACATTTTTTGCTACTACTAAATATGGCGATGACAAAGATCGGGTGATTAAAAAAACCGATGGTGAAACGACCTACTTCTACTCTGATATTTTGTATCTGATTGATAAATTTGAGCAACGCAAGATTGATCATTGGGTTTGGTATCTGGGAGCGGATCATCATGGTTATGAAGGACGTATTCAAGCGGCGTTAGCAGCGTTGGGGCACGCCGGAAAATTAGATGTCATTTTTGTGCAGCTCGTTCGTTTGATGTTCAATGGTAAGGAGTTGCGCATGTCTAAACGGAAGGGCACCTTTGTCACGTTAGAAGAGTTAGTTGAAGAGATTGGCATTGATGTCACGCGTTGGTTTTTCTTGATGTACGACGCTAATACTCACATGGATTTTGATTTGAACTTAGCACGCGAACGTTCAGAAAATAATCCCGTGTTCTATGTCCAATACGCCTATGCCCGTCTCTGTAGTTTACTTGCTAAAACTGGCGAACAAGCGGCCGCTCCAATCCAAATGACGAATCCAGCTGAAGAGCAGTTGGCTAAAGTACTGTTTCAGTTACCAGAGGTCGTGGAAGAGATTAGCACGACTTACCATGTACATAAACTGCCGCAATATGCCCTTGAAGTTGCTCGCGCGTTTCATAAATTTTATAGTGTTAGCCGTGTGATTGAAGAGGATGGCTCCGTCAACTTAAGTCGTTACCAAATGGTGAAAGCGACTCAGGTAGTGTTAGCCAATACGTTGCGCTTGATGGGAATCACAGCGCCAGAAAAGATGTAAGATTTAATTTCGTATCATAGCCAGGGAGGTATGCGCATTGGTATCGATTGTCGAACAATTCTGAATCCAACAACCGGCGAAAAGGCTGGCGTCGGACACTATACATATTATTTAGTGAAGCATCTGTTGAAGTTGGACAAAAAAAATACCTACGTATTATTTTTTGATCACCGTTCCAGTTCGGTGCAGGAATTCAAACGTAAAAATGTTGAGTTAGTACAATTTCCGTATTCTGAATATAAAAAATATCTACCCTATGCCTACTCGCACGTATTGGTCGGTCGAGTGCTAACAAAAGCTAAACTAGATGTGTTCCACTCGCCAGCTAACGTGATTCCGATGCAATATCACAAACCGGCTGTGGTCACTATTCACGATTTGGCGATTTATGAGCACCCGGAGTGGTTTCCTCCCAAACAAGATTTTTCTGTGAATGTGCTTGTGCCAAAGAGCATAAATAAAGCTGAACGCATTATTGCAGTGTCACAGGCTACCGCCAAAGATATTCAAAAACGGTTCAAGGTTCCAGCGAAAAAAATCACAACAATCTTAGAAGGTTACGAACCAGTGAAGGCTCCGACAAAATTAGCGATCCACGCCTTGCGTAAGTCACTCCACTTGAATGAACAGTATCTCCTCTATATCGGTACATTGGAACCACGCAAAAATATTGCGGGGATGATCGAGGCGTTTGATGCGCTCGTGCGTCGTAAACCACGTCGCTATAAACCACTGCAATTGGTGTTGGCAGGAGCGAAAGGTTACAATTTTAAGGAGAACTATAAGGCCATTCAATCTGTACAAGCGGGGAGCGTGCGTTATCTGGGGTATGTTTCAGCTAAAGATAAACAAGCCCTGTTGCATGGAGCACAAGCCTTTATCTTTCCTTCCTTTTATGAAGGGTTTGGTCTTCCAGTCATTGAGGCTATGGCAGCGGGTGCGCCGGTGATCACTTCCAATATTTCTTCCCTGCCAGAGGTGGCTGGCAAAGCTGCTGTATTAGTGAACCCAACATCTTCGTTATCCATTCAACAAGCCATTGAAAAGATCATGTCTGCTAAGACGCGTGCCAACTTGATTAAAAAAGGGAAGATCCAAGCTAAATTATTTAGTTGGGAGCAGTGTGCCCGTGAAACCTTGGAGGTCTATCAACAGGTATGCTCCAATTCAAAATCTTAAACCAATTTGCGGAGATCCAACACGGTATTGCCACCCGTCATACGGAGCGTGATCAACACTATGATGCTACAGCACACCAAGTACACGGCGTTCGTTTTGCTTGGGTAGATGGTCCGCGTTTAAAGCCAGTGCCATACACTGATGCGTTATTAACGGACACGCCAAATGTCTGTGTGCGGATTGGTACTTCAGATTGCACACCGATCATTATCTATGATCCGTCGACCCGGCGTGGCGGAGTTATCCATGCTGGTTTAAAAGGCACGACGCAAGGCATTTTAGAGAAGGTGCTAGAGGAATTTGATCCCACTCAAGTCTATTTAGGAATTGGTCCAGCAGTCGGGCCAGAATGCTACGATCAGATTGATATTCAAGAAGAGAATCTTTTGCAGGCCGTGCAGGCCGGCGTGCCACGCGAGCAGATCGAAGTGATGCGGCTTTGTACCCAGTGTCATGCAGATACCTTTTATTCCTATCGCATGGGGGATCGAACCAATTTTGGAACATACTTTAAACTTGTCAAAGACTAATTTTTCTGTTATAGTATTATCGTAATCTCTTAACGATTGACAGAACCAAGAAAATACGATATTCTGTCGCGTTTTATGAAAGAACTTCTCGAACAATTATTAGCCGAAGCACATCCTGGGGCTACCTTGCCGCCTGCTCTGCGCGAAAAAATGTTATTGGATCTAGCGATTCAGCTCGAGCAATTATTGTATGTGGAAGTTGTAGAGCATCTGAACGCTGAACAAAGCATGATGCTGGTCAGTGCGTTAACACACCCAGAGAATTATGCAGCGATTGAAGATATTTTAGAACACCTGCCGAACTATCAAGAAACACTGTCCAATGTCTATCAACAGTTTCGTCAGGATTACCTACGGATATGCCAGGTCCAATAGACCGTTCATTAGTCAAAGAAAAGTTGCGTACAGATGTTGAGCGTATTCAACCCACCAATTTAGATTTAACAGCTATTCGTGCAGTTGCTCATGAAACGATGGGTGAATATGCCGATTCAGTCTTATTCTCTGATCCGACGATGGTGGCAACACTGGAGGGATTATTGGATTATACGAATCGAGAAGGGTTAGGCGTTGAGGAGTTGAAAGAGGCTCTCAGTGAAGTGCGGCGTCACGTTTCTATTCAAGCACATTTTGATGCTCAGCAAGCGCATGAAGCCGATCGACGGGCAGCCGGAAGAAATCTCTTCAAACACATAGCTCTGAATATCAAGGATATGCAGACCGTGTTTGGAGGTGGCGTGGCTAGTGATGTGCGAAAAAACGAGGCATCAGCATTTTCAAATGGAGCAGAGTTAAGTAATTTACTGCAATCTGCTTGTGAACTTGGTGTGATGCGCCATCGCTTAAAACGCTATATAGAGTTAGGTGGAGACAATCTTAAGAGTGCGGTTGATGCCTTTATTCATGGTCATGCCCATGTGAATGATCTGATGAACCCAAGTCATGAACACGGTAAACATTATGAACAGGGGTTGGATGCGATTATTGGGGGGCTAAATTTAGAGGTTGGACGAGACTTTCAGTTAGATGGTTTAGGTGATATTTACATTGATACTGCCGAGACAAAAGCTGCAATTGAGCATCACCTAAAATTTGTCTTGCGCACAGAAATTATTAAATTAGCTGAGGCCAATCAATTGACTGTCTTAAGTTCTGAGGAATATACGGTGCCTAACCCAACGGGAGGACAAAAACTCCTTCAGGCTGCTAAGGGCGTAGTGTTGTCTGGTACATTTTGGGGTATTACTACGCGTTTAGGTACACGGGCGGCAATTGGTGGTATTGTTGGTATCGGCGCTGTCAGTGGTGGTGGAGCACTAGCCTTGGGCATTGGTGCAGGAATTGCGGCCGGTGCAGCGGGTGCCTATGTGCGCGAATCATTTAATAGTGCCGATCGTCTAAAACGTCGTCGTTTAGAGGCTGCCTTGGGTGGTATTGGACATGGTGAAGTGAAACCGGCCAGTGAGATCAATGCTGAATTAAAGAAGGCGACAGATGAATTGCACGCCGCACCGGATCAAACTAAAACTATCGCCGCAATTAAGAAAGCCTTCGCAGTTGCCTCCGATGCGCAAGCCCGTTTACGGTTTGCTCGTACTGGGAAAGGCAATAAGCAACAAGATTTTATTTCCTTTGGAGCAGAGAATCGTTTTCGTGCGCAAGCAGAATTATTGAGCAACATTGAACTAACTTTGGCAGCTGTTCAGCGAGCCATGGAAACATTATCTGATAGTGATGGCTCTTTAACTTATGTGCGTGGTGAGTTAAAAACCATTAATGAACATACGGTCAATGATCTCAAGGAATCTCGGCAGAAATTAAATAAGAAGTTTACGCGTGATGAAGAGCAACGACGTAAACGCGCAGCGATTATTGGCGGTGTGGCTGGTGGTTTAGGTTCATTAGTATCCCATTATGCTTTAGAGTTGTGGGGCGGGCAGAAGGCGGCAGAAGAAGGCATGGCGGCCACTCCAGAATCTCCGGCACCTGCAGCAACTCTAGAGGTAACTGCGCCAACCAATGAACTGGTTAATCTGCCCGGAGCCGAACCCATTACTACTGCAGGAAAAATGTCATTTTTGGAGACCGATCCGTCACATCACTATCAAATGGCGATGGGGAGCGACCATCACTTTAATGTGACTAAACTTAATCCTGATGGGACGAGCGTAGAGTCAGTGGCTTCCGCTGATCTGTCGACTGTGGATGGCGATACACTGCAAGTGGTGAAGGCAGATCATCTAGCCAAACTATTTGACGCAAATGGGCATCCTGTGGCTGAAGTACATTTTAATCCTACGGGTACGAGTAGTGACATTACCGAACAACTGTTTGCGGATGCTAAAACTGCCAAGATGTTGGATGCAATGGGTTTACAAGAAGGTGAGTTGCAATATGATCCTACGGCTAAATTGTTCCATATCCAAGATGGTGCGTTGCGGGATGCAGCTGGTAAGGCAGAATATTTAGGCCAAACGGATGGTTGGCGTGCGCGTCGTATGGAATTTATTTTAAAAGCAATGGCTGAAGGGAAAAGTGATGAAACTCCAGAGATGATCGTTGCCAGAGCAGAACGAGCAACTTCGAATTTATTGCTGACCAAAGGTGGATTACACGATAATCCGCAAGCTGCTTTTGATGAAGCCTTTAGTAAAGATCCCAGCTTTATTCAGCGTAATGTCATGCCTTGGGTAGATGGTACGCGCAGTCGAGTGAGCTCACGTTGGATGCATTTAGTCACAGAGATGAAGGAACATCCGATTACCGGTACCGGCACAGGTTCTGAGGTAACGATTACGCCCATTACCGCTGGTAGTGAGGTGGGAGCAACTTTGCCTGATGCGCAGGCCATTGCAACTGAAGGGGTATTGGCGGAGGGTTTGCAAAATGGAATAGAAGATTTTGGTGTAGATATGCAGACTGATCATATTGCTCCTTTGATGGCAGCTATCCTTGGTTCGAGTGCCGCAGAGGTCGTGCTCTATAGCATGGCACCAAAAGCGGATATCAGCCATAAGGCTGAACATCGCAATGAATTTCAAGGGGATGATGAACATACTGTCGTGGAGACAGAGTTGATGGATGTTGCGGAAACCGCCAAAGAGATCAAAGAGAAAAAATTAGAAGCCGATAAACCGGAGCGTCTAGCGTTGGCATTAGCAGAGATCAAAAAAGCGGTTACTGAAATTATGGCGGCGGCTAAACCAGCCATCGATGCACTCCAACCCGTAGCTGCAGATTTAGCCAGCAGTAGTTTGGAAGCCAAGCATATCGATGCGTTAGTAGCGAATAAGGCCAACTTTGCTTTACTTGATGCACACAAACAAACTGCAGAACAGTTGCTTGCCAAAGATGGTGGCGACTTTACCTATGAACAGTTAGATAAAACAAATAATGGCGAGGCTTTGAAACATTTAGTTGATCAATTAAAATTGACGGCTGAGCTTGGAGATGTGGTACAAAAGAAATTTGAGGCTACGGTCGCTGCTACGGCTAATAAAATTACTTCTGTACGTGAAGATACTGGTTTAACTGCCGCCGTTCGTCGCCAAGAACTGGGTCTTTTAGTAGATCAACTTAAGATTGTAGATCGCGCCAGAGAATTAGTACCGGATATTATCTCTACTATTGGCTGGTTGCCAACGCTGGAAGCTGCGAGTGCCAAAGCTAAAACTGAGGCAGAGAGTGCCATCGCTATTATTGATATCGACACCATCTTATCAAAAAGTAAAGATGTGAAAAAAGAGGTAATGAAACGCTTAGAGGCTGAAGGTTGTTTTGACCCAACTAACCCTACCTTACCTAGTCCAACCAAAGCTAAATACATTGTGCATTTAGTAAAAAAAATGAGTACCTTTAAGAAAGGCAAGACCGGTTTAGATGAGATGGGTTTCGTTACGGAAGGTACTTTGGGCGATGAGTTTGAAGCTGAGCATAAGGCTAGAATCAAGCAAGTGTTGGATCGTTTATTTAGCGGTCAAGACGATATTTTTGCCAAATAACTTAAATCATTCTTAATCATTCCATTATGTCTACGCCTACAGAACGCCCACCACATCCAATCGATCCAGCAGAGTTGCCAGGTACTGCGGCTATAGACGCGGCTATGGCAGGAGCAGGTGCAGAACCATCCAGTACGGAGGAGCCAGGACAACCTGACGTTGCTGCTGTGGTTGAAGCAGTAGATACTGCTGCTGTTGGCGTTCCCGTTCCAGCTCGCGAACGGCGTCCGCGCCAAGGGCGCAGACACGAGGGGCGTAGACGTGGTCCACGTCCAGAACGTCAGATCTCACCTGAACAAATGGCTGCCGAACGCGCGCAGGCAATCTATATGGCAGCCAGGGCTGATGTGTATACTGTATTATATGATCCGGAGTCTAAACGGTTGAACGATGAGGGTACAGAGCAAGAAACAATCCCGCTCAAAGAACGTAGTTATCTGGCTGTGGTGCGAAGCGTACAAGAGACCAAGTTAGGGTTTGATTTTGATGTTGATGCAGACGCCCCAACAAAAAAACGGAAAAAGAAAAAATACAGTCGTCCAGAGAAAAAAATTGATCCAACCCAAGATCCGGATGATCATGAATCCGCCCGTAATGCTTTAGCTGCCTTAGTAGGTACACGGTTTTTTTCTGACTTAGATCGTTTGAAAGCAATTGGGGAACGTGCCAAGACTGCTGCTGCAGATGGAGGCATGGATGCTGCATTGGTTTTAAACCAAACGGTACGCCAGTCAGACCGTGATCGTGGAGCCCCCTTACAAGAGCGTTTAGGCAGCATGCGCAGCAGCTTAGAATGGGCCCGTGTCGAAGTGATGCGTGATGCCGTGGATTGGTTTGGACAACGTGTCAGCCAGATGGAGACGATGATGCAGGAATTAACGATTCGTCGTGAAGGTTCGCCGAGTGTGGCTAAACGCTTAGAAGCACTCCAGAACCACGCAGATTTTGTGGCCCAATTAGACCAGCTCAAGGAAGATATCGCTTTCTTTGAGGAATGGAATGATCTGCCAGTGGAGGGTGCTAATGCGGATGAGACCGGGGTGATCAAAAAAATTATCAAGGGACGTATTGATGCCGCCAAGCGTCATCATGCTAAATTTGTACAACAGTACAGAGAATTATTAAAATTAGGCACTCCTGAGGAGCGCAAGCCAGCCGAAGGTGACGCGGATGCTGAGACTAGTAAAGCTTTAGATCGTCCAGCGCTGACACCAATTGAAATCAAACGTAATATGGTGGATGCCATCATGCACGGGCGGACTAATCCGATGGCGGAAAAGTTTATTACGGAGGCGGAGAAACGTTTGGTTGGGTTATCTCCAGACCAAGAGAAAAATTTCTGGGATGCAGTATTAGATCTATTTGAAGAGGCTGTTCCCAAAAAGGAAGAAAAGGATGATGGTACAAAGATGAGTAAAAGTGAATTGCGTGAAGCTCGTAGCCGGCGATTAGAAGAGTTGAATAAAGAACTGGGTTTATTTGAATATCGTGGAACTGGCGCAGGGCGAACGGGATACCTTATCAATATTGAAGATCGTACTCCACCCGCTGAAGGTTTGCCAAAAGGATTCGGTCAGATAGTTGAGCGTTGTCGAGCTGAAGCCATGTTAGCCGCGGAATTAACTAAATCTCTGCGTAAGACGCATGCTATTCTTGGACCCAATGGCAAAAATGCGGTGAAGCGAGCTATGTATGGGCATCCGAACCAGGCAAAAATTGAAGGCGTTGAGCGCTTGAATAAATTAATTGGGCAAAAGCAAGGTGAAGCCGTGAAAGCACTCAAAGCCATTCCGGTAGAATCTGAGGGAATGGATGATACTGCTAAAGCGCTTTTGGCTGCTCAGAAGAAAGCGGCAGAGGATTTTACTGCCTTATTAGGTAAGCGTGAGCCTAAGGATCTTAAGTGGTCCAAAAAAGAAGATCAGCCAGTGATTACACAAATTCGTGAAAAACTGTACAGCTTATTAGAACTAGGTGCATTGCGTCAGCCGGATGTAGAGGCCCTGCAAGAAATTTTATTTCCAGAGGTAGAGGATGCTGCGGATGCAGCCGGAGCCAAAGCTGCAAAAGCGGCTGAAGACGAACGGCGTCAGGCAGAAGAGATGAAGCCGCTGTTACGACGGATACAGGAAGGAACGTTACCAGAGGAGCTATTTACTGGAGCAGCTGAGACTGCTGACGAGATGAAGAATAGAACGGGAGAGTTAGTAAAGCGCTTAAATACCGCTTTGCAGTCTGGTGTAGTGCGAGACGCGATGTTAGAAAGTCTAAATGGGTTGAAGCCAGAACAACTGACTGTTCAATCTCTACGAGCATTCTTAAATCAGTTTGAAGAATTTACTATCGCCTGTGAGAATTATAAAAAAACCTTTGGTGATGATTGGAAACAAGCCATTGGTATGCTACTGCCAGATCCCTCAGGGAGTCGTAAAGGCTTAGCGAATAAAGAGTTGCTTGCCAAAATCACAGAGTCGATCAAACAAGGTGTTGATGCAGTTTCAGCTATGTGCGGTAATAACGAGACGGCGGCGGCTCAGGGTTTGCTCGGTAAAGTGGATGCTACTGTGCGGGGTCGTTTTGCTTCCTTTGGTTTGTCTGAGTCTGATACACTCTGGCTATTGTTAGAGGCAGTGCCACGTGAGGCCGGCCAAGCTATTGTTCCTCCAGGGACAGCATTGAATCGTTTAGCAAACTGTTTTGCATTGCAACGTGGTACTGAACGTGGACGTGATCTTTTGGTCAAACTAAAATTAGTTGAAAATGTTCCAGCAGCAGAAGCGGGTAGTGTTGATGTGGTATATCAATCAAACGCGATCGAATCCATCATTACCAATTCAGCGTTTGATACGGCGGCTTAATCATTATCCCATCTAGTTCATTACAATGCGTGAGCCGCATGATTTAGTGTTACGTCCGCGTTCTGGAGAGGGTGATGAACGACCATTTCGTCCACACGATTTTCCAGAACTCTGGCAGCGAGGTAAGAGTCGTGCTGGCTTAGCTGCGTTTACTGAACTCATACAACGCGATTCTGAATCACCCGAAGCTGCGGCGATTTGGAAAATGTTTGTCCCCGAGGAGCTTGGGCAAGTCGATGTCGAAGACAGTCAGTTATATTTTCCTCGTGGGAATGATGGACGTTTTGATTTAAGTATTAGCGGTGATCGCTTTGAAGTAGGTGAGTTTACCGGTTGGATTGAGCCTGCTCGTAAGGGCATGCCAGCCGCGATGAACGTATCGGATTATCAAGATGTTCAGTTTGATGTAAAGGGTGGTTCACAAGCCTTTTACCGAAATCTTAGTCATCAGTTGGGTCACATGGATATTCCAATCATCTATGGTCAAAAGGTACCTTGGTCGGTTGCTTACTTTATTCATCGTGTCGGGCAGGTTCCGATTGCGTTGTTAGACGATCGTTTTCGCGATGTGCGTGATCATTTAGCTGAAAGAATTCGTCGTCCATTGCAGCAACTACAATCCGATTTTCCATCGTTCTCCTATACAATCGCCGTGGCTGGTGTAGAGCCTAAAGATTTAGTCGCTCCTCAGTATCGTGCTCAGTTACGTCGCCTGCAGGAGTTGTTCGATCAGATGACCCCGCAACAACGTATGACGGATTACGTAAAGGTTCTCAAACAGGAGTTTGGTTTGACGGACCGTTAGTTTTTCAGTATACTAGCGGGCATTATGGACCCGAAAAAAACTCAGAATCAAGCTCAGACTAAACCGGTAGAATTATCGGCCGAACAGCGCATTGCTGCTTTTTGGAAGGAACACAAAATTTTTGAGCGATCTGTTCAAGAACGTCCTTTAGATAAGCAATTCACCTTTTATGATGGCCCACCCTTTGCCACCGGCTTGCCACATTACGGACATATTGTTGGTCAAACCATGAAGGATGTGATTCCGCGTTATGCCACGATGCAAGGCTATCGTGTAGAACGCCGTTGGGGTTGGGATTGTCATGGTTTACCGATCGAAAACTTGATTGAGAAGGAGCTCGGTTTAAAATCGAAACTGGAGATTGAAGCAATGGGCGTAGCGAAGTTTAATGATGCTTGTCGCACCAGTGTGTTGAAGTACACGACGGAATGGAAAGAAACCATTGAGCGGTTAGGACGGTTTGTCGACATGGAGAATGATTACCGTACGATGGATCCGGCATTTATGGAATCAGTCTGGTGGGTGTTCAAACAGCTGTACGATAAAGGATTGATCTATGAAGGCAAGAAAGCGATGCATGTCTGCCCACGTTGCGAAACACCCTTATCAAACTTTGAGGTGACGTTAGGCTATAAAGATGTGGATGATACAGCCGTCACATGGAAATTCAAAGTCGTTGATCAGCCCAACACTTATTTGTTAGCTTGGACAACCACTCCTTGGAGCACGCTGGGTACGACTGGTTTATCCATTGGACCTGATTTCACCTATGTGAAAGCGAAAGTTGGGGATGAGTTCGTGATTCTAGTGAAAGATCGGATTGCGGATATTTTACGTGATGCTGAATACACGATCGTCGAAGAATTTCTTGGTACTAAATTAGTGGGTTGGGCTTACGAACCGTTGGATTCAAGTTATGTGCAGTTGTCTGAAGTCCAAGAAAATCCAAACACCTACCATGTTTTTGAGGGTGATTATGTCGAAGTGACGGAAGGTACTGGTATTGTCACAATTAACGGTTCTTATGGTGAGATCGACATGCAGGCCGCGCAACGCAACAAATTGCCGTTGATTTTAGATGTGGAGATGAATGGCAATTATAACGAGAAGGCTGGTCAGTATGTTGGCCAGAATGTGAAAGTAGCGCAGAAGCAAGTGATTGCCGATGCACAAGCGCGTAACTTAGTATTTCGAGCCGAAACCTATCGTCATAGTTATCCGCACTGCTGGCGTTGCGACACCCCGCTATTGAACTATGCGACCAGCTCTTGGTTTGTACGCGTCACACAAATTAAGGACGACATGCAAAAAAATAATGACCAAATCACTTGGATGCCTGAGCATGTGAAATATGGCCGCTTTGGTAAGTGGCTGGAAGGCGCCAAAGATTGGGCAATCTCACGTGAGCGGTATTGGGGCACGCCGTTACCGATTTGGAAAGCTGACGATGGAGAGGTAATTTGTGTCGGTAGCCGCGCAGAATTAGGTGAACTCTCAGGTACAGGTGTTGAAGATCTCCATAAAGAATTTGTGGATCAAATTGAGATTACACGTGATGGTAAAACCTATAAACGCATCAATGCAGTATTAGATTGTTGGTTTGAATCTGGTTCGATGCCGTACGCTCAGAATCATTATCCCTTTGAACACAAGGAAAATTTTTCTAATATTTTCCCAGCCGATTTTATTGCTGAGGGATTAGATCAAACACGTGGCTGGTTTTATACGTTAACTGTACTCAGTACGGCGTTGTTTAATCAGCCTGCCTTCAAACAGGTATTAGTGAATGGCTTGGTACTTGCTGAGGATGGTAAGAAAATGAGTAAGCGTTTAAAAAATTACCCAGAACCAGGTGTAGTGATGGATAAATATGGTGCTGATGCGTTGCGGTTCTATTTAATGAGCTCGCCAGTTGTAAAAGCTGAAGATCTGCGCTTTTCAGAAAAAGGTGTAGATTTAGTCATGAAGAAAGTGTTATTGACCATCTGGAATGTCGTCACCTTCTACAGCATGTTTGCAGACGGCAAGGCAGTTGCGGACAAACCACAACCAACCCATGTGATGGATCAATGGATTCTAGCCTATACCCAGGCAGCCATTCAAACAGTCACAGAGGCGATGAATAGATACGATCTGAATGCAGCCACCGCGACATTAGAGCAGTGTGTGCAAGAAGTGTCTACTTGGTATTTACGTCGGAGTCGGAGTCGTTTTAAAGATGCGCAGACTGCACCCGAAGCGCTCGCCACGTTGCGTTATGTACTAGATACGTTAGCGAAGTTACTGGCACCCTTTACACCATTTATGTCTGAGCGCATCTATCAGCAGTTACACCCAGAAGCCGTTGCAGCTGGCGATTCCGTTCATTTACAGCGTTGGCCGATTATGGAGCATGCGTTGGTTTCTGAAGAGACATTAACAAACATGACTACCGTACGTACGCTCGTAGAGCAGATCTTGGCATTGCGTGAGCAACATAGCCTGAAAGTACGACAGCCGTTGGCCAGCGTAACTTTACCCCAAACCTTAGAATCCACTTATCTCGAGATTCTCTTAGAAGAGGTCAATATCAAAACGGCAATTACTGGAGACCTGTTATCGATTAATACCGAATTGACTCCGGAATTAAAAGAAGAGGGAATGGTGCGTGAATTAGTACGGACGATCAATGCTTTGCGTAAACAAAAGAAATTAACGATCCAAGATCGCATCACCATCACTTATCATAGTACCGACCCGGTGGTTTTAGCGGCATTTGCCCATAACACCGAAATCTTACAACAGAGTGTGCTTGCAAAGGCGCTCCATGCTAGTGAAGTGGCTCAACCCGATGTGGCCAGTGTCAATGGCGCACAGGTGAGTTTGAATCTTGAACGTTAAGATGTCTGAGACGCTGAACGCCACTGGCATCGTATTGCATTACGAACCATGGCGTGATTATGATCGCCGCTATGTCGTATATACCGAACAGTTCGGAAAATTGCGCGCTAGCGCTATTGGTATTCGTAAAGCCAAGGCTAAACTGGCTGGGGTACTAGAACCATTTGCAGAGACGGAACTGTATTGCATTGTTGGTAAACAATACAAAATTGGTGGTGCCGTTGTGCAACAGCGCTGGCGTTCATTACGCACAGATTTAGCCAAGTATAATGCAGCGATCTACATTACCGAATGCCTGGATCGTTTAACCAAAGAGGGCACTCCCGATGCTCGTTTGTATCATTTGCTCTACAGCACGCTAACTTGGTTGGATCATTCTGTATATACTAAATTATTACCGCTGAGTTTTGTCGTAAAATTGATTCAGCTGTTAGGTTATGATGTTGTTCACTTGGCAAAAACAGCGGAAGCCGCCAAAGTACTACGCTGGCTAGCCACTGCAACTTACGAAGATATTCAAAAATTACGCATCGATCAAGCGATCTGGCAAACGCTGTATACAGCCGTTCATTTATGGCTCTATGAGTATTTAGGGGATGATGTACAGAGTGAGCGATTTTTAGTATAATCTTCCCATGAGTAAGCGCCATAAACATAAATCCCAGAAATTCCATAGTAAAGAGCTGGGTCCTGAACCTATGCGTACGAATCCTAAGCATGATGAGTTTGTAGATCTCTATAAAGCGGACGATCCTACGACTGGTATTGATATGACAACCCTAGAGCGAGGGCATGCCAAGCAGCGTTTTCTCACCATGCTCATTGGTGCTATTGTGTTGTTATCCATCGTGGCTGTCGCAATGGGTTATTTCGTATTTGGTCATAATCGTTTGAGTGTTAACGCCGGTGAAGTCACTGTAGAACTAGAGATGCCGACAACGGTAGCGTCGGGAGATGATATGGAAGTGACGGTAACCTATTACAATGGCAGTGCGGCAACTTTAGAAAGCGGTGCCGTAGAGCTTGTCTTACCGGACGGGTTTTACCTCAAAGAGAGTGATCCACAAGCTGCAAAAGGTACCAATAATCATTGGGATATTAGTGATGTACCACCGGGATCCGGCGGTAGTATCATCGTGACTGGCCAGCTACTTGGGGTGATGGGTGATCAAAAGGATTTCACTGCGTTATTAACCTACTCGCCAATCAATTTTTCATCTGATTTTCAAACCTCCGCTCATCAAGCTGTAACTGTAGGGGAATCCATTATGAAATTGGATGTCAGCGCACCTGAGCAAGTTCGCAGCGGTGAAGAGATGACGTATGCCTATAGCATCACTAATTCAGCTGCTTTACCCATGGTGAATGCCAAAGCGGTATTATCAATTCCAACTGGTTTTACAGTGACCAGTAGTGATCCGGTGGCATCGCAAGGCAATAACGAATGGCTATTTGAAGAGATTGAAGCCGGTGGTACCGTCGAGGTTAAGCTGAAGGGTACGATGGCGACTGACGCCGCCGAAGAACAAGAATTCGTCTTGCAAGTGGGAATTCAAGAAGCCGATGGCTTTTTAAATCTCCAGGCTGAGGACCGTCGTAAAATTAAAGTCTCTAATCCTGAATTAGCTCTGAAGATTACGGGCCCAAGTAGTGCCTCCGCAGGAGAAGATTTAACTTACGATATCAATATTAGCAATCCGTCCAACATTGAAATTAAAGACATTGTCTTGAAGTTAGATTTTGCCGGTAGCGCGATAGATGGCAGCTCAGCTACGTTAGAAACGATTGACGCGCTGGCCGCGGGCGAGGAAAAAGATCTTACCTATCAAGTAGTAGTTAAAGATCCACTGCCTGAAAATGCCAGTGATATTGTCGTCACATTATCTGTCGACAGCGCTACAATCGACGATGCAGATGTTGAATTCGCAGATACTGCAGAGGTCACGACCGCGCTGCAGGGTACCTTAGAGTTAACAGCGGTAGGTCGCTATTTTGCGGATGATCTTTCTAAGCTGGGCTCTGGCCCTATTCCTCCTCGGGTCGGAAAAACCACGACCTATCTGATTCGTTGGGCGGTGACTGCAGGTGGTGGAACCATGAATGACCTTAGTGTAAAAACGACCTTACCATCAGGTGTTACTTACGCTGATAGTGGCAACGAGCATATTACTTATGATAGCGCCACTGATACCGTCACATTAAACTTAGACGAATTATCAGCGGGGACGACAGAAACTGCATCCTTCAGTGTTTCGGTCACACCTACCTCTAATGATCTTAACAAGTTACTAGTGTTGACCAATGAGGCAGTGGGCACGGCTACCGATGCCAATAGCGGTGAAGCTGTACAAGTGCAAGTGAAGAAAATTACCAGTCATCTGACCTCCGACCCTGGAGCAGAAGACGATGGCGTTGTAGTGGAATAAACTATGTTTACCTTGCATCAGCAAATGGGTTCGGCTCGCGCTGGTAGCCTGAACACCGCGCATGGTGTTGTACCGACGCCGGCGTTTATGCCGATTGCAACTCGCGGTACAGTGAAGCATCTCCATCAAACTGATCTCGAAGCGATCGGTAACGATATTCTATTATCCAATGCTTACCATCTCTATTTGCGCCCCGGTTTAGACACCTTACGCGCAGTCGGTGGGTTGCACGGTTTAATGCACTGGGACAAACCGATTCTAACTGATTCTGGTGGCTTTCAAGTATTTAGTCTGGCACATTTACGTAAAATTGATCCAAATGGTGTGCGGTTCAATTCTCACATTGACGGTGCTGAATTAATGTTTACGCCAGAGTTATCCATGGAAATTCAACAAGCTGTCGGTTCAGATATCTGGATGTGTTTTGATTATTTTCCTGGTTTTCCTGCCACCGAAGCCGCTGCAACTGCCTCGGTAGAGCTGACGACAGCCTGGGCCAAACGCTGTTTAGCTTTTGAACCACGTGGGCAATCGCTATTATTTGCGATTGTGCAAGGGTCAAGTTTTCCGCATTTGCGTCAGCGCTCAGCCGAGCAGTTAACAGCTTTACCATTCGATGGCTACGCGGTAGGCGGATTAGCAGTTGGAGAGCCTGCCGAAGTGATGTACGAGATGTTAGATGTCACGACGCCATTGCTGCCTAAAGATAAACCACGTTACTTAATGGGTGTCGGCCAGCCCGAGCAGATTCTAGAGGCAGTGAAACGGGGCATTGATCTGTTTGATTGTGTACTACCAACGCGTAATGCTAGACATGGTCAAGCTTACTTGCATGATGCCGCAGAGTTAGTGGATTCTGGATTAACGCGTGTGGCGTATCATAAATTAAATATTACTGCGGCTAGCCATCAGATCGATCAAGGTCCATTGGATCCGTTATGTCAGTGCACAACCTGTACTTCAGGCTATAGTCGTGCTTATCTACGGCACCTTTTTTCGGTGGCGGAACCGTTGGGAATGCGCCTGCTCACAGTGCATAACGTCCACTTCTATATTGAATTACTGCGCACCATCCGTAAGCAGCTAATGGCTACCACAACTCAATAGATATGTCTGACTTATTAATGATGCGATGGTCCAACTTCAAACGAATTGCTGCTGTAGCAGGGTTCGGCCTGACATTAGTGTTGGCAGGTTGCAGTTCAAGTTGGACGATTGATTTATCACAGGCAGATCAAGTGAACTCTCCAGTGGTGACCCCAGCACAATTATATAGTGACTGGACCGCCGTGCAGCAGGGTATTGATTTTAAGCAAGTATTAGTAGAGCAAGGGGACTACGAAGAGTTACTAGATATTGTGCGAATTAATCCAGCTGATGCCAAGATTAGTGTGCATATCAATGAAGCCGAACCAGTTAGTGTCAGTACTTGGCAAGAGAACTTAGGTGCCACCGTGGTGATTAACGGGAGCTATTTTGATGATGCATATGAGTTAGTAACGCGCACACAGGCCACCGATCAAACAGCGGGTCCACTCTTGTCTGGGCCTACAGGTTTTTTGTATCAAGTCTCAGATCAGTGGCAGATCGCTGAAACACTACCCGCAAGTACTACACAAGTGGTGCAATCGTATCCATTACTAGTGGACGATGGCGTGGCGCAGGTCAATACAAGCACCGACGATCGCGCGCAGCGGACGGTTGTGGCTACGAATGCAGCCGGAATGGTCTATTTTATCGTCGCCGAATACGGTGTGCTGACCATGCAGGAATTATCAGCTGTTTTGGCAGATTTAGATACTCCAAAGTTAACCACCGCTTTGAATTTAGATGGTGGTAGCTCTACCGGCCTGGTTATTTCCTCAGATCAACTGACCTATTCTGATGATTCATTTATCGTCCCATCCGTAGTGGCGATCCGTTAAAGCCTATGCTATACTACTGCTAGAATAATCTATCCTATGACACATCATTATCGTACAAAATATCGTTTAGACACAGCCGTA
The DNA here is from genome assembly GCA_964385285.1 of uncultured Gammaproteobacteria bacterium. Taxonomy (GTDB): domain Bacteria; phylum Patescibacteriota; class Patescibacteriia; order UBA9570; family UBA9570; genus UBA9570. The sequence continues at coordinate 55,704 of CAYLOJ010000003.1, forward strand.
GCTATCATTTTTATCTTTCTTGGGGTTTGCGTAATTAGTCTTGTATTTGGCATGCTCTTGTTTCCGATTTTTACACATGTGTGTGCGAATGAGTTATTAATTGGTGTGGCACGGATTGGCTATGGCGGAGTGGCTACGCTCTGTATCGGCTTGTTACTGGAAGCTTATAACTTATACAGCGAACACAAACGACACATCGCTGTTATTGTTGCCATGACCGTGTTAATCGCCGTAGTGACTAGTATGATGATTCATTACGGGGCAGCAGCTTACACCTGCTTGAATATATGACCATCATTAATCCACGTGACATGACACGCCATTATACGCTATGGGGTGTCAGCCTGGCTTTAGTTGCTGCATTGGCGTTGGCAATGTATTGGTTTCAGCCACTACCGGTGATTAGCGATCTACCAAGTGTGATTAAGCCGATCTTTGCAACCTCTGCTGGGATTCTGGGTTTACTAGCATTATCATTCAAATATGTCTTCGCTCATGAAATGGTTTCATGGGTTTTATTAGAGGTGGTGGCATTGCTTGGTACGGTAGTGATCGGTTTATTTGGCTATCAAGAGTGGTACTTGCTCTATTACGCCTGTGCCTTTGCAGGTTTGTTTATCTTAGGGCCCTACCTGCACTTTGATTAATTATGTTGCTTGTCTGGTGGTACACTAGCGGCTTATTAGCACTACTCCACCAAGTGCGTGATCATACACGTGGTTTAGCACATTCACTAAATTTGGATGTCCTAACGAAGTATCTCTTTGTACCGATGTATGGTTACTATGATTTTTGGAGTCGAGTGATTAGTTTCTGTGTGCGCGTCGTTCAGTTGGTGGTCAGTTTGATCGTCACAATTATTTATATTATTTTAGAACTGCTGTTGATACTTGCCTGGATGTTTATTCCGATGATCGTGATCGGTAACATTATTTACCAAATTTTTGGATATTTATGGTAGATCCAGTAATTGTACATTGTCCCTTCTGTGATGGTTTCGGGTTTACGCGAACGCTTGATCGCATTCGCACTTGCAGTAATTGCAATGGCGAATTAGCAAACATTGCCTTTGTGGATGACGATATGATTATCTGGCCGAATGCGTTTGCGAAGCAACGTCGCTGGCTAAGAACATTGAATCGTATCGCCGGCTACGGTTTGGATCTAATCTTAATCGTACTGGGAGTTGCTGGTATTGCAGCCGTGTATCCATTATTGGTGCAGTTGATGAATCACCCTGAAGCTTATCAGCGTTTTTTTCAAGACCTATCTTGGAATCGTTTAATTTTTTGGATATCAATTTTAGCGGATTTAGAATTGTATTACCGTATTGATCATGCCTTGCATCGGGTAAAGGTGATTGAACCTGAACATCGTCTCCGCTCCGTATCGCAGTTCCCATTACAGCAGTGGGAAGCCGCAGTAGATTTAGTTCCCAAGCTCGCTCTGCATGGCGGAAAATATGTTTCCATTGATGCTCAACGGATGTTAGATTTAGCAGAACATACCGCTGCCGGTTGGAAACATCAAGTTACTCCAGCGCATTTAGCCTATGTATTGTTAGAGCAGCCGGATGTACGCGCCGCTATCTTCCGACTAGAACTATATCTGCCAGACATTAAAGCGGGCTGTGAACGTGTAGCGCATCGTCAAGATGAACAGCATAATAGTCGTTATCAAGAGACATTGTTATTAGCGTATGCAGAAGCTCGTCAAAATAAGCGCCCTCACATTGGTCCATTAGAATTATTTGTTGGTGCGGTGCTGAGTGATCCTTGGCTCATTGCGTTGTTGGAAGATCACAGTGTGACTGCGGCTGAATTACGTCATGTGACACACTGGGGGAACGTGGTGCACGATCTAATGCAACGTGAGCGCCGTCGTCGCAGCTTGGCACGTAATAAGCCAAAAAATCATATGAATCGTGCAATGACGGCTCGGCCTACAAAATTGCTTGATAGTATCTCGTTTGATTACACCTTGCAGGCACGTTCAAATCAATTTACTCCGGCAATCGGCCGCGATCATGAAATTGCTGAGGCTTTTCGCGTATTGCAAGAGGGGAATAGCAGTGTATTGCTGTTGGGTGATGCGGGTGTTGGTAAAACAACCATCATGGAAGGAATTGCCGAGTTAATGACCGCAGAAGATGTACCTGGTCTGTTGCAAGATAAGCGGTTAGTGGTGACAGATCCTGGTGCGATTATTGCTGGTGGTGGTACGGGCGGCGGCTTGGAACAAAAGATGGAACAGTTAATTCATGAAGTGATTGCTGCAGGTAATATCATTTGGTGTATTGAGGATATTCATACATTACTAGGGGCGGGCTCAACCGATTCGAGTATTGATATCGGAAAAATTCTAATGAATTATATTTCCCAAGGATATCTCAAAGTGATTGGTACTAGCACCACGCGCGAGTATCAGCAGTTTATTGAAAAGCAAGAAGCATTTTTGCGACGCTTTCAGGTGGTTCATGTTCCAGAGCTGGATCGCGATAGTGCAATTTTAGTACTCGAGGGTCGTGCGCCGTATGTAGAAGGGCGTTATCGTGTCTATTTTACTTATGCAGCTTTAGCAGCCTGCGTGGATTTAACTGAGCGCTTTATTAAAGATCGTCATTTACCTGCCAAAGCCATTGCCGTGATGGAAGAGGCTGCAATTTTAGCTCGCGAACGCGCCAAAGGGACAACCTTAGTGACTAAAGAGCATGTGGCTGAAGTCGTCGCAGAAAAGACGAATGTCTCGGTAACCAGCTTAACTGAATCGGAAGCAGAAAAATTACTACTAATGGATCAAACCTTGCATGAACGGGTGATTGGTCAAGATGAGGCTGTCACGGCAATTGCCAGGGCTTTACGCCGAGCGCGTGAGGATGTGCGAGACGCGTCTCGACCGATTGCTTCGTTCTTATTCTTGGGACCAACCGGCGTAGGTAAGACCGAAACTGCCAAAGCGATTGCGGATGCCTATTTTGGCTCCAGTAAGCGCATGATTCGCTTGGACATGTCGGAATATCAAGCGCCGGATGCTGTTGGCAAACTCATTGGTACGCCGGATCAGCCTGGAATTTTAACAGAAGCCATACGTCAGCTGCCATTTGCCATTGTTTTGTTAGATGAATTTGAAAAAGCTAGTAAAGAGG
>CAYLOJ010000003.1:58858-102275 GCA_964385285.1 uncultured Gammaproteobacteria bacterium
ACAATCTGTTTCTACAAGTACTCGATGATGGTCGATTGACCGACGCACAAGGTCGTACGGTAGATTTTACCAACGCCATGATTATTGCCACTTCTAACGCTGCCACAGCTGAAATTCAGAAATTATACGAGGGTAGCGCTAGTCATGACGAGATCCGTGAGCGTCTATTGAATGAGGGCACATTACAACAGTATTATCGTGCAGAGCTATTGAATCGTTTTGATCATATTGCCATTTATACTCCCTTGGAACCCCATGAGTTATTCTCAATTTGTGAGCTACTGTTACGCCAAGTTGGCAAACAACTTAAGATCAAAGGCTTAATTTTCCGATGGACTACAGAGGCAGTGGTGGAACTTGTAAAACAAGGGTATCATCCACAATTTGGAGCTCGTCCACTGCGGCGTTTGATCCAAAATCGGGTCGAGGATGGAATCGCTGAATTGATGTTACGCAATGCTGTAAAACGTCGTGATGTCATTGAGCTGCAGGCCGGCGGAGAATTGAAAATTTATCCCGCTGAACGCATTTAGACGATGGGTTTTACACTCCTGGTTATTGGTTTATTGGTAGTGCTTGCTCCTATTGCCTGGGCAGGTTTGTCCTTCGCTCCATGGGTGCCTACTTGGAAAGAAGATGTGCAGCGCGCGTTTAGATTAGCTAAATTACAACCAGGAGAAGTGATGTATGATCTCGGTAGTGGAGATGGTAAAACGGTATTTATTGCAGCTGAAGAGTTTGGTGCTCGCGCGGTTGGCATAGAGATTGCTTGGCCGTTATGGCTTTGGTCGCAACTGCGGAGATTGTGGGCTAAAGGGGAGACGCGATTTATTTTGGGTAATCTATTTCGTCAGGATATCTCTAACGCCGATGTCATCTATCTGTTTGGGATGCCAGATAAGTTAAAAGACAAACTACGGCGGAAATTAGAGACGGATTTAAAACCCGGTGCGCGGGTAGTTTCTTATAGTTTTTCTATCCCTGATTGGACGCCGGTGCTACGCGATAAACCTACCGGAAAAATCTCTATTTACCTCTATCAACGTTAGTCATACTTGACGCTTGCAGTAAAATCAAGTACACAGTAGTCGGCCAATCAAAAAAGAGGAGGGTTTTTTTTGGATGGGTGTGTTCATCTACGATCGTTGTGAGACGCGCACTGCAAAGTGCCTGTACGTCTTGCTCTGTATCCTCAGTGGCTTGGGCATGGGCATCGGCTTGGGCAGTGCAGTCGGCGAGCTCGTCCGTTCAGGCGTACTGAGCATGGGGGGTGATCTGCTGTTCTACCTGCTCGTGCCGACTGTGTTTCTGCAGTGGGGAGTAGTCTTGCTCCTGATGTTCGAAGATCGCTTGCACTGGTCAACGGGCATCGGCTGGGCCCTGATGGCGATGGCCTTGTTTTTCGAGGTGATTTACATCACCTAGTGGATCAGCTAAGGAGACTAGGGGGAATTGGGTAGGACTGCACACTACCCACACGCGCTGTGTGTATCTACTCAGGTAACTACAGCTTGTGTATTCAAAATTAATCTTCGTTTTGTGTGACAAAACGATTAGGGATAGCAGAGAGATCGACGGTGGTTGTTCGTCTTGTCTTTAGGGTCTCAAGTGTAGAGTCTAATTTGCTGGTGGGAATAGCATAGTCACTGGCGGTGATCGTTGGAGTTTCCACGCTAAACAAAGGTCGGTAAACCGTACTGTATAAATACCAAGCGAGTACTAAACAGCTGGATAGAATTATGGTCATACTGAAGGGTATGATTGCTTGCTTAAGCCAGCGATAAGAAGGAAGAAGGATCATATTAATGCCAATAACTAACCATTTGTAAATTGAGTGCAATCATGCCGGGCGTATCTGAAGGGGTGGTGATCGAAATGGCGGTTACCTCAAGAAAAATTGGATCAGTCAGTAATGCGTTCATAAAATCTAAGGTGTCTTCCATCGTGCCGAGGGCAGCGACACCCACCACTGTTTCCGCAATCGGGCCAGCAACCTTGTTGTCAGGTTCTTCTAAATTAATTTCGAGCGTAACATGATGATCCGCTGCCAGTTCCTCTAAACGACTCACGAATGCCACAGGATTGGATCGATCAATAAAAAAGCTGTCTAGTTGTTTGGCCTGGTCCGTTAGTTCCGTGCGATTCTGGAGTACAGAGATTAAGTTAGCCGTGGCCTCAGTGCTACTGGCCTCTGTGGCTTGGGTATCAATAATCGCTTGGGCTGTATTTTGGATCCGATGTGTAGCCGGTATGATCACTACTGTCCACACCAATAACAACACAACGATCGCAATGATCGCGAACCAAGTGGTTGCACCGATATGTTTAAAGTTTGGGAGTTGCATACGTGGCAGTAATGGTAAAAGGGATGGATTCTTTTTGGTTTAAATCGCTGAGCGGCAAGACGACATTCGTGACACCTGGCAGAGTGGTGAGCTGTTGCTGGTAGTCGACTAAATCATCGCGTGTGTCGGCCGTGCCAGTTATCCTTAGCAGTTGGTCATCATAGGTAAGTGTAAACGTATGCAGTTTGATGGTTTCGGGTGTGGATTCTAACAAGAGCTTGAGATCGTTCAGAGGTGAGTGCGTAGATTTGAGCAGTGGCTGTGCTTGGTTGACGGTGGTGGTTATTTGGTTCACTAAATCTTTTAATTCCGCTCGGTCTTCGGTGGAGATCAGATCTGTTTTGGCAGAGACAGATGCATTATCCAACCAGCGTTGTAATACCCAATCGCTTACAAATACCATGATTACGGCGATGCCGGTTGCTACAATGCCAATACCCACGAGCAAGCGTAATTGCTTGGCTAGATATGCTCTGCGCAATGTAATTTTTCGATCGGGAGGCAAAATATTTAACATAGTCGACTGCTACTCTGCAAGTGCCAATCCAATGGCGGTTGCAAATGGTGCGGATACACTTAATTTTTTGCTAACGTGATTGGGTTTAATGTGTTTCATAGGGTCTCCAATGACTACAGGTAATTGTACCACCTGTTGCAACCATTGGTCGATTTGAGGAATGGCGGCACCACTTCCGGCTAATAGTAATTCTGTTATCGCTCCATACTGGCCAAAGTGTTCTTGAGCATAGAGTGTCGATTGCCGTACAACACCAGCTAATGCCTGATCAAGTACAGCGCCCTCATTTAATACGGTGGGATAGCTGACCGTAAAATGAATCGAACCGCGAGCAATGAGGCAGACCGTTGTGCGAGCAGCGCCAATATCTACAATTAAACTAGTTGGAGCCTTACTAAGAGGCTGGGGTAGTAGTGCATGTGCAATGGCTTCCGATTCCACGTGTAAACCCACTACTTCATAGTTTGCCGCATCAAATTGTGCTAGGAAGTGATCAATACGATCTCGTCTGGCAGCCGCTAATGAAATGGTTTTAGCAGTACGGACCAGGGCAGTGTCGTAGTACATTTCAGCATCCGTTAAGGGAATGGATTGCTTTGCCACACGTTCGGCCGCTTCTTTGTCTCCATCTTCAATCGGCACGGTCGTCATGAATGAGATCTGTTCTGGTAAGCCTACGTGGATGCTATGGGTAGGCCAATGTGAACCGACGGCGCGTTTTGGTAATTCTTTAAGGGCCTGCACAAAGATATCGGGATTAATGACCATACCGCCATCAAGTACGCCGGCCGGTAAATCTAATTCAGCAAACGCATGTAAAGTAAGGTTGTTATATTTGCGTTGCAAACGCACTAATCGTAGCTTCCGATCACTGACATCGATACCTGTGGTGACATGCTGTGCAAAAAAGGCCATAACTATTGATTTACTTCTTCCCAAGAAATAAAGGTGTAATCATCTTGAGTAGGGAAATAAGGTGGTGGTGAATAATACAGATTGGGATCGTAGTTAGTAGATGTAGTTTGATAGCCAGAAATAATCGTGTTGCTATTATCTACCCAACTCCATGTCCACAGTGTATTACTAATGATTGTACCATAAGTTTCAATTCGTGTTTTTACGGTATCAGCAGGATAGTAGGACGGGTAGTAATAGTAACGGAACACGTGTCCATTTTGTGCCAGCAATGCTCCATCAATCACTAGGTCGGCTTCTGAATACAAGGGGACAAGAATATCTTGCTGGGCCATCAACCCTAATACGGATCCACTGGAGCGATCAGGATAGTAGGTAATGTCGTTGGCGACAATAATATCTCGACTACTGCCACTACCTTCCGGTAAGTGGGCTGCCGCTACCGTTACACGACCATTTACCTGACCAGACACCCAAGTTTGATCATCTACAAAGATAATTCCATTAGCGGGCAAAGCATGATTCACATAACCATTGATCGTATTCTCCTTATCAATATCATTAGATTCATAGGTCCAATTTGCTCCATCATATCCCCAGACATTATTCTTCAATTTAGTGACCTTATAAGCTGTAAATGTACCATCACTGTTAAACACTAAGTGAACACCTTGTCCACCGACATTGTTAAAATACACGCCATCGGTTTGGGCGGCAGTTTGCATACTCGAAAAGTCTAAAGTAATGGAGTCAAAATCAATGGCATCGGCAATTGGAAAATTCCATAATGCTGGATCTTGACCAGTTCCCCAGATGCCTGGCTTAGTTTCATTATTACAGTTATGTTCTGGCCCGCAAATATAGGTCTCTACAATTGAAGTGGTTAATGAATCTGCACTGCCATCCATACGGATACCCCCATTCGAATGTAATCGACCATGAATTTCTTCATCCGTGCCAAACCAGACATTGCTATTCGTCAGGAATGCGTATTCAGCATACGATGGTTTACCATAGCGCACGCGCACGGTGCGTTTTAAATTTGGATATTCATATGTCCAACCTTCGGCAGTTAGGGTAATCGTGCTGGATCCGTTGCTGGGAGGTGTGACAGTAACAACATAATGACCGACGATATCACCGGCTGAATTATAAAAATCTTTGTCTAGGCCATCATAGTTCGTTGGATCATGGGACAGAATCCAGCGATAGTAGTTTGCTCCGCCTTCAGCGACTTGTAGTGATCGTTCGTAACTGACTGAACGTTGAATGGCGCGATGTTCGACCACTACTAAACTTACAACTGCACCAATCACCATGATAATTAAACCACCAAAAATAATCAGGGCTACTAATAAAAATCCTCCATTAGCCTTGGGTTTAAAGGTTGTCATTGAGATTACGTAATTGAACATAAGTTTCGATCGTGTGTGTATCAGGAATATGGTTAGGATCTACATTGATGTCTAAATGAATCTGTATCAGTGTGACGGCCGAGAGATCCACAGGCATGGATAAGCTGGCATTTTGATCATTGTAATAAGTAAAAATGGGATTACCAGTATAGGTTTCATTCACAATATTCGTGGCTACGGTTTTGGTTGTGCTGTTGGATGATAAATATTGTGCCGGTGCTGCCGTTGGCTCAGTAATAGTTTGTGTTAATTGGGTGTTGGTCAGCGTATACGTTACTTGTTCAGTACTACTATCGGCATCAATATCCGTGTAAAAGGTGAGTGCATTGGTACTGGCAGTACCAATCGCATACGAGCCATCTGCTCCATCCGTGGTTTCGCGCAGTGCTCGTGTCATCACGGTAGTAGCTGCATCGGCTGTAGCAATGGCAGTAGATTGTTCAGAGATGAATTGTTGGAAGCGATTAGTTTCAATCATGAAAGTGGTCATCACTAACAGCGCCACGGTGCCAATAGCCATAGCAATCACGATTTCAGGTAGGGAAAAGCCTCGGTGCAATTTCATATTAGGAGCTCTTAGATAATGTGAAGGTTTGTTGCTCATTGCCATTGATGTTCAGTGTACCGGTATAGGTTGTATAACCAGTAATCGTAATAGTGATGTTCAGCGTGCCGGCAATAGCGGGATTGAAAAATACTTGACCAGATGTATTTGTGGTCAGAGTGCTATCAAAACTGTTGGATAAGTTTAATCGCACCGTGGCGTTCGGAATGACGCTGCCGCCACTATCCACGATAGTCAGCAATGCAGTATAGGGTGCGTAGTCATCCAACAAAACAGTCATGTTCGTAGAGGATTGTGCACTTGCTGCATACGGCAATCGATAATCTGATCCAGCTAAGACATAGCCAAGCGTGGGTTCGTCAAATAGAATGCTGTAACTATCCGCTTTTAAGTCGTGTAACTCAGCGTTGCCACCACTGTTTGGCGTCACGGTTTCATCATATTCATAAATGGGTAGTCCGCTAGTATCCGTGCCAATCGTTTTTTCGCCATGAATACGGAACGGTAGTACTAAATGATCGGCAGTATCGTAATGACGTAGTTGGATGCCAAGCAAATTCACTTTTTTAGAAATTTCAAAATATTCTTGCGTGACTTCACCAGCCACCACATTTAAGTGAGCTGGGGTTGGATTAGGGTTGGTGACTGGGTCACGATCGTAGGTTTGATCACTACTGTAATTCGATTTTGTCACGGTGACTTGGTAAGCCTCGACTGCTGGTGGTACACCTGGCAGAATAAAACGACCATCTTCGTCCGTTTCACCAGTGGTATTTATACCTAAACTGGGGGCCACAATTGAGACTGTAGCATTTTTTACCGGCGAAACAGGGTCGACTGTGGGATCAAATACTTCAATCCAAAGCGTCCCTCCCGTGGCATTACTTTCAATAGTAGTAGGAACAATGTTGGTGACGAGTACGACGGGGTTATCTGTCTCTCCTTGTGACCAACTGACACGGACACGTACTTTTTTGTAATCTGTATTTAATGCGTCAGTCGGAGCGATATCATCAAAGGTATCATCAACATATTGTATATTCGTAGCGATGGTATAGGTGACATTGTTCAACACCTCTGTATCAGTCTGCAGAATCGCCCCACTAGGAACGCCGCCGTCTGTGCCAACACTGTCATAAGGTAAGTTTTTAATTAGCTCTAAACGTTTACGGGCAATCCCTAGGGCAATAGTGCGATTTTGATCGTCATTGATGATGTTAAGTGTGCCCACTAATAAACCGTAGATTGCAAAGATAAACATGGATACAATCGCCAGTCCAACAATGGCCTCTACTAAATTAAAGCCTGCCTTTGGGTTTGACATTAGATCTCGTCGACCAATGAATAAATGGGTAATACAATGGCAACGGCCAAAAAACCAACTCCAGCGCCAATAATCACCATTAAGACTGGTTCAATAATCACTGTCAGGTTGGCCATGGTAGAATCCACCTCTTCCTCATAGAAACCAGCAATTTCGCTGGTCATCGTATCCAATACTCCTGCCTCTTCACCGACCTTAATCATCTGAGCAACTACCGGTTCGAATAGATCAGGTCGGCTACTTAGTGTACTGAACATGGAATTGCCTTTTGCTAATGCAGCACTGGAAGCCATCATATGACGGCGATAAACGCGATTAGGTAATGTGCTAGCAATAATCTGAAAACTCTTCACGATCGGAATATCGGTGATCAACAACGAGTTAAGCACTCGGCTCAAACGTGCTACGTTAATCCGCTTAATAATTCTGCCCACAATTGGAATATGCAGTAGTAAGCGGTGCCAGAAGAATTTACCGACTTCAGTGCGGACAAACATAATCCAACCGATCGTTAAAATAACCAGGATTACAGCAATGACTAGACCATGTTCCGTGAGGAAATTACTTAGCACCATAATAATGCGAGTGGGGAGTGGTAAGGTGTAGTTATTACTAGTGTATAGATCTAATATGCGGGGCACTACGAAAATAAACATGCCCGTACCGACTACTATCATCACCGTAATAATCAAAACCGGATAGATCATTGCATTGCGAATTTTTTTGTGGAGAGAATAGGTTTTCTTTAATTGTGTGGCAAGTTGAAACAATGTTTGTTCCAAATTACCACTGGTTTCTCCGGCAGCCACCATACTGACAAACAGTTCATCGAATACATCGCTATGTCGTTCCAAGGCCGTAGAAAAGGCATCGCCTTTTGTCACTCCGCGTTCGAGATCCTCAATCACTATCCCAAATTGTTTGCTCTTCATCTGTTGACGCAGGGTATGTAATGCATCGCCGATTGAAAAACCTGTTTTAATCATCAAAGCCAAATTTTGCACGAAAAAGATTTTTTCAACCGCCGGAACGGAACGCAATGTAAATTTTAGTTTGTGTTTTTGAGGCATAGATTTTTTACTCTTTAGTAACGCGTAGAATTTCCTCAATGGTTGTTAAGCCACGCTTGGCTTTAACAAAGGCATCCTGAACCATCGTAATCATACCATCTTGTTCCGCTTGAGCGAATAAGCTAGCTTTATCAGTTTTCTGCAGGATCATGCTACTGGCAGCCGGGGACATCTCGAACACTTCATAAATTCCTAAACGACCTTTGTAACCGGTGTCAAAGCAACGGGTGCAGCCTGCGCCACGATAGAAGGTAATTGTTTGCAGGGATGGTAGTTCAGAAATATCTTCACCTAATTTTACGAAGCCTTCAAAAATATGCTTTTCGTTATATTGTTTGTTGATCTCTTCAACTTGAGCGCTAGTGAGTGTATAACTTTGCACGCAATGTGGACAGATTTTTCGCACTAAACGTTGTGCAATGACTAAGTTGAGCGTAGAGGCAATCAAAAAGTTTGGTACGTCCATTTCACTTAGCCGAAAAACCGTGCTGACAGCGTCATTGGTATGAATAGTGGATAAGACTAAATGACCAGTCATGGCGGAGTGCGCTGCAATCTCGGCCGTTTCACGATCACGAATTTCTCCGACCATAATAATATTTGGATCTTGGCGCAGAAGAGTGCGTAAACCGGAGGCGAAGGTGAATCCAATCTTAGGATTAATCTGACTTTGGTTGACGCGCGCCATGCGATATTCGATCGGATCCTCAATGGTTGAGATGTTTACTTCTGGCGTATTCAGAATGTGTAGGATGGTGTAGAGCGTAGTGGTTTTACCAGATCCGGTTGGTCCAGATGCTAAAATCATTCCATGCGGCTTGGCAATGTGACGCTTAATCAGCGGTAGGGTGACATCATTAAAACCTAATTGTTCAAGCGTTAATACATTTTTAGATTCATCTAAAATACGCATGACTACTTTTTCACCGTCGTATACCGGTAGTACAGATACGCGCAACGCTACATTGGCTTGCTCAGTTTGCATAGTGATGCGACCGTCTTGTGGTAAACGATGTTCATCCAGTTTCAAATTGGCCAACACTTTAATACGCGCAATTAAACCCGGTTGCACATTTTTCGGCAGACTCATGACATCGCGCAATACGCCGTCAATCCGGAAACGGATAATTACTTGGGTGTCGGTTGGCTCAACGTGGATATCTGAGGCATTTTGGAAAACGGCATAATCTAAAACGGTATCTAACATTTTGATGATTGGAATATCGCGGGCGATCTCCGTAGCCGATAATTCATCCCCGCGCACTAAGGGTTGTTGAAAAGAGGCAAATTCTTGTTCAATGTGACTGTGGTATTGTCTGGCGATATTAGCAATACTGTCTGGATTGGTTAAAAAAACCTGTACAGCATAACCGGTTTTTTTGCGGATGAAATCAATGGTTTGCAGATCATCCGGGTCCGTCGTTGCGATTTTCAAGAGGTGAGCAGCATCATCTTTCTGAAAGACAACTACCTCATGCGTTTGTACCACTGTTTCTGGGAGCAAAGCACGTAAATCATCGGTCAAGGATAGCGAGTGTAAATCAATGAATTGCACACCATAAGATTTAGCCAACAATTCATAGAGCTGTTGCTCGCTAATGACTTTTTGATTAATCAAGTAGGTGAGTAAATTGATCCCTTTACGATCAGCTTTCAAAATAAAGTCATCAATCGTTTTTTCTGACAAGGCGCGTTGCTCCAGTATAACTTGCTTAATACGATTGGCATGAATCATGGGTGTGATTATAACACGAAAAAGTCGTATTGTCATTTAAGTCTAGCGCTGATACAATGCGAAACAACATGACGACTTACCAGCGTTTAGTAACAATTGCATATTCTCTGGTGATCCTAGTCAATGCAGCGATGTGGTTGAGCATATTTGTGTTCCTGGATCGTACGCAAGTTATTACGATTTTACATTACAATATCTATTTCGGACCCGACACCTTTGGCAATTGGTACGATTTAATGATTTTGCCGGGTATTGGTCTGGCCGTAGCTATCCTTGATTTTGCATTAACTAGTTGGGTGTGGAAGCGTGATCGTTATTTGGCCTATGTAGCGACAGTTGGTGCTGTGGCCACACAATTAGTCTTAATGGTTGCTCTGATTTTAATGATTTTGACTAATCGGGTTTAATTCTCCTTATCTATGTCCACTCAATTGATTCGTATTTTTTTCTTGGCTACGAGTGCCTTCATTACGGCGGTATTATCGACACCATTACTTACGCACTTACTATTTCGGTATAAGTTGGGCAAACAGATTCGGGATGCCAATGAGGCACCGATTTACGCCAAACTGCATGCGGGTAAATCTGGTACCCCTACGATGGGCGGGATTCTAGTGTGGGGGACAGTATTATTCTTGATCTGCGTCTGTGCCGTAGTGGCGTTAGTATTCCCGCAGTTTTCAGCTATCGACTTCTTATCGCGCTCTGAAACTTTGCTCCCACTCGGTGCTTTGATTGCCTCGGCCCTCGTTGGTTTGGTAGACGATGTATTTAATGTGCAGAAGCGTGGTTCACATGGTGGCGGTTTAAGAATGCGTCATCGTTTACTGATTTATACTTTAATTGCCGTGGTTGGTGCTTGGTGGTTCTACGGTAAATTAGAATGGGATGTGTTGCATATTCCATTCGTAGGGAATCTTTCGATTGGATGGTGGTATGTCCCTGTATTTATCTTGGTGATTGTATCGACTAGCTTTGCAGTAAATGAAACGGATGGGTTAGATGGCCTGGCCGGAGGCACATTGTTAGCTGCCTACGCTGCTTATGGGGTGATCGCTTTTGTGTTGGGTCGCTATGATTTAGCTGTATTTTGCGCCGTGATTATTGGTGCGTTATTAGCCTTTCTTTGGTTCAATATTTTTCCAGCACGTTTCTTTATGGGAGATACTGGCGCGATGTCCTTAGGAGTGACCCTAGGCATTATTGCGTTACTGACTAACTATGTTGTGTTATTGCCATTAATTGGCTTTGTATTCGTTTTGGAGACAGCATCAGCATTAGCACAGATGATTAGTAAGCGCCTATTCAAACGCAAAATATTCATCTCCGCTCCACTGCATCACCATCTTGAAGCAATCGGTTGGCCGGAGCCAAAAATTGTCATGCGCTTTTGGATTATTGCCGGAGTAATGGCTGTGCTGGGCGTGATGTTTGTGCTGCTTGATCGTAATGTCTTACTAGGCGTTTGAGACGGTTTGTAATCCAGGTAGAGCCGCAAATAATAACATCATGCAGAGCATAAAGATGCAGATCCCGATCCAAATTTTTCGAACTAGCTTCTGATTCATATGCGTCGCGCTGAACAGCTTATTCAATTAAAACCGCACGAAGAGATCGTGACGATTGTGCGGGAATATATTATCACGCAAACTGTACCCCTGGCTATAGGGGGAGCGCTCTATTTTTTGTTACTATTTTTTACCTATCCACTCCTACGCCTGGGTTGGGTGGGTGTATTAGGTTTTTTAGTCACATTAAGCCTAACGTTAGGATATTGCTTGCGTCGGCTGTATTTATGGTATTACGAAGTGTTGATCGTGACAGACCTGCGCTGCATTGATATTCAACGGCCTGGTTTATTTTCAAGACAAGTACGTGAGATTCCTTGGAGCAGTGTGACTGATATTGTCTTTAGTCAGCGTGGTTTGTTAGCAACATTGTTCAAATTTGGAACCGTGACTCTGATGTTGGATAATCAACAAGTCATTACACTGCAACATATCTATCAACCAGACAAGCTTCGTGATATACTAGCCGAACATGTCCAAAAGCTCCATTAAAAAAAATACAACAGCAGCGAGCGTGCCCCAGTGGCGCAGTGCAGTGAGCACACGAGCTTTCACCGTGATGGTGGGCTTGGGGATTGTAGTGTTAGGCGTGGCCCTCACTAAGGAGCTGATTCGTAAAATCCAAATTCATCGGCAGATTGAACAGTTAGAAATCGAGATTGCCAGTTTAGAATCGCACCACTCTGAGTTAAATGATGCCATTGCATATTTCAATTCCTCCTCATTTCAAGATAAAGAATCGCGCACTAAATTAGGGTTAACAGCTCCTGGAGAAACCATGGCAGTATTGCCGGATACTACCGACAGTAGTAATATAGCAACAGACAACGATACTCGTACCGCTGCAACCGATTTGGACACACGTACGAATATCGAAAAATGGCAGGATTATTTCTTTAAGAACTAACTTAGTAGTCAGAATCTATGGAACCTACAATGGAAACCAAACCAACCGACAGCGCAGCAACGACCATTGATGCAAAGACTGAGGCCGATATGCTCATGGCTAAACGCAAGATGAAAAAAATGCTCTGTTGGCTAGCTGTAGCCATTGTAGTGATTATTCTGGGCATATTAATTTACACTGGAGTAGTGCTGTACAAACAAAAAAGTCGCAATGCGTTTACGGATCAGATGACGCAATGGCTACCTTACCCAGCTGCCATTGTAGATGGGGATTGGTTGCTCTACCGAGATGTACGCACTAGTGTGAACGATGCCATTAAGGTGACTGCTCAATTCGCACAAGATCAGGACTTGGTGAGTAATTTAGGAGCAATTCCTACTAATGAAGAAGTCGCTGAATCCGAATACGATCGGTTGGTGAATGTTGCCTTGTTAGAGCAAGTAGCCAGCGATCATGATGTCACCGCTACGGATGATGAAGTAGATGACATGTATGAATCTGCCATTCTCACTCAAGTGAACGGCGATGAAGCCCAGGTGGAAAAGACCCTGCAAGATCTCTATGGCTGGTCTGTAGCTGATTTCAAACGCTTAGTTGTGCGTGAATTGGTGTTACGTCAAAAATTGCAAACTGAGTTGGTCGATGATGAATCCTACGGCACTCCAGCCTTGCAAAAAATTAAAGATATCCAAGCTCAAGTGCAGGCAGACCCTAGTAAATTTGCCGATTTAGCTACGCAATACAGTGATGATGGCTCCGCAGCCAATGGTGGCGATTTAGATTGGTTCGCCCGTGGTGTGATGGTACCAGAATTTGAAGATGCAGCGTTCGCCTTAACTGAACCTAATCAAGTTTCTGATGTTGTGAAAACCCAGTTTGGTTATCACTTGATTCAATTGATTGAACGTAAAGATGCAACCGATACAGAAGAAGAGCAGGTACATGCGCGCCACATTTTAATCAAGTTCTCAATAGATGATTACATTACGACGTTAGACACGGATGCTCACGTCAAGCGCTTAATTGATCCTAAAACATTGGCAAACTAAGCACTACAGCCTTCAAAACAAAAACCCCACACGAAATGTGTGGGGTTTTTTGCTGAGCCGATGGCCGGAATTGAACCGGCGACCCACGGTTTACGATACCGTTGCTCTACCAGCTGAGCTACATCGGCGTGGACGAAAGCTGCATTGACGAGCGTCTCTAAAAATAGTATTCTTTAACCCGTATGTCAAGTGAGCAACCCAAGGATTTACGGATTATCTTGATTGAAGACGAACCCACATTGCTTGCACTGTACAGCTTTGGTTTAAAAAAATTAGGTGATGTACTCACGGCCAGCACTAAGCTTGATGCTCTACAGTTGTTGCAAAGTCAGGCTGATGCACAATCCAAAGTGAGTGTGATTTTACTGGATCTGATTTTGCCTGGAGATCACACAGCGGCTTTAAAATTTTCTGATCGGGTTGGTTTCGAGGTGTTGGAGTGGATTCGACAACAAAAATGGTATGAACTGGTACCAGTGATTATCATGACAAATCTCGACAGTGCGGAAGATCGGCAATTAGCGGAAACGCTTGGCGCAAACGGCTATATTGTCAAATCCAATGTGGTGCCACGCCAAATTATCGAAGAGATAAGATCTGTTTTATAATGAAAACGCTCCCTGTTTATATTATTTTGCTTGGAATTGCGCTCAGCAGCCCGATTGGCGCGCTGGCGGACACTGGTTTTAGTACTAGTGTGATGCTGCGGCAGGATGCATTAGCTGCTGGCTACACCGTTGTGAATCCTGTTGGCACGATGTGGGTCGGATTACCGGCCGATGCAACCAGTGGCACAAAGCAATTGCGTGTTAAACTCAACAAAGTAGCGCATCCGGAAAACTATTATGGGGATGAGCAGCCGGTCTCAGATTTATATCGGTATCATCTGAAGGCGAATAATGATTTTAAGTTAGATCAGCATCTTTGGCTGCAATTATCTTTTCCCAGTAGTTATAGTGACGATGAACTAGTGTTGAAATATTATGATTCGGCAAGTGATCGGTGGCGCAAAGTATCTGAACAAGAAACCGATACCATCAGCCTCGTGCAGAGTGGACAACTCAAGAAGAAACACGCCATTATTGCTTTATTTGAAAAACCATCAGCTGATCACATTGTGCAAGGCATTGCGAGCTGGTATTATGGAAGTGGTTCCGCCTGCAATTCGTTTCCGATGGGTAGCCGTATCCGCGTGACGAATGTAGCAACAGGAGCCAGTGTGGATAGCACAATCGTTTCCACTGGTCCATTTGTTCCGGGACGCGTAGTAGATTTAAACCATGATGACTTTGCCGCGATTGCCAGTATCTCTGCTGGAGTAGTCGAAGTCACTGTAGAAGCCATTCCATAATGATTGAGTTCAAAAAAGTCACCAAGATCTATTCCGATAATACCTATGCCGCTAGGGATTTATCTTTGTTTGTTCGCCCGGGAGAATTTGTGACCATCGTAGGGCAATCCGGCACAGGCAAGACTACCTTGGCTAAAATGGTGATCGCAGAAGAGCGACCAACTCGTGGCCAAGTGGTCATCGGCGGCTGGGATATTACGGATATTAAAGAGCAAGAGATTCCCGTATTACGCCGCCAGGTAGGAGTAGTCTTTCAGGATTATAAATTACTGACCAAGAAAACTGTTTACGAGAATATTACGTTTGCACTAGAAGTTTGCGGCGTCGAGCAACGCAAAATTGATGCGATCGTTCCACAGGTATTAAAAGTAGTTGGATTAGAAAACAAACGTGATAAATTTCCACACCAATTATCGGGCGGACAACAACAGCGTGTAGCCATTGGTCGTGCTTTGGTGCATCGACCTAAAGTATTGGTAGCAGATGAGCCGACGGGTAGTTTAGATACCATTAATGCCCAAGAGGTAATTGATTTGTTATTAAAGATTAATACACTCGGCACAACCATTATGTTGGTGACCCATAATAAAGAGATCGTCGATCGATTGCGGCGTCGGGTGATTACCATTGACGATGGTGTGATTGTCTCTGATCAACAAGCTGGTAAATATACGCTTTAACTTTTGCTCATATGTTTGTAGCCATTGTCCGCACTAGTAAATTCGCAGTACAGCATTTTTGGCGCAATTTATGGATTTCCACCATTACCATTTTTATTTTGACTCTCACGCTATTTATTCTCAGTTTGGTAGCCACCTTGAATTTGTTAGCCAGCCAAGCCATTCATGCGGTAGAGGAAAAAATTGATATTGATCTCTATTTCAAGCAAGGGACGACAGAAAGTGACATCTTAGAGGCGAAGGTATACTTGGAAAATTTAGATGAGGTGAGTACAGTACGTTATATTTCTAAGGATGAGGCGTTGAATAATTTTAAGGAAGAGCATCAGGATGATCCTGATATTCAATCTGCATTGGGCGAATTGGATACGAATCCGTTGCCTTCGACGCTGAGTATTCAAGCCGATGAACTGAATCAGTATGAGGTTATCATTAAAGCTTTTGAAGCATCTGAATACAATGGCTTGGTGGAGGACAAAAATTTCTCGGACCATCAGGCAGTGATCGATCGTCTGTCGAATATTACCAAACGCATTTACCAAGGCGGTTTGATTGTGAGTGCCATTTTCATCTTGATTTCAGTGATCATGCTTTACAATACTATCCGTGTTGCCATCTATTCTCATCGTGAAGAATTGGGGATTATGAAGTTGGTAGGAGCAACTAACTGGTTTATTCGAGCACCATTTATTTTTGAAGGCGTCCTCTATGCCTTCTTCGCTAGTCTGCTGGCGGGTGGTATCCTTACTTTGGTGATCTTTTCTGCCGCGCCTTACGTGAATTCCTTTTTTACGGGCTATAACTTCAATTTAACGGTTTTCTTCTTGCAGAACTTTTGGCTAATTGCCTTAGGTCAATTTGTAGTATCTTTGCTGTTGGCTGTGGGCAGTACCATGCTTTCCCTGGGTCGGTACTTGAAAGTCTAAAGCCAATACGTTATAGTAGTGCAGCTTACAGTATTGGGGAGTCGCCAAGCGGTAAGGCAGCGGCCTTTGGAGCCGCCATTCATAGGTTCGAATCCTATCTCCCCAGCCAAGTAAATCTCATCAGCCATAGACATCCCATGAATTAAGCGCACACTAAAGGTAGCTCCTTTAATTGTATAAACATTGACGCCTATGTTGTGGACAATTGCTATCATTCTCATCGTGTTATGGCTACTCGGATTAATTACTTCCTACACATTTGGAGGTTTCGTACATATTTTATTAGTTATAGCCATTGTGATTGTACTGGTTAGAGTTATACGTGGAGGTAAATAGTGTTGAGTTTGCTGCTCTAGATTCTAGGCCAGTACGTCCAGCAAAAAAATGACCCAATCAGGGTCATTTTTTTCTAGTCGAGATTAATACAACGTGTTATTCTATCATTATTAATCTTAAGAGGAATTATGCCAAACACACAAAAATTTCGTAATCTTCGGCATTGGAATATTGCCATGGCTTGTTTGCACGCTGTGCAGGCGGCCGCAGTTTTATGGTTAAGTAATGCATTTTCTGTGCCACTGTCCACAACGTTTTTAAGCTTTAATACAGCAAACTTTACGTTGCAACAAAATTTGCAGCAGCTGACCACCATCTCAGTTGGACCATTAGTGGCAAGTTTTTTTGCGCTGTCCGCATTGGCGCATTTAGCAATTTCATTGCCTGGCGTCTATGAGTGGTATGTCCGTGCATTAAAGAAAGGGGCCAACTATGCCCGTTGGGTTGAATACTCACTGAGCTCTTCCTTAATGATCGTCGTGATTGGATTGTTGGTCGGTATCTATGATGTATTTAGCTTAATGCTCATGTTTAGCTTAAATGCGATGATGATTTTGTTTGGTTGGATGATGGAACTACACAATCAAACCACAGCTAAAACAGATTGGACCGCTTACGTGTTTGGCTGTATTGCTGGTGTCATTCCCTGGATTGTGATTGCATGTTATTTGGCTTTTTCTGGAGATGCGGATCATCGTGCACCGTCGTTTGTCTACTGGATTTTCTTCTCGATGTTCTTGTTCTTCAATTCATTCGCAGTGAATATGGTGTTGCAATATAAGAAAGTGGGGAAATGGAAAGATTACACCTACGGCGAGAAGGTTTACATCATTCTCAGTTTAGTTGCCAAATCGTTATTGGCCTGGCAAGTGTTTGCGGGCACGCTGCGTCCTGTATAGCCATCTGCTTAACCGCGGATTGTGGAGAGTAGTAGATAGAGGATTAATCCGGCGGTAATGGTATTGGAAATAATCAGCCCGAGGGCAAGTTGGCGTTTAAGAGGCTGAGCTGAAAAGCCTTTAAACCGACTTAGGTCACCCAGAGCCTGACGAGCCGTCACTAACTCCATTTTATTGGCGATCGTCTGATGCGCAGGATAACTTCCCGTAATGAAGTGTTGCGCATAAGGGAAGCAGGCTACCTGTTGTGGTTCGGCTCCGTGTAATTCTGGATACCAATTATTAGTTTTAATATGGACTTGGTTTAAAGGAATCTGGAAGGCTTCTTCCACTTCCTGCGGGTCAAAGGTCAAGGAAAAACGGCTGGCCGTGGTTGTAGAAAGCTTGGTTCCATAATCGATCGATAAATTACCTTCCAACCATAAGCGTTCATCCAAGGGTGTCATCACGCCGGCCTTACTATTGACTTCAACCTCTAAGCGACGCGATTGATCATCACGTTGCATGTCTACTAAGACTGTACCATTTGGCATGGTCGTCATTACACTGTTCGAGCAGTTGGCTTGCGTTAAACCACGTTTGGGATCATGGCTATTTGTATTGGTATCATAATCTACAATGACCCAGCTTAGCAGTCCGGTGGGCTTGTGTTCTGCAATCACGTACATTTCAATCCGACTTCCCCAGAAGGCGCTCGTATGAGCCGTGACGCAACCAAAGATGAGATAGTAATCTGGCTCATCATTTGCAAAGATCTTCGTTTTGATGAGTTCGTAATCCGGGGAAATCAGTGCGCGGGCTGCTTCCAAGTTCGTGATGCGATAGCCAAGAAAAACGCTGTAGGGTTCAATCACAAATCCCATGTGTGGAATGCGTTTGGCGGTATTGGCCATCAATGCTGTCTGTATGCTACGTGGTAATAGGCGAGTGAATGTGTTCAAAAAACTAATGGCGGTGACATCCGTTGGTTTAATCAGACGCTCTGTGCCTTTGATGAATTCTGAAAATGGGGTGTAGGACATAAATACGATTAATGATGAGCTTCTGTGCCTCGGGCTGCAGCGATGGAATCAAAACCATCACGTTCTAGTAAGGCTACTAACCCGCGCTTAAGGCGTTTAATGGTGAGTGGCCCGCCATAGACCATTCCTGTGATTAATTGCGTGAGTGATGCACCGGCTTTGATTTTAGTGTACAGGTCATCGGCTGTGAAAATCCCACCGACGCCAATAATCGTATAACGGCCTTGTGTTGATCGATAAATGTGTTTAATTAAGCGATTACTTTGTTGTGCAATCGGTTTTCCAGAAATACCACCCGCTGGCAACATATTCAGACGGTCAATTGATGATTTCAGTTGTAACTGGTCACGCTGTTTGGCTAAATTTGTGACCACAAAACCATCGATCATTGAATAGGGCAAGACACGTTCGAGTAGACGATCAAGCTGTGCTAGTGTAAGGTCGTTCGAAATTTTTAGATAGACGGGACCAGTTTTGGGTTCGGCTTGTAAAGCACTGAGGAGCCCAGTTAGTAGTGTGGGGTGATCTTGGAATAAACAGCCATCTTGTGCATTCGGACATGAGATATTAATTGTGGTATAGGCGAAGTAGCGGCTCAATAAACGATACGTATATAGATAATCCTGAATAGATTGTTCGCCATGAATATCGGCGCGATTCGTTTTGGCGATGTTGAGTCCGGTTGGGATGGTAAAGGTTAGATCTTTGATGCGTTCATGAATGGCATCAGCGCCCAAATTTTTTAAACCATAATAGACAATAATAGCTTGATCCTCTGGTAGGCGCACGAGATGCTTTCCCGGATTGCCAGGCGAACCATAACGCGTAATGGATCCGACTTCTGTAAAGCCAAAGCCGATCGCTGGCATAATTTGCGTGAGGCGAGCATCCTTATCAAAACCTCCAGATAACCCAATGGGATTAGCATACACAATGCCATTGACATTGGTATTTAAGAGGGGATTCTCATAGTGGCAGACCGTACTGACCACAGCCCGACCTACTCGGAATCGTCCTAATAGAGCGCCGCTGTCTGTGGCACGATCGTGAATCCATTCGGGATCCATGCGAAAGAGAATCGGTTTTAGCGCGCTCTGATAAAGGGTCATATTCAAAATAGGGAGTAGGTTTATTGCAATTCTCCAATGTAGTATTCAGAGATCATGCTATAGGCGATTGAGGAGTGGCCACGGCCGCCCTCAATGCGATCCATCATGCTGGTGGCATCCTTGCCGCAACCTGCTGTAATTTGATTTCCACCGGGATGTTGGGAGATGAACGTAGTGACATCATAGATTTGATTGCTGACAATAAGCCAACAATCTGAACTGGTGTTGTGAGCTGCTACATCTGATGCAGTGAACCCGGCTACTTTTGTGCTGGTATTTGTGTTTGAGGTGTTGGTGTTGGTGTTGGTGTTGGTGTTGGTGTTGGTGTTGGTGTTGGTGTTGGTTACCTGAGTAGAACCGCAACCAGCAAAAAGGATGACCACAAAGAGTAGACTAAATATGTTTTTATACATGGATTTTTAATTAATAATGCCTAATAACACTATTTAATAGTTGTTAGTGTATTGGGGTTAGTATAGCTCGAGTTGATCATGCTAGTCGAGCAGTAAATACTAGAACGTCATTATGTTGACTAGAGCTATAATATCCAGTAGCTTGGTTTGATGACCGTCCAGACCATTCCATTTTTCCACAGCTATCATCCAGATACAAAGCGTCTCACATTGCGTGGGGCAAAGTATTTTCCGTTGGAAATTTTACAGTTCGTCGATGACATCGAGATATTGGATTTATCTGGTGGTACACTGACTGATTTACCAACCGAGCTGAGTCAGCTGACGCATTTGCGGGTATTATTTTTATCACGTAATCCATTCACGACCGTTCCTCAAGTGCTGCGTAACTGTGTTAGTTTAAAAATGTTAGGAATGAAATCGTGCCAATTAAATGCGGTGCCAGAAGATGCACTTCCAGCGAATTTAGAGTGGCTAGTGTTCACCGACAATCAGCTCAGTGCGTTACCAGAGTCTATCGGCGAGCTGACTCAACTACGTAAATTATCCTTAGCCGGTAACCGCCTCACTGACTTGCCGGCCAGTTTGCAACAGTGCCAACAATTGGAACTGATTCGTCTTGGTGCCAATCAATTAAAGAGGATTCCTAATTGGATAGCTGCTTTGCACAATTTAGCTTGGTATGGCGATGCTAGTAATCCAGCAGCAACACCATTTACCTTTACTCCCAGTGTTGAAATTCCTTGGAACGATCTAGACATAGGAGCGTTAGTGGGTGGTAGTCCAACCAGTCAGGTGTATCAAGCAGAATGGAAATCGCAACATAAAACAGTGGCAGTGAAACTCTATCACGGTGGCCTCACCAGCGATGGACAATCAGATGATGATCGACGGGCACATGTAGCTGCTGGAACACATCCCCATATTATTCCTCTTGTGGGCCAAGTAGTTGGGGAGCCAACGGGTAAATTGGGCGTAGTATTAGAATGGCTATCGAGTGATTATCAGCCATTGGCGTTCCCACCTAGCTTAACCAGCTGTACCCGCGATGTGTATCCAGATGGTAAGCAATTTACTCAAGGCTGGGTGAATCAAGTTTTGCGAGATATACGCGGAGCGTTAGAGCATCTGCATCGGCAGCACATTACGCATGGTGATTTATACGGCCATAATATTTTAGTGAACGCCGCTGGTGATGCCAAGTTAGGGGATTTTGGCGCCGCTTCTAGTTATACCAAGGCTGATGCCGTCTGGCGCGAACGGATTGATTGGCGTGCCTTTGAAATTTTAGAACAGGAGTTAAGGGCTTTACAGCAGTAACAATTTTAATCCCAAGCTGACCAACACAATGCCGGCAAAGATCTCAGCAGGTTTGCCGATGCGTTGAGGAATTGCACGTGCAGCAAATAATCCAATTGAGCAGACGCTTGCAGTGATGATAGCGATTGATAGGCACATCCACGCTGGATAGGTCGTTAATGTTGGTAGGGTAATTCCGACTGCTAACGCATCAATACTGGTGGCGATTCCTAAACTGAATATTGTCCAGGCAGATAGTTGATTCGGCACTGCTTCCTCGGATGCGGAGATGGCGTTATACACCATGCGTCCACCAACAATACATAACAATGCAAAGCTGATCCACTGACTGTATAGTTGTGACCACACGGCTATTAAGCTTCCGCCTTGCCAGCCAATGGCCGGCATTAGTCCTTGGAGCCCTCCAAAGGTTGCTACCATGCCAAGTTGTGTTTTGATCGACAATTTTTGTTTTAAACTTAAGGCGATCGACACTACAAATGCATCCACAGCCAATGATAGTCCTAATGCGAGAGCTGTGGTAACGAAGTTCAACATGCATTCAGTATAAATCGACACCGCCGCGGCGTCGAGTGAGGGATGATCAAATTGACGATTCCTTGTATACTGGATGCATGATTTCAAGTCAGTCACTCCCAGAAGTAGGCGATCATATCTATATACCAACCATGCTACATCTAAGTCATGGTGAAGATGATGTTGTGGGTGGTTTGGCGACGGTGCAGGCAGTCGAAGTTGGAGTGAGTAAAGGTGAGCCTGTTCACTATATACATATACAGGAAGTGGATGGAAGTTATAACTGGGAACATTTTTTAGCTAACGTGCAAGAGCGTTTACGCGAAGAGTTTGGGTCACAGGTTGCGCATGCTCAGCCCGACAAGCGACCAGAATTCAACGAACGGTAGTAGACTTGACCTACACTCTAATGAGGCTATAATAGGAGTGTAGAAGTCCGCAGCTCGCTTGCGAATCTCACGCAAATCTCTATAATTACGCCTATCATGTCTGGATATAATCTCAATTACCTCAAACAGCTAGAAGCCGAAAGTATCTACATCTTCCGCGAAGCAGTGGCCGAATTAAAAAATCCGGTCATGCTGTATTCGATTGGTAAAGATTCCTCAGTATTATTACGGTTGGCTGAGAAGGCTTTTTACCCAGCTAAGTTACCGTTTCCATTGATGCACATTAATACCGGAAATAAATTTAAAGAGATGATCGAGTTCCGGGATTACTATGTAAATAAAATTGGTGCTACCTTGATCGAACAGCGTAACTTGGAACCGGCCGCTCAAGCCATGGGTCCAGACCTCGCACATACGGACCAGTATATTTATTACAAGAAAACCAAACCGTTGCTGGAAGGGATTAAGAGTCACAAATTTGATGGTGCTTTTGGCGGTGCTCGCCGCGAAGAGGAAAAGGCACGTGCCAAGGAACGTATTTTTTCTGTGCGTAACAAAGACAATGTCTGGGATCCAAAAAATCAGCGTCCAGAACTTTGGCATACCTACAATACACGTCTGAGCGAAGGTGAAACCGTCCGCATTTTTCCAATGTCGAATTGGACGGAGTTAGATATTTGGTATTACATCAAACAGGAAAAGATTGAAATTGTACCCTTGTATTTCGCTAAAGAACGCGATGTGCTATTCCGACACGGGGTTTGGTTGGAGGTGAATGAGTTAGTGCAACCAAAACCTGGAGAAGAGGTAAAACGGATGTGGACACGTTATCGTACATTAGGTTGTGCACCATCGACGGGCGCCGTACCTTCCCACGCCACCACGATTGATGAAATCATCGAAGAAATTTTAGAAGCTAAATCATCTGAACGGCAAACTCGGGCAATTGATCATGGTTCCGAAAGTGCTATGGAGCAGAAAAAGAAAGAAGGATATTTCTAATATGGCCAAAAAAAACACAACTGTACAAGCGAATACTCAACTAGAACTTGTCCGTTTAACTACGGCAGGCAGTGTGGATGATGGGAAATCTACTTTAATTGGCCGCCTACTCTTTGATTGCAATGCTATTTTTCAAGATCAATTAGATGCGATTAAAAAAGCTAGCAAGCAATCCGGCCAAGAAATTGATTTGTCACTAATTACCGATGGTTTATCCGCAGAACGTGAACAGAAGATTACGATTGATGTCGCTTATCGTTACTTCACTACAAAAAAGCGTCGATTTATTATTTCCGATGTGCCGGGTCATGAGCAATATACCCGCAACATGGTGACGGGTGCCTCGACCGCGGATATCGCTATGATTCTGGTCGATGCTCGTAAAGGTGTGTTGACCCAAACAAAGCGTCACTTATTTGTGGCCAGTCTGTTATCTATTCCACATATTCTGATTGTAGTGAATAAGATTGATGACATGGGTTATGATCAAGCGGTGTTTGAAAAGATCAAAAAGGATATCATTGAATGCACGACGCGTCTCCAGATTGAAGATCTGCAGATTATGCCGATCTCTGCTTTGCGTGGCGATATGGTTGTCCATCGCGGTGACCATTTGAATTGGTATCAAGGCTCAACACTTTATGATTATTTAGAAAACGTGCAGATTACAGGTGATCGCAATCTAATTGATTTCCGCTTCCCAGTGCAGTATGTATTACGTCCACACCAAGATTTTCGTGGTTATGCCGGCAAGGTAGAAGGCGGCATTATTCGTAAAGGTGAAACCGTGACGGTCTTGCCGTCTGGAAAAAAATCCAAAATCAAATCAATTATCTATGACGATCAAGAACAAGCTGAGGCTTTCTCTCCACAATCGGTTGTCTTAACGTTAGAGGATGAACGTGATATCAGTCGTGGTGAGATGATCGTGCGTGAGAAGAACTTACCAGAAGTGGGGAATCATATTGAAGCCACCATGTGCTGGTTTTCGGAGCAGGGGATGCAGCCCGGTAAAAGTTATATCATCAAACACACTACACGCACGACCCGTTGCCATATCGATACCCTACGTTATCGTCTGAACATTGATAGCTTTCATCGCGAACCTGCTAAAACTTTAGAATTTAATGAAATTGGTCGGGTCTACATTAAAACCCATCTGCCACTGATGTTTGATCCCTACTACAAGAATCGTAACACCGGTGGATTTATTATTATCGATGAGCTCACGAATACAACTGTTGCAGCCGGCGTGATTATAGATAAAGTAAAAGATAGCGATACTGCCTTGCAAAGTGCTCAAGCGCGCAAAGCAGCCGTCATCGTCTGTACTGGTCTGAGCAAGGCTGAACAGGCTAAAACGTTGAAAGCCGTCAAGCTCAAATTACAAAAATTAGGCGTGTCCGCTGAAATCGTCGATAGTAAACTCGTGCAAAAATCGTTACCAGTTGTAACTCTACTTCTCAAACACCAGGTGTTCGTACTGACTGCTCAAACCAAACCCGCGCGTTTGGCGATCACGCCAACTTTGAGTATTGATTGTAAAACCCTAAGTGCCAAAACGCGTGCAGCCGACATTATCTCTCGGTTGTACCAGAAAAAATATTTAGCCTAGTCATTTCAAGGCTGTGGCATATCTTCGTCAGTGGATCTCCATTAGCTTAACCACTAGCACTTGTATTGTAATGGTGGTTACGGTTGGACAACAGTTGCCACCTGAACATCATTACCATGGTGCCTTGATTTGGGGGGTGGCTTGGTTTCCGGTGTTGTTAGTGCTGACGCTGAGCATTGTAATGGGAGGAAAAACTGAAACAAAATTTTTACCATGGCTTGCTGCATTAGGATTATCGTATGGTGTGCTGCTCATCGAGGCTCTGTGGCAGAGCCAATCGATCTGGCTATTATTAACGCTAGCTGGTTTGATGGAATGTGGTGCGATGGCTGTCGGATATCTCATTGCCATTGTGTGGGTTGGTCTGCAGCATCAGGCTGGATTTTCTGAATGGTTTTTTCCCCAATTATTTGGTGTTGCTTTGTTGGCCATATTATTAGCCGTAGTCGGACGTGTCATGTGGGGACTGCAGTTACTACACTGGCTGGATTTACCTGGTCTGGCGATTGCCACGATTTTGCGAGCATGGCCAATCACTAAGGCAATGCGGAACGTCTTGTCGTAGCCAGTGTTATACAAATTGTCTTAACAGCCAAGATTCCTTTTCAATAGTCGCTAGGAGTAACGCATATTGAGGAGGTTCGGAGGGGAAGCTGGAGATCGGTCGCACTTGTGGCGACCGTCTACGCTTGCAACCCCTCCGTCTCCCGTTTCATCAACCTATTTTCGCCGCTTCCTAACCGTCGCGATGTAAGCATTGGCCAGCCGCCACAACTCAATTGCGAAGATGCTGAGGCCAAACCCGCAGACCACCAGGAACCTAGGCGGAAAGCCCACTGCCGACTTGACGTCTGGATAAATTGCGCCGAACGTGGCCATAACCACGCCGGAGAGGAACAGCACATGCGTGGTAAGACGCACGAGCTGACCCAACCGCAGTTCACCCAGCTGGGTCAAAATTGGCTGTGTGGGGCGAGTTGGTTGCCTGATTTGTACGATCGCGCCAGCGATGGCGAGAAGCAGGCAGCAGAGCAGTAGAGCTACTCCCCAGTTGCCGAGCCAGGCGATGAGAGGCTTGGCGGGCTGCCAGCAGATCGTAGCAATTGCCAAGAACAACGGGACCAAGCTGATCTTCCAAAGAACGGTCTTGGCCAATTGGTTCCAGCTCCAGCTGTTTGGGCCACGGGGGTGGACCAATCCGACAAAGTACCGACAAAAGATACGCATAAGGATCCTTCATGGCGGTGGAAATGTGTATCACTACACCCGCTTTTAATCAGCAAGAATATAGTTACTGCCTAAAAGCGAGTGTAGAAAATACCAGGTTGATTGATACGGGATTGAAAGAGCAGTATGGCTGATTGCGTCAATTCCCCCTTGATAACAGAGGCGTTACTTTTGAGGAATGACAGCCGTGGAGTATGCACTAAAATACAGTGTTTGTCAATACTCTAAATACAAATCATACGCAATTGATTGCTTGACGATACTCACAAAAACCAGTAGACTTCGCAACTGTATGTCTGACCAACCCGTTGCCATCCGTTTTAATAGCGTAGATTATCTCTACGGTGAAAATAAAGTCATCTTAAGTGAGGCTAATTTTTCTGTACGCGCCAATTCCAAAATTACCATCATGGGCCAGAACGGAGCTGGCAAAAGTACATTGTTTAAACTCATTACGGGGGAGTTGAAGCCTACTAAAGGTAATATTCATATTCAACCTGGTGCCAGTATTGGGATCGCTAAACAGGTGATTCCCCGTGACTGCTTGGATTTGACGATTCGGGAATTTTTTGAACGGGCTTTTTCTGAAACGATTTATGATTTAGATCGACGGATTACGCAAGCCTTTGAAGCTGTGAATATGACGTTGCCGCTCGATTGGGTAGTGAAACAATTATCTGGTGGTCAACAGGCGCGTCTATTATTGGCGCAAGCGTTGATTCAAAAGCCAGACATTTTGTTATTAGACGAACCTACGAATAATTTAGATACTGCCGGCATTGATCACTTAATCGGTTTTCTATTGGGTTACGAAAAAACGGTTATTGTCATCTCCCATGATGCAGGGTTCTTGAATACGTTTACTGAAGGGGTGTTACATCTAGATGTATTCACTAAGACAGTACAGCAATACGTAGGGAACTATTTTGATGTAGTAGAAGAGATCAGTGCACAGATCGAACGGGAACAACGTAAGAATGCTCAGTTACAAAAAACAATTCAAGATCGTAAAGATAAGATCAACTTTTTCTCGCACAAAGGTGGTAAAATGCGTCGTTTAGCCAGTAAGTTGCGTGATGAAGTTGAAGAGAGCGAAGAAAACATGGTGGATGTTCGCCAAGAGGATAAAACGATTCGTCCGTTCATGATCCCAGCACAAGAGATGGGTAACCCAGTAGCCAAGTTAGACCGCATTACGATCATGGTTAACCATAAACCAGTAGTGAAAGAGGTGGATGTCACGTTGCGTCGTAAAGATATCTTGCACATTATTGGTCCAAACGGGATTGGCAAAACAACTTCTTTGGAAAAAATCGCCAGTCAACCTCCTGCTGATGTGCGCGTTGGATATTACCGACAAGATTTTTCCGGCTTAGACTTTGAGAGTACAGCGTTTGAAGCCTTGAAAGCAGTGCAAATTGGCGACGGTGGTCCGGAAGCGATTTATCGGTCTGCCGCTCACTTTTTACTGACGGGCGACCTCTTAAACAATAAGATTGGTTCTTTGTCTGAGGGTCAAAAAGGGTTATTGTGCTACGCGCGTTTTATGGTGCAAACTCCAGGTTTATTAATTTTGGATGAACCGACGAACCATATTAATTTCCGACATTTACCGATTATTGCCCAAGCCTTAAATAACTTTGAAGGCGCAATTATCTTAGTCTGTCATGATCAGGAATTTTTGAGCCAGTTGAATATTACTGAACGGTTAGATTTAGAAGCGTTGCGATAATCCAGCGCAGCTATGTACACCGTCTATATTTTAGAATGTACAGACGGTAGTCTCTATACCGGAATTACTAATGATTTA
The DNA here is from genome assembly GCA_964385285.1 of uncultured Gammaproteobacteria bacterium. Lineage (GTDB taxonomy): Bacteria > Patescibacteriota > Patescibacteriia > UBA9570 > UBA9570 > UBA9570. The sequence continues at coordinate 86,884 of CAYLOJ010000003.1, forward strand.
CCTAAACGGTTAGCCAAGCATTTAGCTGGTACCGCTAGTCATTATACGCGTGCTCACAGCGTTGTGGGCGTCGTGTATACTGAACGTAAACGGACCAAAGGCAATGCATTAAAACGTGAGTATGCGATTAAACAACTTACTCGCACTGCTAAGTTAGATCTGATTCGTCGTCAACAATCCAGATAACTTTCACTAATGTAATAACCCCACACAGGACGTGTGGGGTTATTAGGGTTCAGTCTATGGTTAAGGATTAGTTCGTCGTGTCGGTTTCTGTTGAGTCCGTGTCATTATCCTGATGGTCAAATTCAGGACGATGATCATTCATCATTCCACGATGACCCATCTGTGGTCCACCCATCGGTACATATTCGCGAGGAATGTTGTTATCGATAGCCCATTGTTGCAAATCATCCATGGCACTTTTCATCGCAGCGCGACGATCAGTCTCTGTTCCATCAGCTAAACTGTCGCGTAGACTCTCAATGCTATTGCGCTTATCTTGAATGAGATCCGCCTGTGCTTGAGTGAGATCGCCCGCGGTAACGGCTTCTGCAATCCGGTCTGCAAATACTTGCTCACGCTCTGCCTCCATCTGACTGCGCTGTTCATCGAACACCGCTTGTACATCTGTGGCATTCAGATTAAATTTATCCGCGATCGCAGTGACTAAATTACTCATCGGATTTGTATCACTCGCGTTGGATTCTGCGGCGTAGGTGATACCGACACCGGCCGATGTAATTAACGCTGCGGTGACCGCTAAACTTGTTAAGAAACTGATACGTTTCATAGGAAGCTGTTAATGATCGGATAACGTGAGCCGAGCGAAGGTGCGCACCAACGGTTCAGATCACTCCAGTACTCTAGCAAGATGGTCGTGAAGCCAAGGTGAACTGGGGATGCATAATAGTTCACCAGCACTTCACCAAACTGTGCTAAACTATCGTCATGCGCCTATCTCTGATTGAAGACGAAACAGCGATTGCCTTGCCATTAAAACGCATCTTGGAAAAAGAGGGTTTTGCAGTGGATTATGCCGATAATGGAGAAACCGGTTTGCGGGATCTGCGCCTCAATCAATACGACTGCATTATCCTAGATCTCCACCTTCCTAAAATTGATGGATTGAGTCTATTGCAGCAGTTGCGTGCGACTAATAATACAACGCCCGTCATTATATTAACGGCTCGTAGCCAGGTGTATGATAAGATCGAAGGATTTCAAGCCGGTGCTGATGACTATTTAACCAAACCGTTTCATTGGGAGGAGTTAGTAGCACGGATTCGAGCAGTGATTAAACGTGCCAGTACGAATCAAGAGGTGGCATTAGCGTTTGGCGACTACACATTATATCCTGAAAAAAACCTGGTTCAAACGCAGCGCGGTAAGACAACGCACGACATTGTGCTCACGACAAAGGAAACAGCTATATTAGAGTACCTATTACGTCATCCAGATCGGGTTATTTCGACTGAGGAGTTATTGGAACATGTGTGGGATCAAGAGGTGAACTTATTTACAGATACAGTCAAAACCCATATAAAAACTTTGCGTCAAAAAATTGATCCATCTAAACGTCTATTAATTACAATTCGCGGTAAGGGTTATAAAATGATTTCAATATGAAGTTATCGGTACGTTTTAAAATGACTTTATGGTACTCAGTGATTCTGATTACCACTTCCATTGTGTATACCTTGCTGACCAATATTGTAATTACCCAGCAGCTTCATAAAGATCCTCATCGACAGTCTCTGGAGATCGAATCTACGAAGAGCGAGCTATTAGAACGGCACGTAGAAACTGGGTCGGATGATGATTTCGTGACTTTCCGTGATGTGCTAAATGAAGTACATCAACGTGATCTCGATCGCATTCGCTTGGCTTCATGGCTGATTTTTGTGACCCTGGTGGTCTTATCGTTTATTGGGGGTTACTTCATTGCTGGTCGAACCTTACAGCCTTTATATGAATCATTAGAAACTCAGAAACAATTTATTGCCAATGCTTCGCATGAACTTAAAACTCCATTGTCGATCTCACAGATTAATCTAGAAGCAATCTTACATGATCCTACAATGACCAGGGCGGAATTAGAGGGCTACTTACGCCAGGCAGTGGCATCAACCAGCTTTATGAATCAACTAATTGAAGATTTGTTATTACTGACCGTCACTGATCAACAGATTCCCTTTGCACGCGTGGATCTAACGCAAGTGGTTGGACAGGCCGTTACCCAGTTACATACGTTAGCCACGGCTGCCAACAAAACTCTAGTCTTGGAGTGTGATCAATCTGATCCAATCTTCATACAGGGTAATGCCACTTTGCTGCAGCGTGCGGTTATGAATGGTATTGAGAATGCGATTAAATATGCTCGTCAAACCATCGTTGTGCGCTTAGTGAATAAAGATAAACAAAGCATCATTACGATTCAAGATGATGGCATTGGTATTCCTGCAGAGGCATTACCGCTGGTGACTGAACGATTTTTTCGCGTTGATCCATCGCGTTCACGTGCCTCGGGTGGCAGTGGTTTAGGCCTAGCCATTACAAAGCTCATTATTGAACATCATCATGGTCAGTTACTAATCGCTTCTATCGAAGGGAAACAGACGACGGTGACCATTACTTTATAGTACAAAACAACCGATGGATTTAAATCTATGGATAACTGGCAAGCGTTAAAAACTGTAGCAGCGTCATTAGTGCCAAGTGAGCGACAGCCTGTGCTGTTCATTGGTCATGGTAGTCCCATGAATGTGTTGTTGGATAATGCGTACACGCAGCAATGGGCCAAAGTTGGTAAAACATTGCCGCCGGCCCAAGCCATCGTGGTGATTAGCGCACATTGGTTAACTCAACAGGGGACAGCGATTACGGCGGCGCAGCGTCCGGAGCTGATCTATGATTTCTATGGTTTTCCTGAAGAATTGTATCAGGTGCAGTATCCCGCCCCCGGAGATCCAGCTGTTGCGCAGCGTTTGAAAGAGGCTTTTCTGCAATATGAAATACAGCTTGATCGGACACGCGGATTAGATCATGGCACGTGGACGATTCTAAAACATCTTGCCCCCGCTGCACAGCTACCGGTATTACAAATTAGTTTGAATGTATCGCAATCCTTTGAGCAGTTGCTCGCTATGTTTGCTGAGTTACGTCAATTGCGCGACAAAGGGGTCCTATTTATTGGCAGTGGTAATATCGTGCATAATTTATATAGCATTGATCCTACTGCAACCCAGCCATTCGATTGGGCATTAGAATTTGATAGTAAAATTACTCCAGCGATCAACGATCATAATCTGAAACTATTGGCTCATCCTGGAAAATTTGGAGCGTCTGCTCAGTTGGCCATTCCGACCGATGATCATTATCGGCCGATGTTAGCAGCGATGGCCCTACTGTATCCCGATGAAGCGTTGGATCATTTCAATACAGATTTTGATTTTGCGAGTATTGGGATGCGTTCGTTTATCTCGCGATCCGTGCTATAATTGTTGGGTGAGACACTATTGGTTTAAGCCGTTACGGTTTTGGAAGATCTGTGCCGCCTATTATCCCGTGAGTGGGGAGGGCTTTGCTGTGACGATTGGTATATTGTGCATTGGTTTAGCATTGTGTCTGGTCATTCAGTCTGCACTCGTATATCTGCTGACCTTAATCATTCTTGCCTTTATCTTTGATTTAATTTGTGTGCGCACCGGTGAGTATCCCAGTTGGTGGAAACGTCACGCGGGCTTAAAACATTAAAACAATAGACTTATGAAATCGATCGGATCTTATTTAGCTACGCTCGTTCCCATGTTACTGCTGGACGCAGTCTGGCTTGGATTAGTTGCCAAACAACTGTACCGACGTTATTTAGGTGAGTTAATGACCAATGATGTCAATTGGTGGGCGGCTGGCATTTTTTATCTGCTGTATGCCTTCGGTATCTACTTTTTTATTGTCCAACCGGCTGTTGTCCATGGTTCAGTACTGACTGCTGTCTGGCGTGGAGCATTATTTGGTCTGATCGCTTATGCTACCTATGATCTAACGAATTTAGCGACGTTACGCAATTGGCCTCTATCCATCACACTCATTGATCTTGCTTGGGGTGCGCTGATTACTGGTGCTACTGCTGGTATTGCCACTGCGCTGATTAAATACATCAAGTAGATGTGGAGTAGCATTTGGTGGGTACCACTAGTCACCATGCTCATCTACATGAGCTGTTGGTATGTGGTTGCATTAGTTCGGGCGCGCAATGATCTCGCTGATGTTGCCTGGGGATTAGGTTTCATCACAATTGCTTGGGTGACCGCTGCTGCTGTCGGCACACTCAGTGTTCAAAGCACTCTGGTATTGGCACTGGTGACCGCCTGGGGTTTACGATTATCACTCCATATCTGGCAAAGACACCGTAAGACACCGGAAGATGAACGCTATGCGGTGTGGCGTCGGGAATGGCACTGGTTCAAATTGCGCAGTTTTGTGCAGATCTTTTTCTTGCAAGGTATCTTAATGCTCGGTGTTTTACTCCCGGTACTACTAATCGTTATGCAACCGAAAGCACTTGGTTGGTTAGATCTATTAGGCGTATTGATCTGGACCTTAGGATTTGAATTTGAATCGGTTGCGGATCGACAATTGCGGCGGTTTATTCAGCAACCAGCCAATCGCGGTAAATTGATGGATCAAGGGTTATGGAAGTATTCACGTCATCCCAATTATTTTGGAGAAGTTACGCAGTGGTGGGGCATTGGGCTTATGGCCTTGGGCGTACCGTATGGCTGGATCGGATTATTTGGTCCCGCACTCATTACTTTTTTAATTGTAAAAGTATCAGGCATTCCGATGCTAGAAAAAAAGTTAAGTCAGAATCCGGCCTATCAATCTTATCAGCAGCGCACTAGCGCATTGCTGCCTTGGCCGCCTAAAGCTAAAGGACTCTGATAGTGCTCTGGTTTGGCAGGACTATGCAGATTACTTAACATTGTTCGCATAACTCTCAAACTCTAGTTTCAAACTTATTCAAACTACAGTTCGGGTGGTCCTGGGAGGAGCGCGTTCCACCCAGGACCGTCACGTATTGCTACGCGGCGCACCAACTTTCTCTACCCACATCTTCAGGGTGGCGGCAAACTGCTACGGGCGTAGTAGTTGAACACCCAGCAGCACAGGAACTCCAAAGCCAGGAGCAGCACCAGCAGGAAGATATCCTCCACGACGCTGAGCAACAGGAAGGGGAGCAGGCCATGGATGATGATCCAGATGATCACCACCACCAACACAGCTCCCGTTGCCGACACCATCAACAGGGCCTTGGCGGGGCCGGGCACCAGCGGATTACGCATGTGCACGGCACCCTCCTTGACCTGGTCCAGCGTGGCGTGGCGGAAGGCCGACAACAGCATCGAAGTGATGGTGACGCCGAGGCTGATCCACTCCAGGGGATTCAAGACGTGCAGCAAGGCACGCCAGAATGAGGGCTTCTTGTCGGGGGGATGAATTTCGTCAGACATTATTGCTCCAGCAATGCAGAAGGAAGAAAGAGCGGTGTGTCTCGTGATTGCCACACCACCTAGCATTCAGGCGGTATCGTAAATCAAACGAGGCTCGCAGTATTCAGGTAAAACCCGTTTTTGTCAATCTGCTATACTGTAGCTATGCCGACCATTCGAAAAATTGCACAGATCCTTCAAGCTAAAGGCACTTTAGAAGGGGCGGGTGTAAAACTGCATCGTGGTTTTGGATATTATGAACTACCCAAGTTTGATCCGTTTTTATTATTTGATGATTTTAGTTCACCTCAGCCGGGTGATTACTTGGCTGGCTTTCCCTGGCATCCGCATCGTGGAATTGAAACGGTCACCTATGTGTTAAACGGCGATGTGGCGCACCAAGATAGCTTAGGGCACTCTGGGACAATCTCGAATGGCTCTGTGCAATGGATGACCGCTGGTAGCGGTATCATTCATCAAGAGATGCCACAAGGAATGCATGGTATTCAAGGGTTTCAGTTGTGGGTAAATTTACCCAAGAAAAGCAAGATGACAACACCGCAGTATCAAGAATTTAAAGCTAATGAAATTCCTGATTTATCCTTTGGTCCCCACGCTAATATTAAAGTGATTGCTGGTCAGTGGAATGCACAGCTAGGTCCGGTGAAAGATATTACCGCCCAACCCCTATTTGTCGATATAACAGTGCAGGCAAATCAAACCATCGATTTTCCGGTCACCGCAGGACATACCGTATTTTTATATATCTTTGCAGGCGCGCTAGGGTTATCCGCCGATGGCCCAGTGACCGTTCCGCAACGGAGTATTATCTTGTTAGAACATGCCGGAGATTGTGTACAAGTGCGCGCTGGTAATAGCGGTGCCCGTTTTTTGTTGGTGGCTGGTCAACCCATTCATGAAACGATCGCTTGGAACGGACCGATTGTCATGAATACAGCAGAGGAATTAGATCTGGCATTTCGGCAATTACAAACCGGTGATTTCATTCAGTAGCGAGAGTTAGCAAATTACACTATACTGTTTACCTCATTCATTATTATTATCGATATGTACAACCCAAACTCATTACCAGTTACTGCTCTACAGTGGCGCTATGCAACGAAACAATTTGATACCACCAAGAAGCTTACCGCTGAGCAGTTGGACACCTTATTAGAGGCAATGCGCTTATCCGCATCTGCCTTTGGCTTGCAGCCTTGGAAATTTATTGTCGTGAACAATCCGGCGGTCCGTGCTAAATTGCGCGCCGCGGCTTGGGGGCAACCACAAGTTACTGACGCCTCGCATTTTATTGTACTTGCGGCCAAAACGGACCTTTCCGATGAAAGTGTGGATGCCTATATCCATTCCATTGCACAAACGCGTCAACAAACACCTGCCGATTTAGCGTCACTAGCCACTGTAATTAAAGGTTTCCTGGCACGACACACGCCAGAGCAGCGGATTGAGTGGGCTAAGAAACAAGCCTACATTGCCTTAGGTACCTTGTTATCCGCTGCAGCAGTAGAGCGGATTGATGCTGGTGGAATGGAAGGCTTTGATCCGGCTCAGTTTGATGAAATTCTAGGGTTGGCGCCACTCCACTTAACGACGGCCGTAGCTGCTCCCATTGGATTCCGTAGTAATCAGGATGCCACTGCTCAACTCGCCAAGGTGCGTTTTCCCATCTCCGAAGTAGTGGTCGAGATCAACTAGTCCATTCTGCAGAGATGCGTTTTCGTCTGGTATCATGGTCGCGTAATGCACAGAGCATCGCTCGATTAATGCGCGGTCCCAAACGTAGATTGGTGCGCCGCGTTCGACGTGGTGTGCTGGCCGGTACACAGGCGGATTATTTGAAACACAAAGAAGCGGCTCGTACGTTCGTGCAACAACGTTTGATGCAGTTAAATCGAATGTACGGCTTTAGGTACAAGCGGATTGCGATCAAAAACACCTCCACTCGCTGGGGAAGCTGTTCACGCCAAGGCAATCTGAATTTTCACTACAAGATTATCTTGCTACCGTCTGACTTAGCCGATTACGTGTTGGTCCATGAACTCTGTCACTTACACGAACTGAATCATTCACCACGCTTTTGGGCGTTAGTGGCTAAAACCGTTCCTGATCATACGTTGTTGCGTCGTCGTCTACACGAGTGGCATAAACAGAGTTAAATCAGTATACTAATAGAGTACATTATTCTTATAGCATTATTACTATGAAGGCTTCCATGTTTGGTCTGTCATCATCGTTGGCAATCTTGGTAAGCGTGTTACTGGTACAGCTGTCCAGTGCACAGGCTGCTACGTATAGCAGTGTTAGCCTCACGGAGGCCGATAGCACATACAGTGTTGCTATTGAAACTTTTGATTTAGGGTATCAAGCCACTGAGGTAGGTGATGTGAATGGGGATGGCTACATGGATCTCTGGATGACTGGCGTCGATATATCGGACTACACAGATCAAGCCTATCTCGTCTACGGTCAGGCTGGAGGATATTCCGGTAATGTGAATTTAGCAACCAATTCCAATGTTGCAAAATTTGTTGGCGTCACTGGAGATGGTGGTGATTCTGGCTCTGATCCGACTGTCGCCAGACTTGGGGATATTGATCAAGATGGCTATGATGATTTTATGGTCGGTATTTACTATGCATCTAGTCGAGCCGGTGCTGCATATTTAATCTATGGTCGTTCTGCACAATACTCAGGCACAAACTCATTGTCTCTAGTTGGTGTTCAATTTTTAGGTGAAGCTGCCGCCGATTACGCCGGTAGCAGTGTGGCTGGAGTCGGAGACATCAATGCTGATGGGTATGACGATGCAGTCATTGGGGCATATTGGAATGATTCAAAGAAAGGCGCCGCTTATATAGTATATGGTTCCAGTACGCGTTACACGAACCGAAATTTAGCAACGCTACCCAAATTTACAGGTGCAGCGATTAATCAATATGCCGGAGGTACAGTGAGTGCTGCGCAAGATGTGAATAATGACGGGTATGATGATTTCTTGGTTGCTGCCCAGGGTTATGATAGTTATACGGGAACCGTGTATCTGGTTTATGGTCGTTCTGCCGCTTACTCAGGTACGACTGCCTTGAGCGGATTGCCACAGTTTAGTGGGTCAGAAGTGGGCGATGGCGTAGGTGCATCACTAGCCGCTTTAGGAGATCTGAATGGTGATGGTTATGATGACGTTGCCATTGGAACTAACCAGCAGATTGCTGGTGTCAATGCGATTGGGGCTTATCTCATTTATGGCCAAGCAGCGAGTTATAGCGGAAGTCAAACCACCAGTACTTTACCCTCCTTCACCGTAGAAGGCAGTGAGACAGTAGTTAATGTCGGTGCGGCCGGTGACCAAAATAATGATGGCTATCAAGATTTACTGATTGGTGTCCCGGAAACTAGTAGTGCCGGTGCTGGCTATCTTATTCTTGGTCAGGCCACTAGTTATAGCGGCGCTACGGGCTTGGCTAGTGCAGAAGCTCGCATAGTGGGATTACACACTAACGATCAAATAGGTTCGGTAGTAGGGAGTACGCATCTATTTGATAACACTTTTCCGCAAGTAATCATTGGTGCTCCGGGTGAAGATTCCGCTGCTGATTCCGCTGGAATGGTTTATCTGCTGACACTCTACACAGACGGTGATGGTGATGGCATGCCTGGTACAGCTGGCCTAGTGGCGGGTGACGATTGTAATGATAGTGATGCGACCTTAACCTCGGAACTAACCTACTATCAAGACGTCGATGGTGACGGTTTTGGTGATAGTACGAGTACGACATCAAGTTGTAGTTTAACTGCACCAGCTGGCTATGTAGACAATGCCACAGATACTGATGACTCTACCTTGGGAATGATTGCTGATGTAACGGTGGATGATGCAACCGTAACAGTAACATATGATTCTGGCTTCACTGAAACGACGAGCCCATTTAGTGGTAGCGGAAAAGTGTTGGCTGCTGTTAGTCAAGATCAACTTCGTTGGATTGCTACCAATGGCAAGGTCATTAAACTGTATAGTGAAGGGGAGTTAGTAGCACACAAAAAAGTCTATAATAAAAAAGCCAACTCCGTTGCCAAAGGTAAGCTACGATTGTCTAATTTCTACGATGGTTATGAAACCATTGTTTATCTGAATGCCCGTGGTAAACATGGTCGACTGGCTGTATTGCGTTTGACGGAGGCAAATCTACTGAACAAACTGAAGACAACTTCTATTCAACTAGATCGTAGGCCGAGCAAGCAGCGCGTTACCTTGAGTACATCTAAACATCGGATTACTGGTCATTGGGATCGCGGTGCACATTTAGTGACGGCCAAATGGAAAGTAAAAAGTTCTGGTAAGTTGCAGTCCTTGTAAGATGCCAAAACAGATTTGGTTTAAAGCTAAACATTATGGCTATGGCTGGTATCCCGCTACCTGGCAAGGTTGGGTTGTCATTGGAATCTTTTTAGCGCTTGATCTGCTACTGGCGCTGGGATTAGCGCCGTTATTAGATCGCAATACCCGTTGGTTGTGGTTATTCTTTAGTGGATTAATTGTCATTAACGGCACGCTTATTTACATTTGTGCTAAAACAGGAGAACCGGCCAAATGGCGCTGGGGAAAGTAACTAATGCGATGATTACACTGACCACTCAATTTGTGAACGTCACACCTGCCGAACTGTATGCTGCCTGGTTGAGCGGCGCTAAACATGGCGCAATGACCGGAGCCAAAGCGACTGGCTCGGCTAAAGTGGGGGGCGAGTTTTCAGCTTGGGATGGGTACATTTGGGGGAAGAATCTTAAACTTGTTAAGAACAAGCAGATCGTACAAAGTTGGCGCACCAGCGAATTCGCAGAGGCAGATCCTGATTCAACCCTCACCATTACACTCACCAAAACCAAGACAGGTACACAGTTGAGATTGAAACAGAGCGGCACACCAAAAACGCAAGAGGCAAATTATCGTCAGGGTTGGGTGGAGAGTTATTTTGAGCCTATGGCGGCATATTTCTCAAACTAGAGCACGGTCAGTTTGTTGTTCTTCTCGAACCCATACCTAAGGTGTGATTGACAAGAGATGCGTTTGCTGATTTCATGACGGCGCTCAACGGAGCATTTTCCAGGAGTATTGTTTGCTCAAGATTGTTGGGGAAGGGGAAGACAACGACAAGAACGTGAAGCTGTCGAAGCGCGCTCGGCGGCAGCGGGCTCTGATCGAATCCTACGCGGGTCTGCTGGACCAGGTGGGGAATCGGATTGTGAAGGGGGACGTCAACTTGCATCGGACTCGTCCGGTGGAGCTGAAGTACTTCGATCGCAAGGAGCAGAATCCCGAGATCATCTGTTTCGGCACTAGGAACCGTTGGGTCATTCGTGGCTGGCACGCGGACCTGACGTTGCTCGATCCGCACCTCGTGGTCGCGGAGCTGACCAAAAAGCGCAAGCCGGCTGTGCACTGCTTTGAAGATGGCGACAAGACGCGTGTCATCGTCGTCTTCCACAGCAAGGCCGGGTTCGCGCTGATCGCCGAGCAGTACGCCCTGTCGTAGCATCCTCTCGTTCCGTGTTAGGGCGCCCCGCTGGATTCTTTTAGGAGGATAGCAGCGGGGTACCAATCGTTTCTTGATAATGTGATTATCGGAAAATCATTGGTATGCTAGTATAAAAATATGTCTGATGTCCTAACGGTAGAAAAATTGACGAAGCAATTTGGTACATTCACCGCGGTGAATGGGATCTCCTTTAGTGTTCCCAAAGGAAAAATCATTGGCCTGCTTGGCCCAAATGGAGCAGGGAAGTCAACGACCATTCAAATGTTATTGGGAATTACTGCACCAACTACCGGTACCATTACGTATTTCGGTCAAAATTTTTTCACTCATCGTCGCGACTGTTTGCAGCGTTTAAATTTTGCTTCCACCTTTAATACCCTACAAGGTCGTATTACAGTGTGGGAAAATTTATTAGTGTTTGCCAAGCTGTATCACGTGGATCAGCCCAAAGCGCGCATTCGTGAGTTGGTGGATTATTTTCAAATTCAAGCACTATTAAACCAACGTTTCTGGGATCTATCGGCTGGTCAAAAAACTCGCGTGAATTTAGTAAAGTCGTTATTAAATAAACCGGAGATGATTTTGATGGATGAACCCACTGCTTCTTTGGATCCAGATATTGCTGATAAATTACTAACACTGATTGAACAATTAAAAGCTGAACAGCAGATCTCGTTACTGTACACTAGTCACGATATGGGAGAGGTGGAGCGGATCTGTGATGAGGTACTGTTTTTAGATCATGGCAATATTATTGCCCAAGATACGCCGTTGAATTTAACCAAACAGATTACGCATAATCAGCTGATTCTGACCTATGATGGTGAGCGCGCTAAACTTTTAACCGTCTTGGAGCGATTTGGGTTTAACTTTACTGAACCACGTGCCCATGTTGTCAGTATAAAGGTACCAGAACAGCTCGTGCCCAAAGTGATTTTCAATATCAGTCAGGCTGGGTTGTGGATTACCGATATCACCATTCAGAAACCAACCTTAGAAGATGTATTTTTGCAGTTTACTCGCCAGACCCAAGTGACGTCAAAACTATGATCTCTTTCCGCCGGATTGCGGCCATGATTCAACAAGAGTGGTATATCTCCAAACGCTCGTTAGAGGTGGTGATGGATTTGCCTGTGTTTTCAACTCTCGATGTCATCGTGTTTGGGTTCGTTTCTGTATTTGTGTTAAACGATCCCGCAGCTGGCAATGTGCTTTTGTTGGGCGCCGTCTTCTGGGAAATCGTTCGGGTAACGCAGTATTCCATGACAGTGAGTAGTATGTGGAATGTCTGGTCACGCAACATGAGCAATCTATTTATCTCTCCACTCTCGTTGGCAGAATATATTTTAGCTTCGGTGTTTTCCGCTGTGTTAAAAAGTGCAGTCATTACTGCAGGCTTGGGTGTGTTAGCTTACTTTGTTTTTCATTTTTCGATTTTATCAATTGGTTTTTGGCCATTAGTTTGGTACGGATTAAATCTGGTCGTGTTTAGTGCTTCAATTGGATTAGTGTTGTTAGGATTAATCTTTCGCTACGGCACCCGTATTCAAGCCTTAGGGTGGGGATTAATCTACGTCTTCCAGCCATTATGTGCCATCTATTTTCCAGTCAATATTCTACCTAGCTGGTTACAACCGATCTCCTACGCTATTCCTGCTACGTATGTGTTTGAAGCGGGACGAGCACATCTGGCTGGGATGCCAGTAACCTTAGCCCATACGTTAACCCTGGTAGGGTTAAACGTCCTTTACGCTGGGATTAGTTTAGGTTTATTTTTGTTCTTGCATCATAGTTCGCGTACCACTGGTCAACTCGCTCGCTTAGAGAACTAAATCCAAAGTTTCAACAGAATTACATATCTTCTAGCTTGACGCCACCGGTTTTATTTCGTACCGTGGGCACGCGCTTCCCAGGAGTTCCCATGCGCGATCGTAGGCAGATTCTCGGCCCTCTCCACCTTCTTCTCTCGGAGGCCTGCTCCCACATCCGCGACGCTCACGTCGCGGCCGGTGCAGACGCTCCACCCCTCGTCACGGCGGCCCACACGCGCTCCCTCGCATGTCCCTTCTTCGCCAACTACCGGGACAACGAGGTGGTCAACCTCGTAGAGGTTCAGCGGTGGGTCGAGGCGGAGCTCGAAGAGCTGGCCAGCCAGAAGAACGCCTTCGCCGGTGCCTTCGAGGCCTACAGCTGCGCCTTGGCGCTGGTCAAGGCCACGAAGCAGATGCACGGCGTGCTCGTGCTGCCCGAGGAGCCCAAGAAGGGCCCGCAGTCGAGCTGCTAGGAATTCCTGAAGCCAGGAGGACAGTCAGCGTTCACGCTGGCTGATGGGGAGAGCACGTCGCTCGCCCCAGTTCCCGTAACGATAAGATTGAATTGCTTATCGGTAGAGGAATTACATTGACATTTTGTCACAGATACAGGATAGTATGTGCATGATCAAAATCAAATTAGCACAAGCTGCTCTGACATTGTCCTTACTCGCTACCGCTTCGGTCGCTTCAGCTGCCTCCGCTTGGCCAGCAAGCACAACCAGTACATCAATTGGATCCGGCATTACAGGCAACAGCACTGGTAATGGTTTTGAAGCAAGCGGCATAGACTATTTGAGCGGCACTGGTTATATCGTAGTGGGTGATGATGGTGATATTGCTGTTTTAACTACAGCGGGAGTAGTTTCTCAATATTGGAATCGATATCAAGCAACTGAAAATGACTTTGAAGATATCACTGTCACCGATACTTCTGCTACTGACAATAAAATGTATATTGCTAATGAATATAGCAATAAGATTGAAGAGCTATATATTTCAACTGGTGTTAAAACTGGTTTAAGTTGGACATTATCAGATCTACCAATTAGTGGAGGTTCTGGTTTTGAAGCTTTGACCTATGTTCCAGCAGCCTATGCTCCAGCATCATGGGGTACAGCTCAATCTGGTGGATTTTTTCTAGCCGCGTCACAAGCCGAGACTGTAGTACGGGTCTACACATTTAGCAGGAGTAGTAGTTCATCTAGTGTGTCATCTGTAGCTACTATTACTCTGATGAACTCGGCAACAGCTGCAAATACATATTATGATATCAGCTCGCTGCAATACAATTCATCAACCAACGTGCTTTATGTTGTCTTTGATTCCGACAGCCGTTTAAAAGAGTATTCATTAACTGGTACATTACTTCAAACAGGTAGTGCAGATAGAAGCTACTATATGCCAACCTATGGAACACTTGGTACGGATGGTAATGCAGCTTCAGAAGAAGGTTTAGTGATCGTACCAAATTGTACAACTGGTTTAGCTCAAGCCGCTTTAACAGTTGATAATATTCCTAGTAGTGTAGCCGTTTATAGTAATTATCCGGTTACTTGTACTGCTGCTGCCACAGATGCCGATAATGATGGAGTAGCCAGTACATCTGATTGTAACGATAATGATGCAACGATTAGTAGTAATGTAACCTATTACCGTGATGCGGATGGTGACGGTCGGGGATTAAGTGCTTCGACAACTTCGGTTTGCTCACTAACTGCTCCGAGTGGTTACGTTTCAACAGCCACTGATCTGAATGATGCGGATTACGATAATGATGGAGTTTCAACCACCGCTGATTGTAACGATGCCGACAGTACTGTATCTAGTAATCTAACCGTTTATCAAGATTACGATAATGATGGTTTAGGTAATGCGGCAGTGTCACAAACGGTTTGTGCCCTAACGGCTCCTACTGGTTATGTGACCAATAGTAGTGATACAGATGATTCTGGTGTGGTCACTGTGCCTCCAGTAGAAACCACTCCTGCGCCAACCTATTCCGTGATTGAATATATTAGTAATCGTATTGATGATGACGGTGATGGTTTGATTGATGAATGGAATACCTTGGCTAGTAACGGTGTGCATCCAATTTACGGTAGTTACAGTGCTAGTAGCAAAACACTCTACAAACAAACTGTCACCAGTATTGCCGGTGGCAGCAATGGTACGATCAAAGTAAAATTTGTGGATGGTAGTGGCTATCGTTATACAGTGCTCAGTCAAGGGAATACTTCAGTAACTTCACAAAACGGCACTGCTTATCTGTTAGTGCGTTCCGGAAAAAAGTATGCACTCGTGAATGCCTATACCGGTCAAGTCTTGGATAGCTTACGTACAACCTCCTCAGTGAAAGTACACCTGAAGACTTTGTCACTTCATCGTAAATAAATCATTATACACATAAACGTTATGCCAGAGATCACCTTAAATTATTGGGCCATTCTTGCCACCACAGCATTTAGCATGGTGTTAGGTAGTGTGTGGTATTCCAAATTAATGTTTGGTAATGCTTGGATGAAGTTAGCCGG
>CAYLOJ010000004.1:0-90465 GCA_964385285.1 uncultured Gammaproteobacteria bacterium
GTCCGTGTCCGTGTCCGTGTCCGTGTCCGTGTCCGTGTCCGTGTCCGTGTCCGTGTCCGTGGGGACGACGCCGGTGTCCGTGATCTCGCTGCACCCGTCAGGGGTGTAACAGCTGGGATCAACGGGCACCGTGTTGGCACAGCCAGTGAGGATGGTGAAGATGATGCCGAGCACCATCCAGAGGTACTTGATGTTCATGAGATCTCCTGAAAAGGAAGTTGAGAGACGTGAGTGTTGAGAAACGTTGAGCTGCGAACAGCCCATGCGTTTGTAGGAAGTGAGTTGTAAAAGAGCGAACTTGTTGTTCGCGAGCTATTGGATAGCTCAAGCGAACATATGCATTATCCCGCTAATCGGGTGTTCTTTTGAGGGCCTAACAGTGCATATCCTGCAAAGGTAGGGTTTGTTCAAAAAGAACTAACCAGTATAGATCTGTTCCATTCAGCTGTTCAGACCCAAAAAGTGCATAACTACAAGTACAAAACATTATCAAAAAAGCCCAGTTTTTTGGGCATTTTTGATCAGATCTCTGTGGAACTGTGGAACTTATTCCCACTCAATTGTCGCAGGTGGTTTGTGGGTGATATCGTAGAAAATATAATCCACGTAGGGAATGGCTAACAACTGTTTTTTGATCGCTGTTAAACTGGGTTGTGGCATTGGGAAAAAATTGACCGTCATCGCTTCCTGAGACTGAATGGGGCGTAACACAATGGATTCGCCTTGATCATGCTGACCATACGGCACTAGCACAACTGGGAATTGCCAAATCGCTTTTTCCAATCGATCAGCCTTCATTTGGCGCATCACTAAATCATCGGCTACACGCAATAGATCTAAACGTTCTTTTGTCAGATACGCCGTATGCATTTTGGAACCTTCCACTGTGACACCGCGACGACTCCCTACTAACCACAGTACGCGATTAATTTGAAAGACTTCATTCGTCAAACGCACTGACAACTCATTTAACTGTTTCCAAGTAGCTTTGCCGGTCAATAACACCGGATGTTTATAGGAACGTTCATCTCCTTGGACGCCAACGGATTTCATTGGTAATACATGTCCTTCTAATTTTAAGGACATCTTCTTAATCACTTCAGCAATCTTTCGATTAATATCAGCGGCCTCAGCGATGGTATTGTCACCATCAGAACACAACGTACGAATTGCTAAACCCGGACCAGGAAAGGGATGACGATCTAACAAGCTAGGAGCTAATTTAAATCGGCGACCAATGGCACGCACCTCATCTTTGTAGAGCGTACGCAAGGGCTCCACGACCTTACCTTCTTTCGTCATTTGTTTAATCAGATCAATCTGATTATGATGGGTTTTAATTTTATCGGCATGTTTAGTACCACCAGATTCAATGGTATCCGGATAAATAGTGCCTTGACCTAATAAATATTTATTCAGATCTAACTTAGACATCTCTTCGTTGGCAATTGCTACGAATAATTCACCAATCGCTAAGCGCTTGGCCTCTGGTTCAACCATGCCGGCCACAGCTTGGACAAAACGATCCGATGCATCAATGATGTGCATATTATCAAAGCCGGCCTTTTTTAAGGCAGTCATCACTTTAGTGCTTTCATTCAACCGCATGAAGCCATTATCGACATGCAAGCCATAAACACGTTTTTTACCTAATGCTTTCTCGAGCAATACAAACGCCACTGTAGAATCTACCCCACCAGATAACAATACAAATACGTGCTTATCTTTTGGAACGCTGGTGCGAATGTCTTTAATGATCTCTTGTTCAATATGTGCAATGTCCCAATCTGCTTTGGTTTTACAAATATTAAGCACAAAATTCTTTAACATCTGTAAACCATGTTCTGTGTGATGCACCTCCATGTGAAACTGGGTACTCCAAATTTTGCGCTGAGAATCACACATGCTAGCGATCGGACAATCTACCGTTCCGGCAATCACCTCAAAACCAGCTGGAGCCTGACTGACCACATCCCAATGGCTCATCCAAACACGCTCTTTAGATTTTAACCCTTTGAATAGATCAGTGGCATTATGAATCGTGACATCTGCCTGACCGTATTCTTTAGTTTTACCTTTAGTCACTTGCCCACCAAAATGCAGAGCAATTAGCTGATGGCCATAACATAATCCGAGGATCGGCACGTTCAGATCAAACACCCGATGATCATACTCCACCGCATCTTCTGCAATGGTACTCTTGGGCCCGCCAGATAAGATGATCCCCTTAGCATCAGCATACTCCGCCGGGTTTGTATCTGGGGTATAAATCTTGGCCAAGACACCTAACTGTCGGATCCGTCGAGCAATTAAATGCGCAAACTGCGAACCGAAATCAATCACCGCGATATATTGATGGGTAGAGCGCTTAGCCATAATTAATGTAAAAACGAACGATAACCAGTAAAGACCATCGGGATATTAAACTCATTGCAGGCTGCAATCACTTCAGTATCTTTCACTGAGCCACCAGGCTGAATAATGCCACCAATCCCCGCTTTGGCTAAAGCCTCAATAGAATCACGGAACGGAAAGAAAGCGTCAGAGGCTAACAAGGCACCTTTCGCTTGGTCACCAGCTTTCTTTAAAGCAATCTCAACAGAATCGATGCGCGACATCTGGCCAGCGCCAACTCCTAAGGTGATGCCGTCTTTAGCTAACACAATCGCGTTAGATTTCACATGTTTGCAAACTGTCCACGCAAATAACAGGTCGTGGAGTTGTTGTTTACTAGGCTTGGTATCTGTCACAACCGTAATATCAGCTTCGGTAATGACTTTGGTATCCGTTTCTTGCAACAGCGCCCCGCCTAAAATTTTACGTGTTTCCCAAGTAGCGGTCGGAGCTTTCAATTCACCTAGTTTTAATAAACGCACATTTGGTTTGGCGCTCATCACTTCAACGGCAGCGTCTTCAAAATCAGGAGCTAAGATAATCTCCACAAATTTTTTGGATAACGCCTCCGCAATCGCTTTAGTACAAGTACGATTCAACGCCACAATCCCGCCAAAGGCTGACTTACTATCCGCTTCATACGCCCGTGTAAATGCAGTGGTAATATCATCCGCAACTGCTGTCCCACAAGGATTAGTATGTTTAATAATAGTTGCGGCCGGTTTTGCAAATTCCAGAATAATCCGTAAGGCAGCATCCGCATCCATAATATTGTTATAGGATAACTGTTTACCTTGAAGAATTTCGGCCTTCACAATGCTCGTCACCTGCGATAATGGCTCGGCATAATAAGCAGCTGCTTGATGAGGATTTTCACCATAACGCAAACTAGCCACTTTGCGGAAACCAAAACTGATCTCATCAGTGAACGCTCGAGTTTCGTTCATGTAATTGGCGATCATCGAATCGTAATAGCCAGTATGTGCAAATGCTTTCTGCATCAAGTAGTGACGCATCTGTTTGGAGAGATCTTTTTCTTCTTTTAATTCTGCAATCACGGAAGGATAATCCAACGGATCGACAATCACGCCCACATCTTGAAAATTTTTCGCAGCAGAACGCACCATGGCCGGACCACCAATATCGATATTTTCGATACCAGGTTTGGATTCAAATGGATACAAGTTCACTACTACCAGATCAATTAATTCAATGCCATGTTCTTTGACTGAAGCCATATGCTCTGGCTTACTGCGCACTGCTAAAATACCGCCATGCACTAGGGGGTGCAAGGTTTTCACACGACCATCCATCATCTCTGGAAAACCAGTGAGATCATCAATGGTACGCACGGTAATGCCGGCGTCTTCTAAGCGCTTCGCTGTACCACCAGTTGAGACGATTTCAACCCCAAGCTCAATGAGCTCTCGGCACAGTTCCTCTACTCCAGTTTTGTCAGATACACTGACTAAGGCACGACGAATCATGGGGCTACGGTAACAGAAAAAACCCGCTCTGGCAACTAGGGCCCTTCTCCAGACGTTATGATTGAAGCGCTAACTCCTTGATCGCTTGTAGCAATAAAGCTTGTTCAGCCGCTTGCACTTTGGCCTTTAAAGTTTCAACCGTATCAGTGGCTTCTACTGGTACTTCTTTTTGGGCATAAATTGGACCCTCATCAACCGTTGCCGTGACATAATGCAATGTACAACCAGTGACTGTCTCCTTATTCTTCAAGACTTCCTCATGGACATTATTATTCATCCCACCAGCATACTTTGGTAATAATGACGGGTGAATATTTAAAATTTTATGATCAAATTGTTTCACGAAGTTGGGCGATAAAATACGCATGAAACCGATTAGCAGAATGAGGTCTACTTTGCGGCGATGTAAAATGTTTAACACCTGCTCTTCAAAGTCTTCACGGGACACCGTTTTGCTATCGATGGCATGTTCTTCGACTCCAACCATTCTAGCTTTGTTCAAAATTTCAGCAGCCGGATTATTGGAGATTACCAACACAATCTCCGCGTCACCTAAAGTTTTGGCAACCTGTGCATCCAATAATGGTTGTAGATCACTCCCACGAGTGGAACCTAAGACAGCAATTCTAAGCATGACGAATTTGTTTTAGCATCGCAACGCGTGCATTAATTAATGCGGCGGTACCGATGTCTTCACGATGAAAAACCGGACCGGTAATTTTTTGAATCTCCGTTTCTACCACAGCTTCCGCTTCGGCAATCGTTGCACCAGTCGCCACTAATCCAATCGCGCGTGAACCTTGTAGGATCAAACCGCGTTCAGTTTGATCAACCGATCCAAAAAACATTCCCACGCGCCGGATATCTACTTTCGAGATATCAATGAGCTCGCCTTTCACAGGTTGATCAGGGTAGCCATTGGGTACGACATATTTACAAACCGAAGCTTTAGCCGCAAATTTCACATCTAACTGATCAAGCGTACGGTCCACGATGGCCTGTGTAATGTCCACGAGATCCGTCTCTAGAACGGACAACAAATTCATTACTTCTGGATCTCCAAACCGTGCATTGTATTCAATTAAACGGACACCTGCTCTAGTAGCAATGAATCCGCCGTAGATAATTCCCTTGTACTCTTCGCCACATTCTTCTTGGATCGCCTGGAGAGTCTGTTCATTAATCTGACGTGCAAATGCAATATCATGTTCATTCAAAAATGGCATGCTATGATTCGCATCCGTATACGAACCCATTCCACCAGTATTCGGCCCAGTGTCGCCAACATACGCACATTTGTGATCTTGTACTGCTGGCATATGCACCAAATGTTTTCCATCCGAGAAGCTCATTAAAGAAAATTCTTGGCCGACCAATTTTTCTTCAATCACCACTCGCGGTGCTCCGTCTCTAAATAATTCTTCGCAGTAGGTCAGGGCATCTTCACGGGTTTTTAATTGCACACCCATCACACGGACACCTTTTCCACCGGTCAACCCATCTGGTTTTATCACCACATCATCATGCAACGACCACATATAATCTTGAATACCCTCCATACTCGTAAAGACCCGATAATCTGGCGAAGCATGAATTTCGTATTTATCTAACAATTCTCGAGTGAAAGCTTTGGAAGATTCTAACTGGGCCATTTGTTGAGTTGGTCCAATACAAGCTACCCCAAAAGCTTCTAAAGCATTCACAATGCCTGCAGCCAAGGGGGCTTCTGGACCAATCCAAGCGACATCAATTTGATGTTCTTGGCACCACTGCACAACTGCAGTGACATCTGTGGGATCACCAATACCAACGGCTTTGCATAGTTTTGACATTCCCGGATTACGAGTCGCGCCAAAATTAAATAATTGCGCCCGGTTGGATTGTGCTAACTTCCAAGCTATAGCATGCTCACGAGCCCCACTAGCGATAATCGCGATATTCATAATGACACTGACTTTGTTTAGAGGGATAATTTAGCAATGACTGGCAGATTTATCTTGGAGGCGTTGCTCTTCGATATTGCTCAGTAATGCAGGAGTGACTTCTTTGGTAGGATATTTTTTCGTCCAACAACCGGTACAAAATTCTTTGGCTGGACCTTTAGGGATGCGGACGGCATCAATCAGATCTTCGATCGTTTGGTAGAGGAGGAAATCTGCACCGATGTACTTGCGGATTCCCTCCACCGTACCACCAACTTGATTAGCAATAAACTCTTGTCGTGTAGGCATATCTACGCCGTAAACACAGGGAGAAATCACAGGTGGTGCAGCGGACACCATATAGACTTTTTTGGCACCAGCTTGGCGCAACATGGTGATAATTTCACGCGAGGTATTTCCACGTACAATACTATCATCGACCAGCAATACATTTTTTCGTCGGACCTCTAAAATTTGTGGGTTCAACTTACGCCGCACCGATTTACGACGATTACCGCCCATAATAAAGGTGCGCCCAATAAATTGGTTTTTATATAAACCTTCACGGTAGGTTAAGCCCAGTTTTTGCGCTAAGGCTAAGGCCGCTGTATTCGATGTAGCCGGAGCCGGAACCACAACATCAATCTTTAATTCTTTCAAATAAGGTTCTAGGCGATCTGCTAATTTTTCGCCCATGCGCAGGCGGGATTTGTAGACACTAATATTATTTTGAATGGAATCAGGACGAGCAAAATAGACATACTCGAATAAGCATGGTCTCCAGCGTCCTTGAGTAACAACCCGACGATGTAACTTTTGTTTGGTATCGATAAAGACTACTTCGCCTGGTTTAACATCATCTACATATTCAAAATCCAACATGGTGAACATAATCGATTCGGAAGCAACGATATATTCCGTTTGTTTGCCTTTACCACGTTTACCAATCATTAACGGACGAATCCCATAAGGATCACGGAAAGCCACCATCCCCTTTTCAGCAATACAGGCAATCGTCGAATATGCTCCTTTGCAACGTTTATGTACGGCTGCCACAGTGTCATAAATATTTTCAATGAAATCCCCTTTCGTGCGTTTGATCAATTCCTGAGCAAACACATGCAACATCGCTTCAATATCACTACTGGCACTTAGCTTAACTAGATCTTTCTTACTTAACTCCTGTTTGAGGGCAGCAAAATTTGTGACATTACCATTAAACACCATGCTTATGCCATATGGCGCATTTACTGTGAATGGAGCAGAATCTTCCATCGACATGCCACCGGCAGTAGCATAGCGAATAAACCCTAATCCCATATGACCTTGCAAACGCTGGATGGTGGAATGATGGAACACATCACGCACTAACCCTAACGCTTTTTTAGTATGGAACTGGCCATCATAGGTCACCATACCACACGCATCATGGCCACGATGCTGTAAGGCAATCATCCCATCATAGAGATCGAGAGTAACGTTGCTATTAGCTTTGCCGCAAATTCCGATGACACCGCACATAGATGTGATGAAGTTAAAGTTGGGCTACCTGTTTAGATAAGCCAATATAATTGGCTGGGGTTAATTTTTTCAAATTTTGTTTTTCTTCTTCTGGAATATCCAATTGATCAATGAAAATATGTAAAGTGGTTTTATCCAATTGCTGACCACGTGTTAAGCGTTTCAACTGTTCATATGGAGTAGGTTTGCCTAGCTTACGCATGACCGTCTGAATGGGTTCAGCCAACACTTCCCAATGATGATTGAGCTCAGCCGCCAACGCCTCTTTATTCGGTTCAATTCTGCCTAAAGCTTTCAAGGTATTTACCAGGGCCAATAAACTGTGTGCAATCGCCACGCCTTGGTTGCGTAACACTGTACTATCTGTGAGATCACGCTGCATGCGAGACACCGGGAGCTTTTCCGCAAAGTGATTCAATAACGCATTGGCAATACCGATGTTGCCTTCACTATTTTCAAAATAAATAGGGTTAATTTTATGAGGCATGGCTGAGGAGCCCACTTCGCCAGCCACATTATGTTGTACAAATAGACCCCGTGAAATATACATCCACATATCTTGATCTAAATCACGGACAATACTATTCACGGTGGCTAGTGCCTGATAGGTTTCAACTAAGCGATCATGGGATTCGATTTGTGTCGTTGCCGGATTAAATTCTAATCCTAACTTTTGCACAAATTGTTTACTAAAGGCTAACCATTTCACTTTAGGATATGCCACCTGCAGTGCTGCCCAATTACCGGTGGCGCCACCAAACTTGCCTAACAATTTAATATGGCGTAAACGATCATATTGTCGCTGCAAACGTAATGTATACACCATCAATTCTTTCCCTACCGTTGTTGGAGTAGCTGGCTGACCATGCGTTAAACTAAGTAAAGCTAACGTAGCATAGCGACGTGAACGCTGTTTCAGTTGGGCAATAAGTTCCTTCAGTTTTGGCAGATAAACTTGTTGCAAACTATCGCGCACCATCAAACTATAGGCAAGATTATTGATATCTTCACTGGTTAAGCCAAAATGCACAAACTCCAGCTGTTTACGTAAGGACGTGTGCTGGAGTTTATGTTTGATATAGTATTCAACTGCTTTCACATCGTGCTTGGTCTCAGCCTCGATGGTTTTAATTTGGGCTGCATTTTGTTCTGTAAAGTCGGTATACAATGCAGCCAACAATTTTTGCTCTGCAGCAGAAAATTTCCGCACCTCTTTGAGTGCGGCTGTTTGGCTAAGCGCGATTAAATATTGGACCTCCACTAAAATGCGGTAGCGCATCAACGCCGCCTCGGAAAAAAACGGACTGAGATTTTCCAGGTCAAGCTGGTAACGTCCGTCTACTGGGGAAATGGCAAAAAGCGCTGGATGGTTCATCGCCAACAGTATAGCACTTTACCAGTACTTTTTCAAGCGCTGCAGTTCGACCTCAATTTGTCGTAACCGCCCCTGTAAACGACCAAGATCATCCTCGGCCTCTCGGGCTGCAACGGGTTGGTTTAAACCACGAAAACGTTCCAGCTCATGCTTGGCCTTAGTGATTTCTGACTTCACCGCATCATAGCGACCGGTCAGCTCTTGTACCTTCCGTTTAGCGTCTTCAGGCTGCATCTTTTTGTGCCGCGGCTTCTAAGCGGATTTTCAACTCACGATAATGAGCGCGTTGGCGCTTCCCTAAATTATTCCATCCTTTGCGACGATAGGCTGCAAAAATAACTTCATCAGCCGCCGGAGCTGGCCGCTCGCGCTTAGCATTATCTGCAGTACGAACAGGCAAGTTAACCACTGGCTCTGGTTCGTCGGCAGGAGCTGGCTCATCTTTAATACGTAAAGCCATAATCGGTTCCAACAATGCCTTTTGGCGCAATAATTCAGCTGGTGTATCTTTAGGATGATCAGCGAAGATCATCAGATTCTGTTGCAACGTAGCCCATGCCGCATCAACACCCGCTTGCAAACTAGCTGGAGCATCACTTAAATCCATCTCATACTGCTGTTGATTGTAGTTAGGGTCAGTACTCTGAGTGATTTCAATTTTACCTGTCGGAATAGTAGATCGACTTAATTCACCGCGCAGCTCGGCATTACGTAGTTTTTTGCCACCATGTGCGGGGTCAAAATCCAGACCAACAAGATCGACTTGGGGCTTTAATAGCACAGCCTCTTGTGCGCTATCGCCAAACGGATTAGCAGCCGTGTGCTGACCACGCTCAGTCTCGGTCGGCGAAAAATGTACGCCGCCTGCTTCCATAATTCTGCGATCTAATTCATGACGCGCCTGTTCAGGGGTGCGTCGTTCAATAGTGCCAATTCTGATGCCGCCTGGTCTGGGTTCTCCCATATATGCATGGTGAAAAATAAAAGAATACAAGTAGTTTACCTGAAAAAAGGCCTAAAGTCAAGATTTATTGTATGGACTGAGCAATACGCTCAACTGTGGAAACGTTGCTTGCCGGATAAACAAACTCCTGGCCAGTGATCATTTCGTACAGTTGGATATAGCGTGCGGAGAGTTCTATAACTAATTCTTTGGGAGCATCCGGTAGGGTTTTATCGTTATAGGGATCGCAGTGTTCAATGAACCAGAGACGTAAAAATTCTTTATCAATATTTTCGGGTTCTTGGCCAGCAGCAAACCGCTCAGCATAGCTATTGGCTAACCAGTAACGGGAAGAATCCGGCGTGTGGACTTCGTCGATCAAAATAATGGTGCCATCCGGCAATTTGCCAAATTCATACTTAGTGTCAACCAAAATCAAACCATGCTCTTTAGCAAGCATTTGTCCTCGTTTAAAAATTTGCAAAGTAGCCTGCGCGCAGTAATCCCAATCTGCTTGCGTCATTAAACCGCGTGCAACAATTTCCCGCGGTGAAATCTTCTCGTCATGCACATCACTTTTCGTTGTTGGAGTGATGATAGGCTGAGGGAAAGCCTGGTTTTTGACCATACCCTCTGGTAAATGATTCCCACAAAACTCGCGTTCACCTTTTGCGTAAGCAGTCCACACTGCTGTGCTGGTAACTCCGGTTAAAAATCCACGCACCACAAACTCTACTGGAAACACGGTACATTTTTTTCCAATCATGACGTTAGGATCAGGCACACTGAGCACATGATTCGCAATAATATCTTGTGTGTGTTCAAACCAATACTGTGAAACTTGGTTGAGCACCTGGCCCTTAAATGGGATGGCCGCCAGTACACGATCAAAGGCAGATTGACGATCAGTCGTAATTAATAACAACCGATCACCCAGATCATAGGTATCGCGCACTTTACCTTGATACTTTTTTCCTAAATTGAAATTTGTCTCGGTTAGACAGTGGTCGAATTGAGCAGCAATTTTTTCACGATCAATCATACGAGCATCTTCACACAATCAATTTACAATCCTGAGAAAATGGATTGAATAAAATATGGGTATTCAAAATTTCGGTAGCTAATGCTGTGCGTTTCGCAGCATCATCACTATCGAAGGTCAGTTCCCATACTACACCTTTACTGAGGTTGGCAACCGACTTCAAGCCGAACCGTGTATGTAAGGTATTGGCAACCGCTTTACCCTCGAAATCATCTGAAAACCGGACGAGGAATGATAAAGTGTTTGGATTTTGGGTTGGTGTTTGGCTATAACTTTCTTTACTCGTATTCAGTAATTCCCCACTCTCAATTAGCGTTGGTAAAATTTCTTGCGTATCTTTAATGGAATCATCATACCAAATCTCCCAATGTGTTTTCCGTGTGACTTTTACAGGAAACCCTTTTTGTTGCAAGGCTAATTCAACGGTTTTAGCAGCATTATCTGTAATTTTTAGATCGACGAAAAGCTGTAAACAATTACCAGATGTCTGATACGATTCGATCACAACTGGTTCGGGCTTCCATTGAATTTTATAATCGTGGGTAGGAGGATGTTCTAACCAAGTGCGCAAATTATTGAATAACGATTCCCCGTTGCGTTCTAATCGCTCCGGATGTGGCATGTAGGCCACCACGTTACCAGCCGGATTGCAGAATCCAGCAATGCCCCAGATTGCGCCATTCGGTGTAGTCGGAAACTCATTAATCTCCTCACCTGTCTCGGTACAATATTTGAAAATGATTTGACCGTTCTTTTCCAGTTCAACCAGTAAGTCGGTTGGGAAAATAAATCGGCCTTCTCCATTCGCAACAGTCGCTGGCACTACTGCGCCGGCTGCTAAATCCATCGTTACGCAACTACGACCAGTCGGTGCAGTATTCTTAATATAAATCGTGTCGTGATAAAAACCCGTACCGATAATTTGCCCGCCCTTCACCCGGGTATTCATGGCGACGGCACCCGCTAAGACATCCGCATCTAAACCAGGAATCAAGCCAGTTTCCACTAAGACCTGACAACCATTACAAATACCAATGACGGGTTTGCCCGCAGCAGCCTCCTTTTTAATGTATTCCATGATGGGATCCAAAGCCGCAATAATGCCAGCTCGACTACGATCTTCGTAAGCAAAGCCACCGGGCAATAGATACGCATCGTAGTGGCCTTGTTCCAATTTCTCACGTTCATTCCAACGAACATATTCTGGCTCTAACCCAGCATTTACTAAAGAGCGATAGGTCTCGCCTTCACAATTTGTGCCTGGAAAAATAACAACGGCTACGCGAAACATACCTCTTTTTTACCTGCCACTACTTCACCGATTAAATATGTTTTCAGGTCTGCATGCTGCTGTAATTCAGCAAACACTGCGTCGCGTTGCGCTGCCGGCACGACAACTACCATACCAATTCCCATATTCATTGCGGTATACATATCTTCTTCTGGCACTTCACCAAACTGCTGAATAGCTTCAAAAATCGGTAGAATCTCCCAACTGCCTTTTTTAATTTGTGCGCAACAACCTTCTGGCAAGATCCGTGGAATATTTTTCACTAAGCCGCCACCGGTAATGTGCGCTAACCCACGCACATCGTATTTAGCCAAAATTGGTAGTAGATACTTGGTGTAGTTTTTATGTGGCTTCATCAACATGGCACCAATGGATTGTGGCAATTCTGCAACCACATCACGGACACTGAATTTTTTGATATCAAAGAATACTTTACGTGCCAAGGAATAACCATTGGTATGTAGCCCCTCAGAGCCTAAACCAATCAACGCATCACCGACTTGAATTTTAGAACCATCAATCATCTTGGATTTTTCTACAACCCCCAGTACAGCTCCGGCTACATCCCATTCACCTTCTTGATACGTGCCTGGCATTTCGGCGGTTTCCCCACCCACCAACGACATTCCATATTGAGCACATTCTTCAGCCATGCCGCGCACTAACTCCGCCAAGATTTCTGGTTCTAGCTTTGCAGTGGCAACGTAATCGAGTAAGGTAAGTGGCTTAGCACCCTGACACAACACGTCATTGCAACTATGTGCAACAATATCATGTCCGGCCTGCGCATACATATTCATCATTCCTGCGACCGCCATTTTAGTACCAACACCATCAATGCTTTGCACTAAGACCGGTTCTTTATACTCCTTGGCTAGATCGGTGATTTCATACAAAGAGCCAAACAAACCTAAGCCCGTTAACACGCGGTGATTGAATGTTTGTTTGACGATCGGAATAATTTTGCGAATGGCGTCATCGCCGACCTCGACATTGACTCCGGATTCTTTGTAGGTGATAGCCATAGTTTAAGCGCTTAATTGTTTGGATAGTTTGGTTAAATGTTGTCGATAGGTTTTGAGATTGATTTTTTTTCTGGCTACTCCAGATTCTAACGCTGCTCGCGCGACTGCCACAGAGACTTCGACTAACGCCCGAGGATCAAAGGGCTTCGGTACAATATATTCGGCCCCGAAACGTAGGCTGTTCAAGTGATATGCGCGCTTCACACTCACCGGCACTGGAGCATGCGCTAATTTTGCTAAGGCCAGTGTAGCGGCTAATTTCATCTCTTCCGTTACCTGACGTGCTTGGGTATCTAAAGCTCCACGGAAGACGAATGGGAAGCCTAAGACGTTATTAATCTGGTTCGGAAAATCGCTCCGACCAGTCGCCAGTAGTATATCACGGCGGGCACGTTTGGCGAGAGGATAAGCGATCTCAGGATCTGGGTTTGCCATCGCAAAGACAATCGGCTGATTAGCCATCGTTTTTAGCATCTCTGGAGTAACAATATTCGGAGCAGAAACACCAACAAACACATCTGCATTAACCAACGCATCGGCTAAATCACCTGATTTTGGCTGAACAAACTGCTGTTTTAAGGGATCCATGCTGCCACGGTCACGGGATACGATCCCCCGAGAATCACACAACGTAATATTTTTTTTATCGGCTCCTAAACGCACATAGTGTTCAGCACACCGGATGCCAGCCGCCCCCGCCCCAGACAGAACAATCTTTACTTGATGGATTTTTTTTCCGACCACTTCCAAGGCATTTAATAAGGCAGCTCCAGAGATAATCGCCGTACCATGTTGATCATCATGGAAAACGGGAATGGATAAACGTTTTTGCAATTCTGACTCAATATAGAAACAAGCGGGAGCAGCAATATCTTCTAAATTGATACCACCAAAGGTGGGTTCTAACTTCTCAATAATATTGATTAGTTTGTCTGGATCAGTTTCGGCAATTTCCAAATCAAACGCATCGACACCGGCAAAGCGTTTAAATAAAGCGGCCTTCCCTTCCATCACTGGTTTGCCAGCTAACGCGCCGATATTGCCCAAGCCCAATACTGCCGTTCCATTGGTCACTACGGCTACTAAGTTAGACTTGTTGGTTAAGCGGTATGCCGCCTGAGGATCCTTAGCAATTTGTCTGGATGGCTTTGCCACACCTGGTGTATATAAAATAGATAAATCTTTCTGATTGCGTAGAGGTGTTGGTAAAGCCGTGACGATCCGTTTAGTAATCATAGAACTTATTAGTAGGTATCATCGAATTTAGCCCGATTAGCTCTGGAAGTTTTTTCGACTTCAGCAAAGAGACTTTTGCCTTTACTATCCATCATGCAAAAGACTGGAAAATTTTTGACTTCTAGTTCCCAGATGGCATCGGTCATGCCAAATTCGGTTTTATATACATTTACAACTTTAGTAATACAGTGAGCATAGTACACCGCGGCTCCACCAATGGCTGCACAATAGATACCAATTCCTTTTAGGGCCTGACGTACACCTTCATCCATACCACCTTTTCCCATGATGGCGCGGATATTATATTTTTCAATCAGCTCTGGCGTAAAATGATTGAAGCGTGCACTCGTCGTGGGACCAGCAGCTAAAATTTTAATGGCGCCATCTGGAGCGGTCTCGTACATTGGACCACAATGGTACAACACTGCATGACGCATCGGTTTAAAATTGTTTTTTAATAACCAACGATGCGCTTTATCACGCGCGGTCATTACGCGCCCCGAAAAATACACCTCATCACCAGCACGCACCTTCTTGATGATGGCCTCGGTTGGTGGAGTAGTGAGATGTAAGATAGCCATATAGTAACAACCGACTATGGTAATAATAAAGTTGCACGACGCATACTCCAACAGCCAATCGACACCCCCACAAACCAAGAGGCGGGGTGCACATAGCGCGTCGTTAATTTCACGGCCAACGCAGTTGTCTTTCCACCTACTCCCATCGGTCCGATATCGAGCGCATTAATTTTTTTCAATAAACGTTTTTCAATGGTCGCTAATTTAGGAATGGGATTATGTCCGGTAATCGGTTGCAGATGACGATTTTTGGCACGATAACTTGATTCTTCCATATTGCCACAAACTGCTGCGCCAATAATATACGGTGGGCAACCACGGCCTTGGGCTTTAATCACAGCGTCTACAATACATTTCTCAATTCCTTCTAAGTCTCGTTCTGCACCAATCGAACGATCTGGCAATTGATATTGACGTGAAACATTTTCAGAACCGCCGCCTTTTAATAGAAGTTGGATCTGGGACTGATCCTCAGTTTCCTTAAAATAGATAATGGGATAATTTCCAATCACCTTCCCTTGAATCACATCAAAAGCATTGGCGCGGAGCGGCACCTCCTTGGTCGCAATCGCGGTAGCCTCTTTGATGATTTTCTTTAAATCTAATTGCGTGTATTTTCCACTTTGATATTTTACATACAACAAAGGAATACCTGTATCTTGGCATAAGGGACGCGTCTCCGTTTCAGCCATTTCAATATTGGTCAGCATGGTTTTCAGGACATGCTTAGCGCGAGCGTTGGTTTCTTTGCGCAAACCAGATTTCAATCCGTCTACAACATCTTTAGGAAGATGAGTGACAGCCACGCGATACATCTCAACAATAGCAGCAATGAGTTCACGCCGCGATGGCTTGTTTCCAGCCAGCGTTAGAATATTTCCGTTGGTAGTAAGCATAGTTACAATTTACTGCGCAGTCCGTTCAGCCAAGCTGCAGCTAAAGCGCCAACCGTGTGTGTGATCACCTCTGTTTTGCCATCCATGATAATGAAATGTTCATCATCACGTACTTTACCAATCACGCTCACGGGGACCCCTAAATCGGCAGCGTGACGTTGTACGGCTGGCAACAATTGCGGATCAACCTCAAATAAAAACCCTCCGGTTTCGGTAAATAATTTTTGTGTTGCTGTTAGATTCTGTCCAGGAACATCAGCCAAATCGACGCTGATCCCCGTACGTAAATCACCTCGGCCTCCGAAACACATCTCTGCGAGGGCAGACAGCATACCACCGTCACTAATGTCGTGGCAAGTCTGGATTAATCCTTGTTCGATTAGATTTGTAATGAGAATGATTTCTTGTTCAACCGCCTTATAATCGGGCTGCGGAACGTTTGCTCCATACTCATTAAATAGATCATAGAGTACTGAGCCACCTAATTCATTCTTGCGTTCACCAATCAAACACAATACATTCCCGGGCTGGATCAGATCTGGAGTAATCGCAGTTGTCACATCGGCCAAGCGACCAAAGCATCCCACAATGGCAGATGGATTAATGGCTTGATCTTTAAATTGGTTGTATAAGGAGACATTACCTGAAACAATTGGAATCGGAGCCTGATCATATCCCTTCACATGCAAGGCTTTGGCCGCTTCCGCTACGCCCCGTACTCCTTCGGTAAATTCCCACATCTGCTCTGGTTTTTCTGGGTTACCATAGTTCAGACAATCTGTTAAACACCAAGGAGTAGCACCGACTGCTGCAACATTACGCATACTCTCTACAACCGCATTCGCGCCTTGCCAATATGGAGAAATTTTGCCGTAACGTGGATTACCATCAACACTTAATGCTACGCCAATTTTAGAACCCTCCTCAATCAATGGAGCGATCACACCTGCATCAGCCATGCCTGCTTCAATTTCTACTAACCCTTGCACATTTTTATCGTAATGCTCATACACTGGTTTCTTACACGCAACCGCTGGATGGGATAGGACTTTCAAAACTACCTCTTCAATATTTGTAACTTCGGTCCAGGCAGGCTCTTTACCATGATACTTTTTTTCTTTGACTTCGCGCTCATACCGTAATCCAGCTGTCACTGCTTCAGGGGCAGCATCTAATATTTTCTCTCCTTTATAATAAACGGTGTAATTGCCTTTTTGCACGGTTCCGACTACAGAGGCTCGGGCACCAAATGAGACGTTCGGGAAATCCCAAGTTTCGTTATAATGTTTCACAATCACTTCAGTAGCTTTTGGAGAGGCGATCCACATAAACCGCTCTTGAGTTTCTGCCATTAGAATAACCGCTGGTGATAACCCTTCCATCCCGACATGCACTCGCTCCAAATCAATCTTCGCGCCATAGCCACCGGCTTCAGCTAATTCTACAGAAGCACATAAAATACCACCGGCTCCAAGATCTTTGAATCCGACTTCGGACATTAAATTTTGTTCTTTTAAAATCCGGAAGAGATCATAAGTGGCCATTAAAATATGACGCTCTAAGAAGGCGTTAGGTTCTTGCACTGCGCCTTTATTAGCTTCACGATTATCTTCGTTTAATTCAATTGAGGAAAACGATGCTCCACCAAAACCACTATGATCTGTCGGCTTTCCAATTAAGATGAAGTTGTATCCTTCGGCATTTTCTGGAGCGCGAGAATGGATAATATCTTTCATCGGCACAGTGCCCATGACTACAACATTCACTAAACAATTAGTGTTGAAAGATTCGTTAAAAAAAGTATCCCCTGCTAAATTTGGAATACCTAATGGATTACCATAACCACCGATACCTGAGATTACATTGTTTGCGATCCACTTAGTCTTGTTTAAATTCAGATCACCAAAGCGCAAGGGATCAGCCGTGGCCACAACCTTAGCACCCATGCAGACAATATCACGCACTAAGCCGCCAATACCGGTAGCAGCACCTTCGTACGGAACCACTTGCGAAGGATGATTATGTGATTCATGGCCGACAACAATACAATAATCCGTATCTCCTACCCGATCGATCCAAACCGCGCCAGCATCTTCACCTGGGCCAACCACGACGTGTGGCCCTTGAGTGTAAAATTGCGACAAATATTTTCGACTAGAACGATATGAAGTATGTTCACTACCTTCGATACCAAAGGCGATTAACTCCGTGAGTGTCGGTGGACGCTTCAAAATTTCAACCTGAACCTTGCGGGCTTCTGCCACGGTTAAATCTACGCGATATTTTGTTAATAACGCCTGTAGATCGTGATCAGATAGTGGGGCGAGATCAAAGATGGGTTCAGTCATGGTAACTAATGGGTACCAAATTATGGAATTTGAATTGTAGATTTACGCTCTGCACCAACGGACACAAGACTAATTGGAGTTTCCACTTGGTCTTCAATGAATTTCATATATTCTTTCATGCGACTCGGTAATGCCTTGTAACCATTGTTCACAATAGTGACAAAATCTGCATCCGTCAGATTTTTCCAACCCGATATCTCTTTGTAAACTGGCTTGCAGTGGCGACTGAGTTCTAGGTCGGCTGGTAATTCAGTAATATAGGAATTTTTGTACTTATATTTCACAGCCACCGGAATTTTTTTCAAACCACCAAGCACATCAATTTTCGTCATGGCCATACTTGTTAACCCATTGATGCGTGAAGAGTAGCGTAGTTGCACTAAATCTACCCAACCACAACGCCGTGGACGACCAGTAGTGGTGCCATATTCTTGACCACGTTCCCGCAGATAATCTCCCATTGGGCCTTTAGCCTCAGTAGGAACAGGGCCGGAACCAACACGTGATAAATATGCTTTGACCACACCAATAATCTCATCAATTTTGGTAGGACCAATACCCACACCTGGGCAAACTGCTCCAGCGATGGTATTCGATGAGGTGGTATGTGGGTAGGCACCATGATCGTTATCTAACAAAGTACCTTGGGCACCTTCAAACAAAATACTTTTACCAGCTTTCAACGCCTGATTCACCTCTAGTGATACATCACCAATATAGGGCTTCATGCGTTGGCCATATTTGTAATAGGTGTTGAAGATCGCTTCCTTATTTAGGGTAATTTTTTGTCGATAGAGTTTCTGTAAAGTATTTTTCTTCAATTCATACAGCTGATCAAATTTCTCCTTGAAGATTTTCTTGTTCAATAAATCTACGATGCGAATACCAAAACGTTCTGCCTTATCAGCATAGGCTGGTCCAATTCCGCGACGTGTGGTGCCGGCACCGAGCGTACCCTTGTACTCATCAATCATCCCGTCCATTAAAATATGGAATGGAAAGATTACGTGAGCGCGTTCTGAGATTAATAAGTTCAGTTTTTGACCCTTAGTTTCAAAATTATCAAGCTCTGATAATAATACCTCGGGATCGATGACCATGCCGTTCCCCATCACAATCCGCTTCTTTGGATACAAAACGCCAGAGGGCAAAAGATGCAATTTGTGTACAACACCATCCACCACAACCGTATGACCTGCGTTATTTCCACCTTGAAAACGCACCACGTAATCCACTGTGGGTGCTAAGTAGTCGATAATTTTACCTTTACCCTCGTCACCCCATTGGGCGCCGACGATCATGATGGCTTTGGCTTTGGGAACGCGTTTGGACATAATATTCTTAGAGACGCACAGCAATGCGCCTTTACAAGTTATTCTTTAGATTTTTTAAGCGCACATTTGACCGTGTTTTCAATCAATTTAGCGACGGTCAAGCGGCCAACCCCACCTGGTGGGGGAGTGACTATACTACCCTGTTTAGATACAGAAGTAAAATCAATATCGCCATACATTTTGTTATCCACGAAAGAAACTCCTGCATCTACAACCACAGCTCCTCGCTTGATCATTTTACCAGTCAGTACACCATGTACACCTACACCTGTAATCACGACATCAGCAGTTTTTGTGTAAGCCGATAGCTGCTTCGTGGAACGATTTAAAATGGAGACTGTTGCCTCTTCATGCATTAACATGTTGGCTAATGGGCGCCCCACTAAACTACCTGCTCCAATTAATACTACATTAGCTCCTTTTAAAGTGACTTGATGATAACGCAAAATTTCAAGAATCGCACCTGGTGTTGGCGGTTCAATCCAATAACTGCCAGTCACTAATTTACCTAAATTGGTTTGAGTTAAACAATCCACATCGATACTCGGTGCAATACTCTCTAAGACTTTACCTGTATTCACTTGCTTTGGTAGTGGTAATTGCACAATCAAACCGGTCAAACCGTGTTTGGGTTGTTGTAACTGCTCTAACTCCGTAATGAGATCTTTGGTACTAATTCGGCTTGGTAGGTGCACCAACACAAAATCAACGCCACAGGCAGCGGCGGCCTCACCTTTCTTACGCACATAGGTTTGCGAAGGCTTATGATTGCCTACCAGAACTACTCCTAGCTTTGGGGTAAATCCACCTTTGACTAAGGCTGGCACCTGTTTTTTGAGGCGCTTATAGATGCTACTGGCGATAGTGTGTCCGCTAACAATGGTGGTCATAACTAGATATGATCGGTAATTTGGGCATAAAAAAATCCCCGGTTTCGGGGATGAATATCCTCATTTATATATATCACGCTCCAGGAGCACCGTCAAGCAGGCTCGTCAGGCTTAAATGGGGATTCAATGCTGGATAGCAATTCTTCAAATTTGATAGGTATATTCCGTAAAAGTATATTTGTATAATTGTGCGGGTCAGCTTGTATGATTATGCTCATAAACCTGATTCTGCAAATAGAGGCAATTCCATAAATTAAAACTTAAGAACTTACAAAACTCATTAATAAACATCTTGTCTTCGATCGTATAATTCTTGTGATTAATGCGGTCACTTAAGCAGAGCAAAGAGATTAATTGATTATTATAGATGATGGGAAATATATTTTGGCAATGAAAATGATTTTTGACAGTTTGACTGACAAAGAAATTACTTTTCTGAAACTCCATGAACCATCCTTCATCTTCTGCTATCTTGGAACGATTATGTGGGTAAACAGACTGAAAACTTCCGATATGTTTGTTATAGGTATAAATTGCTATGAATTCGACAGGCATTCTAGTCATGAAATGATCAACTGCTAAACGTACAAAAGCGTCTAGAGTGGGTATAGAATCAAGAATTTTCTGCTCATCAGCAGTAAGTTCATATAAATCAACTTGGGTTTGTGGAATGAAATAATGCACAACAATTTCTGCACATTTTTTAATAGGCCAAAATAAAATCAACATCACTGAGGAAAGTATTAATAATATCAAGAAATAATTAGTAAATTGTGATACTAGAAGAAAATACAATATGATCACTATAATGATCTCTACCAGGAAACATAGGCAAATCAACAAGGCAAATCTTCGAATATGATAGCGAATGCTGAAAATGCGATAACGTAATATAGCATAGGCAATAACGGCAGAAATAATACTTACACAAATTCCGCTTACAACTTGGGGTATGGATACAGCCAAAACTTCACTATGCGAATAACCTGCCCAAAATGTTTTTGCAATCAAAGGAATAACGACGTTTGCAGAAACAGCAATGAGGGTATTTAAACCGAAAGCAAATACTAATAGCTTGGCCTGCTCCTTTTTACGACCTATCGAGCGCATATACCCAAATGCCAACAGGATTATTAGAAGTGTTAATTGAAATAGTACTGCCGTGTACAATGGAATAGTGAAGCGAGCATTAGCTAGATAGAATAAGCTTGATTCTGAATCATAAATTTTTTCACCAACAATAAACTCTGGTATGTATGACATAACTACAAAAAAGGTCGTAATGATCAGTGTAATCCTTATGTGAAACGCTTTAAGATATTGCCTATCAAAAAAAATCCACAACAGCCACAAAGTAGTAAACATGCCAGCAACCCCAAAGGCAAATGTTGATGCATTAAAGAAAAAATTAAATAGTGCGCCACGCTGTATAAAGAACGAAATGTACATGACAATTTCCCATCCAATACTAAAAAACAGATTCACTAAATATATCTTTACTACTGGTGAGTGTAGATGGCGACTATTATTATAAAACCAAACCCCGACTGCTAGATCAAAGGCTACGCTGGCTAAAAATGTATATTGCATTAATGAGACCAATTCCATCCTACTTCCTTACCATAATCTCAGTATCCCAGCAAGTAATTACATATTCTGGCAAATTCTGATCTTGCCAAAATAAATAAGCCACTGTGGCGGCCTATTTATTGGACTTAAAACTAAGTTATTGCACTTCCACCTGAGTATCAACCGTTTTTTCGGTGATCTCTACCGTGGTCTCTGAAACAGCGTTGATGATTGTCTCATCTTGAACAATACCTTGGTAATCAGCACTATCTGATAGTGATTGTATGGGTGACCCATCCATCAACATGATGATATTGACCAATAGCGCAACCGATAATCCCGCCACAACTACCGCGATCACAGTCAGGGTAGTCAGCGAACGTTTAACCATAAAATTAGTGAGCAATTGTCGTTACAGTATTCGTACCAGTACAGACACCTTCTACACCGCTGGTTGGAATAGCAATATTCCAGAAGAGCGATTTGGTTAGAGGTGCGCCATCATTGGTGCGATAACCAATGTTGATATCCGTATCAGCCGGTGTGCCTGATAACGCAACCGCAGAACCATCCGAGTAACCTACATCTGTTAGCACCCATTTTTGATTTGCTACCGGAATAGCCCCTGCCACAGTGCACCCCATCGGACCTGCTGACGATACTTCAACATCAGCCTCATCATTACCATATTGCTGTAAA
The DNA here is from genome assembly GCA_964385285.1 of uncultured Gammaproteobacteria bacterium. GTDB lineage: Bacteria > Patescibacteriota > Patescibacteriia > UBA9570 > UBA9570 > UBA9570. Next base: position 22,554 of record CAYLOJ010000004.1, read on the forward strand.
TCCATCTGAACATTATTAGCATTGGTGGTTGTTTGCCCTAAGGACAAAGAGCCGTATGGGATTGTACCAGGGATGGATAAAGCCAACCGCGTTTCCACTTCTTTATGTAATGAGTTGTTGGTGGCATTGGCTGCATCATTATCTGTAACTTTGACACTGACTACCCAATCTTCAGCGGACGCGACCCCTCCTGTCGATGTCGAATCTGTGTAGAATTGCAAAGCAACTGGGCAGTTATAATCTACTTGATCACCCGTTGAACCGTTCACAGTAGTACAGGAGACAGCATAACAACCGTTGTTATCCGGAGTACAGCCTGCAGTGAGTGATGAACGATATAACACTGCTGCTACTGAGGTAATATCTGTTCGGCCATTCAGATCTTCAGCAGTTCCAGTAATCTTATACATAGCGGTGCCACCAGCAATGAGTGATAAGGTACCACCCGCTCCACCTGTATTATCACTTTGTGTATAATCTGCACCGGTCGTCACAAACACATCCACAATGCTTGGAACAGCATTCGCAATTGTGGCTGAAGTACTCGAACTATCGGCCTGAGAATTTAAGATCACAATCGCAGCGACCATCGAAACGCCAATAACGACTAGCGCTGCTCCTAATATCCAATGTGTAAAACTAATTGATTTTTTTTCTGCCATATCTTTCTTAATTAGTAATTGTATTAGAAGATAATTTTCGTTTTTTACGTACAACCATCATCACGATTATGATGGCAATCACACTGACAATGACAATGGCGATGATCGAGATCATGAGCGGTGTTAAAAATGTATCCGGCTTAAGTACTGTAAATGTCGTTGAAACTGCTTCCGTTTTTTTATTCGCATATTCGACGGACAGTTCAATTCGGTAATTTCCGGCTTCCGCAAATTGAAAAAAGTGGGAAAAGGTGGTCGTCTCGCCAGCATCCACAACTAATTCTTCACCGCGCAGATAATCGACTAAAGAATCATCCTTATAAATATCTGCCAACAAAATACCTGTAATACGTGTGTCACCGGTATTTTCAAATTCCACATCTACCTTGATATTCTCATTCAGCTGATACTCTGCTTTATTAGCTTTGACACTGACTACCTGACCAGTCTGAGCCAAGGTATTAGCAGGAAATACATCAAACGGTTGTGAGGTTAATGTCGCGACGGCTTGATCTTTATAGATAAAGGTAGCCACAGCGATGTATGAACCCTGAGCTAATTCGACCGGAGCAATAAAGGATAATTGATCATTGGTACCAGGTTCAGAATATTCAAGCGTATCACCTGCAATTTCTGCAACGAATGTTTTGGCAGAATCTTGTCGATCCGTAAACACTAATTTAATTTGATCAGGACGCCAAGAAACATTGCCATCATTATTAATGGTATATTCCATTAATAACTGATCATCTTCTTCAATCGACGCCGCAGACAGATCGGTCACCTGATAGGAGACAATTTCCGAACCACCAATGCCAAATTTTACGACCGCAGCTGCTCCCTCCACCACTCGAGAGACTGCAGATGTTTGAGCATCCGTGGCCTCTGTCTCTGCATTCACCGGCGTTTCTGTAAACACAAAAATCGCCTCATAGTCACCGTTGGCAGCCTGCGCGGAGTTGATTTTAAATGTATAACTATAGTGCGACTCCCCTGCTGGAATCACAAATCCCTCTGGCGCTTCAACGGCATTCTCATATGGAGTGCGAACGCTGACGGTATAGGCAACATCTTCATTTAGCTGGGATGCTTCTTTGGAGACATCAATCGTCTTAGTTTGGCTCGAACCACGTAATACGCTGTCGATCTGGACTAATGGAGGAGAGATTCCAATTGCTGCCGCAGAGTGTGCACTCAATACACTTGCACCTAATACAAGACTGCAACAAAGCAGTAATGAACGTAAAATCTTTTGATGACTCATGAATGAAATTTTAGCGCAGTATAAACTTCAAAAAATTATACTATAAACAAGTGGATTGGTCAACCATTAATTGCGTAATAATGCAGTGATTATAAGGATCGCGATCACCACACTTAAGATGACAAACTTGAGCTTGAATTTATCTACTTTGCTGGAATGCGTGCTGTAGGATACTTCGTAGGAACCATCCGGATTCCTGTGATAGAGTTTCTCAAAACTCTCCCCTTTATCATACAGCAACATCGCAGCCATCTGTTTTGGATTTTCAGTGATGATAAAACCATATATAATACTAGCAACCACAAAGCCAATCAAAAATCCCCAAAATAATTCATACTGAACCAGAGAAGTAAAAAACAAATCAAGGCTTCTCTCTGAGGCTTGAATGGCAAATACTGCATTATCCATAGCCAGAATCATATCATGTTTCATAACCTTTACCTATATCTTAAACGCGTCCTCCAAATTGGTGCGGCCATCGCAATTGCTGTCATTGTGACACGCAATGTATTTATCGATGTTGGCAAGGTAAATGGTAAATCGATGGAGCATACATATCTGGATCAAACCCTATTTCTTGTGAATCGCATTGGTCTACTCGTGCATGAACCACGGCGCGGCGATGTGGTGCAATTTTTTGATCCACATCCACAAACCAAAGAATTACTGATCAAGCGTGTCATTGGTTTGCCGGGTGAACGGGTAAAAATTTCACAAAATGTTGTCTCTATTCTTAGTGCAGACGGAACAGAAGTTCTACTAGACGAACCGTATTTAGATACTGATACGACTACACAGACTGCCTCACATGATACCGTTATTTTTCCAGTCATCCCTGAACACAGTTTCTTTTTGCTCGGTGATAATCGAGATGAGAGTGTAGATTCACGCTATTTTGGCGTAATCCATCGATCACTGATTACCGGCAGTCTAATTCCGCTGCCGCAACTGTAAATACGCGATAAACGCCACTAATAGAATACTTACCACACACAACAGGGTGATGACCCAGGTTTGATTATAAACCATCCATTCGGTTGTCTCCGTGTGACCATTGAGTTGAATCTCTGCTTGATACCAGGCGATTGTTTTGATCGTTGGCGTCGCTAGTGGAATGCTAAGTCTATTGGCGCCAGGTGCAATCACACTACTCGCAACACTATCTGTGGTAGTAATCGTGCGACCATTACGTTTGATGATGACACGATACGGAAGATACTGTATGCCCGATGAATGTGACGAATCGATCTCCACAGTTTGCTCGACCGCAGCAGCATCAGACTGCACGTATGCAACTGGTAGATGTACCAGGTCGAGATCGGAATAATTGTCTCCCTGCACAGCAGTTTCGTTCGGAATAGTTAGGGCTGTGTCATGGGTGATCTGTACTGTACTGAGATGAGTAATACCAAATTGCACACTACTGCCTTGATCCGCCTGCACATCTTGTTCTTGTACAAACTGTACTTGTATTGGGTATGTACCTACTGGGGAATCGATCGATGTATGGATAGTATAGGTAAACAGATACTCCTGCTCTACTGTAAACTCTGTCTGTTCAGCATCAATTGTGCAATGGCAATTTTCCGGCACATTAATATGCGTACTATATTGTACGGGTTCAATATTTGTTTGATTGAGCGTAACCGCTTGTGTAATAGAATCACCAGGTAATACATAGTGTTCAACAACGGAAGGCGCCAGACTCACAATGTCTGCAGCAACCGGTTGAACATTGAAGCAAACCAGCGCCACTCCTAACCCAACTGCGAGCTGTATTAACTTCTTCATACTTAGTCGAGTACGGCAATGTAATAAATGGTGTTGCTACAACTGCCTTCAATCCCAGAATTGGGTACACGCAATTTTAAATAGGTATCTTTAATGGCCGCAAAGACCTCGCTTGTTCTGGCTACTAATGCCAAATTTACATTCGTATCCGTGTTTGAGAGTGCTTGGTCCCCTACGCCATAGGTGAATCCATTCGTAAAGGATAGGTGAATATTACTGGTGGGTATGGTTCCACGTGTACAACTAATATCGCCACTGGCGGATTGAGTCGCATCAATATTACGATTACCCGTGTTCGTAAATGCGAGCGTCTGTTGAGGTGAATCAACGCCGAGCGTTAATGTGCCGTAATTCACAGAAGCACCGACATCTAAGGCTAACAAACTATTCATTTCAAACGCATCGCTAGAATTTGCAGTGGCCGTAGCATCATCAGTCACTTTGACAAAGTTAGTCCAATTCGTAGACGCACCTGGAGAACCGGCGTCCGTCGCATCGGCATAATATTGAATCGGAATGACTGCTTCATAATCAATCGTAGTATCAGCACCACCTGAACAATTACTGAGTGTAAAGGCAACAGTATTGGTATCCAACTGATAACAATTATTATTATCGGCACTGCAACTTGTACCGCCCGCAACATCACTTTTATATGCCGTGACTGCCCATTGCGTTTTTGCGTCAATCTGCGAACAGCCATCGGCATCGGTCGCTGTTCCTCTAATATATAAATTGGTAGTTGAACCATCCGTTAAATTGAAAGATCCTTGATCACTACCGCCACTCGTTGTCGTTGTGATTACAGAATCCACGGATGGTGTGGCATTCCCACTGCTGCTGGCCGTGGCGCAAATTTTATTCGTGTAGGCAGCGGCGTCTCCGATATGCGCATTTGTGGTGACCGCAGACATGGAAGCAATGGTTGTATCATACCCTGCACAATTGGTTGCTTGATAACCAACTGAAACCGTACCGCTACTTACGGATAAGCAGGCATTATTTGCGTAATTCATTTGTGTTTTCTGCTCGACATGGGCATTCGTGACGTCCGACAATTTTGCAATCGTATCATAGGTACCAGAACAAGATGTGCCTAATCCTGCTACACCAGAACAACAGACCAATTGACTGTAATTGGCTTGACTAGCTAATTCAGCATGCGCATTACTAGTACCTGCCATGCGCAATACTACTGTACCACTAGGGCAACTTGTACCTACTGTGCAAGATAACGTGCCGGCTAGTGCAACCGGTGCGATGCCGCAGACTGCAATAAGAACCATGCCAACAACAAGAGATCGGTATTTACCAGGCATATACGCGCACCTCTCCACGGCCACCAGCGCCACCATTGCCACCAGATGTTGTGCCGCCACCGCCACCGCCGCCACCTGCACCTAACGCACCATCTCCTCCGATACTACCCGCGCTATCCGTATCTCCACCACCACCGCCGCCAGAACCACCACAAGCACCTTTGTTACTGGCTGCACCATTACCACCAACTGCTGATGTGGCACCGCCAATACCGCCAATAGCACCACCACCAGAGGCATAACGACCAGTAGTACTACCAGCTCCACCAGCTGTACCGGCGTTGGCTGTTGTTACACCACCACCAGCGCCACCACCAGGACATCCATACATCGATGATCCGCCAGTACCGCCCGCTGCAGGTACAGCGGAGCTGCCTGCGCCACCGCCGCCACCCCACTCCGCACCAGCACCTGTTACTCCAATAGCTCCCTGTTGACCTTGACCACCGAATGCAGCTGCAGCAGAAGCTCCTGGAGCACCGCCGGAAACTGCAGTCGTTCCTGTACCTGTTATACCTGCGCCAGCAGTACCGCCACCGCCGCCACCAACTGAAATATTGGCTGCGATGCCGCCTTCACCGCCACCGCCACCGCCTGCAAAACACAAAGTGCCACCGAATGTCGAGTTTCCACCAGCGCCACCGGCTGTACCAGAAGCACTACTGCCACCGCCGCCGGCAGTTCCACCAACACCCACATTAACAGATTCTGTTGAACCAAGATCCGCTGCACTAAAGGTGCGTTCAGTCAGTGCGCCACCGCCGCCGCCGCCACCGCCAATACGTGCAGAGGCTGCCGCTCCACCGTTGCCGCCGCCACCGCCGCCACCGCCGCCAATACAGACTACTTTTACAGTCGTAACCCCGGCTGGTTTATTCCAGGTGTTGGCGCCTGTTGCAGTAAAGATTTGGACATCTCCTATCTTTCCCCAAGTACCGTTTCCTTCCCAAAACGACCCGGCACCCGCATTCGTACCCCCGTTTAAATTATTTACTGATAGATCTCCTGTCACCCCATTTGCCAGATTCACTTGTGACCAGGCAGGATTATTGCTACCACCGGTATTGGATAAATAACGGGTGGCGGTAGTATTTTTTGCCAAAGCAACAATGGTGTTCGCCGCGGAACCATATAAGAGATCTCCCTGAGCAATCGTATTTAAACCTGTACCGCCTTGCGATGGCGTGACCAAAACATCACCAACTTCCGACCACGTATGTCCAGGATTCGGAGCAGCTGCCATCGCAATTTTAATGACAGAGGTGGCAAGACAAATCAATAAAAAAACGGATAGGATTGGATTAAAATATTTGAGTCTCATTCTTTACTATATATCACGCGCATAGACATTAGGCAATTCAAAAAGGATCAGATAGAATATAGGAATTGATAATATTATGAAGCTATTTAAACACTCTCGTCCTGCAATCGTCTCTACTCTCGGATTACTACTTTTGGGATGTTGTTTTATTCCACGCGCAAGCTGGGCATTGGGAATTAGTCCGGCTAATCTGGAATATCAACAGATTAAGACGAATTCCATTATCCATGGCCAACTCTTGGTTTCCGGCACAAATAGCGTGACTACTGATACGCTCAACATTACGGCTACTGGTGAAGCAGCTGGAGCAATTGAATTGCCAGTGAATCAGATTACATTAGCTCCGCAAACGACTACACCTATTAACTACTCAATCAATACGGCTGGCTTAGAGCCCGGTAACTACACAGCTGATCTTTCGATCGTTCAGGCAATATCTGAAAAAAAAGTCGAAGACAATACCTCTGCCGTACAGACTGGAGCCACTGTACATGTACAGTTTTCAGTAACCACTGAAGATATTCATCAATTATCTATTGATGGTGTCGAACTACGCACTACTGAGCAACCGATCACTCTGCAGTATCGATTGATTAATGGAGGGAATGTGAGCGATCGACCACTCAGTGCGACCTTGGCCATACAGAATCTCTCCACACACGAATCAAGACTCCTGACGATTGATGATCTATCATGGGTTGATCCATTTAACTCAATATCAGCCAACATTCAATTACCCAGCAATCTCTCTGGTGGCAATTACGCCATCAGCGTTCAATTTACGAGTAATGATGGTGAGACTCTCTACACAAGCAGTGAACAACACTTTCAGATTCCACTGACCTGGTACGAAACCATCACCCGAGCCAGTACAGCTCACCCCGTCACTGGGTTCATGATCACATTGGGTTGTTTACTCATCAGTGGTGCTGGCTTTTGGCTATATCAGAAGCGCGCACGCAGCACGTCCACAAAGTCAGCCAAGCACTCTGCTTGACATCGTTGTAAAAAGTGAGTACAATTCTTTTTAATATATGGCCGACATTTTAGATTTCCCTTTAGCCCTAACATTTGATGATGTTTTGCTGATTCCTCAAAAATCAGAGGTTTTGCCGCGCGATGTTAGCTTGCGCACAAAATTGACCAAATCCCTGTATTTAGAAATTCCACTATTATCGTCGCCCATGGATACCGTAACCGAAGCCTCTATGGCTATTGCCATGGGTAAAGAAGGTGGCCTGGGTATTTTGCATAAGAACATGGATGAGGACCAGCAAGTAGCAGAGGTCAAAAAGGTTAAACAAGCGGGTTTCTTGGCAGGCGCTGCGGTCAGCGTAGGTGAAAAAGCGATGCGTCGCGCTGAAGCGTTGATTGCTGCGCGCGTCGATGTTTTGGTGGTAGATAGCGCACATGGCCATTCTAAAGGAGTCATTGATATGGTGGCCTATTTGAAAAAAACCTATCCTACTATTCAGGTGATTGGTGGTAACGTCGCTACTCCAGAGGCCACAAAAGATCTGATCAAAGCAGGGGCAGATGCAGTTAAGGTAGGAATTGGTCCTGGTTCAATTTGTACGACTCGTATTGTGGCCGGTATCGGCGTTCCACAGCTCACGGCTATTATGATGTGCGCAAAAGAAGCTAAGAAATCTGGTGTACCGATTATTGCCGATGGTGGCATCCGTTATTCTGGTGATATTGTGAAAGCGTTAGCGGCTGGTGCAAGCGCAGTGATGATGGGTGGTGTGCTAGCTGGTACTGATGAGGCTCCGGGTGAAGTAGTAGAAGACAAGGGTACTAAAATGAAGGTATATCGCGGAATGGGCTCACTGGAAGCAATGGAACGTGGTAGTAAAGATCGTTACTTACAAGAATCTGTAACCGAAGCTAAGAAACTGGTACCAGAAGGAATTGTTGGAAAAATTAAGTACAAAGGCCCTGTTGATACGGTCGTTTACCAGTTATTAGGTGGTTTGCGAGCTGGTTTAGGTTATTGTGGAGCCGAAACCATTGAAGAACTACACAAACGTGCCAAATTTGTCCGGATTACCAATGCTGGTATCCGCGAAAGCCATCCGCATAGTCTTTCCTACATTGCCGACGCTCCCAACTATACTTTAAATTAATTGTCGTTAAATTAATTTGGTCCAAGTGATCGCTGCAATGCGCCGTAATCCTGCGCATTTTTTAGTTCACGAGAGATCGCTAAACTATGTTGTTGAAATTCATCCTCAACTGCAAATAGTTGCTCTTGCAGACCGGCAATATCCCTATCTCCTTGTGCCACTAGGTCACGCAGACGATCTCGCTGATCAGCTGTTTTCAATAATTGGACATTCGCTTTTAGTTCAAGAATCATCTCACGACGTAAAGCTACGCTCTGTAACTTAAATTCGGAAGCTTTTCTCCCTAATTCAATAAGCGCTTTTTTATTTGGTATTTCATCTGGCACATTTGTACCTAGCTTCTGATACAGTACAGCAAACTCTTCGTCAGAGATTAACTCCTGTTCTACACGATGCATCACTAATTCATAGTAACGTGTGGCCCGGACATTATACTCGCGGTCAGGCAGATCTTGCCGCGGTTTATCTGGAGGCAACGTTAACATCTTTACTTCTGGTAGCGCTAACATCTGGCGATAAGCATCATGAGCTGCTTGATAAAAGGCGGTCACCTCTGGACTATTCGAGGGCGCAGACAACTCTGCATCAATCAATAAATCATTCATTCGTGCTAAAACCATCCCCCGCTCCTGCAGCAAATTCATCGGAACATTATTGGTAGTAGCCAACGAATCCTGCAGGGCTTGCGGTGCTGGTTCTTCTCCGTCCATATCTGACATTGCTATCTGCTCAAATGCGCTTACCAACTGATCAAGACGTTGATCGCAAGCTTCCCGCATTTTCTGATTCAGATCGAGCAGTTGAGTAGAACAATCAACCAGTGCCTGGCCATTTTTAAATTCGGTTCGCTTTGAAAAAATGGATAATCTAAATTCAACAATTGCATCTTGATCTCGACTGATTTCTTCCTTGCGACTGATCAAACTCCAGCGCTGTCTATCATTGCTGGCTAATGCTTCACGGTATTTGGAATTTTCTTTTTTCCAGCCTTTGTCTTCCTCTTGGTCAGCATGATCAGCTGATCCTTCTGCTTCATTATTGTGATCTGGTTTTTTTGTTTCTAATCTTTGTGTCATGGTTATAGAATAACACAAAAAACTATGAAAGTCAAGTATAACTAAACCTTTACGCGTTTGCGTAACGTCTGATGATGTGACTCGAGCTGATCTAACAGCTCGCTTTCATTTACAAAATTGTGGCGACGACCAGTGATCACAAAGCGTCCATTCACCATCACGTCACGAGCCGTATAGCCACCATGTGTAATGAAATTTCCTAATAAGGTTTGCGGTTGTCGTGGATCAAACGGTACGAACATCCGATCTTTCAATTTCCAGAAGGTAAGATCGGCTTTATATCCAGGTAGGATTTTTCCAATTTGCTTACCCAAACCAACCACATTAGCACCATTGCTGGTTAACATTAAAAATAGCTCTTCAAATGTGGCTGGATATTTTGTATCTTGGTGCATCAATTTTCCTTGAAATGCCTCAGACACAAGATCTAGCTTACTCTTCGAGATTACACTATCCGTGCCAAGCGCTAACCGATCTCCGGCTCCGGCTACAACATAATTCCCGTAAGGAAACTGCCCGGATTTATGTAAGCGATTTGAAGTGGGCAAATGAACAATACCAACCTTATATTTGGCTAACAATTGTATTTCATCTGTGGTGAAATGTACCGCATGTGATAATACTAACCGGGGCGATAACAGTTTAGCCTTAGCTAACACCTCAATCGGACGCAGCCCATGTTTATGTACAATCGCAGCTACCTCTGCCAACGTTTCCCCACAATGAATAGTCAATATTACTTTGGGGTGTTTGGCTAGCCATTGCTGAATTTTAACCAACTCCTTCATGTCGGTGCGCTGCAAAGTATGGATCGTAATTCCGTGAGTGATTAATTGATCAGTGATTTTTAATGCCTTAGTGGCTTTAGCCAGATTAGCGCTAGGATCAGTTTTGCTAGCCACACTGATGGCATCCACCAGACGAATATATGATCGTCGTGCGGCTGCTGTGGTAGCCTCCGGCGTATGATAATGTGACAATACCGTGGTTGTCCCAAACTTCTGTTCTTCCGTAAAATCTCCAATGGCAGCAATGGTTTGATCTTCCACAGACATGGCACGTTCAACTTTGCGTGCGATCTGCAATGCCTCTTCTGTCGAAGCCTGATGATTATGCAGTAAGGTTGTAGAACGCAACAGATACATTGGCGGATGGGCATGAGCATTTACAAAACCAGGCATCACTAATACACCACCGCGCAAACCTGCATTGTAGATTAAATCGGCTTTGGCTCGGTAATTACCTGCGGCTTTCGTGGGTACAATATCTTTGATCGTATCTCCTTCAACATAGATCGAAACGTGTTTACGGTATTTGACCTGATTCCGTTCATCGGCACTCACCGTAAATGGAATATGGTCGATCAGAATACTGTGTGGCAAGGATTGCGCAGTTCTCCAAATGTAGCGGTCGGCATGATCATGTTTCATGGTTGTAGTATAACATATAACCAAAAATCCCCTCCTGGACAGGAGGGGATAAATCACGCAGTGATTTTGGGGAGGTGTTAAATCTCCATGGCGGCCGCAGCTTGCTCAGCTTCGCGACGTTCGCGGGCTTTCGCAGCACGATTTTCGCGGATTGCCTTTTCTTCTGCTTCCACCTTTGCAGCCATAGCTTGGTGATCGACGCCATAACCGGTACCAACTGGAATCAGTTTACCGATAATCACGTTTTCTTTTAGACCACGCAAGAAATCTACTTTACCAGTAACTGCCGCATCGATTAAGACGCGAGCTGTTTCTTGGAAAGAGGCGGCAGACAAGAAGCTGTCCGTCGACAAGGAAGCTTTGGTAATTCCTAAGAGAATATTTTCTACTTCAGGGATCTTACCTTTGCGCTCTTTCACCTCATCTACGGCTTCTAGGTAAGCATCACGAGTGATAACATCACCGGCGACTAAATCAGAATCGCCTGATTCGACAATACGATAACGTGAGAACATGGAACGTACAATCGTTTCAACGTGTTTATCGTTTAATTTCTGACCTTGTGACGAATAGATGTACTGAATCTCTTTCAAGATATACTGTTCAATGGCTTCACGACCACGTAAGGCGAACAGTTCTTGTAGATCCAAGTTACCTTCACTCAATTGCTGACCACGGACCACGAGATCACCGGGTTTAACCCAGATGCTGTAACCCACTGGAACTGGTAATTCAGCAACTTGTTCACGTTCACTAAAGATTTGAATCTCTTTATCCGTTAAGGTCACTGTGCCACCGGTAGTAGCAACCACTGGTTTGCCAGCTTTTTCAGCGATCGTATCGCCCTCAACTACTTTCTGACCATCCTTCACCATCAACTTCATGGTTTTGGTACGACGGTGAATTTCTTTTGAGTTGCGAACCGCTTTGATAGTGATCACCTTCTGCTTGCCAGTTTCGATAATATCATCAATGGTACCATCCACATCAGATAAGATCGCTTTACGCTTAATTGGGCGCGCTTCAAATAATTCTTCAACGCGAGGTAAGCCTTGGGTAATATCTCCACCAGCAACACCACCAGTATGGAAGGTACGCATGGTCAGCTGAGTACCAGGTTCACCAATAGATTGAGCGGCGATGATACCTACCGCTGTACCAATTGCGACCAGTTTATTGTGACCAAGATCATAACCATAGCACAGTTGGCACACACCACGCTGAGTAGCACAGGTTAGCACTGAACGTAAACGCACAGATTTCAATTTGGCCTTTTCTAAAGCTGGCAAGTGACTTTCTGTAATCAGTTCATTACGTTTGGCAATGATCTCTTTACCATCTTTCACATCTTCAGCTACTACACGACCGATCATGCGACTAGCTAAGGATTGACCCATCTCTTCACTTTCTTCAAAGGTGACTAGGCGGCCATCTTTGGTACCGCAATCCATCTCGCGAGTAATGACATCTTGAGCAACGTCGATTAAACGACGCGTCAGATAACCGGCATTAGCTGTACGTAAGGCGGTATCCGTTAACCCTTTACGTGCACCATGAGTGGAAATGAAGTATTCCAATACATCAAACCCTTCTTTAAATGAAGACTTCACTGGTAACTCGATGGTATCACCAGTTGAGTTAATCACTAAGCCTTTCATACCCATCATCTGAGTCAACTGACCCCAAGAACCACGAGCACCAGAATCAATCATGGCGAAGGCAGAGCTATTTTCATCTAACGCATTCTGACAATAACCTTGGACTTCATTTTTAACACGTGTCCAGATTTCAATGACGCGCACACGTCGTTCTTCGTCTGTCAGTAAGCCCATTTCGTATTGACTATGTACTTCATCAACCTGAGCTTCACCACGTGTCATGATCTCTTTCTTCTGGGTCAATACTGGTGTGTCATCCATACCCCAACTGAGGCCAGATTTAGTCACATACTCAATCGCACGATCCTTAATATCATCGATCAATGTCACTGTACGTTCGTTACCGAACATCGCGAAGACACGAGCAATAATATTTTTCAATTCTTTCTTATCCACCAAGATATTCACGAATCCTAACTCATTTGGAATTAACTCATTGAACAAGATGCGACCAGCTGAGGTTTCAATTAACGTACCCTCTAGTTTTAGCCAGACGCGAGTTTGTAATTGAATACGATCCGTTTGGTAGGCCAACAATACCTCATCAAAATCTGCGAAGTAGAGTTTTTTACCATTGGTGGTATCCCGTAGCAACGTCATGAAGTAACAACCCAGAACGATATCCTGCGAAGGAGTGACGACTGGTTCACCGGTAGCTGGCTTCAACAAGTTCTTGGAAGATAGCATTAAGTTGGCAGCTTCTTCTTTTGCTTCGGCTGTGAGTGGAACGTGTACAGCCATTTGGTCACCATCAAAGTCCGCATTAAACGCAGTACATACTAAGGGGTGAATTTGAATGGCTTTACCTTCGATGAGCACTGGCTGGAAAGCCTGAATACCCAAACGATGTAAGGTTGGAGCACGGTTTAATAGTACATGTGATGTACGAGTAATTTCTTCGAGAATATCCCAAACTTCAGCACGACCAGATTCAATAAAGCGGTTAGCGCTACGTACATTGTAGACGTATTCACGTTCGATCAATTTGGAGATCACGAATGGACGGAATAGTTCCAAAGCCATGCGTTTTGGCAGACCACATTGATTTAATTTCAAATGTGGACCAACCACGATAACGGAACGACCAGAGTAGTCGACACGTTTACCGAGCAAGTTCTGACGGAAACGACCTTGTTTACCTTTTAACATGTCAGCCAACGATTTCAACATACGTTTCTGGCCAGTCGCCGCAGTCACAGTTTTGCCATGACGAGCACCATTGTCGATCAAGGCATCGACCGCTTCTTGCAACATGCGCTTTTCATTGCGCTGAATAACTTCAGGAGCATTTAACTCTTTCAAACGCTTTAAGCGATTATTGCGATTAATAACACGGCGATACAGATCGTTCAAATCAGAAGCAGCAAAGCGACCACCATCTAATTGCACCATCGGGCGCAAGTCTGGTGGAATAACTGGAACAGTCACCATAATCATCGAACTAGGTTCGATCTTATTTTTCTTCAAGTTCTTAGCCAACTTCAATCGACGAATAATCCGTTGCGCCTGATTCTTGGAGACCGTTTTCATCTCCTCTTCAAGCATCGGAATCATTTCATCTAGTTTGACGCGGTTGAGTAGTTCATGAATAGCTTCAGCACCGATACTAGCTTCAAACAGATGACCATATTTCAATGACAAGTCTTGATATTTGGTTTCTGAAATAATTTGCATGGGTTTAAGATCACGCAATTCTTTCTTCGCCATATCCACAGCATCATCGAGATCATTCAACTTTTCATCACGCATGATAGAAGCATTAACTAGCTCTGCCTCATAGTGATCAGCTACTTTCTTCTTCTTACCATCAGCTGTTTCCTTAGCTACAGCATCATCACGTTGCTGTTTTAGCTGAGTAATCACGCGATTGTTTTCAGCTTTGATTGCTTTGCGTTTCTGCTCAGCTTCCACATCAATCTGCTCGATCGTCTGAGCTTTCATCTCTTCATTTACATCGCTGATAATGAAGTTAGCAAAGTAGATGACCTTTTCTAAAGACTGGACAGACAGATCCAAAATCAAACCAATCTTGGAAGGAACGCCACGAAGGAACCAAATGTGAGATACTGGAGCGGCTAAATCGATATGACCCATGCGTTCACGACGAACGATGGAACGTGTGACCTCTACTCCACATTTATCGCAAACAATTCCTTTGTAACGAATTTTTTTATACTTACCACAGTAGCATTCCCAATCCTTAGATGGACCGAAAATCTTCTCACAGAACAAACCATCTTTTTCAGGTTTTTGGGTACGGTAGTTGATGGTTTCAGGGCGGGTGACTTCACCATGAGACCACTCGTGGATCTCATCCGGGGACGCAATCTTAAGACGGATGGCGTCGAAATCGTTGGTACGTGTAACTTGATATTCAGACATATATTGATGCGTTACCGGTTATTCTTGATTAGATTCAGAACTGGCTTCTACTGCGGGTGTAGCCGCATCTGCGATGGCAGCAGCATCCGCTGGTAGGACCGGCATAGAACTATCAACCTCGGTGTCGACCTCACTACCAAGGACCTTGCCTTCTTGAGAGAACAATTCCACAGATAATCCCAAGCCTTTTAATTCACGAATCAACACATTGAAGGATTCTGGTACGTTCACTTTATGAATTGGCTCACCTTTGATCACCGCTTCATAAGCTTTCGAACGACCAGGAACATCATCCGATTTAATCGTCAGAATTTCTTGTAACATGTGTGCTGCACCATAAGCTTCGAGTGCCCATACTTCCATTTCACCAAAGCGCTGACCACCGAACTGAGCTTTACCGCCCAATGGCTGTTGTGTGACCAAGGAGTATGGTCCGATTGAACGTTGGTGAATCTTATCATCTACCATGTGGTTCAGTTTCAACATGTAAGCGATACCACAGGTGACTTTATGCATGAAGCGTTCACCGGTACGACCATCGACTAAGACGATCTTACCATCTTCTGGATAACCCGCTTTTTTCAACTCACCTTTAATGTCTGCTTCGGAGACACCTTGGAATGGCATCGCAGCAACTTTATAGCCAAGCGCCTGAGCAGCTAAGCCCAAATGCACCTCTAATACCTGGCCCAAGTTCATACGAGACACGATACCTAATGGGTTCAACATGATATCGACTGGACGACCGTCGGCCATATAAGGCATATCTTCAACTGGAACGATACGAGAGATCACACCTTTGTTACCGTGGCGACCAGCCATCTTATCACCCACTTGAATCTTACGCAGTTGTGCTACAGATACTTGAATCGTTTTGGTGACGCCAGATGGTAACTTATCACCGTTGTCTTTAGAGAACAGTTTCACATCTACAACTTTACCGTGTTCGCCGTGCTCCAAATACATGGAAGAATCTTTCACATCTTTGGATTTTTCACCGAAGATCGCGCGCAATAGTTTTTCTTCAGCGGATAATTCAGTCTCACCTTTTGGAGTGATCTTACCAACCAAGATATCGCCAGATTTTACCTGAGCACCAATACGCACAATACCATTCTCATCGAGATCCTTGAGTTTCTCTTCAGAAACATTTGGGATATCGCGAGTGACCACTTCAGGTCCTAATTTCGTATCGCGGACATCCATTGTATATTCTTCAATATGAATAGATGTGTATTTGTCGTCCTGCACTACACGCTCAGAGATCAAGATAGCATCTTCGTAGTTACCACCTTCCCAAGGCATGTATGCAACCAACACATTCTGACCAAGCGCCAACTCACCATTTTCAGTGGAAGCACCATCTGCTAAGACATCACCTTCTTCTAATTTCATGCCAGGCACAACGATTGGCTTCTGATTCATACAGGTAGAAGCATTGGAGCGGAGGAAGTTACCTAAATCATAGGTATCAATGCCTTCTTTAGTTTTGATAGTGACGCGATGAGCCGAAACATGTTCAACTACACCTGCGTGTTTGGCTACCACTGCCTGTCCAGAATCTACCGCTGCACGATATTCCATACCGGTACCGATAATCGGAGCATCAGGGCGCACCAAGGACACAGCTTGACGTTGCATGTTTGTACCCATCAACGCGCGCACCGCATCATTATGTTCCACGAATGGAATCATGGCTGTCGCTACAGAAATAATTTCTTTTGGAGAAACGTCGACATAATCAATATTCCAGACATGATCTAATTCTGGACGACCATATTTACGTACTTCGACACGCTCTTTGACGAACTTACCTTTTTCATCCAATTCTACAGTCGCAGCTGTTGTGACAGATCGTTCTTCCTCAAATGCATCTAAATAGACAATATCATCAGTCACGCGAGCAGTTTTGTTCTTTGGATCCTTTTCTACTTTACGATAAGGAGTTTCAATAAAACCATAGGCATTCACGCGTGCATAGGACGAAAGATGGCCAACCAAACCAATGTTCGGACCTTCTGGAGTAGCAATCGGACAGATGCGACCATAGTGAGTACGATGCACATCACGAACTTCGAAACCAGCACGCTCACGTGATAGACCACCAGGCCCCGTCGCGGAGAGACGACGTTTGTGTTCGAGTTCAGCTAATGGATTGGTTTGATCCATGAATTGAGATAGCTGTGAACTCATGAAGAATTCACGAATCGAACCGATCACTGGACGAGCGTTAATCAATTGACCAGGAGTTAAAGTCGTAATGTCTTTGGTAGACATACGATCTTTAACGATACGTTCCATACGTGCTAAACCGATGCGGAATTTATTCTGCACCAACTCACCTACAGCACGAACGCGACGGTTACCCAAATGATCAATATCATCAGCTTCTTCTTGGGTGTTGTTCAAACGGATAATTTCACGAATCACTGCAATCACATCTTCACGCATCAAGACACGAGTTTTTGGAGAGATCTCCTGATCAAATTGGAAGCGTTTGTTGATTTTGTAACGACCAACGCGACCGAAGTCGTAACGGTTGAAGTTGAAGAACATGGCGTGAATCAAACCACGAGCATTATCGACAGTGGCCAAATCGCCTGGGCGGATACGTTTGTAAACTTCTTTCAAACCTTCACCTTCCGATTTAGAAGTATCTTTGGCCAATGTAGCTTCGATATATTTATTTTCTGCATCCGTATCAATATCTTGGAATAAAGGAATAATGTCTGTGTTGTTGGAATAGCCATAAGCCCGGAGTAATGCAGAGACGGCTACTTTACGTTTGCGATCAATTTTTACGTAGATCACATTGTTGGCATCGGTTTCAAACTCTAACCAAGCACCACGGTTAGGAATGATTTTGGCACCATAGTAATTTCGGCCCCGAATATTTTCTGAGGTGAAAAACACACCTGCAGAACGAATCAATTGGGAAACCACAACGCGTTCAATCCCATTCACAATGAACGTGCCGCGATCGGTCATTAATGGGAAATCGCCCAAATAGACCTCTTGCTCTTTAATCTCTTTAGTACGCTTGTTTACTAAGCGAGTATTCACGCGTAGAGCAGCCTCGTACGTGACGTTCTTAGCTTTAGCTTGATTTTCATCAAAGCGAGGTTCGTCTAAATAATAGTCGTCGAAATGTAATTCCAAATCACGACTGGTGAAATCCGCAATGGGCGAGATCTCTTCGAATAGTTCTTTCAACCCTTCGGTTAAGAACCACTCGTAGGAGGTACGCTGGACTTCAATTAAATTCGGAAGATTAATCGCATCGTGGATCGGTGCGAATGTCTTGCGATAGGATGGGATATCGCTGGTTTTTGCCATAAGTGCTTTGATTAGGGCAGATAAAAATACACCACTACTAGGGCCATTAGTAGCGGGTAAATGAATTAACTAATTTGTGGTTGTTTTCTTCACTCGGGCCGAAAGAGTGTAGTAATAAGGTTTTTGATGCTTCCTGCAACACGAATTCGGGAAAAAGATCAGGCCTTACTCTACTAAGGTTATCCACCTGTGTCAACGGCTGACCCCAGAGGTTGTCAACTGTTTATCCACACATTACAGTGATTTTTTATTCTTTTGTCAACTAAAAACCTAGTCTCGTCAACTCTTCGCGCGCGACCGTACGGTCATCCCAAGGCTCTTTTTTGCCTTTGGCACGGCAAATCTTCTGATCTGCTCCTTTGCAGGTTAAAAACACTACATCACCCGGTTTGGCCATTTGAAAGGCAGCAACAATGGCTTGGCGGCGATCGGGAATCACCCAAGCATTCTGGTTAAAGGTTTTGCCACCACCAGCTACCCCTTCTGCCACCTGCTGCATAATCACCATGGGGTCATCATCATACGGATCCTCATCTGTCACCACGACATAGTCACAGATCAATCCCGCTACTTTTCCGTTCTCATAGCGCCGCGAAACATCGCGACCGCCGCCGGTACTACTAATTAAGGTAATCAGCTTCTGGTTGGGTTTCAACTTCTTCCAGAAACTATAGAGTAACCCCAAACTCACGGGTTCGTACGCGTAATCTACAATCACAGTGAAGGATTGTCCCGCCTCAATTCGTTCCATCCGACCAGGGATTAACCCAACTGGAGCCAACCCTCTTTTAATCGTGGGATAATCTAATCCTTGGGTTAAAGCAACCCCAATTGCGGAAGTAATATTATCTAAGTTCCATTCACCCAGTAGTCGGCTTGTCATGGGGTGACCATTTACTGAAAAACTTAGCCCCTCAGCCGATTCTTGTACATTACTAACCACTAAATTGGCATCTGCGTTGTCGTGACGTGTCCAAACAATTTTAGTGGGCACTAATGCAGCATTGGCAAACTCCCCAACAAATTCTGAATCACCATTTAACACTACTGCCTTATTCACTGTTTGTTTATGCAACTCTTTAGCAGGCAACTTCGATAAATGATGGAACAGCTGTAACTTAGCTTGTTTGTAGTTTTCAAAACTGCCGTGCGCATCAATGTGTTCTGGAAATAGATTGGTCCAAGCGGCTACATCATAATGAATGCCAAAATGACGCCATTGTTTGATCCCTTCTGAAGAAGTTTCTACAACCGCATATTGGCAACCGGCGGCAACCATATCAGCTAACAATTTCTGCAACTGACTACGGCCTAACATCGTCATCTTCGATGGATTAACCCACTCCTTGTCACCAATTCTAAAGTTTGCGGTAGTGGCAATACCAACGGTGTATCCCGCGGCTGTTAACATATACCAAATCAGATTGGCGGTGGTGGATTTTCCTTTCGTTCCGGTTACGCCAATGACAATGAGCTGTTTAGATGGATAGTGAAATTTCCAAGCCGCCAAACGCGCAAACAGTTTATGATACGCACTTAACCAACTCGCTGGAATCAATTTTTTAATTAGCTGTTTCATGCAGATAATTGAAGGCCATTACAAAGAGATGTGCAAAGGTCAGGCAGATTACTAAAGCCCATTCGTACCATACCAACACACCAATGGGAGAGACTTTCTTGGCCCGCATCCATTGAGTGAGCACCTGAAACACAAACGCTACTGCAGTTAAGGCAAATAGCATACCAATAAATGATAGCCACAACAGATTGAGTACTAAGGCGATGCCGACAATCACACTGGCGCCTAACAACCACCAAGTTGCTCGTTTGGCTTTTGGCCACTCCGCAGGAGCTTGGCGATGTACAAAATATAATGTCACCCACTGAACCACAATCATGATGTAACTCACTAAGATCAGGATCATAATTTAATGGTTTCAATTTTACTCAAGGAACTTTCGTTACCTAAATCGTCAATCGCACGGACTTTATAATAATACCGCTGTCCACTCTGTACGGTAACATCTGTATATTTGCGTGTTGTAATTTCTCCAGACAACGAACGATATTGGCCATCGCGTGTTTCTGAACGATAAACCTTATAAGCTTGCGTATGTTCCCCGATTGGTCGATACCAGCGTAATTCAACCGTGCCATCATTTTGCTCCGTCAGACTACGCCAAGTAGGGCGTTTAATTTTACGATCCACTAAGTATTGAAATTCCGTTAAGTCTGAAGTGCGTCCTTCACTATCCAACGTTTTAATCCGTAAGCGATAGGTACGTTCATTGCCATGCAGTGATGTGGTTGGCTCATAGTGACGTGAGGTCTGGAGCGTACCATAGACAACCGGATCCAAGCGTTCACGGCCGAAGTAGACATAGTAGCCAGTAATATCCACCACACTGCTAGGTTCAGACCACTGAAAATATGGAGTCTGATCTTTCGTCCGTTCTGCATTGGCCACGGCAACACTGCGACTACTCGAACGATAGCCTGTAACGGAAACTGGGTCTGGCGCCAACTGATCGTGCACGGCATTTACGACAGCGGCTGCGTTTACCCTGCCTGCTCCTAACGTACTATCGTTGATATCTTCCGCATGATCCGCAATCAACGCACTTACCTCAGTAGGAGTTAGGTTAGGATCAATCGACAGAGCTAACGCTGCAATACCACTCACCACGGGTGTAGCCATCGACGTACCAGACATGTATCCATATTCATCATCTAGTGATGGGTATGTTCCCGTATCATCGTAGTAGAATGTGTTGTAAATCTCTTGACCAGGCGCAGCGACATCGACACAATCATCTCCATAATTACTGAAATAAGCAATGACATCACTATCATCTGTAGCGCCTACTCCGATCACGTTATCAAAACAGGCTGGATAAAATGGATCGGTATTTAAATCTGTCGCATCATTGCCAGCCGCGGCCACTAACACCACTCCGGCTGCAAAGGCATCTTCCATAGACGCTTGTTCAGTTTGACTTCTGCCACTGCCACCATAACTCATATTAATGACATCTGCGCCATTAGCCACCGCATATGCCACGGCTTCCGCTACTTCACTGGTCTGACTTTCACCATCATCGTTAAAAATTTTTAACGGCATAATCGATACATTCCAGTTCACGCCTGTCCCACCGATACCATTATTGGGCTCGGCACCAATGGTACCGGCCACGTGCGTACCATGAATGACATAGTCATGTGTGAAGACCAGGGATGATGGTTGTGCGGAGGGATTATTATCAGCGTTTACAAAATCCCAGCCGTTCACATCATCCACATAGCCATTGGCATCATCATCGATTCCGTTGTCAGCAACTTCTCCTGGATTGATCCAAATATTATTAACTAAATCTGGATGGTTCAGATCTATCCCTGTATCAATCACGGCTACGACAATATCGTTACTACCAGTGGTTTCATCCCACGCGGCCTCAGCATCAATATCCTGATCACTGGTTTGTTCTAAATACCACTGTCGATCGTACTCAGGATCATTGGGTAGTACGGCTAAATACCGCTTATAGTTTGGTTCAACATACTCTACCCGGCTATCCTGATTAAACAGATCAATGGCCGTAGTCACATCACTGACACGAACCGTAGAAACGGTATCGGGCAATGCCGGCGTTTCCTTCCACTTGATTAACACCTCATTTTCGACGTAATCTTCAGCAAATACGGGTCCGGATAATACCAAACCAACCAGCGCCATCATCATTATTCTTCCTACCTGCATAGAGCGTATTAAACCACATAATTCTATGCTATACTAGGCCACATGAAACGAGTTTGTTTAATCCATACGGGTGGCACGATCACCATGACCAAGAATGCGGAAGGCGTGCTAGAACCGGGCAGCCTACGAGAACACATCCTTCAGTACGTTCCTAGTATCCAAGATATCGCAGAAATTGATCACGTTGTACTGTTTCAACTAGACAGTTCTGACATTAATCCTAAGCACTGGTCGCAGATTGCCGCTGCCATTGGCGAACGGTATCATCAATATGATGGTTTTGTAATTTTGCATGGCACGGATACGATGGCTTACACAGCCACTGCGCTGTCATTTATGTTAGGAAATCTGAGCAAACCAGTCATTATCACTGGTGCACAACTTCCTATTTCTGAAATTGGATCGGATGGAGTAAACAACTTGTTAAACTCTGTACGCTTTGCTTGTGAATCGCTCTCTGAAGTAGCAATTATGTTTGGTCACCGCTTAATTCGTGGAAACCGGGCAAAAAAAATGTCACAGACACATTTTGATGCCTTCGAATCACCTAACATTGCATCATTGGCCAAATTAGGCACAGAACTAAAATTAGAAGATCATGTCATCGTCCGACGCAGTAACGAACTACAACTACATACGAAGCTTGTAACGGATGTCGCCTTCATTAAAATTTTCCCTGGAATCAGTAATGAGTTCATTTTAGGGATGATTCCAACCCGAACAAAAGCGGTCATCATGGAAGCGTACGGCACGGGTAATTTTCCCCTCGGTGAAGACGGTATTCAGCAAGCCATTGATGCTATTAGCCATCAGGGAATCATTACCGTGATTGCTACACAGTGCATTTATGGCGCTGTAGAATATGAAAAGTACCAAGGTGGTTTCTTTGCCAAACAACATGGTGCGTTGTCTGCACATGACATGACTAGCGAAGCTGCCTTGATTAAGTTGATGTGGGTACTAGGGCAAAGTTCAGACTACGAGCAAATTAAGCGTTTGTACCATACGAATTTAGTTGGCGAACTAACGGAACGAGATCTCGATGACCGCAACTGATTTTAAAAAAATTCAATCCGCTACTTTTTTTGGCGCACTCATCGGCATTACATTATTATTTTTGTGGATGCTGGCTCCCTATGTGTATCCAGTGTTCTGGGCTGCGGTATTAGCCGCAATGTTTCATCCGTTGTATTTACGCATCTACGGTCGCGTACAACGACCTAACGTAGCTGCTGGTTTGACTGAGCTCATTATTTTTTTGATCTTCCTCATCCCTATCACTGGTTTGATGACCCTGATTGTTCAACAAGCATTCTCTGTTTATCAGATGTTTGGCAATCAAGAGACCTTTACCTCTCTGACGTTAGCAATACAAGAAATTGTGGCACATCCCTGGATTAAACAATTTATCGGTAGTGTCAATATTTCAGAACAGTTGTCCAACTTCACGAATGCCGCCTCCAGTTTTGCTTATGGCGTTGTTACGACTGGCGGTCAAAATACAGCTCGGTGGATTATCCAATTCTTTATCATGATGTATACACTGTTTTTCTTTTTGAAAGATGGTAAAAAATTCTTAAAACGTTTGATGCATTTATTACCGTTGGGTGATGAATATGAGGAGCGTCTCTATCAACGTTTTGTTTCTACCACCCGAGCTACCCTGAAAGGAACGATTGTCATCGGTACTGTGCAGGGCACCATTGGTGGCATCGCACTATTAATTGCCGGTGTACCAGGAGCTATCTTTTGGGCAGTGATTATGATTGTCTTTTGCATTATTCCTGGAGTTGGTGCCGCAATCGTGCTGGTACCTACGGCCATTATTCTGGCCATCACCGGTGCTTGGTGGCAGATGATTGTGGTATTAGTAGCCTTGCTAATTGCCGGTACGATTGATAACTTCCTGCGCGGTCCGTTAGTAGGCAAGGATACTCAAATGCATCCTCTATTTATCTTCTTTTCCACCTTAGGAGGTTTATTGGCCTTCGGTATTTCTGGAGTCGTCATTGGTCCGGTCATCACTGCTTTCCTTATTAGCATTTGGGGAATGTATGAGGAGAAGTATCATGCAGATTTAGTGCGGGAAGGTTAATGTATTACCTCTCACTCCATTCCTATTCTTAACATTCGACATCTCCCCTTTCCGGGGAGATTTGGTTTAGCAAAACAAAGCTCTCTGCAAGAGGTATATTCATACGAAAAAGATGAACCCCCGAGACCGGCGATTCATCGCTGCAGTTCACGGGGGTTTGAAAATGCGTTTAATCACATCATCCTCCTAGGTTGAATGGGGTGCGTGCTCCCCTTGTGATTGTTGTAGCTCGTCAGTAGCCGCAGTCCTGGCACCAGTCGACGTGGTCCTGGATGTCCGGAAGCTCGTCGTAGAGCTGATCACCCGGGCACTCGGTAGTGCCATAGTCGCGATGACCCTTGATCACCGTACTGTTGGTGATGCCAGCTTCGAACATCACCCGCGCCACCACCGCTTCGAGCGTCTGAAGCTCCGTGGCGGTCGGCGTGACGCTGGTGAAGTCGCCCACCAACGAAATACCGACGTAGCCGGTGTTGTAGCCACTCGTGTGTGCACCCACGCACCACATGCTCGAGAACGAGCCGGTGCTGGTACACATGCGACCCTCGTAGATGTGCAGGCCGGCTGCGTCCTCGCACACCATCATCTGGTAGCCGATGTCACCCCAACCGTGATCAGGGCCGAAGATGTGGTAGTTCGCCACCGCAGCAACATAGGCGTCGCAGTCCGTGGTGTCGGCGGCCGTGTGGTGAATCGTCACCGCAATCGGCGCGTGCTCGCTGGGCGGCCAGTCGAGACTATCCGAATACCAACCGTAGCCGTAGTCGGCGTTCAACTCATCCCCCACGTCATAGGACGTCGGGAAGTTCGACACGCTAGGCCAGGAAGGAATCGGCGGATAGTAGCCAGCGACGATCGCGTCCTCCACGTCTGCAGAGTTGCTCCAGTCGGTCACGCCACTGCTCTGCGTGATGAGGCTCGCGCCCCACACGCTGCGGTCGGTCGTCATCAGACCCTGCCCGCACAGCGCGGCAGCATCTGCACACTCGTCCGGCGCAGTGTCGGTGTCCGTGTTGGTGTCGCCAGTGTCTCCGGAATCCGTGTTGGTGTCCTGCGAATCGGTGTGCGTGTCCGAGTCGGAATCACCCGAGTCGGTCGACACACCAGTGTCAGTGGGAAAGGGCTTCGTGCCCATGTCGTCCCCATTGTTGCAGGCGAACAGCAGAATGAACGTCATTACGATCTCCAGGGTGGATGTACTTTGCTGAGAGGCTGTTGAAGAATAACAAGCCTACGATGACTACACAAATTTAGGAGGATTCGTGACAAACCGAAGAAAAACCGAAGTTATCCACAGCCAAGCTTGACCTTCGGTTTTTATTCGGTTAACGTAGATGCATGACCGCACTCACAAAAAAGAAAAAACAGATTCTAGACTTCATCGGAGAATTCCAACAAGCTAAAGGCTACTACCCTACTCTGGAAGAAATCCGCAAACAGTTTCACCTCAATAGTCTATCTACTGTCCATCAACATCTCTCTGAACTGCAAGATTTAGGAATGATCGAACGTAACTACGGCAAAGCCCGCGACATGAAAGTTGCGATGGAAAGTAAAGTTGGCGGTAAAAACATCTATAAGACCAGTGCCGAGCCTTATCAAGTGGGGGCCAGCGCTGAACTACATATTGCTGGTTTAATTACTGCTGGGTACCCAATTGAAGCAGTCGAAGACACTACTGAAACTCTTACAGTGCCCCGCCACATGATCGATAATAAAAACGCTTACGTCTTGAAAGTAAAAGGTGATTCCATGATTGAGAGTTTAATTGCGGATGGTGATTACGTTGTAGTGCAAAAACAGGACTATGCTAGTGATGGCGATATTGTAGTCGCTTTGCTCGAAGATGGTTCGGCCACTCTGAAAGAATTCCACCGAGAAAAAAACTATGTGCGCTTACAGCCGCGCAATCAGAACTATAAACCCATTAAAGTACGCAATGTCGTCATTCAGGGTCGCGTACTAGGAATCATTCGCAAATATTAAATTGAGTTATGTCGTATTCTTCTACTAGTACAGTTCCAATTGAGATGTTACCTGGCATCGGCCGTCGCACTGCTAAAGTGTTGCGCTCCATGCACATCCGCACTGTTGGTCAATTCAAAACACTACCAGAAAAGATGTTGGTTGAGATCTTTGGACCAAGCATCCGCACACTTTACACTGCTGTCCATGGCATGGAATATGCTTCCGTAGCGACACGACCGAATGTACAACCCAATGTACGTACAGTAAAAGCAATTAAAAATCTAAGCTTCACAAAAAAATTCCGCTTGGCTACACAGGTGTTGATGATGTAAGCCGCGAACGTTAAAACAACTTTTCTTGGTAGGCAGACGTCTGTTCACTTTCTGTGAGGTTGAGAATTTTGTCCAATAAGTAAGTTTGTCGATCATTATCGGTGTAGGAATAGACCGTGACCGATTGATCGTTCAGATCTAATAGATCAACACGCGTGTGATGAATCTGACGGTTTGTTTCTGTTTGCTGTAGTAGATCAATGGTGACTTGTTGGTGCTTCTTAAATGCCTCTGCTAAGCGTTGAAATATAGTCGGTTCATCTGACCAACTCGTAGGCATGCGAAAACTATCTCCTCCTGATGTGTATAAAATGTAGCCATGGTTAACCCCATACTCATAGACATCTTTTGTAATGCGCACATCATCTAAACAGTATTTCGCTAATGCCTTCATGTTTCCCTCCCGATAATACCGAATGGCATCTAATCCACTGCCGGATTTTCCTTCTCCTAGCGTAGCTTGAGCGACACTTTCCAGTTTCATACGAAACCCGAGTGTATTATAAATATCAGCCAAAATATCCACTTGTGGTAAAGCAGAGATATTGAGGGTTCTAAAGTAGGGTTGAATAACGACGTTATCAAAATTGATTGAATTGAAACCAATAATGGTTGGTTTCTCGGCGTTTAAAATCATCTCTAGTTTTGGAATGTCTTGTTCAAAAAAACTGAAATATTGTTTTTGCGTGTAGGAATAGAGCCCAAGAAATGAAACGCCCAATTCAGCATTTTTTCCAAATCCGCCAACTTCCGCAAAGGTTTTTTTAGTTTCTAAATCGTAAACAATGGTTGGGCCCATAGGTAATCTATTCCAATTAACGTGGCGTGTGTTTTAGTTGCTCAATAAACTGCTTGGCTTCCGCAGAGCGAGGACAAATTTCTAAGAAGTCACAGTGCTTGCACCGTGAACTAATTTTTGGCTCAAGTTGCTGATCTGCACGAATTAAATTTACCTTCTCGATCAATTCTTCGGTAATGGGCTCAAACAGATCATCTGAGATATCAATACTATACCATTGATTTGTGGCTAAGTAGAGGTAAGAGGCTTTATACACAGGGATGGATTGATTCGCGCGCACAATCATTGCGTAAATGGCTAATTGATCCTCTGAAACTTCATCCTCCTTAAACTGACCGGTTTTATAATCAATCACATGCAACCCTTCCGCATCTTGGTCTACCCGATCGATGCGGCCTAGCACCTTAATATCTGAGGCAATCTCTGTGTCATAGTAATCCTCCAACATCACCGGTGTCTTCATTAGATCATTTTTGAACGTATAGAGTTTCAACATCTGCAACGCTTTTGTCCCCCACTCGCGTTCATCTGCAATATCCATGAATCCTTTTCGATTCTCTCGCCAGCGCTTGCGTAACAATGCTTCTAGCACCTGATAGTTGCGCTCAGCTGGAGCATACTGCTCGTAGAGATCCTTTAAACTATTATGAACATGGGCACCCATGGTTAAATATGGTTTGGGAGTTTTGTACTCATCCGCAATGTAATCCACATAAGTATATTTATACTGTCGTGGACAGGTTTCATACATGGTCAGCTTGAATGGTGAGATCTTGAACATTATTTTAAATATTGATTCACGATATCTTTGGTACCTTCTTCATCCAGAATCCAATAGTACAGTGATTTCCCGAACGATGGAGTATAGATTCTTGTGCCTTCACCAGGTAACACCTGCTCCTCCATTTCTGGAAGATCCAAACCACGATGGCCCATTATGTAAGCGACTCCAAACGCCGCTAGACTAGATTTGGAAATATCCAGGCGGGCGCGATCACTGGTCAATAGATAATCGTAGATTTTCTTTGCTGTGAATGGTGACTTGGCCTTTTGCAAAACAGCTTTAAATATTTCGCGCTGTTCAGCGGCTCGCCCAAAATCACCTTCTGCTTGTTCGAAGCGATTATGCACTAACTCTTGCGCTTCGGCGCCATCTACATGTCCTGTACTAATATCGACTCCACCTACTGAATCAACGATGTCCGTGAAACTATCAAACGTCACTTCAACCTTACCATCAATTTTAATATCTAACAGATCTTCTACCACACTGGTAGTGAGATCAACATTGCCCATTCGATCGGTAGACTCATCCCACATCGCATAAAAATGGGTAATCTTTTGGAGGCCTTTTTCCGGATGGTCAATTTTGGTATCGCGCGGTACCATCACTAACGACATCGGATCATTTTTAGATTTTGGAATCGAGACAATCATCAGCGCGTCGGAACGTGCATGCTCATTGTTACGCTGATCCGACCCAATCACTAAAATATGATAATAGCGCGGCTGACTGACATAAAAGCCAAATATCAAGATCGCACCAATACAGAATCCAATCAGAATCGTTTTTAGCAACACTTTGCGCAACCAACGACGGCACCCAGAAGGCTGAGATGGTTGCGGTGCAGCAGACACGTTACTGCTAGTTTTGGCGTTTGTAGTATTATTCGTCTTTAGCGGTTTCGGATGTAAGCTCACGGTATTTACCTTTAATGGTTTTAATCGAGTGCTCAACCTCTTCCAAGTAACTCTTGAGTTCCTGTGCTAACTTTAAGCCCTCTTCAAACTTTGTTAAACCCGTCTCTAAATTATATTTCCCACTTTCAAAATCAGCAGTAATTTTCTCTAGCGCATCATACTGCTTCTGAAAATCGAAGGATTTTTTTGTGGAGGAAGACTTGGCCATAGGTGAGCATTATAGCACCTTCGATTGTAAGCTACCATCAGCCAAAATGGTTTCCAGCGTACTACCTGGTTTTGCTTGCTCAGCCTTGGTAATCACCTCACCGTTAGCTGTACGTGTAATGCTATAGCCACGTTCTAAAATCTGCTTTGGGTTGTAGGACCGCAGCAATGCTTCTAAATGATTTACATTTTGGTGATACTGCTCCATCTGCTTAGACAGTAACGACACTGCCGTACTAATCCGTTCAGTCACTACATGGTGGCTGGTTTGGAGAGAACGATATTGTCGCTGGACAGACATTCGTAGCTGTTCAATGACATCGCGTTTATCTGGCACCACCATCTCTGCTGCGTTCGAAGGCGTAGATGCACGTTGATCTGCCACATACTCCACTAGAGTTTCATCCCGCTCGTGACCAATTGCGGCCACCAGTGGCACCTTAAGCGCAAATGCAGCGCGCACGACTGCCTCATCATTAAATGCTTGCAGATCTTCCATGGAGCCTCCGCCACGGGTTAAAATAATCACATCCAGCTCTTTAGTGTAACTATGGTTAATCTCCTGCAATGCTAATACGATACTAGGAACGGCTTGTGCCCCTTGTACATTAACAGGAAAGTGATAGATCTCTACTCCAGCCCAACGATTTTTTAAGATCTTCAGCACATCTGTATAGGCTGCTGCATCGCTCGAAGTAACTAAGCCAATCCGCTTGGGAAAACGTGGTAAAGCGCGTTTGCGATCGGCGTCGAATAATCCCTCTTTGGTCAATTTAGCTTTTAGCAATTCGTAGCCTTTCTTTAAGGAGCCCTCCCCGACGATCTGAATTTTATTAGCACGTAGATGGAATTTTCCGGATTTCTGAAATAAGGACGGCCGACCAATCACTTGAATTTGCATGCCATCTTCCAGCGGCTGATCCAGCTGAAAGGCGAGCATAAAGCAACTCACGTAGCTGGACTCATCTTTAAGATCAAACCACACAAACCGATTTTGGGCGATCTTAAAATTACTGACCTCTCCCTGCACACAAGCGGGAATGCCGGATAACAATTCATTAACGCCACGGACAAAATCCGAGACGGAATATACCTCCATGGCTAGTTGCGATCTACCAGTAATTGCCCAGTGCGATTATCACTCTTCTTGGGATGATTCATCTGATAAAAATGATTGTCTACGGATGCATCTGCTCGACGGAAATGTTTGGAGGATTCATGACCAATATGTTCCTGCATCCAAGCTGAATCTTTTTCCTCTAAAAATGCAACTACTTTCTGTTCGGTGAGGTCAGGCCAAGCTGCATTCACAAAGATCTCATACCCGTTAATATGGCCCATGTATTTGTAATCCTTGCCATCGAATTCAGCGTGCTCGTATTTTGTATAGTATTCCATAGAACCTTACAATTTAATTTCGTTAAGTGAACTAATTTGATGATGTGGGCATTGAGGAATCGGCTCTAAATATTTACCGGCTGGTCGTGTCATCCAATAGAGTTTCACATCTGAATACACTTTGGCCACGGCCTCCAGCTCACTCGCCCGATCATCTACCATGATCATATCAGGTTCATAGTAGTCGGCAAGGCGTTGCACTTTTGGTTCCTGTACCACTAACGTACGGATGCTGCTCGGCAACATTAACGCCTTGAGCTTTTCTGTCTGCCAAGTGCGTTCACCGAACGTCATAATCAAGGCGTCATGGCCCTTAGCAACCACCTGCTGAATAAAAGGCCAGGTATCTTTGTAGCAATAGCGACGTAGATTTTGCAACACAGCGTAAAACTGTTTACGTTCCGAATCTGAGACACCGCGCAAAAAATCTTGGGCAGAAAAAAATCCATTGTCTTTTACAAACTGGTCATAGGAACTTAACCATTGTTCACGTGAGATGCCCAAACTAGTTGATAAAGCGTAACTAAACGCCGTGGTATCCAACAATGTATAATCCAAATCCAAGATTATTTTTGACATAATCGATATAAGGCAGCAGCTAATTTTTTACCATCTATTTTGGTTGGGTCAACGGCGCGTAAATTTGCTTCATGTACTTGAATATTTGCCTGCTCTAATCCCACCTTATTATATTGTACTAAATTCGGCGTCGTCTTATCAGTCAGAATCGTTTGATCAAGGATCAAATCGTCTAATGGCCGGCCCACATACGCACTAATCGTATTGGCATAATCCGCTGCCGTATAAGCATTCGTTTCCCCATCCTTGGTAGTACGATTACAGGCATATACTAAACGCGCCTTAGTGTGTTGTAGTGCTTGCTGCACACCGCCAACTAACACATTAGGGAGCACACTGGTGTAGAGATCGCCGATGGTAAACACCACATAATCCGCTTGTTGAATTGCTTTTAACACAGCTGGTAATGCTTGTACTTTCGGCTTGAGATAAATTTTGCGAATGGGCGAACGCTTCGCTTGATCCGGTATGTCGATGGCAGTTTCACCATGTACCACCCTGCCGCTAAATAATTTTGCGTAGAGCGTCGTAGCAGAATTCGTGACCGGTAAAACAGTGCCACGAATATTCAACCACCTCCCTAACTGCTTAGCGGCTTTTTCGATTGAACCGTGTTTTAATTCTAACCCGGCTAAAATCAAATTACCGATGGCATGACCATCCTCCAGACGATAATTAAAGAGATCAGTCCAAATCGTTTCTTCTGGTGCTAGAGCAGCAATACAACGACGAATGTCGCCGGGCGGTAAGACACCTAGATGTTCACGTAAAATACCCGTCGAGCCACCATTGTCTACCATCGAAACCACTGCAGTGATGTTAACAGGATACTTTTGCAGGTGACGCAATAATAATGATTGCCCCGAGCCCCCGCCGATAGTTACTACACGCACAGGCTTCATGACTGTAGGTAATGTTCTAATGCTTCAATATCTTCTGGCCGACCAAGATCCATCCACGGTTGTTGCAGGCGCACTAAACGCGCTGGATGAGTTTTGGTTAATTGATTGATCGCATCAGTAATTTCTAGCTCACCGCGTTCAGATGGTTTGATAAATTCTAGAGTTTTAAAGACATCGCGTGTTAAGGTGTATAAACCCACATTAATGTCGTTACTTGTAGGGTGAGCTGGCTTTTCCACTATTCGGGCCAAGGTATGCTGTGGAGTGTATTCAATTACACCATAGCGCTCGGGATGGTCATGTTCAGTCACCGCAACCAGAGGTTCCAAGGTAGATTGTTGCATCGCCTGTAAATCCAATGTGCCTAGCAGATGATCTCCCATGGTATACACAAAACGATCACCTTGCAGATAAGATTTCGCTGCCAATAACGGACAAGCTGTTCCGTACTGTTCGTCCCCCAATTCTTTGATCTGATCAATGACAATTAACTCTGTATCTGTATCATAGGCTTCCACTGCTGTCTTCAGTTTATCTACAAAATGACCCCCGACAATAAACACTCGGCGATACCCTGCCATCACAATGGAGTCTAACAAATAATACAAAAATGGTTTGCCAGCAATCGGAATAATATGTTTGGGAATGGCACTGGTATAGCCCTGCAAACGCGTACCTTTACCAGCGGCGGCAATTACAATATCCATAATTTTTTTGCGATCTTATACGCAGTATACCACATTGGCTTTAGGGGCAGTTCATAGGTTCCTGGACGAGTAACCACCTCTCCACCAAAACCAAGTTTAAAGCGAGTAATTCCAGCGAACGGATGATTAGGTTGATCTGCGGGCGCGATACCAAACCAATCATAATAATGATGCCCTGCGGCAGCCGCATCTTGCATGATCTGCCAATGTAGGAGGTGTGGTGCCATCACTGCCCGCTGCGCATGATCTGAACCGCCATGTAAATATGTCGCCATATCTTCATGATAGATCACCATCGCAGTGGCCACGGGTTGTTGTTGATAATAGGCTAAGTACAATTTCACCATCTGATACGAACTCAGTACTCTGAAGATGGTTTCGTAGTAATCTTTGGCATGAAGACGAATACCCTGGGTTTGCGCAGTACTACGCAGCAACTGATAAAATAGCTCTACATCTTCAGTAGTGTGTACGGTGACACCTTTCTTTTCCGCTAAACGAATATTGTAACGCGTCTTCTGCTTACAGCGAGCGAGCATCTGCTCAGCATCACTCAACGGTGTTACCAATGTTGTACTGGGATGCACATCTTTAATGTGTTTACCCTGCGTTGGCGCGGTCATGGGTTCATAGCGCACAAATAAAGCGCCGTCATTTAAGACATCGATCTTTTCTGGGCAAGGACCCTGCGGAATAAACCAATACCATTGCTTAGCCGGTAGTGCATATCGAATCGCGCGAATGGTGAGATCAGCCTGTTGAATCGTTTGCACTGTTCGCCCATAGGCTGCTTGCACCTCTGCCCAAGCTGCGGTCTGCAAAAACGATGAATGATAACTACCCATTGCTCAAAAGACTCAACGCCTGTTTTAACTGCTGTTCTACATTGGCAGACTTATCCAGTTGTTGTAACACCAGGCGAATCTCCGCAGTGGAATATCCAAGTTGTTGAAGAGCTTCAATCACAGTATTGGAGCTACCGCCCACTGCATCGCTAGAAACCATTCCCAATGCCAACATGGCTGGTTGCAATTCTAATACCAATCGTTCCGCAGTTTTTTTACCCACCCCAGACACTTGGGTGAGAAGAGCTTTATCTCCATCAATGATGGCTTGCCGCACAGATGCAGCTGAAAGATCAGACAAAATAGATAACCCCACTTTGGGACCTACTCCAGAAACACTGATCAACTGTTCAAAAACATCGAGGTCGGCAGCAGTAGCAAAACCATATAGATCATTAACGTCTTCTCGAATGACATGATGGAGATAACATTCAATGTCTGCGCCCGGTTGTGCAGCTGACAATTGTGTTGTGGGTACAAATATTTTGTAGCCAATGTCATTGACCACGACGATCAAATAGCGTTTGAGCGGCTGGATCAGTTGAATTTTACCTCGTAAGTAACCTAACATGGCCTTGATTATAACACATTTTTTTAGTATAATGTAGTCTTATGGAATCTATTTTTATTGAACTCAGCGCCATCATTGTATTGAGTACCGGACTAGCTCTAGTTGCTAAAATCTTAAAACAACCGATCATCTTGGCCTTCATCGGCACTGGTATCTTATTAGGCCCAATTGGGTTCAATATCTTACAATCACACGAATTAATTGATGTTTTAGCTGAATTTGGCATTGCCTTGTTGTTGTATATCGTCGGAATTGAGTTAGATATCAAAAAATTTAAAGCGCTATCTTGGCCTACCCTATTAGCAGGTATCGGGCAAATTATCGGTACGGGCTGCATTGGTTGGCTGATTGGTATCGGTTTAGGCTTTTCTAGCATTGAATCTGCGTTTATTGGTATTACTCTAACCCTGTCCAGTACGATCATTATCGTTAAGCTCCTCAGCGAAAAACGGCAATTAGAATCTCTCTACGGGCGTATCACCGTTTCAATGTTGTTACTGCAGGATGTCGCGGCTATTCTTGCCCTACTATTATTACAAAGTTTTGCGGGCACTACTGGCTTCACTATTCCTTGGGCAACCTTCGGTGCGTTAGCATTCAAAACAGTCGTGATTGGTGGTGGTGCCTATCTGCTGGCCCGCTATGTGTTTCGCAAAATCTTTTTGTTCATTGGACGATCCCAAGAATTGTTATTCTTGTGGAGCATTGCATGGTGCGTATTGTTTGCCGCCATTGCCATTCTTTGGGACTACCCCATCGCTATTAGTGTCTTTTTTGCTGGGATCACCATTGGTTCACTGGACTACAACTACGAAATTGCGGCGCGTATCCGCTCTCTGCGTGATTTCTTCATCGTGATCTTCTTCACATTTTTAGGGAGTGAATTGATTCTAGATTTGGAACCAAAATTGCTGATCAGTGCATTCGTGTTAGCACTGTTCGTATTAGTGGGCAATCCAATGATTGTTTATATCATTCTGCGTTTTGCTAAACATCAAGACCGTACTGCATTTTTTGCTGGCTTAACCATGGCCCAAATTAGTGAGTTCTCTTTCATTATATCAAACCAAGGTTTAACACAAGGATTAATTTCCCAGCATTTAGTGTCGATGATCGCGGTCGTTGGGTTAGTCACGATGGTACTGTCCACTTACATGATTACCTACAATGAAAAGATCTATCACTACTTTTCGCCTCTACTGCGCTGGCTGCCGTTACCAAGCCCTACTCCCGATGCGGCTGATGTTATTCCATTGGATTTAAAAAATCATTATGTGGTCTTTGGCTATCATGCTAATGTAGATCACCTACTGGATGAGCTTCACCATGCTGGCGAAAAAGTTGTAGTGATTGATTATAATCCCGATAATACAGAGCGCATCAAGCAACAAAAAGTGCTCTACATTTATGGTGATATGCGCGATGAAGATATTCTAGATTTGGCAAATTTAGAAAACGCCAAAATGATTATCTCTATTGTGCCCTACCATGAACCAACCATGAGCTTGCTGCAACACATTAAACATTTTGGAATCAAATGCAATGTGGTCGTGTTAGCTCCATACCTGATGGATGTCAAAGCATATTATGATGCCGGCGCTACCTTTGTATTGCACCCTGAATCCATTAGTTTGAAATACCTATTATCCGTACTCACTCCTGAGCAGCTCGCCCATGCTAGTACGGCTCATCAAAAAGAATTAATCGATCTATTAGAACATTCTCTACATACCAATGGGCCTTTACCAGCTGGTAAGTAAATTTCAACCCACCGGTGATCAGCCTACGGCTATCGCCACGTTAGTGCAAAGTTTGCAGGCAAAGCATCGTGCCCAAACCTTGTTAGGTGTGACTGGCTCCGGCAAAACGTTCACGATGGCCAATGTCATTAGTCAGATGGAGCGTCCGACATTAGTATTGTCACACAACAAAACCCTGGCCGCACAATTAGCTTCAGAATTTCGTGATTTTTTTCCGAATCATGCCGTGCATTACTTCGTCTCGTTTTACGACTACTACCAACCCGAAAGCTACATTCCGCGCACAGATACCTATATTGAAAAAACTACTGAGCTGAATGAAGAGATCAATCGCCTCCGCCACGCAGCAACCCAAGCACTACTCTCGCGACGCGATGTGATTATCGTCGCGTCAGTTTCTTGTATTTATGGCTTAGGTTCACCGGTGGTCTATAAATCATTTAGCGTTACCGTACATAAAGGAGAAGAGTATAGTCGCCGCGCACTGCTATCTAAATTAGTAGACATGCAATATCATCGCAATGATGTGGCATTTAAACGCGCCACCTTCCAAGTCAAAGGTGAGGTGGTGGAAGTCTTTCCGGCAATGTCTGATAAAACCGCTATTCGTTTCCGCTATTTTGGTGATGAGATCGAACGGATTGAAGAATTTGATGTCTTGAACAATCAAGTCATCGGCACGCTGGATCATGTCGATATTTATCCGGCGACACACTATGTTGCTCCACAAGAAAATCGACATCTCATTCTGGCGCAAATTGAACGTGATATGGAGGAACAGGTATCTTGGATGAAACAAAATGGCAAGCCGTTAGAAGCGTACCGCTTAGAACAACGGACGCGGCATGATTTAGAGATGCTTAGTCAAACTGGCTATGTGAATGGGATTGAAAACTATTCACGTTACTTTGATCGACGTAAAGAAGGTGAACCACCTTATACACTGCTAGACTACTTCCCCAAAGATTTCCTGATGTTTGTGGATGAATCACATATTACCATCCCTCAAATCGGCGGCATGTATAAAGGCGATCGTTCACGCAAACAGACTTTAGTTGATTATGGTTTCCGCTTAAAGGCCGCTTTAGATAATCGTCCGCTGCAATATCATGAATTTGAACAACATATTAATCAACTTGTTTATGTCTCGGCGACGCCTAAACAATATGAGTTGGATCAATCTAGTGTTGTAGCCGAACAGCTGATTCGTCCAACCGGTTTGTTAGATCCTGAGATTGAATTACACAGCACAATCGATCAGATTACTCATCTACTAGAACAGGTACAAGCGCGCGTAACGAAGGGTCAGCGTGTCTTGGTTACCACCTTAACCAAACGCATGGCTGAAGAGCTCACGGATTTCATGCGTGAACGTGGTATTGCGGTACAATATCTACACTCTGAGGTAGATACCTTAGATCGGCTTGAGATTCTCCGTGACCTCCGGTTAGGTGTATTTGATGTGTTGGTGGGGATCAACTTATTGCGTGAAGGGTTAGATCTACCAGAGGTATCGTTAGTAGCTATTCTCGATGCCGATAAGGAAGGATTCTTGCGTAGTGCCACCTCCTTAATCCAAACCATCGGTCGCGCTGCTCGCCATCAGGAAGGTCGTGTAATTATGTATGCAGATCGCATTACGGATTCCATGCGGTTTGCAATGGATGAAACTAAACGCCGTCGGGCTAAACAGATTGCCTACAATACTGAACACGGCATTACACCACAAAGTATCATCAAGGCTGTGAGCGATGATCGCCTGGCCGGAGCAAAAGATAAAATTGATGCCCCAGCAGACCCAAGCATATTAAATAAGGAAGAGTTGGCCTGGCATATTGATACTCTCGAACAACAGATGGCCTTGGCTGCCCAAACCATGCAATTTGAGGAGGCCGCGCGTTTACGTGATGAAATCAAGCGACTAAAACAAGGGCGAGCAGAAAAGAATAAACAAGCGAAAAAGAAGTAGCCTAAACTATAAACACGTCCCATATGGGACGTGTTTATATTAAGGTATGTTACCAGTTAGTTACTGTCCGCATTGGCATCTGCTGCCAGATCATCAGATGTGTACGTAATCGTAACATCGCCATTCTCATCTACTTGTGTACTTACCTCCACTTGGTCGACTAGTTCCCCTTGTGCGTTGTAGCAACCCGTGGGATGTGTGTTAAAGAAGTCAGCGCCAAGACTCGATGCATCAGGGTAAAGATGAATCTCGGTTAAACCACTTAGCTCAGTAAAGATCGGCAATGTCATTTCATCAACGGCTAAATATTCATCCACTACATAATCAAGTTGAGAACGCACCTGGCCATGGGCATCAAGTTGTTTATAGGATTCTAGCGCATAGGTAGCAGGATCAAACCAATATTGAAAAGTCTGCTGATGAGCTTGAATTTCTAAGCCCCGCTGACCTTCCTGCACTCCTAAATCAACCACCTTACCTTGATCAACCATCGTACGTAATAGACTGATGCGCTCCTCTGTACTCTGTGCTTCAGTGGTAATACGAGCTAATTCAGCAACTTGTGCATCAAACGATAGATCTGGAAAGTCAGCAGAGTTGATACCACAGACAGTAGCGTCAGAATCCAATTGATTATCACTAATGATTGGATCGGTGATTGGATCCTTAGCATGTAACTCATAACCGCGTTGCTGGTTGGATGCAACGTCATATACTTCTGTATATTGTTCCAAGACCGTTGCGCCATCTTCAGATAATTGTTGATCCGCGTAATTATGATCACCATGCCACGTTTCTAAGAAATGACGCTCAGTGGTACCAGTCACAGGATCAATATATGTTTCATGAAACTTTTGATGGAGCACACCACTCACCGGTGTGGTGGTAGCAGCTTCAGCGGCTGAGATAAAATCAACTAAACTTAAGTGGGTATTATTCGTAGAGTTGGTAGTATGTGGCTGTTGCCAGAGCATGACCGCAGCTAAACTGCCGACGGCCAGTGGTGCAGCCACTAACCAAGGAATAAATTTTTTCATAGGCAATGCAGGACTCACCGGCGCAGGGGCACGTTGCAGCTCTTGTTGCAGCACACTGCGCAGTTTTTGATAATGAGACGATGAGTTCTGAGACATAAGTGAATGGTTAAATTAGTCTGGCCGGACACTAGAGATAATGTACTGGCTGGCAAAAGGTTGCAATTGACGCTGTAATTTTTTCATGGCCCGACTTAACCGCGATTTTACCGTTCCTAGTTTCAACTCTGTGATGTCGGCTAATTCCTCAAGAGATAGTTCGGCAAAGAAACGTAAACTGACTAGATTGCGATCTACCTCGTTTAGAGTTTGTAATGCGAGCTGCAGTTGGTGCGTATCCTCATTCAAGATGGCCAAGTGTTCAGGGCTGGGTTGCGGACTACGCAGTTCAGGATAATCCTCCAGCGCCTCAAAGTGATACTGGTGCTGCTTACGCCAATGCATCCGCAACTCATTGAGCGCGATGCGATACAACCATGCCAAAATCGGTTTGCCCGTTTGCACCTGATAGCGATCAAATGCCTTAAGTGCCTTATAAAAGGTTTCGCTGGCTAGATCATAAGCCAGGGGGACGTCCCCACAATGTCGAATCAAATAGCGCACAATCATTTCATAGTGCGTATCATAAGCCTCCAAAAACGCCTGCTGCTGGGTATCATCCATAGCTAACTTAGTATAATGCAAATCTTTCAGTTTGGTTGCATCCTGCCAGTAGCTTGGTCCATTGTCTGGTGCAACGGATTGTGATAATCTAGTGGCCTATGAATAAAGCAACCCTCAAAAAATTAACCCCTCAACTACGTCAGCATATTATCCAACAGACCAAGCGCAAATCTGCAAAAGGTGGAGCAGTCAGTAAGTTTGCTCAAGAGACACTCTTACACACAAACGGTGGAAGCACATTGCAAGCTGCCTTGTGGTTAAAAGAGCATTTGGACAACGGCGGTAAACTGGTGATCACCTTAGCTGGTGCATTAAGTTCTTTTGAAATCGGCGTTACCTTAGCGGAGCTGATTCGCCAAGATAAAGTACATCTCGTTTCTGCCACTGGTGCCAACCATGAAGAATCCTACTATCGTTACGTGGCTCATTCTCACTACGCTGATATTCCTAAATACACTGAACTGACTCCAGAGCAAGAAGCTGAATTGCGTGATGCCGGTTTGCGTCGTATTACCGACACGTTCTTACCTGAGGATGAATCTGTCCGCATTATGGAACCGCATCTATTAAAGATGTGGCAGGACGCTCAGAAAAAAGGTGAACGGTATTTTCCACATGAATATTTCCGTCGTTTGTTTGCCAAGAAATTGATCAAACCTGACCCCATGGCCAACCCTAAGGATTGTTGGACCAAAGCGGCTTACGAAAAAAATATCCCAATTGTGATTCCAGGCTTCGAAGATTCCACTATGGGTAATATCTTTGCTGGTTATACCTACGCCGGCAAATACCGTAAAAATCCAAAAGTACTGCTTGACCCCACGATTATGAAAGGTGGTATCGAGTACTTCACTTGGTTGTATGAATGGTATATGGAAGCTGCCAAAACTGCTCCGGTCGCTTTCCTACAATTAGGTGGTGGCATCTCTGCAGATTTCCCAATTTGTGTAGTACCTTCGCTTAAGCATGATCTTGGCATGCATGGTAAAGTTCGCGATTGGGCTGGCTTTATCGAAATCGGTTCTTCCCCAATGTCTTATGGCTCCTACTCTGGTGCTGGCGGCAAAGAAAAGATCACCTGGGATAAGCTCTCTACTAAGAGCTACTACCAAATCATCCAGAGTGACGTAACGGTCGTCTTCCCGTGGATGGCAGCGATCATGCTGGGCCTCTAGCTCAACCCCACTGTAAATTAAAAATCCCTCCATGTGGAGGGATTTTTTTGCAGTAAGCTACTTACCAAAGATGGGAAAACAATGCATGGATCT
Organism: uncultured Gammaproteobacteria bacterium; assembly: GCA_964385285.1. Taxonomy (GTDB): domain Bacteria; phylum Patescibacteriota; class Patescibacteriia; order UBA9570; family UBA9570; genus UBA9570. The sequence continues at coordinate 63,474 of CAYLOJ010000004.1, forward strand.
GCAAATGGCTTGCTCTGTATCGCTGAAGATGATTCCTGAACAAGACGCAACTTCCTCACCATGATCATCATAAAGTGCATCAGTGCCAAAGTCTCCAAGATAGACCGTTGAGTAATAACCGATACCGTTACTGTAAAAACATCGCTGCACATCACTACCTTCAATCAATGGCTTTACAGCCGCCGGCACCGGCCAAAAAAAGAAGGCAGCCGTTGCCAGCAATCCCCCTAATAGTAGCGTGATACTGATAATGTAGAGTCGACGCACATTATAATTTTCCAGGGAAGTAAAATGATCCAATCATCTTATAAACTAATTTCGCGGCGAGAAAATCCGGAGCGCGTAAACCACCAATCGGCATGAACTCCATAATGTCTGCGCCAACTACGTTCTTAGTTTTAGCGACAGCTCTTACAAGGCTCAACACATCATACCAATTCAAGCCACCTGGCTGCGGCGTACCCGTAGAAGGCATCACTGCGGCATCAAACACATCAATATCAATTGTAATGTAAACATTCTTTTTTAGGCTGTTCAAGATTTGTTTGATTGGCAACTTGGGAGCCAAGAACATGGTATGGCGTTTGGAAAATTTCTTATGTTCTGCAGCATCATCACTCGCTACACTACGCACGCCCACGGAAGTAACACTATCAGAACATTCAATACTGCGACGCATTACACAAGCATGATTATACTTCGTACCCTCAAATGAATCACGGAAATCAGCATGCGCGTCAAAATGTAGCACCGAGAAATCCTTTGTGTAAATCTCTCGAGCCGCTTTTACCGCTCCGAAGGTTAATGAATGTTCACCACCAAAACAAAATGGGAATTTTTTATCGCGATAAATCTGTTTGGTTGCCTTATACACTTCATTCAGCATATCTCCAGGATTATTCATCTGGGGTTCCATCGGATCCAATGTATAAATCGGCACACGCTCTACTGTTTCAAAACCAAGCTCTTCATCATACAACTCTAACTGTGCTGAAGCATTAATCATTGCCTCTGGACCGAAGCGGGCACCAGATTGATAAGAGGTGGTGGCATCATACGGAATCGGCAATAGCGCTACCTTGGCATCTTTCCAGGTTGGGTTTGGATACCCTAGAAAGCCGGACGTATTACGAATGGGATAGTCGATCATATATAACAAATTAATAATTACCAACCAAAGACCTTACCTAACTCTTCCGGTGATTGGCGCTTAGCTGCCACTTTCACCTCACCATTGTGTGCAATGATTTTAGTTGGGCTAGATAATAAACAATGACGAGCACCTAATGAATCCTGATAAGCACCGGTATCAAAGAAAGCAACATATTGATCATCATCTTCGGTCAACTTTGGTAATAGAATGTAAGTACCTTGAGCAGTATACTTATCATCACTATCACAACTAGAACCGGCCAACCACGTGCGTTGGTTACTGCGCGTATTCATATTGTTAGCGGGAATCGCATGCCATTGTTGATGAATAGTCCAAGTATCAGGCAGATCATTCATGAACGATCCATCGACGATATACCATTTACGATTCGTACCATTATCTACTGGCTTTTCATTCAATACTTTAAACATCGTCACCTGTGCCGGCGCAGCAATATAACGACCCCACTCACAAATGATATTGGGTTCTTTCACATTGTATTTTTGACTCATCTGTTTGCAGGCTTTCACAATACGATTAGCCGCAGCCTTCACTGTATAAATCGACTTTTTGGTATACGGCACTGCGCCACCGCCTCCAATATCGATCGTGTCTAGTTTCGGATTCCGCTGCCGCATCTTTGCATAGATCATGAACATGCGCTTCACTGGATCAGTTAGGCCATCTAGTTTTTCGATCTGGCTAGAGACGTGATAAGACAAAATACCCAAGTTAGGCACCTTCTGCAACTTCATCACCTCTTCTTCTGTTAAACCAAAATAGTTGAACTTTTTATCCCAGTGGGATTTTACTTTTACATTCAAATTTACGCGCAACCCAATTTCACTCTTGAACTTTTTAAAGGCAGTCAACTCATCACGATGCTCGACCATAGGCGTAATGGTGAGGCCTTTCTTATTCAACTCATCAATTAACTGGATGTAGCGGTCCGTTTTGGGTCCATTACACAACACTCGAATCTTCGCGTTGAAGCGCTCCTGCTCCCACATACGTTTTACAATCCAGAGCTCGTTGGCAGATGAGGTCTCTAAGTTGGCGCCTTCAGAAACAGCTGACAACACAAACTGCTTGTGTTGGTTCACCTTCATGGGATAGTGATAATAGAACTTGCCTTTGTAATCGTTCAGTTTGATGTACGCATTAAAAATGTCGGTCAGCTGGCGCAGACGGGTTTCCACAATAAATGGGAACATAATCTCTAAACTAGTGCCATACTGTTTGGCCAGCTTATAGAGATTATACTGATAGTTCCCTTCTTTTAACATCAACTCCCCATTGGCGGTGATGTCAAAATATTGAGTGTTAAATTCTTCCCGGCCAAGCTTCCAAAAGCGCTTGAAGTTTCGTTTCATTTCGGGCCCAGTAATGGGGATAATGAATTAAGAAGCTTATTATAAAAACTCTGCGCCTGGTGTCAATAGCTTTGCCTGCTATAATACCCGCATGAAAACCGTTTTAGCCTTTGGCACCTACGACAAGCTCCACCCCGGACACCAGTTTTTTTTGGCAGAAGCTAAAAAATACGGTGATCGTCTGGTGGTGGTGGTAGCACGCGATAAAAATGTGGAACTAGTGAAAGGCAAACTACCGCGCGACCCCGAACAGCTCCGTTTAGCGAATGTACAAGCTGTGGCTGTCGTGGATAGCGCCAGACTCGGCTATGAAGATTATAGTAAAAAAGAGCAGATTATTAGCGAAATCCAACCTGATGTGATCTGCCTAGGTTACGATCAAGCCCCAAAATTCCGTTCCCCCGACCCTAACATTGAAGTAATCCGTCTACCCGCTTTTCATCCCGAGCTGTACAAATCCAGTTTGCTGTAGTTTTTGGTTGACAGACCACCACGAGATCATTAAGATGTGCGCGCCAACACGGAGGTTCCATTGGCACGTCGACACTGTGCAAAGCACAACAAGTACTACCGGCATGAAAAGTGTCCTGACTGCTTCCCGGACGCAGGGAAGCCGCGAAAGGTCTACAAGACCCGGCAGGTGACCACCTGCCGCAGCTGCAAGTCCGGGGTGCCGGCCGGCAGCGGTCGCTGCACGTCCTGCGGGACGAAGCAGTAGGAGGAGGGGGGCGGTTGATCATTCCAGATCGGCCGCCCCAACCATTCATTATCCCCAGACTTGTCAACCTTTTAACCATGTGATATCGTCTACCCCTATGGCACATAAATCCGCAGCCCTTAAATCAATTCGAAAAACCGCTAAGCGCGCGATTCGTAACCGTACCAATAAGCGTGTCGTCAAGGAATTGACGAAAGCTAGTTTGGTCGCCATCAAGCAGAAAGAAGCGACTGCTTTGGAGAAAGTTCGCGCCGCCAGCAAAGCAATTGATAAAGCTGTTCAGAAAGGGACCTTGCACGCCAACACTGGTGCTCGCAAGAAATCTCGTTTGATGAAACAGTTGAACGCCCAGTTGAAGAAGTAAGAGTAATCTTGCAGCGCTAACTGAGACACAGTTCAGCCACCAGTTTATCCAGCACTACGGCTGGCTCTAGACTGGTGGTTTTTAGTTGTTCGTCCACGCGTACTACTTTACCGTACAAAGTAGTCAGTTGCTCCATGCTAAAACGCCGAGCATGCAAGGCCGATTTTTTTTGGACATAGGGATGTAACTTCTTGGCAGCCTCCCCACCGGATTTCACCTGTAACAGAATTGTGATCTGCCGCGCGAGCATAGTCAGGATATAAAATGGGTTGGCTCCACTCTCCATTTGATCATGCAATACTTTTAAAGCCGCACTAGCGTGTCGTTCAGATAAAGCGTCTGTCAGATGAAAAATATTATCATCTAGGGGTGAGGCCACAAACAACTCAGCATTTTTCAGGCTGATATTTTTATCATAATGCGTTAACTGTTCTACTACCCCACTCATGCGCCAACCATCACTACCAATAGCTTGTACTAGGTAGTGAACGGCCGTCGGTTCAATCGTAGCGTGCAATTTTTGCACCCGCTCTTTCAACCATTTGGATAATTGCGTAGGGTCTAACAATGGAAACGCTTCCACCCGATCGGCTTTTAACAAGACGGGTAATAAAGGAGATTCGGTCTTAGCATCCGTTTTGGGCAACTCGCTAGCAGTGGCGATGACAATGGTATCTGCTCCACAGCGCGGCAACAAGGCTAAGAACACATCCACCACTTGGGGTTTGAGTTTGAAAATTTCGGTAATGACTACACAGCGCTTGGTGGTAAATAAGCCACCACTCAATAGTTTACTTGGTAATACTTGGGGATCTAGTTCACTAGCCACTAATGTCTCTAACCCAACACTATTGGCATCATATTTCGATACAAAACCTTGGCGAAGGGTTTCTAGCCGTTCATGTAAGCGAAAGCTGTCAGGACCATGTAAAAACATCAACATAGGGATTCTAGTATATACTGATCCTGTAATATTTGCCAAAATGGCGCATTATACCTATAGGTACCCAATAGATCTATTGACCACCATGACCGAACCGACCAAACCACAGTATCCGGAACTCGCTTCCCACATCATTGAACAGGCCAAAACTGAGCAGGCGGCATTTGTTGAGTTATATCGTCATTACGGCCAACGTGTCTTGCGCTTTCTGATCGTACGGACCGGTAATCTGCAACTCGCAGAAGACCTGACGCAAGAGACATTCATAGCAGTGATGCGATCGTTGCCTAGCTACCAGAGCGGCCAGGCTAAATTCTCTAGTTGGTTACTGCAGATTGCCCTGAATTGCGCCCGTATGTACTGGCGCAAACGCAGTAATGCTGAACCGACGGAATTGGCGACTATCCAGGAGTTGTGGTTCGATCAACCCAATCGACAGACTGAGTGGATGGATTTTTTTCTGGCTCTACATCAACTATCCGAAGAAGATCAAACCTTGTTAACACTCAAATATGTCGAAGATTATTCAAACACACAGATAGCCGAGATCTTAAATATTTCACCTAACCATTGCGGAGTAAATATTCACCGAGCACTACAACGATTACAAGCCTATTTATGAATACTGAACATAAACTTCAAGAACTGAATCAGCAACTGGATCGTTTAGATACGCATGCCATGCAATCTCGCATTGAGGCTGGCTTACGTTCCGCTTGGGTTGAACACCACTCCACACAACCTACTATGAACACTTCGACCCTACCCCGAAAAGGCTGGCGCTGGCTACAACTCGCCATTGGTATTCCCAGTTTAGCTGGTTTAGCTCTCATTACAACCTTCGCCATTCAACCTGCCAATCCAAATACAGCGACGCTTAGTAGCCGCACATCTGGCAGCGTCACATTAATGGGCGCTATGCTCGGCACCTCTGATGTGGTCGCTCAACCCGTCAGTGATGCGACTAAAAACATCCAAGAAAATTATGCCCTAAAAGCAGATCCGCTAGATGCGGATAACTCTGCTGCAGGTGGCAGAGTAGAAGAGTATAGTTACGATGATCTGGTTGTAGAAAACGAGACACCTAATGATAGAGCGTATACTTACACGGATGGCGATCAAGAGAAACAATTATTTGATGAGTCTGTTGGTTTATCGGTTGAGCTGAAAGGCGAGCTGTTGGATGCAATCCATACTCTACGTGATCAGGTAGCCACACTGAATGGTCAATTGGTGAATATCTCCTACTACGACACTATGGGCACAGTAGATATCAAATTGCCCGCAGATCAACTCGACACCTTTGAAGACACACTTAAAGAACTGGATGCTCATCACACAGTTGAAGTGGATAGCTACAATGTAGTGAATGTAAGTGAGGAGATTGTCTCAATCGACGAGGGTATTCAACAGGCTCAAGATCGCATTACGCAGGCCCAACAATCATTAGGAGCCGCGGGCTTAACAGATGCAAAGCGCCAGGAGTTAGCCGATCAAATTCAAGCTGATGAAGATTACATTCAAGAAAAACAATCCCTCCGTGATACCACGATCGCTAACTATGATTTAGTAGCCGTGCGTGTCACACTACAACAGTACCAATCCCTATGGTCGGGCAATTATACACAGTATGATCGTTCTACCTTTAGTGGCATGATCAAATACGAATTGGGTAAAGCAATTTATACGCTGATTCGCTCGACTGGCAAATTAACAATCTTCCTTGTTTGGCTATTGGTTTATAGCATTGTGTTAGTGCCCGCGTACTGGTTGCTACGCTGGTGTGTGCGCAAACTAATTCGCGTATTGAGAAAGCAAGCTTAAAGATCGCTCCATCGCTCACCCACGCCGAGGTCGACAATCAACGGTACTTTCAACTTCACTACCGTTTCCATCGCATCTTTAATGATGGCGGCCTCGGCTTGAGCCTTACTCTCTTCCACTTCAAAGACCAATTCATCGTGTACCTGCAATAACATGATCGCATGCAATTGCTGCTGTGCAATGACATCAGCTACTGCCAACATGGCCTTCTTCATAATATCCGCTGCCGTACCTTGGGCAGGCATATTAATGGCAGCGCGTTCAGCCGCTGCTCGCACCTGCTGCATGCCTGATTGAATGTCGGGAAGATACCGTTTGCGTCCAAAGAGCGTTTCCACATAACCTTGCTTGCGCGCTAACTGTTTGGTCTGCTCAACGTATTGCTCGATTGCGGGATGCAATGCAAAGTAGCGCTTGAGATAATCACGCGCCTGCTCATGCGAGATCTTAGCATCACGTGATAATCCATAGGCACCCATTCCATATAAAATTCCGAAGTTGATCGACTTAGCCGCTCGCCGCATCTCTTTTGTGACGGTTGATTCCGAGATATCATGCATCTCCGCAGCGGTTTGGGTATGGATATCTGCACCACGTTTGAAACCATCGATAAAGGTTTTATCATTTGCTAGATGCGCAATGATACGCAGCTCAATTTGAGAATAGTCTAACGATACCAATACCTTGCCCTTGGGAGCCACAAAGGCGCGCCGAATTTCACGACCTAATTCGGTGCGAATCGGAATATTCTGTAAGTTCGGATCCACTGAAGATAATCTCCCGGTTGCGGCAATCGTTTGATTATAGTTCGTGTGAATGCGTTTAGTATTTGGGTTCACCAATTCTGGCAGGGCGTCTACATAGGTTGATTTCAGCTTAGCGACCTCACGATAATCACTGATCATATCGATGATTGGATGCAAGCCACGCATTTTTTCTAATTCACTGGCTGCCGTGGAAATACCGGTTTTGGTTTTAGCCAAGCCTTGTGTGTCGATCTTTAAACGATCAAACAAAATTTCTTTCAGTTGCTTCGGAGAAGCAATGTTAAATTCAATACCCGCTTGCTTGTAAATTTTCTTTTCCAATGCAGCAATATCACTAGCTAACTGTGTACTCATCCGTTTTAAGAATGGCACATCTAAACTGATACCTGCCATCTCCATGGCTGCTAAAATAGGAATTAGGTCTACTTCTAATTGCAAAGTGTCATCCAACTCAGCTTTATGGACGCGGGGTAATAATAATTCATACAATCGCCAGGTGTAGTCGGCATCCTCAGCTGCATAGAATGCTAACTTACGTAACGGCACTTCAGTAATCGGCAACTCTTTCTTACCCTTGCCTACCATCTGTTCATACGGCATCATCTCATAACCAAATTCTGCAAAGGCCAACGCATCAAGACCATGTCCGCGTGTACCGGGATTCAACACATACGAGGCGAGCATTGTGTCAGTGACAATTCCCCGCACTGTAATATCATGTGTACATTTGAGTACTTTGTAATCGTATTTGATATTGTGGCCTACTTTTTGGATCTTCGCCTGCTCTAACACGCCACGGAATTGCTCCACATATTTACCCACAATGTAATAGGCATCGCCTGCCGCCACGGCAATGCTAAAGCCAACCAGTTCACATTGCATCGGATCAAGGCTGGTAGTTTCAGTGTCTAACGCGAACACTTTGACCTTCTCCAATCGTTTAACTAAGTCGGCTGCAGCTGGCACACTATCCACTAAGTGATAGGTACTCTCCCCTAACCAATCTTTCTCTGGAGCATCTACTAAAGCTTTAGTGCCTAACGTTAACTGGCCAGTGGTTTCAGTGGTCGGCATCTCTGGCAAGTTCTTCAATAGTGATTTGAATTCTAACTTTTGAACTAAGGCCACTACCTCATTACGATCATAGGGCTGCATATTGAGTGCCTCTACATTTACCTCAATTGGGGCATTTACATTAATGGTCGCCAACTCCTTCGAAAGCATCGCATCCGCTTGGCCAGTCATTAACTTGTCTTTTAACGCACCTTTTTGATCAGCGGCATGCTGCAAGACCTTTTCGACCGTTCCGTACTCTAACAGCAGCGTGGTTGCAGTTTTTTCGCCAATCCCACGAATACCCGGAATGTTATCAGAAGTATCACCACGTAATGCCTTATAATCAATCACCTGCTTTGGGGTTAAGCCATTCAATTTGCGTTCAACTTCAGCGGCGTCGTAAACCACAATGTCACTAACTCCTTTGCGCATGGAATAGACAAACGTATGGTCGTTCACTAACTGTAGTGCGTCCATATCACCGGTCACAATATATGTCTCCACCTGTTTTGGCATGTGGTGTGCAATGGTACCAATGAGATCATCCGCCTCATAGCCAGGCAGGGTGAAGGTTGGAAAATGAAACGCTTCCACTACTTCATGAATCAGCGGAATTTGTGCATAGAGTTCATCGGGCTGTTTTTTGCGAGTTCCTTTGTACTCCTTGTAAAGTGCGTGACGGAACGTAGGACCTTTAGCATCAAAAACTACGGCTAAATGCGTTGGCTTCAGATCACGTAAAACTTTAAACAAAATATTTAAAAAACCATAAACCGCATTAACGACGGTGCCATCCTTAGTCGTTAATGGTGGGATAGCATGAAAAGCCCGATGGATAATGGCATGTGCATCGATTAAAACGAGCTTTTGTTTGAATTTGGACATGGTCAGATTATAGCATGGGAAACAAAAGTAGCGGCAATGCGCACACTACCCTGCTTTCTGTCTGATCAACCCAGCAACTCCATCAAACGGTACCACAAACTACGATGCGCAACGCCCATATAAATAGGGTCAGCACCGATGTGTGTGGTTAACACAGCGTATTCGATAGACATAGTTTTGGTTTTTCCTTTTTTGTTTAGCTACGGCTTTTGATTACAATAAGTATAGCAAAAAAATCCACTAAAGTCAATCTTTGTGGTATAGTTATACTATGTTCCAAAAACAGCTGACAAAATTACAGGCAACTCAACGCTTTGGAAAAGTCGATGCTCCCGCTGTCTCTGAAGAAACCTTAGAACGCTTTCACGATCTCTACAATCAATCGGTAGAAGGAGCTGCTGAAATCCACGCCTTAATTTTGGGTGCCACACCTGAGTTGCGGGATATTGTGTTATCCTATGGTCACAAACTGACAACGGTCGATTTTGATGAAGCTGCCCTAGCAGCCAAGACTGCACAGATGCACTACAAACATCATCCGAACGAAGAGATCATTATCTCAGATTGGTTGAGTGTAGAGTTTGAACCCGCCACGTTTGATGTCATTCTTGGTGACGGTGTACTCACTGCGTTATCACAAGACCATCAAAAGATTTTATTGGATCATTTGCACAGTTGGCTGAAACCCACAGGCACCATGTTATTGCGAGAAGGTGCGGTGCTTCACCAAAGACCGCGCTACTCCCCTAGTGTGCACATTCATGAATTTCGGACCGGTCAATATAGTTTGTTTGATCTATTTTTTGGTCTGCGCCTATACAATCAGAATTTTAAAGCCATTGATGTGAATACTCGGAAAGCTTATTTGAAAAATTTTGATGACAAAATTAAAGAGTATTTTGAATCTGGTTTGCTATCTGAGTTGGAATACCAGCAGTTGTTGCATGTCGGCTCGGAGCTGGAGCATACGTTGCTACGGAAGGAAGATTTAGAAGGGCTACTGAAGCGTTTGTTTTATCCAAAGTATGTGATTCATGATATCGGCTCGGGACATTTGAGTCCTTGGTATTTTTTTCTAACCCAACCCACTGGCCAAGTAACTTTACCCAAGCACGTTCCGATTGAGCGATCCAATTACGTAGCCGAACGTTTAGCCAAGGAGTCTGCCAAAAGCGAATAAGTAGCGCAGACACCATCACTGCAACTGCTAAACCAATTAGCCAGTAGTTATTGTGCTTGTCTGTTTGCCCCACTGGGATAGTGTAGGTTTGGCTATCAGCATCTAATCCGGCCGCCTGTGCAGACGGCACTAACGCTTCGGTCAGAGCACTCGCTACACTTGTGGTGCTGGTCACAATATCCGCTGCCGATCGCGGCCACAACTGCACGCCGTCATTCGTCGCAATCACTACGCCCGTCCAATCATAAGTTTGACCAACTGTAATGGCACTAGTGCTGATTTCTGTACCACGCTTAATGTAGGCTATGCCATGATTTAACGTAAAAGTGCTACTAGATTTAGCTGTAACACTCGCAGTTAGACGAACAAGTTGGCCTGCCTGCGCTGCTTCCACATCTGTGACGGCGAGTGCTGTAATGGCATCCGTATGGCTAACCACTACAATATGATTGCTATCTGTCACATTGACTTTGGCCTCACCATTGCTACTCGAAGTATTACCTGTAATGGTCACAACGTCGCCAACATTTAAACTTGGAAAGGCTTGGCTACTAGAAGCGATCTGAATACCGGCCGTGTCATCTTGCACGTAAAAATAGGTACTACTATACGTGCCTGGCAAGACTAATACCGTGCCACTAAAGGTTACTTCTGTTCCAGAAGCCAGCTGGCGGACAGTGCTAATCGTTGTGCCGGTCGCAGCACTATCACTAGCATCAGTTTGTTCAGCACTGTCAGAATCGCCAGTGGTTGCATCATCATTAGTTTGCGTAATGGCATTACTAGCGCCGGGGGTTAAAGTCGTGGTCCATTGCCAACTGCCATTAATGGTGGCGTAACTTTCACCCGCGGGAGCACTACTATACGTTACCTCAGAAATTACAGCTCCATCCGGATCCAACAATTGAATAGTTTCACCGCTGTTGTTTAAAGAGACGCCACTTTCAGTCACTAGCAGTTGTAAGTAATCACCGCTGTCTAAGGTCAGATCAGGAAATTCATAATCACTACTGCCATCAGTCAGCTTCCAGCCATATAAATTAATCCCTTCACCTTGATTCACGATTTCAATCCATTCATCGGTTGCATCTGAACCCTCTGGATCTGGCAGCAGTTCAGACAAGATGACATCTTGAGAGTATACGTAACCGTGTGTTGCTTCATCACTGGTTTCATTGGAACTATCTGTAGAAGTATCACTACTATCATTGGTATTGTTACTCGCAAACTGGTTAGCGGTGAATGGAGTTGGTGTTTCCGTCCAAGACCATTGCCCACTACTGGTTAAAGAGTAACTAGTCTCGTCAGAGGCAGATTCAGTGTACGTAATGGTCTCCACCACAGTACCGTCAGGCTGCAATAACGTAACACTGTCTCCCGTATTGTTTAGAGAAATTTTAGTATCCGAACGATACCAGCTGAAATAACGACCAGCACTGACTGTGCTGTCTAGGGTATATGTCGTACCGGCGGCATCTTGTATTTTCCAACCAGTGAGATCAACGGCTACAGTATCTGTATTATGAATCTCAATAAACTCATCTTGAGATTCCGTAGTTGAAGGATTCGGCAGTAGTTCAGAAAGATGGATTGCCTGGCTATATGGGCCACTGTTTTCCACTGTACAATTCGCTGCCAAAGTCATGGTTGGAAAACTACTTACTGTGAGTGTGAGTGCACTCGCCAAAGCGAAGAGGATTCGTTTAAACATAAAACGCGACCCTTTGTATCTTGGTCGCGCTCTTTCTAATTCAAATTTACTCTAAAATTTTAGTGACGTCAAGTAACTGTTAAGGATTCAGAACGACCCGGCCGGTTGAGTAATCGACACTGAGATCATAGTAATCCGCTGGAGTAACGCCAATTGGAGTATAGGTTAATCCGGCAGTATCCACCGTAGTATTGAGACCAGTTAGGTCATCTGGGTAGGAACCATGGCTGCCATAATAGATCTTTAGTTCTTTTTGTAGCTGCTCAGCTCGTGCTAGTAGACTAGCATCTGCTTCTGACAAGGTAATCTCCTCTACGGTTTCGGATTCACTAATTGCCTCATTAGTCGTAGTATCGGCAGCATCTGTATTTCCAGAAGATTCTGTGGTACTTGTCACATTCGTGTTTGTATTCATGACCGTATTAACGGCATCTTCTTCCACAAAGCCATTCTCCAACAAAATTGCCTTACCAGCCGTATCAGTTTGAATCGAGATCGTTTCACCACTAGGACAACCGCATGCTGCACAACTCACAAATGTCACTGATTGTGGTGTGACTTCAACAGATTCAACATTCACCCCTAGCGCTTCATAATAGGCGATGATTGTACGCTCTTCTAACGTATCCCCCCAGGGAGTGATATTACACTGCGTTGGGAAATAGTTCAGCCAATAGTCTGCCGCTACAATTGTATTGGTTTGGTTAGTATGACTACTGCTCACAGATTGTGTTTGACAGCCGGTTACGAATATAGCTACAAACATTAGTAGAAGAAGTCTTTTCATGAAACTAAGTATAGCATATCTGGAAAGCCAATTGACAATTCGGCTCGAATTGGATAGCGTTAGCGGTGCTTTTGACTAAGCAGGCCGACGTGGCGGAATTGGTATACGCGCATGCCTTAGGAGCATGTTCTTTTATCGGATTGAGGGTTCGAGTCCCTCCGTCGGCACACCATGTTTAACTGGATTGATCAGAGCATACTGTACACACTCAGCACTTGGCGCACACCGAACTTGGTGCATCTATTTTTAGTGATTACACAACTGGGTAGTTGGATCACGGTGTTAACAGTCGTACTCAGCACCTCGTTTGCGTTGTGGCTGAAAAAAGAGTGGCACTACATTGTGCCATTTTGGATTACTGTTGCAGGCTCGGGCATGGTGATGTCTTTAGCGAAAGTATTATTTCAGCGCCCCCGCCCGACAGCTGCCGTATATGTTGAATCGACGATGTCATTTCCAAGTGGCCATGCAACCATTGCTATTGCACTATGGGGTTTTCTTACTTATCTTGCCGTTCATCACGCAACTAAGCGTTGGCATAAAATTCTGCTTGGGTGTTGTGGTCTGACTCTCATTCTAGCGATTGGTTTTAGCCGCCTCTATTTAGGGGTACATTTCTTCACAGACGTTCTCGGTGGTTATCTACTGGGTTTACTTTGGTTGATGATTGGCATCCGTCTTGGCCACTATAGCCATCACACGCACAAAGTGAACTGAGAATTGTGTTATACTGAACGGATGAAATATTTGTGCAGCAGTCTGATTATTATGTGCAGCCTATTTAGTATTGCGCACACCGCTAATGCTGCGACTGTTGCGGAGCGTGTCTCGGGCAAGATTGTACTTGATGTTGAGAATCATGGTGAAGCCTGGTATGTCTATCCATTTAATAACTACCGCTACTATTTAGGTCGTCCAGAAGATGCGTTTGATATCATGCGTTATCTTAGCTTAGGAATTACCGATACTAACCTAGCAAAAATTCCTACTAGCACAGATAGCGCCGCAGGTGATCAATCCTTACGAGAAAGATTATCTGGTTGGATTTTATTGCAAACTGAACAACATGGTGAAGCCTGGTACGTGAACCCGGCAGATCTGAAACGTTATTATCTCGACAGACCAGATGACGCCTTCAGTATTATGAGTCATTTAGGTTTAGGGATTACTGCGGCTGATCTCGCTACTATACCGATCTCCAGTAATTTTTTGAATATTGAACAAGCCCCTAGCGATGTTCAAAGTTTCACCCTAAGTATTCCGCGCGGCTCATTTGATGTAGAAGTTGTAACCTTGAATCGTAGCTCATACACAATGGTCACAGATACTGGCAACACCAGTAATTGCAGCAATAATTGTTCCACCAAAACACTAGCGGATTATCTTAAAGAAAATAATGCAACGTTTGGTATCCATGGCACCTACTTCTGTCCACCAGATTACAGTTCCTGTTCAGGCCAAACGAATGCGTTTTTGCCACCGGTCTTTAATAGTGCGGCTGATGCGATGATTAATAATGACAAACTTCCGTTCCACTCCGGACCAATGATTGCCTTAGGTGCAAATGGCGAGTACTACTACTTCCATCGTACCATTGATTTTGGTTACTCGGTTGCGGAGTTCGAACAAGATCACGGCACACAATTAGTAGCCGCCATCTCCAACTATCCGGCGTTAGTCGAAGACGGCAATGTGGTAGTAGAATCCGAGAGTACGGACAGTAAGCAGCAATCTGCCGGCGTGCGCGGAGCCATTGGCTATAATGATGACAATCTGTTTTTAGTGATTGCAAAATCTGCCAGCGTGATCGACCTGGGTTACATTATGGATGGGTTAGGTGCGGATTGGGCATTAAACTTGGATGGCGGCGGCAGCACAGCATTGTATGCAGACGGACAATACTTATATGGTCCAGGCAGAACATTGCCAAATGCGATTGTGTTTAAGGCAAAATAAATTAGCGCGGCACCGTAACGACATCGCCCGAACAATAGTCTTGTAATTGTGCGCAAATCCGATCCACAATCACTTGTTTATCTGCGCCGCGTGCCAATTCAGGTTTTAACTGATGATCAACGATAGGTGCTAATGCCAACGTTAATTGGTCAGCTGAAACACTACCTGCGACAACTAAACCTTGTTGGGTTTCTCGAGAAAACGTCTGATCAAAAACAAAATTGCCTAATGAATATAATACCGGCTTTCCATCAATCAATTGTGCGTCTTGCACCACATGCGGATGCATACCAATAATCAAATCTGCTCCGGCTGTAATCCACTGACGCGCTAACTGTTCTTGTCCAGCGCTATGCGTTGTATTGTATTCCGCACCCCAGTGTGGCAAGACCATGACAAAGTTTCCCGCTGCATGCTCTTGTGCAATCAGATCCGTTAAACCCGTTGTGGGAATAAGTGCATGCACAGAGATCATTGCTACGGTCACATCGCCCTGTGTGTAGCGGTCCAGTGATAGCACCTCAGAAACTTGATTAGGATCACCTTGCCAGTCTATACCTGCCTCTTCAACTACACGACGGGTTGTTTCCAACCCACTACTTCCTTTGTTCGCCGTGTGATTATTCGCCAAGCCAACAGTGGTCAGTTTCAGATACCGCAATGCTAAGCTGGTCTGATTGGAAAATAAAAACACCAAGTTTTCCGCAACCCGATCTTGTGGTACGACTTGATCACTTACCGGCCCTTCCAAATTTGCCCAGCTGACATCTGTTCCCCAAAACAAACGATTTCCTAAATTGGCAAAGAGATCTTGAAAGTTATTGTTTTGAAACTGATACCCAATTTCCCTGCCATACATCATGTCGCCTGCCACTGTAAAAGTGACTTGATCTGTTAGTGGCTGAATGGCGCCCTCGGTATAGTAGCCCAAGATATGTGTGGTCGTTTCTGCATCTGAATCTCCCAATAATGTCCCGGAATTTGTATGATCAGTGAGTACAAACTGTTCTGCCTGCTTGTGTTTTGCCCAGTTTAGCAGTAATGCTAATGAAGGCGGTGAATCGACTTCCGTTTTCCAAATTCCCGCTTCATCTAAAGTCGAAAGTGCACGTAAGGTTTGAATGTCATGGATGTCTGCTACAGCTGCCGGATTATAGTGTGACATGTCGACAGAAGCGATCAAACCACAGCGAGCACAGCTCTGTTCTAGCGCTTCTGCTAAGCGCTGAATTTGTTCAGGAGTAACCGTATCTTTCAAGATCATGGGCACGAGAGTAGCTTCTGGAAAATAGGTATGAAGATCAGATAAAATATTTTTAATACCGTGTTCACTATTAAATGAACTATCTTCAATAGTAGCTACGTTTGTCTCGACCAAAGTGTTGATTACGTTTTTGTTTGGTAGTAATTCTACAGTGTTATTTTGCAAACTCCAGGTGCGATCTGTCGTTTGAACACTAGCCTGACCAGCCGCAAAATGGTTTGGTGAGACTAAAATGATCGTCTCGGGTTGCGCACGTTCAGCGAGCTGCGCCAATAGATCTTCGCGCTGGGCTTTCACCAAATCATGATGCGGCAAAACGGCGATAATGGATTCCTCTTGTTTAACAACGGTAGGGACAATCCTAGGATCATCCCTACGTGCAACATCATCGTTGGAGGTGCTGCATCCAACGAAAACGAGAATTAAGATTACTGACCCAACAACAAACCGCCCCATTCGATTACTGTGAAACCATCACGTAGAATGGCAGTTAGAGTTTGTGGCTGGAGATCGGTATACGCGGTAGTTTGACCAGCAAAATCTAGGAAGACGCGAATCATCGTATCTGGCCGTGGTTGAATGTGTAGTGGTGCCAACTGATTCATCTGCTCCGTGCTTAACCAACTCAAACGCACATAGGGAGTATTGGGCATGTGCGGCATCCAGAACTCTAGGAAGTCTTTAATCTCTTGCGCATTTAATCCTTGCTTAATAAGGTCGCTACGTAACGCTGTGCCTACTTGGCTACGCGCCACAACTCTCCCACTGGTAATTGCTGGATAGACGCCTTGACCTTTACCTTCCCAGAATAAGTTTGGATACACAGAGCCATCGGCTAGCATTAATTGGCCGTTGGGTTGAGCAGTGACATTCCAACCACTCGCGTAGTTTGGTTCACTAATACGAACATCAGCACCGACTTGGACGGATACCGCCGTGGTGGTTGTAGGATATAAGTAGACAACGGGTTTGCCACATTCAACAGCGGCAGCAAATTCTGTATCCGCAAATAGTAGATATTCATCTGCTGCATCTTTCCAAATCAGAATCGGCATCGCATCCACAAAATCCTCATAGGCAAGCACGGTTGAAGTAGCTGGATCACGACCTAACTCGTAATTGGCATAGGCGTTTTTCAACAACGTATTGTCGCCATCTAAGACAGTGAATAAGGTTTCGCCATCTTGTGTTGTACCAACGGCCACCAGCGCTTCATCCGTCATATCTACTGCATATTGATTACCAGCTGGTCCACAGCCACCAGCCACAATACCAGGTTGGAACGTGCGATCTTGAAAATTACTATAACCACTCTTCCAGGTTGCCCCAACGGAGTTGTCATCGCCAAGAAAAGCGGTGGTGACACTGTAGGTCACAATACTGTGATCGGCTAATTCTAAAATGTATTGTTTAGTAATAATAGAACCATTATCGGTATCTGTAGCCACCGGGACAGTACGTACATATAATGTACCGCTATCCGTGATTTCAGCCGTTTTCAGATCTCCTGTGACATCACTCATTAATGGCCCCATCCCTCCGAAGTAGGTATGACGCTCCAATGTTACCCCATCCGTTGTGAGACTATCTGGGGCATCCAAATCTGTATAGACCGTTTCACCATCAATCGCAACATCGGCAGACAACATATTTGCAGCATCAGAAGCAAATACCCCATCTGAATAGTTGGCCAACAAAACATAACTACCATCACTATTCTCCCGAAAGCGAGCCACTGTATAGCCCATCTCGTCACGATAGGCATAAATGATACTGGCACCGTCTTGTGTGGTACCAACAGTATAGTAATGGTCTCCGCCATAACCATTGGCCATCAGTTCCAAATCGCTCAATGCTGCTGGTTCGGCTAACCAGGTAATTTGATCAGCTCCTGCCGCCATGCGCGCCCCATTTGTATTGGCATTCACATCCGCATTCGTATTGACTGTATTGGTATTTGTACGATTCGTATTAATTGTGGCGTTTGTGTTTGCATTGCTATTCTGATTTGCATTAACCAGATCTGTAACCGCATTAGCATTCTCGTTCTTAGCGCCCTGCGTTGTAAAATATGAATTCGTGACGACAACAACTAAGATGATCACAACTAGACCTAGTCCAGCAGTGATAAATAATAATGGTTTTGGGATATGTTTCATGGCTTCAGTTTACCACGCAACTATCCCAATACTCAAACCCGTTACTGAATTTCAGTGACCAATGGTCCTGGTCGATAGGCTGCATTAAACAATAATCCCGCAGCGATAATCACAATACCAGCAATAATTAGTGGGGTCGTAGGCGTTAGCGAAGCCGCAATGTAACCAGATAACACCGGAGGAATTGCCTGAGCGAGCGCTTGTACGCTGCCATTGATACCTAATACTTCCCCTTGGATTTTATCGGAGACTGAGGTGCTAATCAGACCATTGGAGTTTGCTTGCACTAAACCAGTAAAAAGAGAAAACAGCGGTGTGACTAAGTATAATTGCCACGGCGCCTGCACCAGCACAAACACTAACAACATAATCCCTTGCATGATGAAACTAACACGCAAGATACCGCGAGGTTTAATTTTACCGGATAAAGGACGAACTACTAGCCCTTGCGCCAAGACACTGCACAAGCCGATGAAAGCGAAATAGTCGCCAATATTGCCCTGGGTAAACCCTAACCGTGTGATGAAGAAGATGCTGGCAAACGTTGTAAAAAACGTAAACCCAGCTTGTCCTAAAAAGTTACTCGCAAAGATAATGCGTAACGATTTTGCACTATACGCGTGCATAATATTCTGCACAGATTTCGTCCAGCTCATGGGTTTGAGCTTGTTGATGTTTTGATTGGTCTCTTGAAAGATCCATAAAACAGAGATGACATTGAACAAACTCAAGATCGCTGCAAACCAAAATGGAGTGGCGCTACTAAACCAGGAAACAATGCTTGGATCCGATAGTTTGCCACCAATATATGGTCCTAGAATAAATCCTAAACCAAACACAGCGCCAAACAAACCGAACGTCTTCACGCGATTCTCTGGAGTAGTCACATCTGCGATCGCCGCTTGAGCCACCACAAAGTTTCCACCTGTAATACCGTCAAAGGCGCGGGCAATGAATAGTAACGGTATATTTTTTGTAATAATACCAACTGCAAACAAGACGTAAGATAAACACGTACCGGCTAATGAGATAGCGAGGACTGGTTTACGGCCATAGCGATCAGATAGCTGGCCAAGAATCGGTGCCGCAATAAATTGAAAGAATGGAAAGACAGCGGTTAAGAAACCCAGTAGGATAAAACCCTGACTCATCGTCATGCCAGCTGGCAGCAAATATTCTGGTGATCGCGGGTCGGCCAATAAGATTGGGATGACTGGAATTAAGATACCGAAACCAATGAGAT
This sequence comes from uncultured Gammaproteobacteria bacterium, assembly GCA_964385285.1. Lineage (GTDB taxonomy): Bacteria > Patescibacteriota > Patescibacteriia > UBA9570 > UBA9570 > UBA9570. Next base: position 82,857 of record CAYLOJ010000004.1, read on the forward strand.
CTAAGAAGATGGTAAAAAAGAGAACTAAGGTTTTTTTATTCATGACTGTCTGACTAAGCAATTAATTTTTTTAACAACGTGTGTGCACGAGCAGACCAAGCTGTATCCACCAACTGTCCTTCAACACTCAAGGCCTTGGTAGCAAATATCAGATTCATCTCGCCTTTACATGCTAACCCCATATAGTCCAGCAGACTGCGCAATTGCATCGCTGCACGGGCCCCACCAATTGGTCCACCAGAGTAACTGACAATACCATAAGGTTTACCATGCCATTCCGCAAAAAGATAGTCTACTGCATTCTTTAATACTGCCGGGTAAGCATGGTTATACTCAGGAGTAATGAAGACGAGATAATCACAGCTTTGTACAGCTGCTGACCAACGCATCGCTTCAGGGTGACTATAGTGACCACCCAAGTCGCTGGTCGGTTTAGCCTCATCAAAAAATGGCAGTGCGAAGTCACGTAGATCCAGGAGTTTTACTTCGGTATCCGGCAGTACGTTAGCTTCAGTCAGCAACCAAGTGGCCACTTTGTCACCAAAGCGTTGCTGGCGGGTTGAGCCTAAAATCAGTCCAATAGTTTTCATAGTGGAATGTTAACATGGCTGGTCTTTTTTATATAGTCTGCTAGAATAGCCAAGCCTTTCAAGTGGCCACAGGCCGCGATGGTGGAACTGGTAGACACACTAGATTCAGGTTCTAGCGGTAGCAATACCATGAGGGTTCGAGTCCCTCTCGCGGCACACTATGCAAAAAATTAAATGGATATCCTAGGTTTCAAGATGCTAGGGAATGATACGCCTGTTGGAATTATTTTCCCAAAACCGATGGCGGAAGCATACTCCGCACGAAATCAATAGATAGTCCGATAATCGCTGCGCGTTCACCAGTAATGTTACTGACGAAACCACGATCTTCAATTTCTTCAATCGCAATAGAGCCACCCTTGTCTAAGGGATTTTTTTCGTCGACATATTGGATGACTTGTTCTAGAGTGAGGACATTAAAAGTGATCTCCGCTCTGCGCACATCCGTCGCAATCGCTCCAGTATGCGCCTCTGCTACACAAGTACCAGTCCAAATATACATTGTACGCCCTGAGTAACTTAAGATTGTATCGATAGCATCTTGGCGTGAACTAGGTTTGCCTAAAAATTTCCCATCTAGCTCGCCCGCAACATCCGCAGTAATCAAAATGGTGTCGGTATTTTTATATAGAGGTAATAAGGCTTGGGCCTTACCCTCGGCAATCACACGAACGCTCTGTTCGACTGTCGGTTGCAATAAAGCGATCTCATCAATATTAGGATCTGCCGTCACAAAAGAGACACCCAGTGTCTCGACCAGCTGTTTTTTATATGGCGAAGCAGAGCCTAAAACAAATTGCATTTTAAGCAGCGCGCTGTTCAGCTAACCGTTCTAATTCTTCCCATGTAACTTCATAACCTACTGGAGAACCGCCACGTGAACGACCAGAACGCACATCACTCACAATATCACTCACTGAGCGACGATCATTGGGATCTGCAATTACATATTTGCGATTACTGACATCCACACGGACTACCTCCCAATTTTTATTACCTAACTGAGGCAAACGAATCACTTCTCCATCTGCTCTCGGTTGATCAACACGTATCTTCTCACTAGCGCGCACCGTCGGTAGCTCGGTCATTGGACGATTTTTCAACTCTGCTTGCTCAGCTAAAGCAGCTTTGGTCTGAAAGCGAGTAATGAGTGCTTCAGCCGTTTGCGCTAGCGACATCTGTGCATACTCAGCAGTTGCTTGAACACGCTTCAACGTATTGAGAGTGTCCCGATGCGTCTGTAGTGTTGCGGGATCTAACGTATCCCATTGCCCACCAGCCTGCATAAATTCAATCAGGTCTGTAAGGCGCGCAGCATTATCACGATACTGCTCTGCGGACACAGTCAGTTGTTCTGGTTTGGGTTGAGTGGGTCGTGTATCTGGTCGAAATACCATAATAGGTAATAAAAATACCCTATTTTTAGGGTTTTGTCAATCCTAATCATATGAAGCCACGCTCACGGCAGCGGCTGTAATTGAGAGATGTCCAACTCACTCATCAGCTGATGCATCGCACAATTACAACTGGCATCGTCTGGTAGAGAGCACAGCGTGGCATGAATTAAGAGATCATGTTGCAACGTTTGCGGTAGATAATAGTAGTAGGCATTCCAAGCTTCACTTAAACCACCGTCATTCGGCTCTGCTTCATAGATACTCATGAAGACCTGCTGACAATCATGGCATTGCCATAATTCCGCTGTACGATTTGTATAGCTGGTGCGTGCTGGGATTGCAAACTCCACTAATTTACTGATGACATCAATACTATGACAATAGGGACAATTTGTGACCATCACTGCATTATCTAATGTCTTTAATCATCTCTTCAAAACTATAAACAACTTTGGCGAACCGAGCAAATTGTTCTGCCCGTAAACTTGGATCTGGCCAAACATAGGTAAACACACCAGCCGCTGCGGCACTTTGTGCACCGGGCAAAGAATCTTCCATCACAATCGCCTGCTCCGGCTTTAGTTTCAGTTGCCGCAAGGTGTTTAGGTACGGCTCAGGATGTGGTTTTGGATACTGCACATCTTCCCAAGCAGTGATCAAAGTAAAATATTCTTCTAACTGATGATGTGCTAACGTCCGCTCAATCACATTGCGTGGAGAACTAGAAACAATTGCCAAACGATAGCGTGGTGCTAACTCAATCAAGGCGGCTCGGGCCCCTTCCTTCAAAGGCACCCCCACTTCTAGAATATGTTGCTCGATGCGCGCGGATAATTCTGCGCGCGCTGCATCAACATCCACTGTCTGTTGGGTCACTGTTGTCATCACATATAAACAATCTGCCCAGGTGATCCCCGGTTGGATTAAAGTATTGATCTGCTCTTGTTGTTCAAACGAAACGCCACGCTCCCACATCCATTTGTTGAATACCTCCGTATACGCACCTTCGCTATCTACTAAGGTGCCGTCAAAATCAAATAATACTGCCTGTAAGGTGGTCTCAGACATATTAGAGACTAAACTCTAAATCATCGACTGCTGGGTCGCCGAAGTGTTCGATGGTTAGATCTGCCTGCTCATAGGTGCTAGTTCCTAAATGATCAGTGGAATGAATGGCAATCACACTCAGCCCTGCAGCTTTTGCAGATTCAATGCCAGCATCTGTGTTTTCAAAGACCAAAACTTCTGTAGGATCCAAGCCAAGTAATTTAGTTCCATAATGGTAGCAATCCGGAGCCGGTTTTGGGTTGGCCACCAGATCTGCATGTACAATGTGCTCAAAATAGTCTTGTAACTCAAAGCCGGCTAAGACATGGTCTACGTAGGCCTGCTCTGAATTCGTGACAACGCCCATTGGAATATTATGCTCTTTTAACAGCTCCAAAAAACTAAGAATGCCTTCAATCAACTCCACTGAATTAGCGGGATGTTCTAGAGTAATCTCTACCTTACGTTGATAGATGGTTTCAAACATATCGTCAGCCAGATGAAACTTGGTCGCGATTGCTGCGTACATCTTCCGGAAACTACCGCCATATTGAATGCCATCACCAAGAGAATCTAGGTCGTAGCCATATTCCATTAATGCCTGTTTAAAGGCCGCGTAATGCATCTCCTCGCTATCGATGATCGTCCCATCCAAATCAAATAAGACTCCTTTGAAGGGCTGCTGTAGTGTGCTTGGTAAATAGAGGTGCATAGTCTTAAAAGTGTAGCGATTTTTGGGGATTTGTCCACCCGGTGTATACTAAACACATGGTTTATACCTGTCAGCATTGTCAGCAGGAATCCTTCATTGATACCGTTGACCTGGAGTTCTATCGAAGCGTCAATGTTCCACCTCCCACCTTCTGTTGGCGTTGTCGCATGCAGAGGCGCTTTGCGTTTCGGAACGAACGTAAGTTGTATGCTGGAAACTGTGCGAAAACCGGCAAACCAATCATAACGATCTTTAATCCTGCTAATAGCTATATTGTGTATGATCGCGATGTGTGGTGGAACGATGATTGGTCCGCGTTAGAATTTGGACAACCATACGATTTTGATCAACCCTTTTTCAACCAATGGGAACGATTATTTAAACATGTTCCACACCCTGCCGTCTTTAATAGCCAATGTACAAACAGCAACTACTGTAATCACGTCGGTGAACTGAACAACTGCTATTTAGCATTTGCCTCCTGGGAAAACGATCAGGTCTGTTATGCCACCCGGGTCGCTAAATGCAAAGATTCGTTTGACCTTTCGGGTAGTAACTCGGCAGAACTCTGTTATCAAACAGTTGGCGGCAACACGTTATATAATGTACAGTTTGCCCAAAATACTAGTCAGGCCCGTGATAGTCAGTTCCTTGATGGCTGTAAAAATGTCTTCGATTGTTTTGGTTGTGTAAACCTACGTAATAAATCGTACTGCTTTTTTAATGAGCAGTTGGATGCTACTGCCTACCGAGCGCGCGTTGCAGATCTTGATCTAGGCAGCTATCAAAATTTGCTTAAAGCACAACAACGCTTTCAAGCTTTACAACTTGCTTCTGTACATCGCTTCTCCAATTCCATAGATACTACACAGTCAACTGGAAATAATTTACTACACACTGAAAATTGTCAGTACTGCTTTGATGCACGCCACATCAACGATTGTCGTTATTGTGTGAATGCAGTCGGACCCCTGTCGGATTCCTATGATGGCTACGGGGTGGGTGCGGAGGCGCAATTCATGTATGAAACGGTGGACGCGGGCATTCGAGGATCATGGCTATTGTTTGATGTTGTGGTGTGGGGCGGAAACAACGTACAGTACAGTTATAATTGTACCAATTGCAAAGACTGCTTTGGCTGTATCGGCCTACGCAATGCTCAGTATTGTATTTTGAATCAGCAGTATTCTAAAGAGGAATATGAACGACTGCTTCCTCGCATTATTGCTCAGATGAAGACTCATCCGTATATCGACACGCAAGGCTGTACCTATGCGTACGGTGAATTTTTTCCGACGGCTATTTCCCCTTTTGCGTATAATGAAACTGTTGCTCAAGAACATTTCCCATTAACAGAGGCAGCTATTACTCAACGCGGTTGGAGGTATCAGGCAGAGTCTAAAGACGCTAAGCAGTTTACTGTGAAAGCCAGTGAACTACCCGATCATATTCAGAATACTCCGGAGACGATTACCAATGCGATGATCCAGTGTTTGCACGCCGGCGCCTGCGTAGAACAGTGCACAGAGGTATATAAAATATTACCCGCAGAATATCAATATCTAAAACAACGTAATATTGCATTGCCACGCCTTTGCCCAAACTGTCGACACTTTGAACGCTTAGCCCAAGAACGTCCGCTTAATTTATGGTCCCGACAATGTGGTTGCCAACGCACTGCCCATGGACACAAAACCCATTGCGCAAATTTTTTCATGACCAGCGTGCCTGAATCTGACCCCGCCGCCATATACTGCGAAGACTGCTATCTAGCCGAGGTCAATTAAGATTTACGGAACGTCTTCTCACTACAGAGGCGTCTGTATTCAGAAGGCGATGGGATGCTTCGGGGAACGACGAATCGCTCACCCAGGTGCATCCCCAACCCGATCTCTCCTCCTCTGTACTGCTGAGCTCAGGCCACGAGCTCGACCTCGACGTTCTGCACCACGGGCCGCATGTTGCTCTCGTGTTCGACCCATCGGCCGTCACGGAAGACCACACGTTCAGCCTGCTGGAAGTTGATACGCCTCCAGCGCAGGTGGGTGTCGGGCCCACGAGCGAGCCGAAAAATCTGACCTTCACGAATTTCTTCGAACAGCATGATGTAGAGACCTCCTCTACTGCTTGGGGTAAACGGAACAGTTGCCGACGGTCACAGTCGGCGCCTGCGGAGAGGCCACGGCACGCATCAGCGGACCAGTGACTCCGAACGCCGTCGCGGGCCGCGGCAACCCTTGCGCATCGGCGATGATCGCGGGCTGCACAGCGAGCATGCAACGCGCATCGATCGACTTGAGAGCGCTGACGCGTCCGTTCTCGACGATGATGCCGACGAACTCGCTCTGGTACGGCACCTTGAACGCGTACGTACCCGGCGCGCTGAGCACGCCTTCGACCACGACCCCTTTCGACAGGTCGAGCGTCTTCTCCACGGGGAGGAAGACGATCTTGTGGTGGACCGCATCGACGATCATCCAGCCGTGCCACGCCGTGGCTGCTGGGAGGGCAGAAGGGGTGGGTGGATCGACGGTAGTAGCCGGCTGGGCCTGCACTACTCCCGTCAAATTGTAGAGACAGAGAATTAGAAAGAACAGTGGCATGCGACTCCAGTTCGCGACAACACCCTACTGGATCTCTAATAACTTGGCAATAGCCTTAAAATTAGCCTTTTCTTTATAAAAATGAAGTGTTTGAAACCCCAATAATCGTGCATTCTCTAATGGAGCTAGCGTGTCATCAATCACCACGCAATCCTGAGATGATACATTTAAAAATTCAGCTGCGCTCACATAGCATTCTGGGTCTGGTTTTAAGGCCGAGACTTTATCGCCACCAATTACCGTTTGAATATAGCCAGTTAAATTGTGGTCTTCCAAAAAATCATAGATACTTTGTGAACCTGAACTGGAAGCAACAGCACACGGAATCTGTTGCTGCTTGGTAAATTCCAAAAACTTCTGCACTCCTTTCATCGGCAGCTGGGTATCCGGATCAAAAATCACTCCGTAAAAATCAAGGATGATAGCGCGCATGCATGTAGTATACACTACTAGTCGCTATCGGCAGGTGGAGTCTGTTTATCCAATAACTCCTGAATCTTGGCATCAATCGCTCGCTGCCGACTCAATGGGTCGGACACAACGGGTTTTGCTGAGTTAGTCCTGGCCAACTCCGCAGCTAATTTAGCTTTTTTCTCCGCTTCACGCTTTTCGCGTTGACGGCGTAAGAAGTTAGGATCTTGATAAGGGTTCGTAGACATAAAAGTATTGTACAACATAAGAATATCACTACACAAAAACCACCGTTAAGGTGGCATTTGGCTGTGATGGACTGTACTTCAGGACAAAGTTCCCGGCATCGGCCTACTTTCCCGTTAAGTATCATCGGCGCTGAAGGGCTTAACTACTGAGTTCGGGATGGGATCAGGTGGGTCCCCTTCGCTCAGGACACCGAGAACACTGGCCTGAAGTTACAGGTGTGCTTGCTACTTTGAGATATAAAGCGAGAGCTAGCAGTGAAAGAATTCACCGATAATATGTCGAGATGAAATGATTTATTAGTACCGCTTGGCTCAATTCCTCACGGAACTTACACCTGCGGCCTATCAACCTGATCGTCTATCAGGAATCTATGAATACTAATCTTGTAGACAGCTTCGTGCTTAGATGCTTTCAGCACTTATCTTAACCGACCATAGCTACTCGGCAATGCCCTTGGCAGGACAACCGATACACTAGAGGGTCGTACTTCTCGGTCCTCTCGTACTAGAGAAGTGACTACTCAATATTCTACGCCCACAGCAGACAGGAGACCGAACTGTCTCACGACGTTCTGAACCCAGCTCGCGTGCCGCTTTAATT
>CAYLOJ010000005.1:0-67253 GCA_964385285.1 uncultured Gammaproteobacteria bacterium
AAGTTGGTCGTAATGATCTTTGCCCATGCGGTAGTGGCAAGAAGTATAAGAAGTGCCATGGAACGTAACAATATGCATCTGAATGCAATACCATATCTAGCGTTGTTAGGTTGTCTATTGATCATCACTGGTTGTGGCAAGATTAATGATGTTACCTCTGAAGATGTTACTCAGAAAGATTTTTGTACTGAGCAAGGGGCCTATATTGATACGTTATTGGCAGCTGATCCACTGGCGCCTATCGAGGGTAACACTTCGCAATCCAAGCGTCTTCTATGGTGGAAAGAATTATTTATTGAACATAACAATATCACCGAGGAATATTTCAACAAACACATCCGAGTGATTAGAGCCAATGAAAGTAATGGAGAGTTACTGGTGCGCTTTGCTTATATTGTTGATGCTTTTATGCTAGCAGAATACAATGCTCTACCATTAAATATGGAGAAGGAGGAAATCAAACAATTAACGTCTGATAAAAATTATTATACTAATGACGAAGATTTCTATATTACCTCTATCCGCGTGCGCGGAGATTTAGTAGAACCTAAGTTTTCTTGCCCAGAGATTGTGCAGATAGCTCAAGCCACTGACAAGACGCTAGAAGGGAATGCTATGTTATTTAGAAACGAGGAGCAATACTTGAGACGTACTGCAGATTATACTCCTGATCAGAATGATATGGTGGTGAGGTTTTACAGTGAGCGCAAACCTTGTGCAGAGAATGGGATGCTCAGTGAGAGCTATAATGCTGTTTATGTTAGTATCACCACGGGAGAAATTGTACGCCAGAGTAAAGAAGGCTGTCAGTTGATGATGGATTAATAGTTTAGCCCCATTAAAATAGCACTTCAAAAAATGTTATGGACAATAATTAATCGATTACTACTATGGATACATCAAAATTAGGTTGGTTCGGCAAAGATAATTATCTGGTTATTAAATACATCGGTCTAGGCATTATCCTCTCGATGGGTATTGGATTTTTTAGTTTAATCATGATGGCGGTTGCAGAGCGCCGCAGTGGTGTGACGTATAGTAATTACGAAGCGATTGGCTCTGTCTACAATGGCCCGCTCACGCAAAATTCACCGTCCTTAGCTGTACTAGATGAAGCTGAATCGATCTATCAAACGCGTAATCTTAACACTGCTAAAGCGCAAGAGTATCTACAAAATACCTCGCTCAGTTCAACTTCTGGCCATGTGGAGATGACCGCAGAATTCGTGAAAAAAGGATTGACCTATCAGCCCACCTACCGCACTGCGTTTACTGCCGAATATGTGCTCAGCAATGCGTTGGATGAATCAGCCGCTGTTTCATTCCGCTTTCCATTCCCGGCAGAAGCCAGTGGGAATGAAATTAGTAATGCGATTTTAACGGTAGATGGTGTGGAAATTCCTGAGGCAAAAACGACAATTCCAGTAGAATCTGCCAACGTAGATAGTTATTATTATGATGACTACACTACTACGCCCGATGCCCTCGGTTTAGAATGGAATGGTGAGATTCCTGCTAAAGGCGATGTGACAGTAAAAGTAACTTACGACACAGTTGGTTTAGCGGTATTTACCTATGAAGGTATTGATAATCCAAAAGGGGCACAGGATTTCTATTTCACAGCGCGTATTAATGGCATTCGTTCGTATGATGTTGCCCAAGGCTTATCGGTTGATCAACGGAAGTTTGGTGATCATAATGTTGAACTTACTTGGGATAAGCCAGATCTCTATTCCAAACCAACGATCTCCGTTGCGATCGGGGATAAGGTCAATCCTTCGTTACAAGTGTCACGGATCTACATCTTGATGTTGCCGATCTACATTGTCTTCATGGTTATTGTCTTATTCTTGGCATACAAGTTTGGACGTAAACCATTACCATTAATCGACATGTTCTTGTTTACCATCCTCTTTGTCTTGTTCTTCCCGTTACTGCATTATCTCTCTGGCTTTACCATTGATCCTACCATTGAGCTGTTTGCCAACATTGATGCTGTGCCTTATTTCTCGATGCCGCTCTATGGAGCCTTTGCGATCGCTTGGTTGGTCATTGGTGGTTTACTGCTTTACCTGGTTGCACGCATTGAAGGGATGGCTTTCGCCGTTAAGTTTTTACTCCCTACCTTAGTGCTATTTTTAGGCTTCTTCCCATTAGTGGTCACTATTCCAGAATATTCTGTCTTGTTAGCATTACTCGGTGTAGTGGCCCTCATGGTGATTATCATTCAAAGCCGTATTAAGCTAGCGCGCTAACTAAATAATTGCTAGAATAGGGTTATGAAAAGCGCACTCAAAAACCAAGTAGGCATGAGCCTGACCAGCATGATTGCACTCGGCTTTGTAGCCGCAGTTGTACTCGTGTTCATCATTGGCTTAGTAGCTTACATGATGAATCGTTAAACACGATTACTATACAAAAATAGCCGTTTCTATTGACGAGACGGCTATTTTTTGTTAAGATTAAGCTATCGCGTCGCAAAAAAAGTAAAATAAAAATCAGTAACAAAAAAATTATGAGCGAGCCTCGTAGTGAACATCGTCCAATACCACCTCGAACTGAGGTCCGAAAGTTGTTATCGGATTCCCTATGGGAGCGTCATCCAATGGCGCCAAAGCCTGATCCAGCACAATTAGAAGAGAAGCGTGATGCCTTACTCGCAGCGAGTACGCCAGATGGTAAGCGCGTTCAATTAATTGTAGAGGTGATGCGCAGTAAAGAATCCACTGGCTTTACAGTCACAGTGGAGCCGACGGGTGGTGCGATGACGGCTAATCCAGATTTACACGTGCGTTTTGAAGTAGCCGGTGCGGCCACTGTTCGGGACGGACTAAAACAACTCTTTGATAAAATGCGTGCAGCTGAATACTCTCCAGAGGTCAGCGGATTAGATTTATGAACAGACTAGGGGGAATAGTCGCGTGCGTGGCTAGTAGTTTTTTTGTCGCTTCGCAAGTGGCGGCGGCATCGTATCTGCACTCGCCAGAGGTAAAATTATTTACAGCTGAGGTTACAGATTTTTCTGAAGCGAAACATTTTTTTGCTTATGATCAAAGTTTCAACGGGGGAGGCAGCGTGGCCATTGCTGATTTAGGGAACGACAGTACAGCCGAAATTATTACGGCTGCTGGCTTGGGAGGGCGTGCGCAAATTCGCACGTTTCGCCTGGATGGTTCTTATATCCACCAGTTCTTTGCGTATGATCAATCAATGGCCGCTGGTGTTAATGTAGCCGCCGGTGATGTTGATGCCGATGGTAGTGCAGAGATTGTGACCGCTCCAAAAGCTGGCGCAGCTGCGCAAGTGCGGATATTTGATGGCGCTGGTCGGATTGATCAAACGGTTGGGTGGTTTCCCTTTGCTGAAGACTACAGTGGTGGAGTTAATGTGGCTGTGGGTGATGTTGATGCCGATGGCAAAGCAGAAATTATTGTGGGCAGTGGTGAGGGGATGGAGCCAACGGTCAAAGTGTTTAGTGCTACGGGTGAGCCTAAAGCCATTGATTTTTATCCATTTGCAAAGGATAGTCAGGGCGGGGTTTCCGTATCCGTCGGAAATGTTGACGCGGATGCAGCTATGGAGGTGATTACTGCTGTGCAACAATCTGGGGATGCTTGGGTAAAAATTTATGATTACAACGTAGAACGCACGATTGTAAAAGAGTTCAAAGTACTAGACGAAGGTTTTCAGGGAGGGGTCAATGTGGCTGCCGGTGATGTCGATGCCGACGGTGTCGCTGAAATTGTAGTAGCTGTGCATGGGAAGGGTGAGCCACAGGTCAAACTGTATGAGGCAGACGGCACAGAGATGAATCCGAGTTTTTTTGCTTACGATGAGACCTTTCAAGGTGGCGTGAATGTAGCGGTAGGGGCGGTGAATGCGGATGGTTATGCGGATATTGTGACCATGCCTAACCAGTTGAAACCCGAAGGCCGCACCACTGAACATCGCTATGTGCGCGTTGATCTGAGTGAACAACGTTTATATGCCTATGAGGATGGTTATCTCATCAATACCTTTTTAATCTCCTCAGGCTTACCTGCCACACCTACGCCTCCAGGGGAGTACCATATTCAACGGAAGATTTATAATAAACTATATTCAGGTCCGGATTATTACCTGCCAAACACCTTATATAATTTACAATTCCGGACGCACTACTATCTACACGGTGCCTATTGGCATCATAACTTTGGACACCCCATGAGCCATGGTTGTATTAACATTGCTTATGAAGATGCCGCCTGGATCTATGATTGGATGCAAGAGGGGGATTTAACCGTGATTGAAATATAGCTTGAAGGATAAGCTATTTTTAGTTGCACATTATTTGATGTTTATGTAAATTATGCACGCACTTTGGAGGGATAGGTGCAGTACATTGTTCTCACGGTTGGTTCCTACTTGATCTTCAACCTCGGCGTCTGGTTCAGCACCCGAGGTGGAAGCGACTTTGCACTGCCGCTCGGCTACATGCTTGGGTGCACGTTCATCCGCTTGCGGTTGGCCGGGCAAATCAAGCAGCAGGCGAATCACCCCATCCAGTGGTGGGTGGTCATCGGCAACACCGCTTCGATCCTGATCACGGCGAACGCGCTGCGCTACGCCCATGCCCGCATCCCGCTCAGCCTCAGCATGGAGGCGGTCTACAACGGGCTGGCCATGGCGAGTTGGTTCGTTTTCCTGTTGCTGGGTCGCTACTGGCCGAGGCAGTTTAGCGATCAACCCAAGTGGTTCGATCTTGGCTGTCACGGTGTGATGTTCATGCTGGTGGTCACGCGCTTCAGCACCTACGGTCAGTTCCACCTCACGGGTGATACCATCGTGGCACTGATCTGCGGCATCCTCGGCTACATCGGTGTCAACATCACCATCAAGCTGATGGCCGGGCATCGCCTCAGCAGCGTTTACGGCATCCTCGGCGCGGCAGCTATCTTGCTAGGGGTGCAGATCACCAGTGGCCTTCATCACGAGTGGCATTGGAGTAGCGATTCGATCATCAGCATACTGTTGGTGTCCATCGCCAGCTATGGTGTTCCAGTCTACCTGGCCGGTGCCTACGGGTACTTCAAGGGCCTCGCTTCGCTGGTACCGCCTCTGGTCTACGATTCACTGCTGGTGGCCTCGCCGCTAGTGATGATCGTACGTCAGGAGTCCATCTCCTACTGGACGATCATCGTCGCCATCAACATGCTGATCGTCACGGTGGTGCGCTACCTGTACCACACCGGCGGCTGGCGCAAGCTCAAGTCCAAGTTCCGAACGTGAGTGGCCCGGGGCGACCATCTTCGCCCCACCCCCCCCCTGAACCTAGCATTACGCTGGTAGGTTGAGGTGAGTTTTTCCCTGGACAATTTTTATAAATAGTTTACTCTGCTAGCGCTCAGTACGCTTAGGCGTTCACCCACTGAGTCGGAGTTTCCAATGCTTCCTCCTGACACTAGTGTTTCTGCATACGACCCCGACGACGACTACACCACCGACTCCCAGGGCTGTGGCGCCGGCGGAACGCCGCCCCGCCTGCCCACCGTCGATCCGGACGACGAGTCCGACGACGTAGCGATCCCCGAACCCACGGTGATCGCTGCGGATGGCGAGCCTGTCGACCCACCCGTCGTCGCTGAGGATGACGACGAGCCGGAGTCCGATGACCCCGCCTATTGGGGGCACCACGAGTAGCTACTGAGCTACGGAGGATGGCCAGGGGAGCGCACACGTGCTCCCCACCACTCTTGAATGTAACCATGCGTTGCTTTGAAGAGTGGTCTAAACGATTTCTCGCTAAAGCGCATGATGGTCATTGACTGGATGGCATTTTTTCAGTAATGTCTGAACGCTATATTGTTCTTTTGAGTTTAGAGAAAGATTATATTATGGATCATCAGCGGACATGTGGTGAGCTAAGTGGAGATAATGACTATCTCTAGCTAGCTCACTACAGAGTTCGGATTCCACCGGACCTGTTTTCACATGGAGCGTTCATGAGTCACCTGATCGGAGATCCTGCCATTGCTGCGTTGATCGCGGCGGAAGAAGAGCGCCAGCGCAACGACCTCGAGCTCATCGCTTCGGAGAACTACGTCTCTCCGGGCGTGCTCGCGGTCGTCGGCAGCATGCTCACCAACAAGTACGCTGAGGGTCTCCCCGGTAAGCGCTACTACGGCGGCTGCGAGGTCGTCGACAAGATCGAGGAGCTGGCCCGCGCCCGCGCCCTTCAGTTGTTCGGTCTGTCCGACACCAACTGGGGGGTAAACGTGCAGCCTCACTCCGGTGCCAACGCCAACCTGGCGCTGTACCTCGCCACCCTCCAGCCGGGCGACACGCTGATGGGGCTGAACCTCTCGAATGGGGGACACCTCACCCATGGATCCACCGCCAACAGCTCCGGCAAGCTCTACCGGGCCGTCTACTACGGCGTCAACGAGTCCGGCTACATCGACATGAACGAGGTCCGCGCGATCGCCCTGCGCGAGCGCCCGAAGCTCATCATGACCGGTGCTTCCGCCTATCCGCGCACCTGGAACTTTGCCAGCTTCCGGGCCATTGCCGACGAGATCGGTGCCATCCTGGTCAACGACATGGCTCACATTGCGGGGCTGGTCGCCGCTGGGCTGCATCCGTCGCCGTTCGAGTACTGCGACTACGTCACGACCACCACACACAAGACCCTGCGGGGTCCGCGTGGTGGTCTCGGCTTCGCTCGCGGCAGCGAGAGGATCAAGGCCTACAACTCTGCGGTCTTCCCGGGTTCCCAAGGTGGTCCGCTCATGCACGTCATCGCCGGCAAGGCGGTGGCGTTCCACGAGGCGCTCCAGCCTGGATTCCAGATCTACCAGCAGCAGGTGCTCGCCAATGCCCAGGTGATGGCGCGCGTGCTCATGGATTGGGGCTTCGACCTCGTCTCCGGCGGCACCGACAACCACCTGATGCTGCTCGACCTCTCGAATCGCGACTACTCCGGCAAGGAGGCAGAAGCGATCCTCGGGCGGGCTGGTATTACCGTCAACAAGAACACCGTACCCAACGAGAAGCGCTCGCCCTTCGTCACCTCCGGGGTCCGCATCGGCACCCCGGCCATGACCACCCGCGGCTGCAACTCCACGGACGCGGTCGACGTGGCGAACTGGATCGCGGACGCTCTGGAGCATCGCACCGACGAGGCACTGCTCAGTCGTGTTCGTGACGAGGTCCACAAGTTGATGGCCAATCGGCCGATTCCGGGCTTCAAAGGGCCGAAAGTCGACCACGAGTAATTCCTGATCTTCTCTCTACTTCCACCCAGGAGGTGACCATCATCTGATGGCCGCGAGGAGAGACCAGTACATCTCTCCTCAACGCCCTTGAGATAACCTAACTAGGTTGTTTGAAGGGCGTGATAGAACCGATTCAGGTTGAGTTCTATAAAGTAAGATGTTATCATTCTGTCATGAAAACTTCTTCCCAAGTATATTTAATCGTTAGCTGTTTAGCCGTAGCTACCCTGGCCCTACCCGCAACCACTTTAGCCTATGATTCCATGGGTCCAGAAGTGAAGGTCTTTGATCGTAGTCTTGCTGAAACCAACAGTTTTAATGCCTTAAATGGCACCTTTGAAGGCGGCTTAGATGTGGCAGTTGGTGATGTGGATGGTGATGGCGTAGATGAAATTGTGGTGGGAGCGGGCCGTGATGGTGGTCCAATGGTGCAAGTATTTGAAGGTGATGGTAGCTTAAAAGCGCAGTGGTTTGCCTATGATAGTAATCTGCGGACTGGTATCAAAGTAGCAGTCGGGGATCTCAATGGAGATGGTAAAGCTGAGATCGTTACAGGTGTCAGTGCTGGAGGCGGTCCTCAAATACGGATTTTTGATGCCAATGGGAAGAGTAAATTTGGTACGGGTTTTTTTGCCTTTGATAGCAGTTTCCGTGGCGGGTGTGATGTGACGGTGGGTGATTTTAATGGCGATGGCAAAGCAGAGATTGCGGCTGCAGCCGGCCCAGGAGGAGACCCTCATGTGCGTGTCTTTTCCAGAAAAGGTCGTTTTCTAGGTACAGAATTTCGTCCATTTGCGTCCGATAATAAAGGTGGAGTAGCCTTAGCGACGGCCAATGTTGATGGTGGCAGTGACGATGAACTGGTCATGTCCATTTACTCAGCCGGTGAAGATTGGGTGAAAGTATATAAAAACAATGGAACAATCTTGGGCGAGTGGAAGAATTTTGCAGGTCTGTATACTGGAGCGGTTGTCGCTGGTGGTGATATTGATAAAGATGGCAAGGATGAGGTAGCAGTGACACCACGCCAAGGAGCCGGACCACACATTCAATTTTATGAAGGTCACGGTGCCTATACCGGCAAAAGTTTTTTTCCGTATGATTCAGATTTTCGTGGGGGTGTAAATATGGCCATGGGCGATGTAACCGGCGATGGCAAACTGGATGTCGTTACTGTGCCTGGTAAAAATCGCTCGGCTGGTCGAGTAGATCTCGTGCGTTACATTGATACAGATATCTCTGAACAAACTACGCGCGTATATGAATATGGCGAGCTTGTGCGAGAATTTAAGATCTCCTCGGGTGTGTCCGGTCATGAGACTAACCTCGGCACCTACTCTGTGCTGCAAAAAATTTACATGAAAGATTACAAATGGGAGTATGGTGAAAATGATCCTGACAACTACGATATTAAAGATGTAAAGTGGAATCTACTCTTTAATCCAACTGAACGGGAATATTTACACTACGCCTATTGGCATAATAATTTTGGTCACCCCATGAGTCATGGTTGTGTGAATATCAATGCTGAAAATGCTGAGTGGTTATACAATTGGGCTCAAGTTGGAGATCCAGTGATTATTCACAGTTAAGGTATGATTTGGCTATTCATTTTGTTGCTTCCGTTGGTTGCCCAAGCTGCTAATTTACCTCAGCCATCTGATGTAGTGTTTGTGCATGATGGCGTCTCTGAGGATAAACAAGACAGTTACAACTATATCTTCACTGTAGATGGTGATGACAGAATTCACACTTGTCAGGCCAATCGCTGCAGCTTACTACCCTTTCGAGAGCAGGCGAGCGTAGCAGCTACCTTTTACCAGTTGCCCGAGGGCTATCAACGCGTCGCGGGGGTGGTTGATCAAGGCGTATTACAAGAATATGTGGCAGCAGCAGCGGCCCAGTATCGATTGACCGATTTAGAGACTGAATTGTCTGCTACCACCACAACGCGTAGCTATCATACGGTCACTATTCACACTGATGGTTCCTATGATCGCGATGCTACTTCCCAAGAGAGGAATTTAAAACCGGAGGATGCTGACAGCAAGAATCGGTCTGTTTGGCTATGGTGGTTAGCTGGAGTCATAGTGGTGATGGGTGGTGGAGCGGGTTGGATATTGTGGAAACGCCGGAATTAACCTATACTAGCGCGGTATGACTGTCCGTAGTAAATTATGGCTTACCTTTAGTGGCATCATCTTGCTGGCGGCAGTGTCTGCAGTAGTGGTGTATCCTAATGCTCCCGACCTTACTTGGAAAGGTAAGTTAGTACGGGAAATCAAGGTGCAATTGGGCTTGGATCTTCAAGGTGGTACAGCATTAGTTTATGAAGCTGATCTATCTAAAATCACAGCCGGTGAAGAAGCTGAGGCATTAGCCGGTGTACGCGATGTCATTGAGCGACGCGTGAACGCTTTTGGTGTGTCTGAGCCTTTAGTACAAACTAGTCGTTCCGGTACGGCGTGGCGTGTCTTAGTAGAATTGCCAGGCATCACTGATGTGAATGCTGCGATTAAACAAATTGGTGAAACTCCAACCTTAGAATTTAAGACGGAAGCCGCTGATCAATCCCTCAGCGACGAACAGGCAACCTTTATTACAAGCCTGAACGATCAAAACAAAGAGCAGGCCAATACGTTATTGGATCAAGCAAAAGGTGGTTCTGATTTTGCCACGCTTTCGGCCGATTATTACACAGCGTTAGGTTATGTGGCACGTGCCACGCTAGACCCTGTGGTTGCCGATGCGGCCTTTGCAGCGAATAGTGGGGAAGTAGTGCCAACTGTCGTAGAAACCGCGGATGCGTATTATGTCTTGAAAGTGGAAGACAAAACTACCGGTGTTTTGGATGTCTTAAATGGGATCAGTACTACTGCCCCAGAAGGTGCCGCTACCGTTGAGGCGGTCAAACTGAGTCAGATTGAGTTAGCAAAATATCCCTTAGATGCCAGTTTGTTTGGTCCTCAATATGATGATACGCAGCTAACTGGGCAACAACTCGATCAAGCGACCGTTACTTTTGATCAAACGACTTCAGCGCCGATTGTTTCACTACAGTTTAACAGTGAAGGAGCTGATCTATTTGAACAGATCACCTCAAATAATATTGGAAAAACTATTGCCATCTATTTAGACGGTCAAGCGATTAGTACGCCGGTTGTGAATCAGGCTATCTCTGGTGGCCAAGCTGTCATTTCTGGAAACTTTACCTTGGACGAAGCCAAAACATTAGCACGTCGCTTAAATGAAGGAGCTCTACCAGTGCCTGTGACGTTGGTCAACCAGCGTAATATTGGCCCCAGTTTGGGGGCAGAGGCCTTAGAGCGTAGTGTATTTGCAGGTTTATTAGCCATGGTCTGTTTAGCAGTCTTCATGATTGGCTACTACCGTTATCCAGGTTTATTAGCCATGGCAGCACTTACCATCTACGGAGTAGTGTTGCTCGCGATCTTTAAACTTTGGCCGATCACATTAACCTTATCCGGAATCGCCGGCTTTATATTGTCGCTTGGGATGGCCGTAGATGCTAATGTGTTAATTTTTGAACGCACAAAAGAAGAATTGCGTAGCGGCAAAGATCTTCAAACTGCTATTAATGATGGCTTTAAACGGGCTTGGCTATCCATTCGTGATTCCAACGTCTCCTCGTTGATTACTTGTATTATTCTGAGTTGGTTTGGTACCTCAGTGATTAAAGGATTCGCGGTCACGCTAGCCATTGGTATCGTCCTCAGTATGTTTACGGCTATTACGGTGACTCGGACATTCTTAAAAATCTTACCCGTCAAACATACCCGCTGGTACGGTGTAAAACAATAATTTTATGGGCATTCTTCGTTTACGTTACATCTGGTACACCATCTCTGCTCTGCTTGTAAGTGCGAGCATCGTTGCCATGTTTGTGTATGGGTTCAAATTAGGGATTGATTTTACTGGTGGAACCTTACTACAAATACATTACACAGTTGAGCGCCCTACGATTACTGAACTTACTGAACAATTACAACCGTTAAATCTTGGTGAGACACTTATTGAACCAGTGAATGCAGACGGCTACATTATTAAGACTCAGTTCATTAATGATGATCAGCGAGTGGCTATTCTGCAAGCGTTAGGGAGCAACGCGGTCGAAGATAGTTTTGAAACGGTTGGTCCGACCATTGGTCAAGAATTGCGTCAGAAAGCGGTGACCGCGATTGTGCTCGTGATGTTGGCTATTGTGATCTATATCGCCTGGGCCTTTCGAGGCGTTTCAAAAGGGCCGGTGCCATCCTGGGCCTTTGGCTTGTCCGCGATTATCGCCTTATTCCATGATGTTCTTATCCCGTTGGGTGTGTTTGCTGTATTAGGGGAGTGGCTCGGCGTGGAAGTGAATGTGATGTTTATTACGGCTTTGTTAACCATCCTGGGTTTTTCTATACATGATACGATTGTAGTGTTTGATCGTATTCGAGAAAATTTGCGTCGTAGTAGTCAAGTTACCTTTGCAGGCGTCATTGGTGAGAGTATTCAACAGACTTTAATGCGTTCATTAAATACCTCAGTTACCGTAGTCATTGTGCTGGCAGTATTACTACTCTTTGGTGGGGAGTCGATTCGCTATTTCATCCTAGCCTTAATGATTGGCATTGGAGTTGGTACCTATTCTTCTATTTTTATTGCTTCGCCATCGCTATTGATTTGGCAAAAATTGTTACGCAAGCACTAGTCTTGCGTTATGAAACATATTTGACAGTTTGTAAAAGAAATGATATACTATTAAATGTAGTTATCATTAGATTTTGATGTTTATGGATAATGCAGGTTCAATTTTGGATCGTATTATTGCCAGCAAAGAAGATCAAGAGAAGCAGGAATTTCAGCCTTTAGAGGTGATTCGTGGTTTGCTTAGTGTACTAAGTGAAAAAGAAGCCGATGTCTTACAGCGACGCTACGGATTAAATGGAGTGGCCAAAGAAACGTTAGAGGCGATTGGTGCTTCATACCACGTGACACGTGAACGCATCCGTCAAATTGAAAACTTGGCGGTGAAGAAGATTAAAGACGATTCCACATTTCTCTCAGTCATTAAACCCGTTGAGCATGTAATTATCAGCACCATCGAGGAGCATGGTGGAATTATGCAGGAAGAGCATCTACTCAATGAACTGATGCCAAGCAACCGTACAGCTGCCTTTGATCAAGCCTTAGTCTTCCTACTCACTGAATTATTAGATGATCGTGTTTCTAAGGTTGGACCTGATAAGGTTTTCATGAAAGGTTGGCGTGTTAAAACTGCCGATCTCCATTTTATTGGAGATGCTTTAGAGATGTTAGCCAAAACGATTCGTGAAGCTAATCTGCCGCTAGATTTGGCTGCTTTACTAGAGCGTATTCAGACCGATAGTTTTTATCTGCAGCATGCGGAGCGGCTGAGTGAAAAAACCATCCTCGCTATTTTGGAAGTCAGTGCGGTGATTGATCATAACCCGTTTGATGAATATGGTTTGCGTGAGTGGGGTAGTGTAGTGCCTAAACGCATGAACGATAAGATCTATCTCATTTTAAAGAAAGTGGGCAAGCCGATGCATTTCATTGATATTGCTAAACAAATTAGTGAAGTGTTTGGCAAAGAAGCTTACCCTCCCACCGTGCATAATGAGTTGATCTTAAATAGTCATTATGTGCTGGTCGGACGTGGCATTTATGCCTTGTCGGAGTGGGGGTATGAAAAAGGTGTTGTAGCTGATGTGATCTCCACAGTATTGCAAGTGAAAGGCAGTCCAATGACACGTGATCAAATTGTCCAAGCGGTGTTAGAACGTAGAATTGTCAAGAAAAACACTATTCATTTAGCGCTCACTAATAAGAAATTATTTAGTAAGTTGCCCGACGGCCGTTACACCTTAGCGCCGCAGGCAGCCGAATAGCAATATGCCGATTTGGCTGGAGACGATCATTACTGAATATGGCAGCAACCCGTTCAAGGCGTTGTGGTTTGTGTTGGGTCACGGCGGTGCCTTGATTTTCATTCCAATCATGATCAAGATGGCCACTACTGGCTGGATCTTTTGGTTGCAGGAAGTGTACAAACACCATATGCCTCATACGATGTATCGAGTAGAGGTGCCGCAGAACAATGAACAGAGTATGAAGGCCGTTGAACAGATTTTTGTGCAGTTGTATGGTTCCTACAATGAACCAGACTGGTGGGAAAAATGGTGGCTTGGCTTTGTGCAGGAAGAGTTTTCGTTTGAGATTGTTAGTGATGGTGGCTATATTACTTTTTATGTTCGCACTCCCACTAAATACAAAGAAATTTTGCAGTCAGCTTTTTATTCGCATTATCCAGATGCTATCTTAACTGAGGTGGAGGATTATACCAAAGAAATTACAGTAGACATGATTAATGACGGGAAGGTGAAAGTCTGGGGCTCGGAAATGAAATTAGAAAACGATGACGTTCAGCCAATTAAACCGTATCCGGCATTTGAACATCAGCTAACCGGTAAGGCAGTGGATCCGATGGCTAATATGTTAGAGTTGATGAGCCGCATGCAACCTGGAGAAAAATTGTGGTATCAAATTATGGCCCAACCTACCAGTTTGGCACACTTGAAGCATCGTTCAGAGGCAGCGATCACAGCAATTGTTGATCCTGGTAAAGCGGCGCATCATGGTGGGCCAGATATCTTAGACCACGTGACCAAGTTTGTCTGGATGGTCTTGGGTGGTATCCATAAAATTCTTTTTGGTGGCGAGGATGATGGTGGTGGTCATGAAGAAAAACCGGCCGGCCGTGAACGTTTAACTGGGCCAGAAAAAGAGTTTGTGGAGGAAGTCGATAAGAAAGCTTCCCGCTGGCCGTATCATACCAAAATTCGCTTTATGTATTTTGCTGCTCCTAAAATTTATGATGCAACGAAGGCACGTCGTGGTATGTTGGGTGCGTTTCGATTGTATCGTTTTATTAATGCCTTTGCTGAAGGAACATTAACGCGCACAGATTGGGGTTGTTTACCGTACCGCTATATTCGTCCTGAACCACGATTACTGGCTCGAGCGCGCCATATGTTTTGGGCATATCGTTCACGGGACATGGAGCGTGGCGAACATGAAGGGTTTATACTGAGTACCGA
The DNA here is from genome assembly GCA_964385285.1 of uncultured Gammaproteobacteria bacterium. GTDB lineage: Bacteria > Patescibacteriota > Patescibacteriia > UBA9570 > UBA9570 > UBA9570. The sequence goes on from CAYLOJ010000005.1 coordinate 14,375, forward strand.
AGAGTTGACTGCGATCTATCACTTCCCATCGATTGATGTACGTGCTCCGTATGTGGCCAAAGCCCAATCACGTGGTGTGGAGCCACCAACGCTATTACGCTATGACGAAGGTGAGGCGGAACCGGGTATGGGGGTACAGATGGAGAAGGGTAGTACAGACCGAGTAATGACATCTGGTAGTGGAGTACTCTTAGAGCCGCCTACCAGTGTACTAGGTAGTGAACCGCCGCTAGTAGCACGACCCCGCGTGACCTTAGCGCAACCTGAAGATGTCCCTACGGAAGGTAGCTCTGAAGACCGTGCTGGCGTTCCCGGAGCAGATAGTGACGCCCCATCTAATTTACCGTTTGTATAATACTTATGTCTGCAGATATTACAGTCTTTGCCGAAACTAATTTCCGTAACCAACGACGTAAGTTTGGTATTAAGCGCGATGACCGTCGTCGTCATATGTACGTGGTGGGTAAAACCGGTATGGGTAAATCGACCTTGCTGGAAAATATGATTATTGCCGATATCCGCGCTGGTAATGGGTTGGCAGTCGTTGATCCGCACGGCGATCTGGCGGAAAAAATTCTAGAATATATTCCGAATAATCGGGTAAACGATGTAATCTATTTTAATCCATCGGATACAAAATTTCCGATCGCCTTCAATATTTTGGAGAGCATTGGCGAAGATTACAAACATTTAGTGGCCTACGGCTTAGTCGGTGTGTTCAAGAAAATCTGGGCAGATTCGTGGGGTCCTCGTATGGAATATATTATGACCAACACTATCTTGGCGCTGTTGGAGTATCCCGGTAGTACGTTGTTAGGGTTAATGCGCATGTTGGTAGACAAAACCTATCGCAAAAAGGTTGTTTCCAAAATTCAGGATCCGGTCGTAAAAACCTTCTGGGCAGATGAGTACGCAAATTATTCTGAAAAGTTCCGTACAGAGGCGATTGCTCCGATCCAAAACAAAGTCGGTCAATTTTTAGCTTCTGCCATTATTCGTAATATCGTTGGACAATCGAAAAGTACGATTGAGATGCGCGATATTATGGATAAGCAGAAGATTCTGATTATGAATCTAGCGAAAGGCCGTATTGGTGAAGAAAACTCCGCGTTGTTAGGCGCAATGATGATTACAAAATTGCAGATTGCCGCGATGAGTCGTGTGGATATTCCAGAACCAGATCGTAAGGATTTTTATCTCTATGTTGATGAGTTTCAGAACTTTGCCACCGATAGTTTTGCGGGAATTTTATCTGAAGCGCGTAAATATCGGTTGTGTTTAATTATGGCTCATCAGTACTTTGAGCAGCTGGGAGATGTGGTGAAAGCCGCTGTGTTCGGTAACGTTGGTACGATGATTGTATTTCGCGTAGGTGCGGCGGATGCTGCGGAATTAGAACTGGAATTTGCTCCGCAGTTCTTGCCAACGGATATTGTAAACCTGAAAAAGTATACTTTTTGCTTGCGTCTGATGGTGGATGGCGTTGCAACCGAACCTTTTTCTGGCATTGGTTTAGCGCCGGCGTCAGGTGCTACTAGTAACCGAGATAAAATTATTAAGGTGTCACGTGAACGCTATGCGCGTCCACAGGAGATGGTAGAAGATCGTATCATTCGGTGGAGTGGTGTAGAAATTACCAAACCCGGTGCTACTCCGGTTGATGGTGCACCAGTTGATGATAACAATGATGAAGGGGATGATATGAACTGGCCTGAACCCACTTGGAAAAATGATCTGCCAGATGATGAGTTAGCGGATATTAGTCCGATTGTGGCAGTGCCAGGCGGTGTGAATGTGGAAGCACCGGTAGCTAATACTAGCAGTGCCTTTGTAAATGCGGATGGATTTATTCCTGGTGATCACGCTCCTACAATCACAAAAACCCCTACTGAGATGCCAGTGGTCAAAGCTGAGCCTGTTGTGAAATTGGCTCCCGAGCCGATCAGTGAGGTGCCAGCCGCAGTAACAGCTAGTACAACAGAAGCCAATCGTCCGCGGATTAGCTTTATTAACCATCTACCATCTTCTTTGGCGACTGAACCTGTGGAAGAACCTCAACCGGTTGTTGCTGTACCGGTAGTGGATACACCCACACCTACAGTTATGCCTGTTCAACCTATTGCACCGACCAAACCACAGCCGCAGGTGAAACAGGCCGTTACTCCACCCACATCTGTTCCGGTAGCACCACAACCTAAAGTGCAACCGATTGCGTCAATCAAACCCCCCGTGGTGGCTCCTGTGCAATCCGCCGCACCGATCAAGCCAGCCGCGCCACGTGTTGTACTTGAAACAGAGCCAGACGCTACGGATGATGAAGGCGATGAGGATACTGACGATGAGGATACTGAAGGTACTGACACTAGTGGTCCAAGTGTTTCTTTGCAGGCACTCAAACAGGGTAATGTCCAATCCGTAAAATTTTCTGGTGCTCAGAATACTAGTGGTAGTAATAATGGGGTAGGTAATAGTAATTCTGGTGGTGGCGATCCAGCAAAACGTAAACGGAAGCGTAAACGGAAGCGTGGAAATGGCAGTGGTAATCCTAGTACCCCTGGTGTTAATCCCGTTGCTGCAACGAGCAACCCTCAACCTAAACAAACTTTTTCTGCGGAAGCCAGGCCGCGTGCTCAAACTCCTCAACCTAGCCCTGCAGCTAAGCCTGTGGCTCCAGCGCCAACTCCTAAACCAGCCGTCAGTGCTGATACCACTAAAGTACAGTGGGGCGATCTATTATGATCTTGGCGACTTGTTCGCAGTGCCAACAAGCGTTTTCCATTTTTGAGCAAGATCAGACCTTTTACAAGCGTCTTGGAGTGCCAAATCCTGTACGCTGTCCGCAATGTCGATTTCAGTTGCGCATGTCATTTCGGAATGAACGGTTTCTCTACCAGCGGAATTGTGCGTTGTGCCATAAGGTCACTTTGTCACAATATTCACCAGATAAACCCTATGTCATTTATTGTCGTGCCTGTTGGTGGAGCGATCAATGGGATCCACTATCATTCGGACAGCCTATCGATTGGTCTAGACCTTTTTTTGAGCAGCTGGCGGAGCTAAAGTTGCACACGCCGCGACTTGCATTACTGAACGATGGTGATAGTGAAAATAGTGAATATTGTAACCGTGTGAATAAGCTGAAAAATTGCTACATGATCTTTGATGCTGTGGGGAATGAAAATTGTAGTTACGGTGCTGGCTTATACGGCAATCGAGACAGCGTAGATTGTGATTATTGTGATCGCGTTGAGTTATGTTATGACTGTAGTTATTGCACAGAATGCTATAACCTAAAATTCAGCCGGGAGAGTGTGAATTGTCGAGACAGTGAGTACTTACTCGATTGCGTTGGTGTCTCTAATTCATTGATGTGTGTTGGTTTGCGGAATGTAGAGTATCATTATAAAAATAAACCGGTCACACCAGCGGAACTGAACCGACTACGACAGATGCCCCACAGCAGTGCTGAGTTTGAGCAATTTGCTTTAAACATGCCACGGCGCTACTACAATGGTGTAAATAACGCTGATAGTAGTGGTGATCATTTGGTAAATACACACGCTGTCCAAAACTCCTTTCAAGTGCGAGATTCTGAAAACTGTAGCTACTGTTATGGCGTGCATCACAGTAAGGATTCTTACGATTATACGATTTGGGGCGAACAAGCCGAACTGATGTATGAAGCGCATGCCTGTGGTGGACAGACAACACGCACCTTATTTGGCAATGTGGTTTGGTACGGACACGATACCTATTATTGCGACCACTGCTTGAATGGAGCTGTAGATTGTTTTGGCTGCATTGGTTTAAAGAATCAATCAAACTGTATTCTGAATAGATCATATTCTCCCGAAGTGTACCAAGCCACCAAAGATAAATTAATTGAACACATGAAAGCGACGGGTGAGTGGGGTCAATTTTTTCCGGAGCGTTTGAGCGATTTTGCATATAATGAAACGATGGCTCAAGAATTCTTTCCGCTGACCAAAGCACAAGCTCTAACCCGAGGTTGGCAGTGGCAGGATCACTTACCCGGTATCTATGGTAAGGCTGATGCGGGTAAGCAGATCTATGATTGCATCGATTGTAGGAAGAATTTTAAATTGGTGACAGCAGAGCTAGAGTTCTATCAAAAACAGGGTATTCCTGCACCATCGCGCTGTCCGGATTGTCGGCACGCTGCCAGAATGCGATACAGGCCACCCTACCAACTATGGGAGCGCAGCTGCATGAACACGGGCTGCACGAATCGTTTCCAAACCGCTTATAGTCCAGAACGTAAAGAGATCATCTATTGTGATAGCTGCTATAAACAGTTAGTCTATTAATATGTCGTCGAACTGTCGACACTGTCAGTCTGCATTTGTAATCACGAGCAGTGACCAAGCTTATTATGATCGCATCGCCGTACCGGCACCAACCCTATGCCCGCGTTGTCGTTTGCAGCGTCGCCTAAACATGCGCAATGAACGTGTCTTGTATCGACGCTCATGCGATTTGACCAGTGAATCAATCGTGACCATTTTTTCACCGGATAGCCCATATACGGTGTATAGCCAAAGCGCTTGGTGGAGCGATCGTTGGGATCAACTAAAATTTGGCCGGGAGATGGATTTTACTCAGCCCTTCTTCGCGCAGTTAAAAGCTTTGCAACTACAGCAGCCGCGCATGGCCTTACTCGCCAAAGATAGCGAGAATTCTGAATATACTAATCATTCTGCTTACAACAAAAATTGTTATTTAGGTTTTTCTGTGGTGAATTGTGAAGACGTAGCGTACGGATTCATGAATTTTAAATGTCAAAATTTAGTGGATTGCAGTTACATGTATGATCATAGCGAGCTGTGTTATGAATCTTTCTATGGACACGGAAATTATCGCTGTGCTTACACCACGCTTTGTCGGAATTGCACGAATGTTTGGTTTAGTTTTGATCTAAGTGGTTGTAAGGATTGCTTCTTGTCATATAACCTGCGCAATAAGCAATATTGTTTTTTAAATCAGCAATTAACTGCCGTTGAATATCAGCAGCGCGTGGCTGAGTATCAAACCATGACCTATGAGCAACAGCAGGGTCTTATTCAACAATGGCGGATGCTAATGGCTACGCAAGCCGTGCATCAAGCAACTCATCAAATTCATTGTTCAGACACCACGGGTAATTATCTGGCGCGGTGTCATCAAGTGCACGAAGGATATTATGTATCCGAGGCAGAAAATTGTAGTTATGTAGCGCAAGCGGAAAATATTAAAGATTGTGTTGATGTAACCAATGTAGCACCGGCCGAAGCCTGTTATGAGGTTGCGGCTATTATTAATGATAATCATTGCAAGTTTACCAACTACTCATATGATGATAGTTTCTTAGAATATTGCGATCACGTATTTAATTCACAACATCTCTTTGGTTGTGTTGGTCTAAATCGCCAGAAGTATTGTATTTTGAATCGGCAATATACGGAACCAGAATACGAGCGATTAAAAGCCAAATTAATCGCTTACATGAAAACGACGGGGGAGTACGGTGAGTTTTTCCCCTTAGGATATTCACCCTTTGCGTATAACGAAACGGTTGCCCAGGATTTTTTCCCTCTCACCAAAGCGCAAGCCCTAGCCTTGGGTGCTCAGTGGAATGATGCACTCGATCTCTTATCGCCAATTACCAATGGAGTAGATGCAAGTACATTGCCAGATACGATTGCTGGTGTTGAGGATGATATCCTGACTAAAACGTTGATATGCATTGTCTCTAAACGTGCCTATAAAATTCAACCCACTGAACTGTACCTGTATCGACAGCTGGGAATACCGTTGCCACGTAAACATCCCGAAGTTCGGTTGAAGGAGCGCATGACCCAACGGGTCACCCCCGGTTTATTTGAACGCCAGTGCAACAAATGTTTACGGTCAGTGGCATCCAGTTTTGCAGCCGATCGTTCAGAGCGGATCTATTGTGCAAGCTGTTATCGCGAGGCCGTTTATTAGCGTATACTATTAATTGACATGTGACTGAATAATTTATACTAAGGTTAGGTGAAAATAAATATTCGAACGCTAAAAATCTAATTCCATTTGACCACGTTAAGCCATTCCATTACGCTTCTGTTATGCCAACTCGTACATGTACCAATTGCTCCGGACAATTTAATCTCTCATCTGCAGATGAAAAATTTTATCAGTCCATCAGTGCACCACTACCCAAACAGTGTCCGCGTTGTCGCCAGCAGCGGCGCTTAGCGTATCGTAACGAACGCGCATTATTTGCTGATCAGTGTGCGAAATGTCAAACAAAGATTTTGTCATTGTATCAACCCACGGATGGTTTGACGGTCTATTGCCAGACGTGTTGGTGGAGTGATGATTGGGATGCAGCCGATTATGGACAGGAGATCGATTGGAATCGTTCATTGTTGGAGCAATATCAGGAAGTACGCAAACGTGTACCGCGCCTAGCCATTGTCAATTTGAATAGTGAAAATTCAGATTACACCAACATGTCAGCGGACAACAAAAATTGTTATCTATTGTTCGCATCAGAAAACTGTGAGAACTGTTCCTATGGAAAATTAGTTCAACACTGCAAAGACTGCTTTGATAATGCTTTTCTGTATGATTCTGAATTGTGTTATGAATGCATTAATTGTCGCAATTGTTTTCAGTGTACATATTTGCAGGATTCCCAAGACTCACGAGATTGTCATTACTCGTTAGGCTTAAAAGGTTGCAGTAATGTTTTTTTAAGCAATGATTTGCATAATAAAGAGTATTATATTCGTAACCAACCCGTTGCCCCGCAGGAATATGCAGCCAAGGTAGCAGAGTTATTAAAGGATCAACCGCAATGTCAGCGAGAATGGGATGCGTTATCACAAAAACGGATTGTAAAATACGCCGGAATTTTGAATAGCCCAGATTGCACTGGTGACGCACTGACCAATTGTAAACGTGTGTTTGACTCGTATGATATTACCGATGGTCAAGATATCCGTTATTGCAGTGATGCCCTCACTCCGAAAGATAGTTATGATTGTTCATTCTTCTATTACAATCCAGAATTGTGTTACGACTCACTCAGCATGCTGGAAACATACAACGTGCATTATTCAACCTTTATTTTTTATAGTCGTGATGTTGAATATGGTGATCAGATCCACAATAGTCATGACGTCTTATTATCTTCTTGCCTCCGTAAAAAAGAGTACACCATATTAAATAAAGTTTACTCTCCTACGGAATACGCAGACTTACGGAAGCGAGTGATTGCTAAAATGACCGAAGATGGTGAATACGGAGCCTTGCCGCCACTGAAGTATAGTTTGTTTGCCTATAATGATACTGTCGCTAACGAATACTTTCCATTGACCGCTGATCAAGCCAAACAAAGACATCTACGTTGGAACCAATCCGCAGATGCTGTAACTACTAAGCCCTTTAACCTGACAGCGGCCGAAAAAGCCTTTTACGCTCAATTACATTTAACCGAACCTACTGTACATCCCGAACTGCGTCATCGTCGTCGCATGGCTAAACGTAATCCACGCAAATTATGGGAGCGCCAGTGTATGTGCGTGGAGGCAGATCATCAGCACGCCGTACAGTGTCCTAAGAAGTTTCACACTACGTATATGCCTGATCGTTCAGAAAGTGTCTATTGTGCCGAGTGTTATCAAAAACGTTTTTACTAACTTCTGAGCTGGTTGAAGTATGAATATCCAATGCCAACAGTGTCACAAAACGTTTCAGGTCACGCCCGATGACCAGTCGTTTTACGAACGGATCAAAGTACCTGCACCGACACTATGTCCAGATTGTCGCTATCAGCGGCGCATTGTGTGGAGGAATGAGCGAACGTTATATAGTCGCCAGTGTGATCTTTGCCATAAAGGTATTATCTCGCTCTATCATCCGGCAAGTCCCTACACGGTCTATTGCTATGAGTGCTGGTACTCTGATCAATGGAATCCATTAGATTACGGGCAGGAGATCGATTTTAGTCGTCCATTTTTTGAGCAGTTCAAAGCGTTGCAGCTAAAAGTCCCTCGGTTGTATGCCTTGATGGTTAACAATGAAAATTGTGAATATACCAATGGTACTCAGCAATGCAAAGATTGTTACATGATTTTTGCTAGTGATCATGACGAACAGTGTATGTATTCCTATGGCACCTTTAATTCTGTGCAATCATTAGATCTAATGAGTAGTACTAAATGTGAGCTGTGTTATGAATGTGTTGGTTGCAGCAATTGTTATGATCTGCAGTATTCTGAGGATTGCAGTAATTGTCACTCCTCACTATTTCTGATTGACTGCAAGGGGAGTAGTGATTGCTTCATGTCGTATGGATTGCGAAATAAACAATATGTTTGGCAAAATCAGCAATTAACAGCTGAACAGTATCAGACAAAGCTGGCAAATTTAAAACGCAGTAGCTATCAAACGATTGCTCGGCTAAAAACAGAGTTTGCTAATCTGAAAAAGAAACACATCTTCAAATATTATCATGGCCAGAATAATGAGAATTGTTCTGGTGACTACCTGGAGCGGTGTGTCAATAGTACTCACTGCTTTGAAAGTTTTGGGATTCAAAATTGCAAGTATATTACACATGGTAACCAAATTAAAGATACCTATGATGGTTATATGAATGTGGATGGAGTGGAGCTCGGTTATGAATTAGTGGGGGCGATTGGTTCCTATAATGTGAAGTATGCGATTGCCTATTATGGTGGCCGAGATTGTGACTATATGGATACGGCCAAACAGGTGAATAACAGTTTTGGTTGTGTGGGATTGCAGCACCAGCAGTATTGTATTCTGAACAAACGCTACAGCCCAGAAGACTATGCCCAGTTGAAGAGTCGTCTGATTGAACATATGAAAACTACGGGTGAGTATGGTCAGAATTTTCCAGTGACCTGTTCACCATTCGCGTATAATGAAACAGCAGCTCAGGACATGTATCCTTTGACCAAAGCTGAAGTGGAGGGTCGGGGATGGCAATGGCGTGATCCAATCGTCAAAGAGGCGCGCTATAGTACTTATCGTGTAACGGATGACATCGCTAAAACTAATGATGATGTCTTGCAAACATTTTTGACCTGTGCGCAATGCCATAAGCCTTATAGAGTTGTAGCAGCAGAATTGGCGTTTTACCGTACGCAACAGATTCCGTTGCCACGCTGCTGTTTTGAATGTCGTCATCGCCAGCGCTTAGATCACCGCAACCCGAGAGCTCTCTGGCATAGGCAGTGCATGTGCACTCAACCAGATCATGGCCACGCTGCAGTTTGTGCCAACACCTTTGAAACGGCTTATCCAGAGAGTAATGCGGCAATTGTCTACTGTGAACGCTGCTACGATCAAACCATTGCTTAATAGCGTATAAGTTCAATTGACATTCACGTATTTTTTGCTAACCTAAAATTAGGTATTTTTTGAATTTTCCCCAGCTAAATATCTAAATACAATTGACCACGCTTAGCACTAATATTACCGTAAGATCATTGCACCACTATGATTACTAGCAAAGTTAAGAAAGATCTTTCCCAACTAGGTTTAACCGACAACGAGATCAAATTCTATGTGGCCGGATTGGAGTTAGGCTTGGCGACGATTCCACAAATTGCTGAACGCGCCGGTTTATCCCGCATGACTGGTTATAACATTTTTAAAGTGTTGAGCCAGAAAGGGATGGCCGATATGGATGTACGTAGTTATGGTCAGAAATGTAAAGTGGCGAAACCAGCAAAATTACTCACTTTGTTTGAGCAGGAACGCAAAAGCTTAGATAAATTGGCCACCGACATGCCCAATTTAATTGGGGAGTTGAATGTGTTGTATTCCTCAGTACCAGAGGATTTAGAGATCCATTACTTTCGCGCGAAAGAAGCGATCACTAAAATTTGGGACGAGGCCTTAACCAACACAAAAAAAGGGGATGATCTATTAGTGCTATCCGCTGTAGATCTAGCGCCTACTCTGGGTGAACACTATCTGGAATTCATGGAAGAGCAACTGTTGCGTAGTACAGAGAAAGGGATTCACCTGAAAATGATTTTGGAAAAAACAGGTACCTATACCATCGCGCGAAGTGAGCTACAGCAACTTATTCCAGAATCAATGCAAATGAAATTAGGCGCTACATGTGATCAATTGATTTATGCTGATCACGTGGCCTACATATTTCCAGGCCGTGAATTGTTTGGCATCACTATTCACAATAAAGAATTGGCTAATCACCATTCCAGAATTTTCTACACGTTGTGGAATAAAACCTATTCGTTAAATTAATTACCGTTTAGTAATGGGCATAAAGCCCATCCCTCTCAATTATTTCTGGAGACCCCGGGTTTATCCTGGTGGTCAAACGATTATTTATGCAAACTTCCCAATGTCAAAATTGTAGTAAAACCTTCCGTATCACTGATACTGATTTAGCATTTTACAAAACGATCGATGTTCCATCACCCACACATTGTCCAGATTGTCGACAACGTCGGCGGTTAGCCTGGCGCAATGAGCATACGTTATATAACCGGCAGTGCGATCTCTGTAAAAAAGCCATTGTCTCGATTTATCCGGCCAACTCCACGTTTACAATTTATTGCCATGACTGCTGGTGGAGTGATCAGTGGAACGCTTTAGATTATGGACAGGCGATTGATTGGGAAAGACCATTTTTTGCGCAGTGGAATGAACTGCAGCAAAAAGTGCCCAAGATTGCCTTGTACGCAGCTGACAATGAACAATCGGATTATGTGAATATGACCGGATACAGCAAAGGTTGCTATTTAGTATTCGCCGGCGATTACGATGAGGATTGCATGTATTCCACGCAAGCCATTAAATCGATTAGTTGTGTGGATACGTTGAATTGCACCGAAAGTGAGGATTGTTACGAAGTGGTCGATGTGGAGCGGTGTTACCGATTGTTTTGGTCACAGAATTGCAAGCATTGCACGGATAGTATGTTTTTATTTGATTGTCGTGGTTGTACAGATTGTTTATTTTCTACTAACTTACGCAACCAACGCTATTACATTTTTAATAAGGAATATACACCAGAACAATATCAACAAAAAAAAGCTGAGTTAATTGCCGAAATCCGTTCTGGTAAGTTGCCGAGCCTGTTAAGACAGTTTCAAGACTTATGCATTAAAGCCATCCATCGTCCCTTGGAACAAGCCAATAGTGAAGCGATCTCCGGTGACTTTATCTTTAATTCTCAGGATGCGCAGCAATGTTATGACGTAAATGGTATTGAACATTGCCGCTATGTGTACACAGGATTTCATGTGAAGGACCTTATGGATGTCTGTCATACCACTGATATCGAATTAGGCTATGAGGCCACCAGCATTGGCTATAACGCATATAATTGTCAGTTTGTGATGACCGCTTGGACTGTACGAGATTGTTATTACAGCACTGAGATTTTTCATAGTCATGATCTCTTTGGCTGTGTTGGCTTATCCAAGCAACAATTCTGTATATTAAATACACAGTACACCGAAGAGGAGTATCATCAGCTCAAGAAAAAATTGGTGGATCAGATGCGTGCAACAGGTGAGTATGGCGAGTTTTTTCCTATGTCACTCAGCCCGTTTGCCTATAACGCTAGCATGGCACAGGTGTGGTATCCGTTAACACGCGAGCAAGTTCAGGCTGAACAATTGCAATGGTATGAAGAGCCGGCCAAACTGAACACCAGCGGTACAGATGTGCTGAGGTGCACCAAGACTGGTAGGTCATATCGTGTTATTCCACAGGAGCGTGCTTGGTATCAGCGAATGGGATTACCGATTCCAGTAGTGTGCCCTGATGAACGTCGCCGTCTCCGTTTTATTCAACGCAATCCACGCCAATTATGGCAACGGCAGTGCATGTGTACACAAACTGATCATCAACATCATGGACGTTGTAGCGAAGAGTTTGCCACTACCTATGCTCCAGATCGGAAAGAGCTAGTATATTGTGAGCACTGCTACCAGAAAGAGGTGCTTTAACGTTTGTCCAAGTACCGCTTGATCTGTTCAAGTAGCAATGGAAAAGTTTGATAACCCGCAGCAGAGTTTAAGTGTCCACCAGCTGGAATCATCGTAACTGGTACTTGCAAACCCTGACTGATTTGTTCTGCACATTGCTGTGACACATACGGATCATTATCGCCGTGGTATAGCCTAATTACTGAGCAATGTTCCTTAATAGCTGGCCAGTTAAATGCGTGATCTACAAATGTAGCATTGATTAGATCAAACTTTGGATTATTGAGGCGGGTGGCAAAACCGGCTACTAAGTAGGCCGCCCCTACAGTGTATTGCTCCAGGAGATGAAGTACGAAGGTTGCTCCCAAACTGTGTCCAATTAAAATGCTGTCGGGTTGAATTTGTTTTTTGTAAGGCGTTAGTACTTTTAACCAAGTGTCCAAAGATTGTTCATTCGGGGTCGGAAAAGTGGGAGTAATCACTGAACAGCCAAGATGTTCTAATTCCTGTTTTAACCACGGTATCCAGTTTTCGTTTGCATTTCCGTAGGCTCCATGTAAGATAAAGACAGTCATAGGTTTCATGATTGATGAAGTTAACTGACCATTAAAAGCAATACAAATAGTTAAAGTGGTAGTTAGTAGAGATTGTATAGTGCTTTTATAAATTTTACTAGTTAGTGATATAACTCCATCATGAAAAAACGGGTTCAGCGTAAAAAGGAATCGTTAGTGCTCGGCAAGATGCTCAAAAAGATTGCACCGCAAATCGGTGCTAGTGTTGTGATAGAACCAGAGTGGGGGATGACCGGACGTATTACGTTTAAGAGCGGTCGTCATTCCTACTTTCGCTATAACACGCTTGATCTGAATCCGGTGGGTAGTTCCGATATTGCTAAAGATAAAAACTTTGCTGATTATTTCATGCGCTCACTCGGCTACCAAACTGTGCCCGACAGCAAAACGTTTTTTTCGCAGGCCTGGGCAGAGACGATCGGTCTGCCTAGTCGAACCATCGATGCCGCTTATCGTTATGCGTGCGGATTAGGTTTCCCCGTGGTCGTCAAACCGAATAGCGGTAGCCAAGGTTCCGGTGTAGCATTGGTCTATAATCAACGTGAATTTTACACCGCTATGCGAGCCATTTTTAAAGCGGATCGCGTCGCTTTAGTGCAACGCCCTGTACGCGGTAATGATTATCGCTGCGTCGTACTCGACAATCGTGTAATCTCTACTTACTTGCGCAAACCGTTAGAAGTGGTTGGCGATGGCCGTTCTTCGATTCGTCAATTATTGAATCGGAAGCAACTTGAGTTTCGTGCAGCCAAACGCGATACCCAGATTAATGCCGCTGATCCTAGAATTGCTCGCAAACTTAAGCATTTACGACTAACGTGGAGAACCGTACTGGCGAAAGGTCAGCAGCTGTCTTTGCTCGATAATGCCAACTTATCTACCGGTGGCGAGGCAATCGACGTGACCGCAAACGTGCATCCTGCTTTCAAAAAACTCGTCATTCAACTGACACGTGATATGGGACTGCGGTTATGTGGTGTTGATTTAATGGTCGATGGAGAAATTAGTAGTCAGCCGGACAAATATACAATTTTGGAAATCAATGCTGCACCGGGTTTAGACCACTATGTCAAAATGGGCAAACAACAAGAGCGAATTGTGGAGCAGCTCTATTTAGAAGTATTGAAACATTTGGAGCGCTAACGTGCACTGCTACGCGCGCGGATAGCCATGAACAGAGGAAACTCTTGGCGCGATCGGTTTTCAGCTTTGGCACGGGCACCGGGCAAACTGGCTCGATCTGATGTCCATTCTTCGAGTGCATCAATCATGAAGCCTGCTTTGGCTAAGCCTTGAATATAATCTTGCAAAGGATGATGAAATGAAATCGTACTTTCAGATTCACGTTTACCTGGATGCGCGGATAACGCCACGTGATAGGGTGACAGGTAAGTATCAATACGACGGTATTGTAATTTGCGTTGCTCATCAAAGCCCCAACCACTTTGTTTGGGTGGTCGAAAGGCAGGATGATTGAGCACAATCACGAATGAGGCACCGGGTTTGAGCACTTCTGCGGCTTGATCAAATACAGCTTGATAATCGGCAATGTTCTGCATTGCCAGGATGCAGGTAGCACCATCAAATCGCAATTTCATAATTTCACGAGGAAAGTGGGTTGCATCGCCGACGAAGAATTCAGCTCCACGGGCATGTTTTTGTCTGGCTTGGGCAATCAGATCACGCGCTAAATCAAATCCCGTGACTAAGGCTTTGTGCCGTTGGGTTAATTTTAAAGCAAACGAACCCTCGCCACAGGCAATATCCAAATAATGTTTCCCAGCTTTCGGTTGTAATAGGGCCAGGGTTTTTGGGAAAATCAAAGTACTTTGGTAAGTGCCTTTATCTTGCAGATGTTTCCCGTACCAACCAGCCACAGAGTTCCAATCCGTCCGTTTTGGGCGATCTTCTACATGACGACGATTATTTTTGGGATAACGCGGGCGCATAAGGTTATTGCGGTAAAGTAACTTTAGACTGTCGATAAGATACTAACCCATCTTTGGCCATTGTGGCAATGACTGCTGTTAGCCAGGGCAACCGTTCCGCTTTCCAGTCAGGCTGAATGGCTTTGCCAATTTGCGTTAGGGTAGCTACTTGGTGCGTCTGTAAATACTGCAGAATCTTGCCGCGCCAGATGCGTCTTGGTTGCCCGAAGTAGAGTGGTTCTGTCCGTTTGGTTTTTACCCGTAGCTGCTCAGGGTTGGCTTTGAGAATGGACGGATACGATTTACAGATAGTTTGCATCGGGCAAACTGCACACTTTGGACGCTTGGCAATGCAGATGGTTGCTCCGAAATCCATCATCCCTTGATTGAAATCGTAAGGTGATTTAGCCCGTTCAATGATCATCCGGCTCAGTGTCCAGAAGAGACCGTGCTCATCACGCAGCTGTTCTAATTTTTTGAAGCCAAAAAAAATTCTCCCTAAGACGCGTTTAATATTTGTATCTACTAATGGAGCGCGCTGTTTAAAAGCAAAGCTAGCAATCGCGTGAGCGGTATATTCACCAATTCCTTTAAAGGTTTGCAGTTCGGCAATGTCGGTGGGGAACTGACCCGCATAATCTCGTAGTACTCGTTGGGCAATCTGATGCAATGCTAAGGCGCGACGGTTGTAACCTAGGCCTGCCCATTCTTGTAGTACTGCGGCGGTTGGAGCTGCAGCTAAACTTTGCACCGTTGGAAACCGTTTGAGCCAGCGTTCGTAACGCTCAATCACTGTGATCACCTGAGTTTGTTGTAGCATCACTTCAGAGATCAGAATGCGATACGGATCGTGCGTATTACGCCATGGCAAATCGCGTCCGGACTTTTGATACCAGCTAATCAGTTTACGTGGAAATTGTGCCAATTGCGCTGAATCGACTGTAAAACTTTGCAAGTGAGTTGACACCTTAATTCTTGGCATGGTTGGATAATACCACATGTCCCAACATCTCAGTGAACAGCTTATCCACTACGCTCAGGATCATCTTGGGTTTACGCGTGTTGGAATTGTGCCTGCAAGTGCAGCTACTACTTTCCCACAGTTTAGTGACTGGCTAGATCATCGCTATCAGGGTGAGATGGCATGGTTAGAAACCGAGGGGCGCAAGGAGAAGCGAGCGGATGTACGGACAATCTTACCGGGTGCGCAGAGTGTCATTACTTTGGCTTATACCTATCGTACCGAAGATCTTCCGTTAGAGATTCGCAACGATCCATCCCGAGGTCTATTTTCACGCTATACCTGGGGTCGTGATTATCACACTGTGCTAAAGAAGCGTTTACAAGCCTTATTGGATTATCTGGAAGAGCAGCTGGGCGTAGAGGTGCAGGGCAGAGCTTATGTTGATACTGGTCCAATCTTAGAACGTGAGTTAGCTGAACGCGCAGGAATCGGTTTTGTGGGAAATAATAGTATGTTGATTAGCCCGATGTTTGGCTCCTATCTTTTTTTAAGTGAAGTGATTGTGAATATTCCGTTAGAGCCCGTGACGTACAAAAAAGTAGGTGGTTGTCGTACGTGTCATAAATGTGTAAAACGTTGTCCGACCAAAGCCATTGTAGATAATAAAGTTATCGATGCACGGAAGTGTATTTCGTATCTGACTATTGAAAGCAAAGGGAGCATCCCAGTGGAATTAAGACCACTGATGACTAATCGTATTTACGGTTGTGATATTTGTCAGGAAGTCTGCCCATGGAACGGTACACCTAAGGCTAAACAGACCCAGAATGATTGGTTAGCAGCTGCTTTGGATCGCCAAGCACCCCATTTAGTCGAGCTGGCACAATTAACGGATGAAACGTTCTTGCAACGTTTTCAAGGGACGCCGATTATGCGCGCTAAGCGGGTTGGTTTACTGCGTAACGTAGCCGTTGCGCTAGGAAATTGGGGGAGTGACGAAGCGATGATTGCGTTGGAACAGTTAGCTCAGGATTCTTCCGCATTGATTCGGGAGCATGCTTATTGGGGTTTGAGTCGCAAGCAGGCCTTGCAATAACCATACACTGTCACCACGTGCATCGTAGGGACGAAATCTTTGAATTTGGGTAGGGTTAACTCACAATCAATATCGGTCATTTTTCCACAAGCCTGACAGATTGAATGGTGGTGATGATGGTGGTAAGGAGAAGCCAATTCAAAATACTGTTCTTTTCGGTCATGCATTAATCGTTCGACGATGCCATCCTGTTCTAGATGCTCGAGCATGCGGTACAAGGTGACGATATTAATCTTGGGTAGGGCGTGTTCGATCTGTTTTACACTCACCGGGCGTTGTTGTTTGCAGAGGAATTCTAGCACCGCTAACCGATTCTTAGTTAAACGATCTCCGTGGTTTTGTAATTTCTTCACCACTGCAGTGAGGTGAGCATGAGCCATACTAATTTAGAGCGAACTCTTCAAAGTGAATATGATCAGCAGTTACACCCATCGTAGCTAATAATTGACGCATGCCACGCATCATTGGTTTAGGGCCGCAGATGAAATAATGTTGCTGTAGTGGTTCTGGAATAGCCGCTTCATAGTTCTGACGTGTTAATCGTTCAGTAGTGTAGACGACTTTAAAATTAGCATGGGTACGCGCCAATTGATCAAACGTTTCTTTGAAAGCAAAATCTTGTTCACTTCTAGCACTGTACAATAGTGTTAATGGTCGTTTAGTATCTGTTGCTAACAGAGCGGTGATCATGGCGTGTAGTGGTGTAATACCGATACCACCAGCTACAAACACATAACCCATATCATCGTGTGGTAGGCGTTGGTAGCTGAATTGACCATAGGGTCCTTCTACTTTAGCAATCGTGTCTACCTGTACGCTGTTCAATTGTTTGGTCCAATCACCAGACTCTTTCATGGTTAGTGTTAGTACGGAGCTATTCGGTCGGCTAGAAATAGTGAAGGGATGCCATTCACGACTAATGCCTGTAGATTTAAATTGTACAAAAACGAACTGCCCAGGTTGATAGTCTAATACCTTTCCGTGGACGGGAACTAACTCTACATGGTGCACATTTTGTGCAATTACTTGGTGGGCTTGTACGCGATACGAGCGAGCCATCAGCGGCACTAGCATCCGACGGTGCAGTAAGGATAATCCGGCAATCGCTCCCAAGATTGTCCAATACCATCGCAATGTGCCGCTGACCAAGTGTGAACCGAGATACAAACTGTGCAGGAATCCGCCTAGAATGGCAACGTACATAAAAAAGTGCACACGCTTCCACCAGTGATACGGAAGATGTAATCGGCGATAAATCAGTGTTAGTAATACGATCAACACCATGGTATCGAACGAAAGCATACCTAATGTTTCCCAACGCCAACCGGGTTGAATGAACGCCCACAGTGTTGCGAAGCCAAAATCAAAGTAGTACAAGCTAATGCCCAGGGCATGTAAGGCGATGCAAGTTAATCCGATTATGCCGGCCCATTTATGGACACGTGTTAAACGATCAAAGCCAATCATGCGATCTAACCAAGTCCAGCGAGTGGCCAATACTAACTCCATTAATAATAAACTTGCACCAGTAAAGCCAAATAATTGCGCGGTGGTATAGCGCCAATCAAACCAAGTGGCGGGTTCAAAGAAAATCAGCCAGCAACTGGGGAAGAGGATAATGGCGGCATAAGGTAGTAGTAACCAATAACGTTTGAAATAGTACATACGAGAACGATTAAGCTTCATTTAATTGATCAGTTGCTAGTCGCACTGCACCCCATACTGGAGGATGACTTGGTTTGATGACGGTCGCATGCGGTGCAATGTTTTTAATGCGTGCGGTAAAGCGCTTGAGAAAAGGGATGGTTGAAATTTCAAAGACACCGCCAGCCACAACAAGATCAAACGGCATTTTTTTCATTTGTAAACGTTGTACAACTGCGGCGACGTGCATAGTGAGTTCTTCTAAGGTTTCATTAATAATTTCTTTAGCACGCCAATCTCCCGCCGCTGCCAACGGATCCACTAATTTTCCTAGCTTGGCAATTTTGGATTTATCAAGACGTTGACCATAAATTTGCCCGTGATAGGTCAGTGGTTCCAATGAGCGAATGGAGGCAATTTTGAAATGTGCAAGTACGGCTGACTGCAGTTTAGTAGGCTTCGTGCGGCCATCACCACTACGGACAGCTGCTCGCAAGACTTTTAACCCCATATCATAACCACTGCCCTCATCGGAGAGAATGAATTCTAAGCCACCAGCATGCGCCATTTCGCCTTTGTGGTTAATGCCAAAACAATGTGAACCCGTGCCGGCAATCAAGGCGATACCGTAGGGGTCATCGCTACCGCTGCGACGTACCAAATGAATATCATTGAGCACCTCTAAATGACTTTGATGATTTAACCACGGGGTTAAAGCTTTTTTTACGATGCGCTCCGCTCGTAATTGATCATTCGGCGAATCGATTCCGGCCATTCCAACTACGACGGAACGGAAGGCTAACCGACTGCGCGTTTTAACGTGCTGGACAGCTTGTTCTGTTGCAGTTCGAAGATTGTGAATAATCTCCTCGGCTTTGACCGTGTGCAAATTACCAGGACCACCCTTGCCAACCCCATAGATTTTTTGATCATCACCAACTGCCGCGGCCGTTTTGGTGGCGCCAGAATCAATGCCTAAGACAAACTTAGCTTGCTTGAGCAGTAGGGCTTGCGGTTGAGTTTGTGTAGCGATACGGGCCATAGATTAGTGCCAACTGACCTCAACGGTATCGGTTTTGATATTAATGTAGCGAGCCAAAGTAAATAACCAATCAGATAGCCGATTCATATATTGAATGACTAATGCATCGACATGATCTGTTGTGGTAAGACTAATAATCAAACGTTCTGCACGTCGACAAATTGTGCGGGCAATATGGGCTTGGCATGCGGCCGCGTGGCCACCGGGTAAAATGAATTTACGCAACTCAGGAAGTGCCACCGTCATTTCATCAATCGATCGTTCCAGCTGTAGAATCATAGCTATCGCCAGGCCACTATCTGTCTGCTGTGGGGTGGCCAAATGAGAACCGATCGTAAAGAGCATGCGTTGAATCTCCATTAGTTGGTCTGCAGCTTGGGGCCATTGAGTTGCTAACAAACCAATTTGACTATTGAGTTCATCAATTGTGCCGTAGGCTTCCAAGCGGGGATGATTCTTAGCGACGCGTTCACCGCCAAATAATCCAGAGGAGCCTTTGTCGCCGGTTTTTGTATAGATCTTCATATGAACACTATACTACTCGTAGCGCAGAGCTTCAATCGGATGCAACTTAGCGGCTTTTAACGCAGGATAAAGACCAAAGATAAACCCAGTCGTCATTGAAACTGCGCATGCTAAGAACACAGCTGATGGCACGAAGACAAATTGGATATCCCAGGTGGGTTGTACTAGATTCACGACAATGACCGCAGCATAGGCCAATCCTAATCCAACTCCGATACCGATCAAACCACCGAGCGTAGTGAGAACAGCAGCTTCAATTAAAAATTGAACTAGAATAGAACTATTTTTGGCACCAACCGCTTTACGCAAACCAATTTCTTTAGTCCGTTCTTTCACTGTTACTAACATGATATTCATGATACCAATTCCACCAACGAAGAGTGAGATTGCAGCAATGGCCGCAACGAACATCTGAATACCTACTAGAACGGTGTCAAAAATACTTAAGGCCTGCTCACGACTTTGAATAAAAAGACGCTTAGCTTGCTCCTCGTCTAAATTTTTAATCCGTTTAATTTCAAACGCGATGCGATCTTTAAATTGATCCACATCCGCAGTGGGGTCAATCGCTACTAAGAGTAGTGTAACTTTATTATAATCTTCAGCTGGAGCGAGATACGCATAGACAGTGGTGATAGGAATATAGACGTAGCCACCACCAAACGCACCGCTTAATGGGGGATCATTCACTACACCAATCACAAGCAAGGATCGTCCTTTAATCGTAATCGTATTGCCAACTGCAGCACCGGCAGCACCAAACACATCGTTAGCCACACTTTCTGATAACACAATTACGTTATCTGCCCGGTTCACTTCTGCGTCGGAAAAGCCACGACCTGCCAAAAACTTCAAATTATTCACATTAAATACTCCGGTGCGATCTCCCCAGACAGATACCTGATAGGTTTCACTATCATATTCTAAATTACCAGACAGCGTATAAGCCGTAGAGATATCCTCTAAATCAGAAAGTAGGCTAGAAGAACGGAGCTCATCAGCATCGCTCAGTGTAAAGGTAATGGGTTCGGAATCGGCAAATGGACCGAACGAACCTTGATCGGCTACCTCGATTACGTTGGTGCCAAATTGGCTGATTTGACCAAGCAAAAACTGTTTGGCGATTTCGCCGAGCGTCATAATCAGAATCACAGATCCAATTCCGATAATAATCCCTAACATCGTCAAGAACGATTTGCCTTTATTGGCCAGCAATTGGCGGACTGAAGTTTGAACGTGCGTAAGTAATAGCATAGTTATTTCTGGATTTTACCATCACGCATAATAATTTGACGGGAAGCGTAGGCAGCCACTTCATCTGAGTGGGTCACCATAATGACTGTCTTGCCTTCGTCATGCAGTGCACTAATTAATTCCATGATCTCATGTGATGTTTTGGTATCCAGATTACCAGTCGGTTCATCGCAGAAGAGAACGGTGGGATTATTAACCAATGCTCGAGCGATGGAGACGCGTTGTTGCTGTCCACCGGAAAGTTCATTGGGCTTATGATAAATGCGGTTAGACAAGCCGACGCGCTTTAACAATTGATAGGCGCGTTCCCGGGCCGCCTTTTTTTTGACACCAGCATAGAGGAGGGGAAGTGCAACATTATCTAAGGCTGAGGTACGAGATAAGAGGTGAAACTGTTGAAACACAAATCCCAGCACTGCATTGCGTAGTTCTGCTAGGTAATTATCACTGAAGGAGGTAATGTTTTGACCAGCAA
The DNA here is from genome assembly GCA_964385285.1 of uncultured Gammaproteobacteria bacterium. GTDB lineage: Bacteria > Patescibacteriota > Patescibacteriia > UBA9570 > UBA9570 > UBA9570. The sequence goes on from CAYLOJ010000005.1 coordinate 35,862, forward strand.
ACCAGTACTCGCCACTGGTGGGGGCGTCTAGAAATGCCAGTACATTCATTAATGTTGACTTGCCTGATCCGGATGGCCCCATTAAGGCTAAGAATTCTCCTTCATGGACTGTCAGGTTGATACCACGCAACGCTGGTACTTCCAAAGTACCATTCCAGTACGTTTTAACAATATCCACTATGCGGATGACTTCGTTCGTTGATTTTTTCATTGAGTCCAAAGCTAGAGTTAAAAGATGGAGGCACTGCTAGACTTTGGGATATTGAGAATCACGGTAGCGCCATCGGTTAATCCAGAGGTAATTTCAATATAGTCGTCACCGTCGAATCCTGTAGTCACGGTTTGTTCAATCGGTGCAGCATCTGTTGTGGCACCTGGCAGCCATACAAAGGCAGTGCCATCATCGTGATACTGAATAGCAGCACGCTCTAATGACAGCACTTGATCACGCTGATCCACAAGTACTTTAATATTAACCGTCAATCCAACTAAATTACCAATCTCTTCTGGTAAATCTGATGGTCGAATGCGGGTAAGATAACCACTTTCCGTGCCACCGGATTGAGCTAGCTGACTACCGGATGTGCTTTTCTGTGTATCAACGGATTCCACGGTACCATGATAGGTATCACTACCATTACGATAAGTGGGTATGGTTAATTCAACAGCCTGATCTTTACTGAGATCAAATACTTCAGATTCAGTAGCAACAAAATCGACAAAATTCGAGCGATAGCCAACTTCGAAGACGGGGTTACCGGCTAGGGCTGTACTGCCTACAAAGGTGTTTACGGCTAATACTCGACCATCAAATGGGGCTTTTAATTGTTGACTGCCAATTTTTGCCAAGACATCATCCTTATCGACTAAATCACCAATAGCCACATTCACTTCAGTGACCTTGCCACCAAAACTGAAGGCTAGCTGTTCGGTATGCTCAGGGGCAATTTTCCCATTAGTGCTGATAGCTTTATTCAGATCACGCACATCTGCTACCACAGTTTGATTCGTATCAAGCGTTGTGGCACTCATGGATGAGGAGACCATTTGTATGACTATTCCTACACCCGCAAGCACTACACATACGATGATCAACCAGATCCACCAACGTTTATACCAACTGACGCGCGGAGGTTTGGGAAGCATGGCCATAGCAATAGAATAAAAGTTAAGACGATTATTTAGAATGGAAAACGGATACAACTATATCACAGTTGCCAGTCATTGACAATTTGCTAAACTTAAGTTATATTTAGTCGTTCAATCAATTTTTTCTCTAACAAAAAACATTAAAACTATGGCATCACCAACATTACCGCTCGACACGAAAACTGCGGAACGCTTAGCATGGTTGTTGGCTCAGTCAGTGATGCCGGAAGAGCAAAAGTCAGCTTGGTTAAATTTGTTGCCGTTAATGTCTGTGGAACAGGTGCAGCGCCTAATGCAAGTGTTGGAGCAGGAACAGGCGGCCTATCAAGCGGTTAGTGCTAGTTTTTTCTCTGACTTGGATGCAGTGGTGAAAGAGATGAATACGAGCTTAGAACGATTGCAAGCCAAAGAACGCAAGGAGATCGAACGTTATATCCAAAAACTACTCCATGAATAGTATTGATCGTCAATGGATTGATCTCCCTGATGCATTACCTCAGGTCGATCTCAAGGCTGAACGTGTCGTTCCAGATGCTGCCGAAGTGAACGCTCCTGAATTAGGTTTGCGTAAACGTTGGACAACCTTAGTACAAGGTGTCCGTGAGCAGTATAAAGGTTGGAAGGAGCGATTAATGGATCGTACTGATGAAACCTTAACTGAGATCGCTGACCAATATGTTGGTGATTGGCGTGAGACACAGCCGACGACCATGTGGCAATCGGCCAAGCGTGCGGTGGAAGCAACGCGTAAATCGCTGACTTTACGCAAAGCCATGGATTTATCTGTGCGAGGTGCATTGGTTGGAATTGAGTTTAATGCCCAAATGGCCGCCAAACAATTTTTAGTGGACATTGCGATTCGTCAGGCCGATTGTGATACCTTAGCAGAAAAATATGCTGGCCACGGTGGGGTTGCCGCAGTGGAAGCGGAAGCGATGAAATTTGCGGATCAAGTACGTCAACATTTTGCAGAGCTACAACGCGTTTCAGAGCGCATGATGCCAGCAGAGGGTGGTGACCGTGAAGCCTACCGGCAGCAGCACATTGAACGTGGCATGAAGTATGCGCACGAATTATTACAAGGAGTAACCATCATTCCGGAGCAACGTCGCCAGGCGATTTTGGGAGATATCCATCGGCATCTAGATACAGTAGTGTTTGATGGTGAGAAATCTTCATTGATGCGCGGTTATGAAAAATTATCTGGGCAATGGAGCAATGCTATACAGGGTATTGTCGAGCGCCACGTGGATATTTATCAAGCACGTAAAGCACGCAATACGGCGGTGTTAACGACCGGTGCGCGCTGGCTAACGCTCGGCGTAGAAAGTTTCGTCATTGGCAAGGCGATGTCTACTTACAGCACTGTATCAGTAAATTATGAGAAAGCATTGCAACAGCGTCCCGCGCACGAACGGACCACTGGAAAACGACTAGAAGCGTTGGCCGAAAGCGTGCGTACTAGTCTGCGTCAATTCGCGCTCCATGACAGATTTGAATTAGCTTTACGAAATAATAAAACTGTGAGTGCGAGTGTTGAGCGTTTGATTACTCCCGAACAACAAGCTGCCGACTTTGAAAGTTTTGCTGTGGATCAAATTGCGATTAGCTTATGGACGGAGTATGGTGAGCAGCTCAAAGCGCGTGGAATCTCTGAAGATGATTTGTATGCACGTGTGGAGGATATAGCCGCCTTTCAAGGTGATCGTCGCCAAGCCCTAGAGCGGCTGTTGAAGCATAAGTTGCTGGGAATGCATCGGGAAGTAGTGAAGGCAAGTGCCAAACAGTATGAGCATCTGTTTAATCAGTTTAATGCTACGGTTACTACCTTGGGAATGTTAGAACACCTCGATACCACTTTAGAGGCTAAATATGTTCCGGCCGTTGATGCCACAGCGGCTAATATTGAAACCGTATTAACACATCTGCAGGATGCCGTGCAGGAAATTACAGTCACGCGGGTGACCTCGACGGATTCGGCTAGTGCGGTTGTTACGATACCCGATTCTTATGATTATTCCTATGATGCTTTGCATCAATCGGTTGATCCTGAAGCTTTTGCCGCTGGTGAAGAGGTTCCGCCGGAGAATACCGTTGCCAATGTACATTATGTAGTGGAGTCTGGCGAAACTACCTGGAAGATTGCCAGTGATCATTTGGAGTGGTACCGCCAACGCGAGGGTAATGATCACTTAACCGTTCCACAGGCAGTGGAATTATTAGCACGAGATAATCATCTCACAAACGCGGCGCGTATCGAAGTAGGTCAAACATTAGTCTTACCAACGGAGCTACCGCCTGCAGTGGATGACAGCGATGATCCTTATGGCGAATCTGTAGAAGAAGCGCCACGACTGCCAGAAGGGATGTGGGAACAAGATCGCGTCATGTCACATGAGCAAGCGGTGATGGCAGCCAAAGGAGTGGATCATCATTTAGCGAACGACCATTATGTCTCCGGCGCTACGCGTGAAGATCTGAATAAATTGCCACCGGGTGATTATGTGACGATCTTTGGTGAGCGTATGGGTAAGCGGAACAATACGATGGGTGTATTTTATGATCAAGTGTATGACTTACATGTGGACGCCACTGGTGCAGTAACCGCCAAAGAGCATGGCGTGGCCGATACCACGCCGATGGATTTGAGTGAGTTACTGAGCACGGAACAAGCTCCAATTGTGCGAGTATTTAGTTTGGAGGCGACGGATTTGACGATCGATCATGGACGTCTCAATTCAGCGGAATGGTCTGACTATAATTTAGCCATGATTGAATCGTTAAAACATGAGGCGGTCCGTGTTGAAGATAAAGATGGCGCCTATTGTGCGAAGGATATGGCTGGTCGTTTTAATCTAATGGCAGAACAGCTGGCTGCAAAAATTGGTGTAAACATTATTGATGGTCGAGGTGAATTATCTGGCGTGACTGTGCATGCCCCGATGGTGGCAGAAGCGATTATTACGAATGGTGGTCAAGAACTAGCCACACTGAAAACATATTTTACTGTGGATGCTGGCGGTGCACACCCACAAGAGAACTTAAACAGTGACAATGCCGTGTATCGCTACGGTGTGGATCAGTGGATTAAAGCTGCAGCCGCTAATCCGTTAGAAATTGGAACATTTTATTTTACCGGTACCCATATTAACGATATCATCGCTGCCAATCGCGAGATTGGTGGTGAGCCCAATTCACATGTGGTTACATTGTTGGGTGAGCAGAATCATGAATTGACCGTTCCCAAAGACACAACGATGGCGGCTTTGTTGCATAACCGTTTTGGCCTGAGTAAGACTGATTTGGCAGAACGTGGCTATTTGTTTGAAAGTTTAGGCATCGAAGTGAATGGTCAAGTCATTACCAATCAGGCGGAATGGTTGCAGCAACCGGTGCAAGCTGGTGATGAAATTGTGATTCATGATGTAGCCTTGAATCATCGCTTTAATGGTGATCATGCCGATACGTTAGTCACTATGTTGGTGAATGATGAGCGTCTGATACCCGTTAGTATCTTAGAGCCGAATGCTGAAATCATGAATGCAGCGTTGCGTGGTGATCCGACGATCGACAATGCGGTCATGGTGGATCAATTTATGCAAGTCAAAGCTGGTCAGGGGTTAGCGGAGTTAATGGGTGAAGCTGGATTATCATCAGACTTATGGAAGGCGGCAGAGTTTGTATTAGCTGAACGTGGTATTAACCCAGAAACGGTACGCACGGGTGATTTAGTGCCAATCTACAATGAGGAGGCATTACGGGCGCAACTCGATACGATCTATGAACGTGCGGAACAGCGCATGGAGGCAGCTGATGGCAGTGGTGTGCAGGTACATATTGTGCGTCCGCATGAAAGCATGGATGATCTTGCAGCCGGGTTCTTTGACCGCGAGCGTTACTCCGCTGCAGAGTGGGCACAGATCCGTGATCAGATTGCTTACAAGGCTCAGATTCCTAATGGGGAAAAAGCGATGCCAGGGGATTTACATACCATGCCGTATACGATCAAAGAGTATCATTTGCAAGCCGATGCAGTGATTAAGCTAGACGATAATACTTTAGCAGATTTCGAGAAACACATTTGGCAGCAGCGCGCTGATGAACGTGCCTACTTGCCTGATACACTACCCATTGCTGTCGAGGACGGTATCGTTGAGCAAGCCATTCCAGATGAGATTAGTCGTTTGATTGATACCGTTGTGGATAGTAATCCAGAATATGGAGAGCAGGTACGGATAGCGTTAGCATTGGTTTACGCCAATGAAGGGATGCGCGAAACCGCTGATCAAAATTGGTTGACTGAACAACTTGCCTGGGTGAATGCACATTTAGTTGATCGCTCAGCGACGTTAGAGCAGGCGATGATCTGGTCGGAATATCTCACTAGTCGCCAAGCTCAGAAAGATGTAGCTTGGGCCATCCAAGATCAGCCCATGGCCAAAGCTGTACTAGACAGTGTGATTGCCCAAGCCAAAGTAGGTTCTGCAGAACGACGGGCACTCGTTGAAGCTTATCCTACGGCATTATGGTTACCAGGAGAGTTTGGAGATAGTATTGTTGATCCGATCATTGGCCAAATGGAAAAAGTAGCGGGTGTTTCTTCCGCTGGTTTGTTTCAAGTCCGGGCTAATAACTTCTTCGAGAAAACGGATCCCGCGCATGATCAACTGGAAGTAGACTTGCGTGCTGACCCGTTGTTGAACACTCACGCTGCTGCTGAAATTTTACATCGCAATGAGGCGGCTATAGATACCTATGTTGCAGCCTTTGGTGATCCGCAAGCGAAGAGTGAAACTGCTCATGTACTGGCACTGGTGAACTCTTACAATGGCGGGCCTTACAAAACCATGTTAGGTAGTCTACAAGAACGCATTCTATATTTTGCGGATCATGAACACGTACAGATCCCGTTAGAGCAAGCTAGCGGCCGCAACACCGAAGCTACCCAAGCAGCCTTGCTGGCAATGTGTGATCAATTACGCAGTGAAGGTAAACTAATGGTTCCACAGGATCAGGTTGAGCGTGATGTGGCGTTGTTGGGGAAGGAAACGATTGGTTTCTTGCGTAGTGATACTATGCAGCAATTAAAAGGTGCATACGAAGAAAGTACTGGTCAGTCACTTAGCATTTTACCTACCGCTGATCGTTTAACGGACGCTAAGGTTTCCTATGCTAATTATGCATTACTATCCACTCGTGGTGGTAGCTTAGATGCAATTATTGAGCACTCTCAAAATGTTCGGATTGCTCAAGGCAACGCGGTTGTGAAGGGTTATGCACGTAACCTTGCGATTCCTTATTCCAGTGTTACTCCAAGCTAAAGTTTGCGACCAGCGTCTTGCAAAAATTTAGCCAGGCCACTTTCTGTTAGTGGATGCTGAAATAGTTGTTCGAATACTTTATAAGGAATCGTGGCAACATCAGCACCTACTTCTGCTGCTTGCTTTACATGTTGAGGGTGTCGGACAGATGCTACTAACACTTGAGTAGAGAATGCATAGTTGCGTAGTACGTGTAGTATATCTGAGACCACTGCCATTCCATCTTGGCCGATATCATCTAGGCGACCAACAAATGGTGAGATAAACGTGGCGCCGGCTTTTGCAGCCAATAATGCCTGGTTAGGAGTGAATACTAATGTGACATTGGTCATGATCCCTTTGGCAGATAAAGCCTGTACAACCGGCATGGCGGCTTTAATCATGGGCAGTTTGACCGTAATATTTTTGTGTAATTTGGCTAACGCTAACCCTTCGACGAGCATTTCCTCAGTCGTCGTCGATAACACTTCAGCGGAAATTGGGCCATCTACATATTGGCAGATCTCTTGAATGACTTCTTCGCGATTACGCCCCGCTTGTGCTACTAATGTGGGGTTTGTGGTAATGCCGTCGATTAAACCCGTACTAGCTGCGAGTTTGATCTCCTCGATGGAAGCAGTATCTAAAAATAGTTTCATAGACCAAAAGCATAGCGCTAAATAGGGTGTTTGTAAATTAAGATTGCTGCGCGTACATTACCCAACGTATGATGCGTTCTAATTCGGCAACTACTACTGGTGAGCGATAATCACCGGCGTGACGTTTCAGACCCGCTAGTTTGATCGTGCTTTGCTTTTGATCAAGATGTAATGATAAATCCAAGCTAGAGGTATCGTCTCGCAAGTAGAGATGAAAGCGGGGATAGAAGGCATTGCTCAGTTGACGCACCCAAGCATCTTGCAATGGGTGATAACCAGCCTGGCGCAGTACATTTGCTACGTTGATTTGGCGTTGCAGAGTTACTGTTTTGTCCATAGTTGTTGCAAAATGACTAGAACGCTGCCGGATCGCACTGTAATTAAGAGTGGCTCTTCTGTAGTTTCGTTCGAAATGCCGGAAGATTGACCATCTAAGACTAAATCATTGCCGTTCCAGCAACAACCAGTAATCGCCACAGTAGCCGTTGTGCCTGCGACTGGCACGATTGAGAATGGGAGATCCGCTGGTAGGTCTAGTGCTAATTGATCACGGACAATTTGGAGTCGTTGGTACGGCGTATAGAGATAACGGATCTCAGGATGGAGGCTAGCAAGTTGGATAGCACTTAAGGTGTGATCTAATCGCTCAGCACTCGTGACCGATAATAGATCGACCGTATAGGGTTGGGCATAATGTTCTGCTAACCAGGCTAATCCCTTTTGTAAATCCGTCGTGGTTTGATCGGGAATCGATAGGTAGGCAGTGTCATTCGCAATTGAATCGCCATCACCCAAGGTAATGAGCGGAGTGATGCCTAGTTGAGTGCAGTGTTTGTAGCCACCGTCCAGTGCAACTACGCCAGTGTAATCGTTCATCAATGCGAAGGCTGGCACGAATGGGCCATTGCCGATGAGAGCAAACTGTTGAGCAGACATATGGCCACGATAGGCTATCTTTTGCTGCTTGGCAAGGTGTGGTAAGCTAAACGCATGGGAGAATTGCTTCACCGTTATGAGTATCCAAGTCAGGAGGATGTGATTGAATTATTCGCACCTAACTTAGTGCGCGTTAAATTTGGAACTATTACCGTTGCAGAAGAGGATAATACACGCGAAACCCAGTGGGTGCTACAGTGCCTACAGGATATGAAGCAACGTAGTGGTGGTCAAAAACTGAAGGTATTAATTGATCTCACTTCTATTGATTCCGGAGAATATAATAGTAAAGAATCGAATCGGCTCTATCGAGAGATGTTAAAAGATGAGGCGATTGAGCGAGTAGCTGCATTTGGTTTACATACAGGCTGGCAAATGTTAATCGATTTGCTGCGGGTATTTGTGCCGAATAAATTGAAAACCTTTAGCACAGAACAGCAAGCCAGGAAGTGGTTAGAGGTGAACAACTAGTCCATGTTATTAGTAGATAAAGCGGTTGGCTGGTCTTCGTTCGATGTTGTTGCAAAAGCACGCAAGGCGTTACAAGTTAAACGCATTGGTCATGCTGGTACATTAGATCCAGCCGCTACGGGTTTGTTGATTGTTCTGGTGGGTCGAGAGGAAACAAAGCAGCAGGATCGCTTCATGAAGCTAGAGAAAGAATATGAGGTGACATTTGAGTTGGGAAAGGTCAGCACTACGGATGATGCTGAAGGAGAAATTACTGTCCGAGAGATGGATCATGTGATTACTCGCTCTGAGTTTGAAGCTGTGCTGCAGCGGTTCATTGGACCGATTCAACAACAACCCCCGATCTATTCTGCGATCCATATTAACGGGGAACGTGCCTATAAATTAGCTCGACAAGGCAAAGCGGCAGATGTAGTCATCCCGTTTCGAACCGTCATGATTCACGCAATCCAAATCATCGCCATGCAACTGCCGTTCATTACTTTGAGAGTGAGCTGCTCACACGGAACCTACATCCGTTCATTAGTGCGCGATATCGGTGAAGCGCTAAACTGCGGTGCTTATGTGACCGCCTTACGTCGCACTAAAATTGGTAGTTACCGTGTGGAGAACGCTATGAGCGTCGACCAAATAACGACAGCACAAAACCAACCGTTGACACTAGAATAATCGTCGGTCCAGCCGGAAGATCCAAAACAAAGGATAAGATCAAGCCAACTACGGTTGAGATGATGCTGACTAGAATGGATAGCCAGACTAATTGTCGAAACGATCCAGCTATGTTCTTAGCGATGGCAGCTGGTAGGATCAATAAACCTGTAACTAGAATAATCCCAACCACTTTAATGCTGACTGCAATCGTCAACGCCGTCACGACGAAGAATGCATAATCTAACCATTCGCCATGGATGCCTCGCACATACGCAAAGTCCGGTGAGAAGGTAATCAATAACAGGCGCTTGCTAGTAACGAGTAGAAAACTAATGACGCCAACGGCTACGACAATACTAGCTAACACATCAACCCATCCTAAGGTTAAGATATCGCCAAATAATATACTAAAAAGTTCAGAGCGATAGGTAGGAAGTAGGCTCATTAATACCACACCTAGTGACAGGCCGGAGGAGAAGATCACGCCTACCACGGTGTCGAGGCCAATCCGTGATCGATTTTTGATATACACCGTGACCACTCCAATGGCAATACAAAATACAATAGCAGCAATGGTGGGCGAGATCTGCAGTAATAACCCAAGTGCAATACCGGCTAGCGCTGAGTGTGCGATGGTGTCTGCATAAAATGACAAGTTACGGAGCGTGACAAATACTCCTAAGAACGCTGCCGTTACACCAATACATAATCCTGCAACCAGCGCGCGTTGCATGAAGGGGAGAGAAAACATTTGTTGAATGAGATCAAACGTCATATCTAATCGTGGTGATGTTGATCAATTTTGGTCAATGGAATTCCGTACATTTTCTGAAAGTTTTCTTGCGTGAAGACATCTTGCGGCCGCCCTGTGCAAACCAGTTCTTTATTCAAGCAGAGTACTTCGTCAGCATATTGAGCAGTCACATCAATATCATGTGACACCATTACAATCGTCGTACCATCTTTTTCATTCAGCTTATGCAGGTAATGGTATAACTCAGCTTGTCCACGTGGATCAATACCGCTCGAAAATTCATCTAGGAACAATACCTTAGGTTTCGTACTAAGGACACCAGCTAATAACACCCGTTGCAATTGCCCTCCAGATAATTTCCCAACCCGTTGTTTCAGTAATCCGCTGACTGCAAACAGATCATCCAATTTAGGTAAGGTGTTATGCGTCCACCAACCATTGGCGTGGAGATACATATGTAAAAATTCTTCAACTGTAATCGGGAAACTAGTATCCACGGCTAAGCGTTGAGGTACATACCCGACTTCATCGACAGCAAAGTGGCGCGTAATCGTCCCGGCGCTCGGATTAAGCAAACCGACCATAATGCGGAGCAGTTGAGTCTTTCCCGCTCCATTTGGTCCAAGAATCGAGACAAATGCTCCTTCTGGAATCACAAAGCCAACATCACTCAACACAGTAATATCACCGAAGCGGAGTTGTAGATTGTCGGCGTGTATTAAATCACCATGCATGCGATGACTGTACTGATTAATTAGTGATTTGTCAATACTATCGGAAGGTGTATACTCACTACGTATGGCAAAGAAAAATAACTTGATTAAAGAGTCCAAATACATTTGGGTAGCCGATTTTGTCTACGGAGGCATTGATGGCTCCGTCACTACATTTGCGGTCGTGGCCGGTGTGGCTGGTGCTCAATTGCCAGTTTCAATCGTCTTAATTATGGGATTCGCCAACTTAATTGCTGATGGAATTTCCATGGCAGTGAGTAAATATTCTGGAGACAAGGCAGAAAAAGAACGCATCCAACGCATTCGGCGCATGGAATACAAATCTATTCGTGAAAATCCTGCCGAAGAACGTAGTGAGATTGAAGAAATTTTATACGATCATGGTTTTCGGGGTAAAGCGCTAGACAGTGCTGTTCATGTGATTACGAAAGATAAAGATGTTTGGGTGGAAACGATGATGAAGTACGAATTTAATGTGGCTGAAGAGGCTATTTATCCATTAAAGGGTGCGCGTACTACCTTTATTGCGTTTAATGTCATCGGTGTTATTCCGCTGATCAGCTATCTCTTTCAGCCAGTGTTGCAGTTGAATGAATTTAACGTGTTTGCTTTAGCCTCTGCCTTTACTATGTTGGCACTGTTTATTGTTGGTGCTGTAAAATCGAAGTTTACGGACGAAGCGTGGTGGAAATCTGGATTCAAAACAGTCTTAGTAGGCGGCATTGCAGCGACATCTGCATACTTAGTAGGTTATTTCCTTCAAGGCATTGCGTAACCACATACACTTATTTTGGTTGGGTATAGTGCCAGCTCTCGGCTGGCAATTTGCATTAGCGTTAGTTTATTTAGTCTGGGTTCCCAGTGATCAAACTCAATTCGCCTACGCTCTAGCTAAACTATGGTTGGTGCTCTGGCCATTACTGTGGTGGCGAAGCTTAACACACATTATCCCAAAACTACAGCCACAACGTTCATTGAGCATCCGGTATGGCTTGGGTCTGGCAGCAATGATCATGTTCTGTTTAGGCATAGTAGGGTGGTTACTGCAACCAGTACTATTAGCATTACAACCAGAGATTAGTACAAGATTATCAGAGATTGGTTTAACTCAAACCAGTTATCTCATTTTTGCTCTCGGATTATCACTGGTGCATTCTGCCTTTGAAGAATGGTACTGGCGGGGGTTTGTATTTCGAGGATTGCGCACAAAACTAAATTGGACTGCGGCTGCTGTCATTAGCAGTGTGGCGTTCTCCGCACATCATGCGATTGTTCTGTATCAATTTGCACCACTCTGGCTGACTATCCTCGGGACGAGTGCGATTGCCGTTGTAGGGTATCTGTGGTGCAGCATGTATCAGCGGTCAGGTAGTTTACTTGGCAGCTGGTTGAGTCACGTCGTAGCTGATCTAGCAGTGATGGCGATAGGGTATTGGATCTGTTTTTTGGCAGCTTGATTAGCGAGCTAAAATCGGGGTAGAGGTTAGGGTTAACGTGTCACCAGCTTCAACAGATTGCCAACTATATTCACCGGAACTGTTTGGCACTACACTGGTATATTCTGTTACACCTGTTGGCACGGTCCAATCAGCAGTCGTGCCAGACCAGGCAACGTAACGCAGCGAGCCATCTGTTTTAGTAATCGTGTAGCTGTAGGTTCCAGTCGTGGTGATGCTGGCGAGTGGTAATAGTTCACTAGTCAGTAATTGGATGCCGTAATAGGCGAGTTTAGGAGCAGTATTACTATCTACAATACCATAATATCGGAAATCATTGTCGGCATCATCATTGCCAGTGTAGGTGTGCCAGATGACTAGGGCGTCATCTGCTGCATAGGATTGTACCACTCGACGAAAGACATCACTGGCTTGAGTTGAATCGCTATTGGGATAGTTGGTGCGGATCGTCAGGGTTGGATCTGAAGTGGTGCCTGTTTCTGTATTCCAGACAGTTTTATCGCTGATCCCTAACGCTTCCATGGTCGTTTGCAGGTCGGCACGGGAATTGGCATAGTGTCGCCAGTCTTCATAATAGTGATAGTTCACAACATCAAACCAGTCCGTGCCACCACCGGCTACCACTCCAGTAAGCCAGTCATCTAAGGTATTACTATTCAGACCGCCCATCCCTGGCATAATCACCACTGCATCGGGATCGTGTGCTCTGATGAGGGCAGACACCTCAGCTAAAAAGACTCCTTGCTCTTCAGAAGTAAAGGTCTCTCCTTCGGCATAGGCAGGAATATCATCGGCGGATGAATCAGATGATAAGGCAATCCAGTGATCCATTTCATTACCAATCTCCCAATACTTTACATCATCTTTATAACGATCCACTACAGTGGTAATGTAATCTTCCGCTTCGGTGCCTACCGTTTTTTGGAATGTACTACTGGCTGTTGCCCACGGTGGTGTACCTGAGGCATATTGTGGCCGGAAGAGCGTGACGATCGGTTCAAACGGCATGCTGGGAATGGCTGCATCTGCATCGGCAAAATTCCAGTTATCATCAGTTGGCTCTACATTCGACCACAGTAAATCCACTGTAGTGATTTGGCGCAGAGTTTGTGCACCCAGGTTAGTGAGATCAGTGTAGTAATCTGTATTATCCCCATCGGCGCCATCGAGCGTAATAAAATTAAGCCCGAACTGCACAGGCACAGTTTCAGCATCGGTAGTAAAGCTCACTTTCTTTGAATAGCGTGAATGTTGTCCATCGGTATAGTATGCCTTGAGGCGGACGGCGTAGGTAGTATCCGCTGAGAGTTCCTTCACGACTTTCTTATGTTTGCTGCCATCAATGGTATACTTTTTAACTAAGTGTTTACCTTGGGCACCAGACAATAATTTTAAAGAGAAGTGATCAACATGCTTAGCACTGTCCCACTTGATTTTTGCACGATGTAGTTTAATTTTTGAGGTCGGCACTGTCGGTTGCGTGTAGCGACCAGTCGTTTGATTTGCTTGTGGTTGAGTCAGAGCAGTGACGGGACTAACCGTTGCACCGATGAGTAGTAGTAAGCCAAATAATAATTTCATGATTGTAGTATAACATTATTTTATGATGCCCTTGTGGGAAACTCAATAATCTGGTAAAACTGCAGCACTTCGCACGGAGGTATTGCGATGACGTCCAACACTTCGGTTCCTTCCAATTCGTTCCACTGGACCGCCAACTGGATCACGATCGCACGTGTGCTGTTCGTGATCCCGATGATCTACTTCTACTTGCAGGGTGACTTGCAATGGGGAGGTATCTGTTTCATCGCCAGCATCGTGCCTGACTGGTTCGACGGCCCGTTCGCGCGTTGGCAGTCTCGTCGATACGGGACCATGCTGACTCCTGAAGACGAACACCGCCTGTCCTACTGGCAGCGCATCAACTACCCTGGGCAAACAACTCTGGGAGCGATGCTTGATCCGCTGTTCGATAAGGTGACCAACGGTCTCGGTCTGCTACTGGCGGGCTGGAACTTCATACCGTTGTGGCTGGTCGGCTGCGTCATCGGCATCGACCTGGTGCTGCAGTTCGTGGTGCGACCGCTCAAGTCGCACTACAAGATCGGCAGCATTAAAGCCACGGACTGGGGTAAGTACAAAACTCAGTGCCAAGGCTGGTGCGCCGGTTTCATGCCGTTTTGGCAGATCTGGCACTGGCCCTACGCGGATCTCGTGTTCACGCTCTGGCTGACGTTCTGCATCGGCTTCGGTCTGATGTCTCTGCGCAGCCACCTGATCCCAATGCTGCGGTGGTGGCGCAACGGCACTGGAATGACGATCGACCGGTGATGGGCGGCGGCGTTTCTCACGATTCGCCGCATCCCCAAACTATTATGCGTTTTAATTCATCATTAAGACACGATCATGATTCAACTACAGCCTAACGAAACAATCATCAAGCAAGATCGCATCATTCAAATTCATAGTGCAATCTCTTCCACTTTTGGTACGTTGTATCTAACTAATCAACGCGTGGTGGTGGAGAAAAACAAATGGGCCATGGTGCTTGGTTTGGTTGGTTGGTTATTGGCAAAGTTTTTCCCTGGTTCTATTCAAGCCTACCCGCGCACAGAGATTGTGAGCCGTGAACAAACTAAACATGGGTTTAACACCAATGTGTTGCTACTAAAGTTTAAAGACGGCAAAACCTGGAAGTTAGGTCTGACCGCTGCCTATACCGAATGGGACGAAGCCTTTAAATCTGCTTAGGCAGTTTTTTTCGGTAGACCAATAAAACCATCACTAATAGCACATCCATAGTGAGAATAACGGTAGGATAAAACCAGGTAGTAAATTGGTAGCGTTCAAGTGCCAATAAAATAATTCCGTACTTAATCGCACTAATTAAGTACATGCTGACGCTTTCTTCCCAGGGGTTATGGAAGCTTTTTCTAAACGTTGGGATGAATCCACAAAGATCAGCGCACACTACTAGTAGTACTGCAATCTCTGGCTGACCCGTTTGCCACCACAATACAATTGCAATCAGTGCTAAACTAAGAGCAACTTTATCTGTGAGAGTATAGAGTTGAACTTTTTGCTTCAATCCAATTATTGCCACTACTAAACACAACAGTCCAGAGACGCCGTTAATCCATGAGGCGGCACCGGCTCCAGCCGAGAATAAAATAGCCGAATTTGTTAACTCTAAAATCGCCCAGACAAACCAAGAAAACGCATGTGGTTTAGTATGGCCGCGCAAGATATCACGGAAATAGATTACGTAACTGATAACGGCCAGTCCAATTCCGATACTGCTCAGGATAAGTTTATAGTCCATTACCCGTAGCTTACTGAAATTTGGTGGAATTTACCATGGGTTGCAGGTAGCGATCCCGCGGCAGGCTCTTTAGAATTTAAACAGCAAGGCAGGATCCGGACAAAGCGTGGTGTAGTAATTCCGTTCACTGGGTCTGGCTACGCCTGGAAAATCACCGACGTTGCCTAGCAGGTCACAGATAATTTCAGCGTGCACATGCGGTGCCCACTGACCGTTTTCATGTGTGTCGCCGACCCAAGCAAACGCCGTTCCAGCTGGAATAGTCTGGCCGATTATTTTGTCTGTTAAGGAAGTTGTCGACAGGTGACCATACAAACTATAAAAAGTAATGCCAGCAAGTTCGTGTTCTAGAATAATTGTCGCGCCGTAATCTAAGAATTGATTGTTGCATTGAGCGCCGCGAATGATTCCTGATAACGGCGCGTAGAGCGGTGTATTGACCGGCAGCCATAGATCATATGCTAAATGCACAGAGCGAGCTTCGGTTTGGTCACCGCGAAATAGATCGCTTTGATAAAGCACGCGATCCTCGTTATAGCGTCCCACGCCAAACCGTTTACCTGCCACTTGTAACGTAGTGGCAATATAGTTCTGCAATTGTTCTGGATGAGCCATATCAATTGTTGCCAGAGCAGAATTACGACTACCAAAATCAAACCAGATCGGTTCGGTACCAAAAAACGGAGTAGCAAGAATCGGTTGAATGGCTGTTTGGTTCTGTTGTAAGGCTTGGACTACGGCCGCACAGTGTTTTTGCTGTGCTGGAGTTAATGTAGGCATAAAGTAAATGAATAATAATTGATTACAACTGAGCGGGGAAGAGATGGTGTGTTTCATGACATCATCTCTTCCCAGTCCTCCTCAGTTCACTGGTCGCTCTGGAACGACTGCCTTAGCCAGCAGTCACCAGCCGACGATAGTGCTGCAGTCCAGTGATGAACAGCGGCAACTTGGCCGTCTGGTAGTTCCGGTAGCGCAACGCTTGTGGATCATCGTCTGCGTGGACAGGCGTGCCTTCGCTGAATGCCAGAATCGGCCCGTCGTCGATGACGTCATTCACCAAGTGCAGCGTCGCACCGGTCTGCATCGGTTCGCTCTGAGCGCGACGGATCGCATCCGCAGTCGGCGTAGGCCCGCGCAGGCAGTAGCGATGACCGAGTTGGGTGATGGCCGGATGGATGTTCAGTACCAGTCCGTACAGTCCAAACGACGTGATCAGGAACTCGATGCGCGCCATGTAGTGATCAGAAACGATGATGTCCGCCTCCAGCTTTTGGAACAGACGGTAGACCTCCGTTTCGAACGCCAGCTTGCCAGCAGCGCGCGCCTCCAGTTGATCTCGACCTAATCCGCGGAACTCCGACGGGATGTTCCAGGTCGGCAGATCCAGATTGGTGGGCCACAGCCAGTCCGAACGACCATCCGGCAGCGGGCGGTAGCCATGCAGGTCCTTCGGACGATCATCGGTGATGACGCCGGCGATATGGAACTGCCCATGCAGGTCGCCGCCCGGCGCAGCGGCCAAGGCAGTGTGTTCGATCAGTCCCTGCATGTAGCGCGCACCGTCACGCGTGGCGATCATCTCACCATTGTGATCGCACAACGCCACGTCGCGCAGCGAGGTGAGGAACAGGATCCGGAGTGGACGATTACTCGGCAGGCTGGTGCCAGCGAGATTCGGGTGCAGCAGACGAGTTTGCATGGCATGGCCTCGGGTAGAAGTTGAACGCGGCATGATGTCGCGTGTCAGCTGGTTGAGTTGTAGTGAACAAGCAAGGTTGTGTAGATGTGTGGGGAGTTCATCCACTCAGCCCTGCAGAATAGCTACAATATGTAGAAATAAACAAAACAGCTGCCTTACGAGGCAGCCTAGGAACTAGGAGTGGGATAGAAAAACTACCTCGTGTGCAGCGATGTCTTCTTACCCTTCTTATTCAATTGTGATCGAAACTGGGAAATCATGTGATGATCTTAATTGATTATAAATATTTGTCAATAGTTACGCCGTCCAAGCCATCATGCCGCCCGTGACACTATACAAATTATTAATGCCAGCTGCTCCCAATGTTAGCGTGACTAATCGACTACGACTACCCGAGTGACAGATAATGTAGGTTGGTTGGTCTGATTTTAATTCTGCCATACGTTGCTGCACCTCTTGCGTCGGAATATTGATCGCACCAGGAATTGCTCCTGTTTTAAACTCTTCTGGTGTGCGCACATCAATGATTCGTAGGTGTGGGTTGGCGTTGAGTAATTCGCGCAGTGCTTGAGTGGTGATTTCTAACATAGAGGATTATTTTTGAATAAATTTCATGGAGAGTGAATTTACGCAATGACGTGTATTTTTGGCGGTAAAACCTTCACCTTCAAACACATGCCCCAAATGACCACCGCAATGCGCGCAGGTGATCTCGGTGCGACGTCCATCAGAATCGACGGTGCGCTTGACTGCGCCAGGAATTTCTTGATCAAAACTCGGCCAGCCACAACCGGAGTGAAATTTTGCATCAGAGGTGTAGAGCGGGGTATTGCAGCGTCGACAAATATAGGTACCTTCTTCAAAAAAGTCATCGTATTCACCCGTGCCAGGTGCCTCGGTGCCTTTATGAACTAAGATATTTTCCTCTTCGGAGGTCAGATGATTATAGGGCATAGTCCTAGTATAGCATTAATTATTCTCAATAAAAATCTGTGTGAGATAATAATAGTGGCCAGATTTCCCAACGCCCATTCCACTGACTGTATAATCAGTACCTTCAATATTCTCGCGGTGGCCCTCACTATTCAGCCATAGATCAACAATTTGCCGGGCGACGCCAGAACTACTCGTAGTGTAGGCAACATTTTCTCCGGCTGAACGTAACTGAGGAAAGTAGGATTGGATGGCAGTGATGCGATCTGCAAAACCGTCATGACCAAAGGCAGTACGACCATGGGCCATATCCTTACTATGTTGCCGCGCTTCGTAGGCAACGTGTGTATTCCAGGTTAGTTTCTCTAACCCCGTCGCCGTTCGATGTTGATTCACTAATTTAAACGTACGTCGTTCTAAACTATGCTTAGAAATAGGTGCAGCTTGAGCAGTGACCGCAGATAAGCTGAATAAGAGGGCACAAGTAATAGCGAGGTGTCGCATGGGATGAATCTGTTACTGTTGACGCAACTCTTGATCTGCTTCTACGCTCGTGACAGGTTTACTCATTGCCAGTAGCTTCACAATGCCAGCACCAATTAATGTGTAAATCAGGATTGCGAGGAGTGTGCCCCATTCAATGACTGAATTATTAACGACTGCTAAATTGAACACATAGACAAAGGGATACGCGAATGGTGTTGAGATAAGATAGATGAACTGTGTGAAACCGGCTGCGTCATTTGCGGCAAGCGCTTTTAAGATGAAGCGCAGTAATAAAATAATATCTACTACAGCAACCATAGCCCAAATGATTTGGATGCCACGATAGAGAGGCTTAACGCGTTGCACTTCGGACTGAGTCGGCGTTGCAGTCGAGGGCGTTGATGGGATCATAGAATGATCTTTAAAGTTAAGCTGTCTACAGTATAGACTGCGCAGCGTAAAGGCGATATAGCAAGCTTACCAAGCTTGGCCGGTTTGGTATCCCCAAACGATCATCATGGTAGCTAGTAGAACGATCCAAATCATTTCACCGAGACCAGCCAACATTCCAGTAATCATCCGAAGACCATTATTACTCGTGCGCCAACCCACGAGTTGTGTACCGCCATCGATCAGTGCCGGCAGTAACAGGGGAATGGCCCAATACCAAGCTGGTTGCAGCAACAACACGAGTGGCAAACCGAACAGATATCCGATCCATATTCCGGTGCAGCGTGCACAGACAGGGAATTGCCGGCCATGATAAAACAAGGATCGTTCTGGTAAACGATGACAGTACCAAAGGTACTTAAGCATTATCCAAAATGGCACCAGCCAAGCCGATGGCAAAGAAGATGCCAAAGATCGCTAAGCCAATGATACCGGTGATCACTGTGACCATTAAGATATTCTTGGCGGTTTGTGGTTTTTCCTTTTTCCAAACGAAGTACAAGACAACGCCAACGATCGAACTTACAACTGTTGGACAGGCATAACAGGTTGGCCCACAGCAGATGTTACCCACACCAATCGCTGCGCCAATCCCAGCTTGCGCGGCGCCATTCAGCTCTCCGGATGGATTGGTTGTTGAGACAGGTTGTCCAACTGTATTCACAACATTAATCACTTGTGGAGCAGGAGTTGGGGTTGAAGTAGGTTGTGCGTTGGATTGGTCCATAACGGTAGTTATCAAAATAAGTTGTCAATAATGTACTGGATTTTGCTGAAATCGTCAACTCGTTTACACTGCCCAGAAACTCTCCATGGTGTATCCTAACAGATCAATCTTTTTTCGTATTTCTGCCGCTGTCATGATGCGACTATCCTCATGACTGTTGTATAGACGCACTGGCAGATTTGATGGTCCAATAAAGTGTGGATGATCGCCGCGCTTCGTGAGCAATTTGGCACCAAGCCGAATAATTTTTTGTTTGACGCGTTTAACAGATAATTTTGTACGTTCTTCTGGTCTAGCTTTCTGTTCAGATTGAATAGGCGAAGATAGAGTGGTGATGACCGGCTCTGGAGTAACAACTGGCTCGGATTCTATGGTATTGGTAGATGTTACATCTATTTCGGTGGTTGGAGCCAACACAATCGGATCAGAAGTTTGTGTTGTTTCGAGTGGCATCTTACTGTGTGTTACCGCACTATCCGGGTTAATGGAGAGTAGTTCTCGCAGTGTGGCATGGTCTTTGAGTGGCACTTGCTCACGTTCATACTTGCGATAGACGGCCCTTAATACTTCATGCCGTATGGCATCGTACAGCGGCTTATTATTCACGCGTTCAAACATGGATGACATTGGGACAAAATAGGTCAGGTTTACAGTCAGATCACTGCTGATACGAGAAACTTCACCTGCCAGCACCGGACCAACTCCAGCTACGATTAACTCGAAACCAGCCAAAAAGAACGGAGATCGCTTCCGATCTGCATTATGCAAAACACCAGTGACTCGTCTACCACTAATCGTGAAGCTTGGACATTCGAACGGTTCTGTGGCACCGTCAGTTTCAAAATCAACAGTCTGTAACCACTGATAAATAGCCTCGTTGTGTAAATCTGCAGCAATCTTTTCTTTATGGATTAACGCATCATAAGCAGATAAATGCGCAAAGCTGCTAGCCCTAAAATATTGTGCATGGATACTGTCATTGTTATCTAAACCCGGAGTATGCTCTCGCATCGCTTGTAATGTCTCAGCAGTAGTTTGTCTCCGCATCATCATCTGCTCACCGAGTGGAGTGTTATAACGTTTTTCAATATTTGCACTGAGACGTTGATCAATTTGTGCATCAATTTGTAGCGCCATGGCGGCATAGTGCGCTTCCTCAAGAATCATGGTGAGTAGCGGACGTTGAGCATCAATCGCAGTTTGACCAATCATCTGAATCACTTGTCGGTATCGTCCCATAAAACGTTCAACTTTGCCGTTAATAGTCTCCGCTAATTGACGATCCTCACGACTGCCTAGTGCCGGTGGGGAGCCATGGCTATCAATGTAACTTTGTACAGTGCGATTTTCGATAGCTAAAATTTGGTCACTATACCATTTGGCTAGTGCCTCATAATAGTTTTTTACTAGCAGATTGAGTTCGCGTGAAAATACGCCATACACTTGTAATGTTTCCACAAGATCATCAGAATCATCAGCACTACTTTCTGCAACGAACGATTCGTATTCAGTAAAATGTTCGGCAATTCTCCCCAACAATTTTAAGACCTTTTCAGGGAATTCCAGGTTGCGGTCAATACGGTTAATAATGGTTTCGAGCAAACGTTTAGATGAACGCTGTTTGCCACGTTCTTGCAGTAGACCAGTTTCAGTAGGCGCATTGCGCGGTCCTGTAGGAACTTTAGGTTCGTATTTTTTACCCATAGTTTATTCAATAGTATCTCAAAAAAAATGTGCTTTGTCAATCATTACAGCAGTATGGTCTAGCGACAAAGATAGCTGATTCGATCGACGTGTGAGCCAATATTGTGTAGAATGCGGTGATGAAAAAACTTGGTTCAACATTTGGCGTATTACTGATTATCTTATCGTATCTGCCGATTCTCTTTCGCTTAACCTACGAGTATCCTGCGTGGTACATCTATCTCCTGAAGATGACCGTAGATACGTCTTATATTAGTTTTGGGTGGCTGATCTTAAGTGGTTTTCGTCAAGGTATTTTTCGGAAGATCTTATCACAATCGCTACATGGAAAATTCCATAATTATTTGGGATACACAGTTACTCTCGGCGTGTTAATACATCCCATTGCCTACATTTTTCTGTGGAGTGATTGGAAGATCATTGTGCCATTTCTACATTCGTATGGGTGGCTCGTCTCCTTGGGTGGAGTAGCGGTAATCCTACTACTGGTGACAGGGCTTAGCTCCTACTTTATTCGCAAGCGCTATTATGATTACTGGAATATTCTGCATTACTTGAACTACATTTTTTTTATCATCCTCTTTATTCATGTTTGGCAATCCCTGCCGCTTGGTTCACCAACTAGTGTTTACTACATCATCATTTTTGCCATCGCGTTAGGGAGCATGATCTACAAATGGATGTTTGATTTAAAGATGCTGTCGTTCCATACGACCGTGCAATCCATTACGCTAGTAGCGAAAGATACCTATAATGTGCGCTTCAAAGTACCGGATCATGTAGAAACATGGGAGCCTGGTCAGTATGTTATGATTACAATTGATGCGATGGATGACCATCATCCGTTTTCTGTCTCCAAAATTAATACGGATCAAACCGTTGAGATCACCTTTAAAGTATTTGGAAACTTCACTAAGAAATTTTCCCAGGTCGTGGCTGGTCAGAAATTGTATTTTGCTGGTCCGTATGGCACTGCCAATAAAATGGTGCAGTACCATAAGCAGGAGGATCTCGTATTGGTAGCTGGTGGAATCGGGATTACGCCATTCCGTTGCATTATTCATCACTTGTTAGCAAACAATGATCAACGCAATATCTATTTATTCTATTGCGTCAGTCAACCAGATTTTTTTGCGTTTGATGATGAGTTTACCAAGTTAGCCAAACAGCATGCTAACTTTCACTATATTAAAATTTGTTCTAAACCCATGAATGATCCTTCGGTGATTCAAGGTTATATCTCTGATTTAATCATCAAAGATCAGATTGGTGATCTGCCGTCACATTCATATGTGGTATGTGGCCCTGATGCGATGTTGGCAGCAGTGAATGTGTTATTGCGCAGTCATGGAGTGCCGCGTTATCAAATCCATAAGGAGGAGTTTAGTTACTAGACAATCCACGCCGAAAGTGATACATTCGTCTTCCTCCGCAACAGGAAACTCTTTTACAATCGGTGCGCCATGCCTTCTCAACGCGTCTCCTACATCTTCTACTACACCAACCCCGACTGTGCAGTCGCTGTGCTGCTAGAACTGCCGCAGATCGAGTTCTGCATTCTGCACTCCACTGAGCAAGTCCGTGATCTCGAACGACGACACGGAATCTTCAAACCGGTCGGGTCCGCTACGCTTCCGTCGGTCAGCGATGAGCCGCTCCAGCGACTGTCTGGCCCTGCCGCACTACCTCTGCTAAAGGCAATCACGACCCTCCAGGCGGCGCGTCAGCTGGTTCCGCTGCTGCCTCCGCATCGTTTTCTGAGGCAGGGGGTGGTGTGGACTGAAATCCATACCGCCTTCTGCCACTGCGCGATCGTGGTGACTCATCAGCAGAATCTGTCTCAGCTGGCCATGGTCTTCTCCGTCAGCCAGTTGTTGGAACTGATCCACGTGAGTTATAAAGCTGAACGCAAAGTGTTTGAAGCAATTCAAGCCACTGCGAGGCTACCACAGCGTCCCCGCAACGGAGAGCAGATCTTCGTGGTCTCCGGGCCACTGGCAGCGGACCTGATCCAGGGACTGATCATGGCAAAGGAGTTGCCCCTGCCCGCAGGAGTCTAGGAGGAAGCCGGGAACATCACTGTTCACGGCAACCCAAAAAACCGTTTCTTAACCGATGCGGTTTTTTGTTAGGTTAATGTTTGCATCAGATGGAATAGTTTTTGCGTGGTATTCAGGTTACGCACGGTCATCTCTTTGTAGAGGGGGTCACCAGCTAATTTGATCATAGCACTACGGGTGAGATCGCTAGTTTTGGCGGACCAAAATAAGACACCCGGTTTATAACTGACCGTTTCAATCTCTGGCTTGGGTTTGAACTCTTTCAAAATAGTTTTGTGATCAATCACATCTCGCAAAAAGATCACATTATATTTACGCGTTGCGTCCGTAAACCAATGATTTGGGATAGCTTTAAAAATTTGCGCTAGTTCGGCTTTAGTCCGGATCACTACTTTGGAGGGATAACGAAACTGCTTAGTTAGAGCCTGTTCAATGATCTGTTCTAATGTTCTTGGGGATTGTGTTTTAGTATTAAAGATCACATTACCACTTTGAATATAGGTACGGACATCTGAAAATCCCAGTTGCTCGAAGGCGGCCTTCAATTTGGCCATCGGAATAATATTATTCCCACCCACATTAATGCCGCGTAATAAACAGAGGTAAGTAGTCATAAATTTATTCAGCTGCCAGCTCGCCCAAACCAGCTAAAGCAGCCTGTAATTCTGGTTGATTAAAGTACTCATCACCGGCGCTGATTGCGTCAGTGGTGTCATACCACAGCTCATCACCATCATATTCCCACATTAAGAACATCTGAACATCTGGCATGGCCAGTAATGCCTCACCATATTCTGTAATTTCTTCAGCTGACATCGCATACTTACCAGTGGACCAACCGGTTTGACCACTGGAGCCATCTCCGCCGTTAGCAATATTCAAGCCGTTGATCACGCCTAATCCTAAGCTATCTGCCGCCGCTTTTTGGGCCATGACGTAATCTGCAATTGGACCATCTGAATAACCAGGATAATTCGTATATTGATTTACGCAGTTATCTACATAAATATATTGTCCATCATTGATGCTTGGTGTCGGCATCCGGTTACATTTCTGCCGAACAAAGGTCATTAAGCCCGGAAATTTCTCTTCGCTATAACGTGCCATCTCATCTAATTCGGCTGCAGTTGGATCGCTGCCACTGAAGGTATCGATATCATCTAGTAACATGTGGCCCACTAACGTGCCATTATCAATGTAGCTTTGAATGTTATAGCTATCCCAAGCATCTAGCTCGGTTTTCCATTTGGCCAAATCAAAATTACCACTGGTGGTGTAGTAACTATGATCACGGGTCAAGCGCAAGGTCAGTTTCATCCCCGAAGCTTCAACTAACGGCAGTAGGGTATTAGCGGTGTAGTTCGAAGCAGAGCCAGCTACTTGAAAAACTGTAGCGTTGAAGCGCGTTTGGACATCAGCCAGTCCCTCAGTAGTGTGATAACCATTTAAGCCCCAAAAGCCAAATAGTATTGGCGTGGCTGGTTCATGAGTATCACCGGTCTCTGTCGTTTCATCTGTTTCAGTGGGAGCTGCTTTGGTGCGTGTCTCGACAGTTTTAGAATAAGCTCCAAACTGCTTGTTGTTGCCGCTGCCAGTCTGGGCTCGGACTTTAAACTGATAGATCTTATCAGCTTTAAGATCAGTCATTTCTAATGATCGTTTTTTAGTGAACTGTTTGTAGACTAAATCACCATTCTTGTTCATGACACGCACTTGATAGCGCTTGGCATGGGGCTGATCTTTCCATTTCAGGGTAACACTATAATCAGTTTTCGATTCGACACGTAAATTAGTAACTTTTTTTAACTGAGCCGCCGCCTGCACGGATTGTATACCGAACATTAAGAGAATGCTGAGTAGCATAATGTGGCGAAACAACTTCATATGAACACGATAACATACCTAGAATTGATTGCACACCGTATGCTATGATGTATTCATGGATACCTGTCTCAGATGCGCTACCTATTTTAGTGGTTGGAGAAGTCATGGACCTGACTTTCCATATCACGATTGGACCATTATCGAAAAAACCGATATCCAGGTGGGTACACAGGCTGCAGTCGATGTAATAGAAGGTAAAGCTGCTTGTAAAGCTTGTGGCTATGTGGGTAATTTTTCCTGTCTCTATGGTGATGGCTACTACTTTACTGATCCTGACCCTAGCCATACCATATTTGCTTAACTCGTTATGATAAGCACATACCAGTATGTCTGAACGATCAAGATTTGGAACACTGCGCCAGTACCGTAGAGACGCACAGTCGATACAGGCCAAAGAAAAGCGAGAGGGTAAAACGCACTGGGGGCAGTATGATGTTTCATTAGAGCGTTATCAGAGTGCATTCCGGGCCGTGTTAGATGGCAAAAATATTACGGACATTGTGCATGAACTGCGGGAAGAACAAAGACCGATCTACATTTTAGATGTCATGGGCACTGGTAGTGTTATTCATGATATTGATCAAATCAGCAAGGTAGATGGGGGAGCTGCGATTACACTGACTGATTTGCGCAGTCCAGAGCGCATTCAGCAAGATGCAGAGCGTCATATTGAATTGATTGAAGGAGAGGTCCTGAGTCCACAGACTTGGCGATTGGCAGAGGCATGGTTGCGTAAGGCTGAACATTTAGCCGAAGGCTTTAATTTAGTCTTAGCCAGACCTGAAGGAGGAATGTCTGCAATTACAAATGACCCTGCTGTACATCTGGTATTGTTACAGCATTTGTATCAACTTACGCATCCCGATGGTGGAGTATTACTGACACAATTGCCACGGGCAGATCGACATATGGTTGCAGATCAATTCATGCCACACTGGCAGCAGTTGCCAGGCATTAGCGTGCGATTCCATAGTGGAATCAATCCAGTGATGGCGATTCGTCGGCAACGTGGTTCGCCCGAAATGTTGCCAGTGGCTTAAACGCGCTTGCTTTGTATTCTAATTTAATTGCGCGTATACGCTTGTACGATGGTGCGTGAATGTGTGTTGTGCGGACTACCATCGTATAATCCGCGCGAGCCTGTAATGACTGTCTCGCCAGTGGAATGGTCTGGGGTTGTTAATTTATGACAAGTAAATCCAGAGTCGGCCGGTAAATACCAATCAGCACCAAAGCCGGCGGTACGGAAGGCATCACCGATTAAGAGATATTCAAATACTTGAGGCGCGCGTCGAAAATCCGCAGTCCATTCACCAAAGCAGGTCATCCAGCACGATATGACGATCGTGGGTTGGCCAGCAGCTAGGGTGAGGGCAGTCAGGTAGTCTAGTTTTTCTACCTCAGAAGAGACATTGGTTTGCTTGTTTTCTTCCCATTCTTTGGTATCGACCGCTCGACAAACGAGTTGATCGGCAGCAATCAGTTCAGCTAATTTAGGTTTTAAAAAATGAGTTAAACGACCATCACCAGCGCCAACTTCTAAGAGTAGTACCGTTTGACTAGTGGTGTCGTAGGTCACCTTAATGCGTTCCGCTAAGTAAATGGCTAATGAGGCAATAAACTCTTGCGTGTAGACTTGAAAGTTGTGTAGCTCAGTTTGAAATTTACCGTAACTGGGAGTTATCCAAGGAAATTCGACGCTATCAGTTGGGTAGCTTTCCGACAAAGGAAAGGCAATTTTGAGTTCAGCTAGGGTAGGTAAGTAGAGTGGATCACTCATACTCGCTAACAGAGTTTCTTGTGGCGTCATACGATAGGTAGCTTAGAGATTAAGAGAACAAGCAGACCAGGTGTATGACGAGTTCAAAGAACATGATGTTTACCATGAAAGGCGGCTCTGGTCAATGTATTCAAGATCTGGTGTATAATGATCATAGCTATGGCTAAAGAGTTATTAGAACAAGAAACTTGGTTTTATACCTTAGAGCGCGATGGCACCCAGTATACCCTAGATGTCATCTGTGGTTCGGTTGGCTTATTTAATCGCGTCATCACCTTAACTTCGGAAGAGGTACAGCAATATGAAATGCGCGGTAAGCCATTTATTACAGAACTCGCACAACGCATTAGTGACCAAGCAGTCTCACATCCAAACTAGATCATTCTGCATGATACTAGGTTCTGGTCAAACCTTTGTCCCACAGAGTCGATCACATGCTCAGTACGCGCAAGATTGACAAAGTGCCTTAACAATGATAAAAAAGTGCACTATGCCAAAGTTTGTTGCCCAGGCTTTACTGATCGCATCATCCGCAGGTTTCACTGTTGTCTATCTCATTATAGTGGTGTACATGATCTCAATACAGTTTGCGGCTCCAGTAATCCCTGATGGCAAAGGCGGCTCTCATGGGGCTCGTGAAAATTATAGTTTGATTTGCTTAGGTAGAAGTAGTTCTATTTATCCAAATACACCAGAGGCCTGTACATTAGCGGCTGTGCTGCGGCAAACCCTATTTTTTTTAACGATCGGTGTGATGGGATTCATTGCTGTGCTCATCATTCCAAATGTTGGCATGGTCTTATTCTATGGCTGGGTGATTATGCTGAGTATAGGGCTTCGGAAACGCGCTACTACCGATGGAGAGATGTTTTACCTGAGGTCTTGGGGCTACTCACTTTTGGTAGCGATTGGCTGTTTAGTCCTTGCTGTCTGCAGTGTATTCATAAAAAACGGATTATGGAAATAATTCCAGAATTTAAAACTCAGCCCATAACTAAGGCTCCTCAACCCCTGTCGAATCGAAAGGTTTGGATTATCATTGCTTCGCCGGTAGTCTTCGCTGGCATTTTATTAATCATCGGCTTGGTAACAGTACTGATGATGTAGTCCTTACCATGCATCACGAGCAGAGTGAGCGTCGTGAGAAGTTTGATGGGTATGCATGCTATGAATTACAAGGCTGATGAGCACTCCCGTTGCATACATCACGATATCCATCCAATCAAAACTTGTCCCTGCCAGAGTGGCGGCCACCGAATTGTGTGAGGTTAGGACTCCCCACCACAACTGGTTCCCTTCAATTAAGCAGGCAATGGAAAAGGCCATCACGGCTGTTTTCCAGCTGGATAACTTTGTAACTAATTGGATCGGGAAATAGACAAACACTGCAGCCACAATGTCACCGCCGTAATTGCGTATCCATCGCGCGGCAGGCCAATTGAGGTAGCGATAGAGCAATATCATTAAGCCAAGCGAAACACAGATACCAAGTACTACATAGATAAATCGACGTTGCTGTTCAGCCATAAAATAATTGTACAGTAGATTGGCAAAATAAAATAACCGCAATTAGCGGTCATCTTATTTTCGGGCGGGAGCGAAGGGGCTCGAACCCTCGACCTCCACAGTGACAGTGTGGCGCTCTAACCAGCTGAGCTACGCCCCCGTTTACTTGCGCCTATAATCATAGGCGTGGCTAACTATATACTAAAGCCAAAAATTCGTCTAGATCCCTAATGATTTCACATAACGGACTGCCAGGCCAACAAATACAACGACTATAATTAGACCAATAATACTGAGTGTGGCGCGCTGTTGAGTCATGTGGGTAGTATACTCTTCGTTCCTCACTAATCAATCACCCTTGATTATTCAGGGACGGCGGGGAACTGGCTGATAGTTCTACCCGCAACTGCTCCTCCTACTGGTTGCTGCCTCTCAGTTCCGGTAGTACGAATCCTTCCACGTCGATCCCGTCGAGTAGGAGCTCCGGACGTTCTTCGGCTTCGGCGGAGGCGCGCCGATGTTGTCGATCGCCACCGAGAACCGGTGGTCGATCATACCGAGGTCGTACTGCAGCGCGAGCCACTGCTGGCGCCGTTCCTTCTTCTGGAGGCGCTTGCGCGACGCACGCTCGTAGGTGCGCAACGCCTCGGCGTTGCGCTTGTCCTGGTCGAGCTGCTCGTTGCGCGGACCACCCTTCCGGTGTGGTTTCCACCCACGGCGGCGGTTTCGCGACTTGGACAGATTGCAATCGAAACGCTTGAGTGCCATCTTGTTGCTCCACTGACGCACGAAGGTGCATACAGTGGGCTAGTTTTAACATATCAATGGCACTTGTCAACTAAAAAAATTGACCATTTAGTCTGTACCCAGTAAACTTATTCTCAACATGTCGATGCGTGAAGATCAGGTACTAGCCCAATACAATAAAAACCCTCGCTATTTATCGAAACAGTTCATTGATTCGATTCCCTGGGAGGATGTGAAGAAGTATCCGCTACCGGAAAAATTCATTCCGATTATTTTGTATATGCGTGATATCGAAGCCTTTACCGATATCTATTATAAGCAGCTAGTACGCACTCCCACGGGCCAAGATCCGATTATCCGTAAATTCATGGATCGCTGGTTGGTAGAAGAGGCAACCCATGCCGAATTATTGAATCGCTTTTTAAACGAAGCAGGATTTGATACCTCTGATCGTTGGTTTGAGGAGGCGCGGCAAAAAATTCCAAAGCAGTATCATTTTTCTGATACCATCACTCCGCTGTTAACCAATTTATTTGGTGAGCGTTTTAGTGCCGTTCATATGACTTGGGGAGCAATTCAGGAACTCTCTACCTTGCAAGGTTACAAACGGTTGTGGGAGATGACGGGCCACCCCGTATTAGAGTATATCCTGAAGGGGATTGCGAAAGAGGAATCCACGCATATTTTCTTTTATTACACAGTCGCGAAAATTAAGCTAGAAGAATCCAAATTCAGTCAGCAGCTGACTCGCTTTATGGTGAAAAACTTCTGGCAACCAGTCGGGGCAGGCATCAAACCCAAGGAGGATTCAAACTACATCATGAAAGAGCTGTTTAATGGTGCAGATGCCATGGATCTAGTGAAAACGAACATTAACGGCAGCATTGAACGCTTACCTGGATTTGAAGACTTCCAGGTGATTACAGACCGTATTGCCAGCATTACTGGCTCCATGCCAAATCCCAAACTAGTTTAAGCGACTCGTTGTAACTGAGTAGAATTCGGTTCACTACCAATGTAGTAGCCAAATTGATATTTGTTTGCCAAGGTTCTACCCATCGCAAGTAGTACACGATTACTTTGTGCACGAAATTCTGCTTCGGTGCTGACAGGATGTTGATTCAAACGTTCTTGCATTTGGCCACGCCATTTAAGTCTGAGTTGTTCAATATCAGCTGGTTGTATTGATACTGTTTCATGACTGCGTAATAACACCGCAAGCCTACCATCGCGCATGAGCAAACCGCTGCTATTCAGCAATGGTTCACTCAGAAATACAGCAATATCGCCACCGGAAAATGGATTGCGGGTTGTGTGTGTATGGTTAAGACCTGTGACAGAATATTTTCCGTGAACAACCTGATCTGGTTTCAGCATTTTTATTTGCTCCTTATTTTCACCATGATACGGTTTTTCCATGCGTAGTGATTGGGTTTCGCCATCATATAACAGTGTAAACCCATATTCATAAACTGATAGATCAACATCAGCCTCTGTTTGCATGGCTAATAGACGTTCACCAATTTTCCCATAATCCAACCCTTCTGGGAGGCTTTCAAAGGGGCTAATTCCCGAACGACCATCCCGATTAGCCATCAATAGCTTTTCTCTCAATTGATGATAAGACCATCGATTAGGTTGTGGTTCACGCTCTGGCATAGTTAAACAATCGGAGCTTCAAAGGTTTCGGTCGCTGCTCCAGCACTACCCACGGCGTTGGTATTTTCTTCGTCGCTATACAGCTGGGCCATTAAGGTTTCAATCTCGGCTAACGGAGTGGCGTAGTGTTGGCGACTATAATCAATTATCTGTTGAACATATCCGGGTTTGAGTGGTGGGGGAATATCGATGGTGCGGGCGGAGAATGGCTGAGTAGTTTGCCCTTCCACACTCATTTTAATCAGCATTTCTCGCACTCCTAAGTTAATGAAATCCTCCGTGTTAAATACTGGAGTGAATTCATTGGCGAGATAAGCTCCG
>CAYLOJ010000005.1:67263-79875 GCA_964385285.1 uncultured Gammaproteobacteria bacterium
GCATGGCAATAATAGAGCCAATATTACCAAAGACTGTACCTTTGATCTCCTGCGGTACCTGCTGCAGGTACTGGTGGGAGATCGTAAGTAATAAACGATATTTACGAGACTCCGACAAAATATTTTCAAAGGTTTCCGTAGCAAAGTTTTGGAACTCGTCAATGTACATGTAGAACTCTTTGCGTTCCGCTTCTGGCAGTTTGGCTCGGGCCATGGCTGTTTGGTAGATCTTAGTGATCATCATTGCACCAAGCAGAGCAGCGTTCTCTTCGCCTAACCGACCTTTTGACAATTCAATCAACAAGACCTTTTTATTATTCATGATGTCATCAAAACTGAATTTGTTTTTGGGTTGAGCCACAATATTTCGAATCAGATGATTCGACAAAAACTGACCGAGTTTATTCACCAATGGCAGGATGGCTTCATTATCAAATTTTTCTGACCAACTGGAAAACTCATTGGCCCAGAAATGCTTCACCACTGAATCTTTAATTTCCGGAATCACTTTTTGGCGGAATTTGCGGTTGGTCAACATTTTCATCATCCCAACGATGGTGGAATCCGGGTAGTCTAGCATCGCCAATGTGGTATAGCGGAAGACGTGCTCAATTTTAGGGGACCAATCGCCACCAAAGAATTTTTCGAATACTTCAATTAAGCCTTGCGTTACTTGCTGCTTCATGTCGAGTGAGACATTCTCCAGCGGGTTGAAGGCAATGGGCCAATCTAAATCGGAGACATTAAAGTAGATCACATCTTTCATTTTGCGCTCAGGAATGTATTGCAAAATATCCTGAATCAGATCGCCATGCGGATCCATCACACAGACACCTTGATCATTCAGAATGTCATCAATAATCAAATTCTCTAACAATTTGGATTTTCCAGAACCGGATTTTCCCACGACATACAGATGACGTCGGCGATCTTCCCGTAGAATACCAAAGGTAGTATTCATGCCTCGGAAGTTGGTCATACCAAAGAAGGTAGCGTCTTTAGTAGAGGTCGTATGCGGAGTAGGTAGGTTAAAAGGGGGTTGGGCGCGTTTGGAGAGAATCCAATTAATGGCCGGCAATTTTAAAGCCGCATCTGGAATGTGAAAGACGGAGGCAACCTCTTCTTGAGTCAATACAATGCGTTTGGCTGGCTTGCGACCAAACACCTCTTTCATGAAACCTTGAATGTTGTTTTCCAAGGTAAAGATAATCCGGTTTTTTTCAGCAGTGAATTCATGAAAGGAACGTTCAATATCATTCAAGGCAAGTTTACCCGTTTCCAGATCATGCTCTGGAAAGAAATAGGCAAAACGCATGACTGCATTGAATTTAGGAATTTCTAACGATTCTCCACTGCGCTTAGCTTCTCCATAGAACAAACCACTGGAAGCGACATCAAGATCTTCATCAAGCGGCTGTAACACTAGTTGCAAAATAGCGCCATGTTTTGGGGGGATGGAAGAGAGGCTGTTAATGAACGGACTTAAGGGGTCATTCGGAGCGGTGGCTTTGTAGGTGCGTAGAGAATATTGTTCGGTGGCGGCAAGATCCATGTAGTACGCAGCCGCATGATCGGGCATATGTTCAATATCCAAAAAGCGTGGCACGTTCGTGACCTCCGCGTCTGGAAAGACGGAGAAGATCATATTCTTGAGCACGCCACTATTGCGACTAGGAGTAGTAAAGTAAAAATTCAGCTTGCTATGAATACTAACAATTTCACAAGCAATCCCCATGGTGTGATCTGGGTCATTTTTCAGGAGATAAAAAATGTTATGAAACAGCTGTTCAAACTTACCGATATGATCGGGAAGAGGGGCTAATGGAAACCGAATGAGTAGGGTATGTTGATCCATGAATGCAAAAAATATACCACAAAAATCGGGTTTTGTAAAGATATGCCCGCCCCACTTATAGCTTCACCACTACTACGCGATCCCAACCACCTAGATCTTGATGGACAGAAATTTTAGCGTTTGAAAAATAGTGTAAACTCAGTTTACGAATTTGGTTCGCTTGGCGATGACCCATTTCAAAGTAAATTCGTCCGTGTGGTTTTAAGAAGAGCGCGGCTTGTTGAAGTAATTGTTCAATTAACGAAGTCGGGGAGCCGGTTGGTGTTAACGCAACTTGTGGTTCATGCTTAAGATTGGCTTTACCAGCTTCCTGTTTGGTCAGGTAAGGGGCATTAAAGGTGATCAGGTCGAGTTGACCATGCAAAGATTTTGGCAACCGTTTTAACACATCGCTCTGATAGAATTTTACTTTGGCTTTCAAACGCTGTGCATTCTTTTTGGCGACTACTAAGGCATCTGCCGAGAGGTCACTGGCGTAGACGGTACTTGCAGGGAGCAGATGTTTTAAGGTGATGGCGATATTGCCGGAACCGGTCCCAACATCGAGAATGTTAGGTTTGGTATTTTTAAATTGACTTACCACCAATTCAATCAACAATTCTGTAGACGGGCGGGGGATTAAAACCCGTTTGTCTACCAAAAAATCTAAACCATAAAACTCCTTGTGGCCAAGCAAGTAAGCCATCGGCTCATCTTTGGCACGGCGTTTGGCTAATTGGGTGATCGTGCGTAACTGCTGAGTCGTGAGGCGATATTCAGGATGTCCATAGACAAACTCCTTGGATTTCCGTAAGACACCAGCTACGAGCATATCCAGTTCATGTAATGAGATGGGCTGGGCTGTGCGGTAGAGATCGCCGAGAGTCATCACCTTAAATGTTCTCTAATTTCTGACTGTTTTCAGCTTCACGTAACACGTTCAACATGCGTTCCATATCACCTTCGAGAATATCATGGATATTACTCCAACTTTCTTTAATGCGATGGTCTGTAATACGATCTTGCGGAAAGTTATAGGTACGGATTTTTTCTGAACGATCACCGGTACCGATTTGGGAGCGACGCATTTCACTATTCTTCAAACGATCCGCTTCTAATTTTTGCTGCAGCAAACGCGATTGTAACACCTTCAAGGCTTTGGCTTTATTTTTATGTTGGGATTTTTCATCCTGACAGGTCACGATCATCCCAGTTGGTAAGTAGGTGATGCGGACAGCAGAATCGGTTGTGTTCACACTTTGACCACCATGACCACCGGCACGGAAGACGTCGATGCGCAAATCATTTGGGTTAATTTGTAAGTCGACCTCTTCAGCCTCAGGCATCACAGCCACAGTAACCGTAGACGTATGCACGCGACCAGCCTTCTCAGTATCAGGCACACGTTGTACACGATGCACTCCTGATTCAAATTTCATCTGGGCATAGACTTTCTGGCCGCTCATTTCAAAGATAATTTCCTTCAAACCACCAATGCCAGTGCGACTTGAACTAATAATAGAGATCTGCCAGTGCTGTTTTGCAGCATATAAGCTGTACATATGAAACAGCTCAGCGGCAAACAGCGCGGCTTCATCACCGCCGGCGCCACCACGAATTTCGACAATGACATCTTTTTGGTCCATCGGATCCGGGGGAATTAACGCCACTTGAATTTGCTTATCTAGGGCGACTTGTTCGGCAGTTAACCGTTCAATTTCTTCTTTGGCTAAAGCCGCCATCTCCGCATCACTTTCACGTAGCGTCGTTTCCGCTTCTTGCAAAGCGTTCGCCACGTTTGCATAACGATCAAACAAGGTAATTTTTTCTTTGAGTTCATCAAACTCTACAGAGAGATTTTTTAGGCGTTTCGGGTCGCTGCTGACATTAGGATCTTGCAACGCTAATTCGACTTCACCGTAGTGTTTGCGCAATTGAGTAATTTTATCTTGGATGTGAGGGATCATAAACTGACTTGGGATATACAAAACCCACTGGGGAACAGTGGGCTTTGCGTTGAATCGTGGTTAAGACTGGAGGGCGTCTTTGAGGGCGCTCTTAGCCGTTTTTTTGACCGTTTTAGATTTACTATCTTTCGCGGCGCGCTTCTGTTTCTTACTTTGGGTGTGTGACGCACTAGCCACATCCGCTTTTTGACTGCGTTCTTTGAATTTCTCAACGCGACGGGCAGTATCGACAAACTTCTGCTTGCCAGTAAAGAAGGGATGGCAATTGGAGCAGACTTCCACTTTAATTTCCTCAACGGTAGAGCCAGTGGAGAATGTGTTTCCGCAGGAGCAGATCACAGCAGCCGCCGTATAATATTTGGGGTGAATTTCCTTTTTCATACCGCGATACGATAACATAAGCCTTTCCGGCTGTCAATAATTGCCCATTCAGGCATTAATTTGCTACCCTAGATAGCAATATGCCCTATGAACGGAGGCGGGAACAGTTAGAACTAACACCCATGGAAAGTTCCTATGTCGTCAGCGTAGTCGACTTTCAGGACAGTGGGTACCCCAGTCCACGTTATGAGGCGGCCATCGTTAAACTAACTGGTCGGAACGTTGATCGGGTAGTACGAGCAGGGATTACACAGCTGACTGTGGAAGGAGAAAATTTTAATGAGCGTTTTGGCATTGCCGACGCACGCAATACGCCAGCTCAAATGATGGACTACTTAATGCAGCGGTTATCCTTGAATCACGCCATTCAATGTGTGATTAATGATCGGTCAGATACTAGATCTGTATTGAAGTACTTAGGGCATTGGCGCAGAACATTAGACATCGCACCACACGATTTGCTCGAAACTCAAACCGCCCTGACTGATCATTTAGAAACCAGCAACGTGTTATATAGCTTGATGGTTGATGATATTTATCGTCGACTCGCGCGATTAAGGCCGGGTGACCAGCTATTACAAGAACGTTTTCGTATGCAACACGACAAAGTATCCAGAGCATTGGCTCAGGAGTTACCAATGGATCAGGAATTATATGATGGTTTAATTATTCCATTTGCCACGCGTCGCTTCCGTGCGTTGGAGAGTCAATTACCCATCTTAAACGAACAGGTCTGCAGAGTTTCTGGAGAGGATCCAACTGTGCGTCACGAGCACCCCGTGTATCAGCGCGTGTGGAGCCAGTCAGAGTAGCTGGATTTAAAATCCTGCGTATTGGCTGCACCCCTTGGCGACTAAATTGTCTGCTACAGCATAGTTGTATTCCGCTGACCATTCTGTCAGGCGTTTGCCCAGTAATTCGTTACCAATATTAGCATCGTATGCCCCTAGGATTTCCGCGGCAAATTTGGCATTGCGTTCATTTTCCGTATCGGCACTATCCCCAAAATCAAACCCTTGATAATCGACACTGGCTGTATTTAAGGAGCGGTTCACTAGATCGGTCAGGTTGCTGGGTAAACCATCGGACAGGTTGAATTTATAGATGGCAAAGGTTTTTAATTTGTCTGCCCGGTTTTCGTCACCAAAAATCGTCACTTGAGTAGGAACAATATTCTGGTTGGCCAAGAGTTCCTGACTGAAACCAATATTTTGCCAAGAAGCAATGGCGCACTGTTCTTTATAGACTTTGATACCGCGCTCCAGCAGTTCATCCGTATCCACTTGGCTATTGAAGTAACTGTTCATCGATTCCGCTTCGGATAATTCGGCATTATCGGTATAGGCTCCGGTGAATACAACGGAGTCCACACCATTATCGACATTATTAACATAGGTGGCGACAGACTTGATATAGTTCTGATAAGTCGTATTACCTTTTACTGGGGTACCGTAACCCGCCACAATCACCGTGTGATGATCGGCTTGATTCGAAACTAACGCTTTAGCGGTTTGATAACCTGTGATCCCGGCTTGAATTTTATCGGTCACGGCGCAGCCACTAACGATTAGGCTTAAGCCAAATAAGGCGAGGAGTTTATATTGCATGATGACAGTATAGCACACTCGCAACACCCACTGTTGATGATCGATTCATCATCAAATCATTAACATGGGATGGTGGGCGACGGTTCTGGATGAAATCTACAGAAACCGTCGCCATTACTGGTGCGCTCTACATCGGCCGCACGTACCCGGTGCTGACAGTCGCCAGCAGGTGAACTCGGCGAGGCGTCCCGTCGTATCGCGCCCGGATGTAGATGGGTGCGCTGTACGGGGCATAGGTGGTGAGCACGAACTGCAGGGCGGCGTCGAACTCCGCCTGAGTGACGTACTCATCCCAGCGGATCTCCGCATAGACACCGCAGTCCGTACCACAGGTACGGCCCTCACCTTCCAGGAAGTGGGCGGTGATGCGGATCCGCGCCGTCACCTCGTCGGCGTACTTCTCGGGCTCCGTCGGGAGCGGGAAGGCGAAGATCGCCAGTCCGCCCGAGAGCTGTATGCCTTGTTTGGGTCCGACGACTTGGTAACCGATGTTGGTCACCGGGTCGAGACGTGCTGTATGCCAGGCACATCCGAGCCAGAGAAAGAGCAGCCAGTACATGAAGTCCTCGTCTCGAACGGGGGATAGTATCCCGTTCTCATCAGCTGGTTAATGATTTAACCAGCTTAGCGAACGGCATGAATGGCCAAGCAGTGTACTATTTTTTGGTCATTTGTCAATATCGAGAATAACCCAATAACGGACTTTCATAGGTATGCTCAGCGCGATTCCACACTTCTGGATTGCCGCAACCATTATTCTCGGTATGTAATTCATAATAGGTTCCGATCGGTGCATCCTTGGTTTCCGAAATCACTGCCCGACAACTATATTCATTATTAATATTCGTGCATTCGGCTGGCCACATTCCTTCACCACCACCGACGGTATAGATGACTTGATTCTCTTCACAGTACACTTCTGGAATTTTCCAAGTGACTATTGCCATATCATCTGCATTTTGTGTCACAGTTGCGGCAGTAATAAATTCTCATTGAGCAGCATCAGGTTCATAGCATGGTCCGAGTTTCATCCTCATGTGTGCCGTGACAACAATTACCAAGATCAACCACAGTAATAGAATGTCAGCTGCCGACTTATTCTCTGGATACTGCGTTTTGAAATGCTTGTAACCTGCCTGAAAGGAACGCATCAGTAGGATGATGCCAAAGATAATTCCGAAACCGATCATTAATCCGTTCATGACACGCAAGGTATCGATATTACCATCGGTCGACCATGTAAAAAACCAGGCAATCGGGGAGAGGGCTAACAAGACGATCGCTGTAGTGGCGATACTGGCGGCGACAAACTGAAACAGTTGCAGCATTGTTAAACGTGAACCACGAATGGAACTGAACACATATAAGGCCGGCAAGCAGAGCAGTTGTGAACCAAAGATCAGCACAATCATCTTCCACATTAAGTTACCGGCATGCCACCAATGCGGAAAGGGAATGCTCATGACAGCACCGAAGATCGCCAAACCGACGATTCCCAACCCTAACAGTTCTAAGAAGGCAGACAGTTTAAACTCGGCTTTTAAAATTCGTTCAAATAATTTGGGTTGTTGTTTCAGTAATAAGTTTGAAGTGGGAAATGGATTCATAGGTTTATGGAATGATTATAAATTTTGAGTGGTAAAGTTAGGTTGCAGCTCATGGTTCATTAATGCGTTGTAAGGTGTGGATTAATTCCGTGAACACATTGCCAGAATTAGCGCGTGCAATTGGTACCGATTGATGCACAGGATCAATCACGCCCACCCACGGCCGCAATAACCAGCCGAGTTGCATAAAGACTAGTCCGTATACAATTAGCCAAATCACTGGGAGTAATACTTTACGTTGCCAACGATATAAACTGAGCAAAGCCAGTAAGCCAGAACCGATAAAGAACGCGATTGTAGCGATCAAGACTTGATCATGATTCAACGGATAAATAATGTAGAACAGCAGAATTGTACTGAGTGAACATAAGCCAAGTGCAGTGATCGCCAACAGATTCAGTGCTACCGTCCAGATAGTGATTAATTTGGCATGTACGCCAGTGAGCCAACTTAAGAGTACTAAGGTAGTAAACGAGATCACTAACGCCGCCCCCATTAAGAACGGTAATTTTATCAGCACATACAGAATTTGAATGCCGCCAATGAAGGTGCCGAGAATGGCGCCAAAGATGCCGGCAAACAGTACCGTACAAACAGTAGCTAAGTAAGGTGAGATAAACTGACCATGGAGCAGATTGCGTATGGCTGATGGCAAACGACGGAGTTGCTCCCTTTGCCTAACGGACCAACCGAGTAGAATGATTAATAGTATGAATGCCAAACCGACCAACGTGAACAAGTGAGTATTTGGATAAGACTGATACAGAATATCTACGGCATAATTCGGCGGTGGCATAGAGGCCTCTACTGGTTGAAAGATCACCACGCGTACGCTCGGTACCAAGCTGGCATCGATGTCACTAATATCGATCGAATGACTGACCAACTTAGTGGCTTGGTGCCCCACAATAGGTTGGTTGTTGGCATCCCATAATTCAACATAGTAGGTGTTAAGCGGCCAAGCGGTTGGCAGCTCCACCGTTGTCCATTGATATTCTTGGGTCGGCTCCAAAGCCAATACCGCTGCATTCGTTGGATAGATATGAATCCCATCTATCGTAGTAGGAACAATCCGGGTAAGGATCGTGTTGGCTTCTGTATGCATGTTAATTCGAGGTATCATAGGTAAAATTTTTTTAGTTAGCTGGTTTGATCACCTGCGCTTTTAATTCGTTGCGGATCTCTAAAATAGGTTTATAACTATTGGCGGCCGTATCCAGTTCTTCAGTAGTGGGTGTTCTGCCTAAAATGTTTTCATACATCATGGTAATTTTGATGCGCCGTTCTTCAGAAGCATATAAGACAGCCCGCACTTCCGACATATGTTCATAAGAGCGCGTATAGCCATAAAAGGTATAATCTTTTTCTTCGGGATGACGTCCTAAGATATTGATATACGCCTCATCAATCTCTTGTTTCCAGGGAATCACATCAATCGCGCCGGTACTGTTCACACCATTCACATAAAACGGGATGAGTGGTAACAGCACTAATGCCAAGGTGGTGATGCCTTTTTTGGCTGGAGCCATTAAGCGATCAGCCCACAGATGTCCTAGGTAGTAGAGAATCATACCGATGGCCAACGCCAACACGCCATACAGTAAAAGCAAACGTGGTGCATACCAAGCAATCTGTTCACACAAGGTATGTACATCGAGAGCACTAGGTCGTAGGTAACTACAGCCACGCAACAGCTGATGTTCCGCAATCCCTTGTTCACGCCAACTCATCCAAATCAATCCGCCAATCACACAATAGATACTGACTTGTTTGGCGAAGATATTCAGTCTTGGCCAGAGCACGCTACCGAGGGCTGCTAGTATCATCGCTAAGGCAGCATTATAAACCGCCGTTTCGTAATTATTAATGTCGAGTACAGCAGTAAGCATCACGGCAGCTACTAATCCCAGGCTGATGCTTAGCCACCAACTCCGTCGCGTTTCTAATAAAAAAATCTGTTGACTCCAGCGTACTAAAATAATCGTTACGACCACTACTGCCGCACCACACCACCAGACCAATAACCCTTCAGCATAAAACCCAATGGGATTCGTATTGGCCAACTGAGTGATGAGATAGAGCGGAGGTGCCACACAGATAAACACACCTAAGCCAATCCAATCGGCATACACTGCTAACCACGGATGAATGCGCGCTAATTCTGCTGCTACTTGGTCAACATCACCAAATTTAACTTTGGCTTCCTGCAAAGCAGCCGCACGATCATAGCCCAACTGAACCAATTCATCGGCACAATCCAAGATATGGCTGTCTAATTCTTCCTGCCAAACTTTCCGTGGCTTCATAGTCATCACTATGCGTTAACTAACAATGGCGTCCATGGCTCCAGCAAAGGCTTTCCATTCGAGCGCTTTTTCACTTAGCACTTTGCGACCTTGAGTAGTTAAGCCGTAGTATTTGCGTTTGCGACCACCAAATTCTTTCCAGAAGGATTCTAATAATTTGGCTTGTTCTAAACGATGTAACAGGGGATACAAGGTCCCTTCGCCCATTGCTAAAACATCGTCACTAAGTGCCTTAATGCGTTTGGCAATTTCATAGCCATATAACGGGTCTTCAGATAGCACAGATAAAATCATGATATCCGAGGAGCCCTTTAAAAGTTCTTTGTTGATTTTAGTCATAGCCACACCCTAGCATACCTTGTGATACGATGCAAGTAGCGATCATTCCTGGATTCTCCCTACTTGCCTTTATTCAGGAATATGGTAGAGTAAGCCAGCATTTAATTAAACATACCCAGGCGCTGAAGTGATTACGACCTGGCCCGCTAGATATAGCGTGTGCTGTAATCGCTGCCTGAGTAGTAGAATAAGGTTATTACCTATATGTCTAACACCGTCAAAACGACGATGACTGTTCAAGAGATGCTCCAAGCGGGCATGCACTTTGGACACCGCCCATCTAAGAAACATCCGAAAATGGATAAGTTCATTTTTGGTGTGAAGCAAGGGATCAACATTCTTGATCTCGAAATCA
Source organism: uncultured Gammaproteobacteria bacterium (assembly GCA_964385285.1). GTDB lineage: Bacteria > Patescibacteriota > Patescibacteriia > UBA9570 > UBA9570 > UBA9570. Next base: position 77,660 of record CAYLOJ010000005.1, read on the forward strand.
GTAAGCAGAAGTTAGAAGAGATTCTACCGATGATTGAAGAGATGGCTGCAAACAGCAAAACCATCTTATTTTTAGGTAGTAAACGCCAAGCCGCTGCAATTGTACGTAAGGAAGCTGAAAAAGTCGGCGCACCGTATGTAGTTGAGCGCTGGTTAGGTGGTTTATTCACCAACTTCTCTCATGTCAGTCATTTGATGAAGAAACTGACTCAATTGAAATCTGAAAAAGAGCAGGGTGTGTGGCAAGAACGTTACAACAAACGTGAGCAATTAGAATTAGAACGCGAGATCGAAACTCTCACCAAAGAGATTGGTGGAATCGAACACATGTTGAAATTGCCAGATGCGTTGTTTGTGATCGATTGTAAGAAAGAAAAAACTGCGATTAAAGAAGCTAATCGTTTGAAAATTCCGGTGATTGCGATTGTGGATACCAATGTGAATCCAGACAAAGTCCAATATCCGATCCCTGCGAACGATGATGGTGTGAAATCCATTCAGTTCGTGACCGAACAAGTGGCTGCCGCGATTGCACGTGGTAAGGCCCGGATCGTTGTGGCCGCTGCTCCAGTAGCCGCTGCTGCCGCAAAGCCTGCAGTTGCTTCTAAGTAAATAAGGAATAAAAAACGTATGGCAGTTGATACTAAACTGATTGCTGCGTTGCGCGAACAAACTGGCGCCGGCATCATTGATGTGAAAAAAGCTCTCGAAGAGGCAGGTAACGATCAAGATAAAGCGATCGCTATTCTACGTAAGCGTGGCCAAAAAGTGGCTGCTAAAAAAGCTGATCGGGTAGCTGCAGAAGGTATTGTGGAAGCCTATATTCATGGCCAAGGTCGCGTGGGTGTGCTCGTGCGCGTGAACTGTGAAACCGATTTCGTGGCACGGACCGATAAATTCAAAGAGTTGGCTCATCAGTTAGCGATGCACGTGGCTGCATTTGACCCTACCTATATTGCACGTACTGATGTTCCAGCTGAGGTGATTGCACGGGAAAAGGATGTGCATATGACAGTGTTGAAAACGGAAGGCAAACCAGAAAATGTCGCCGAAAAAATCCTGGAAGGTAAGATGAATAAATTCTACAGTGAAGTTTGCTTCTTAGAGCAAGCCTTCGTACTGGATGAAAAGCGCAGTGTGCAAGATATCATCAATGAAAAAATTGGTGAGCTTGGGGAAAATATTCAAGTGACCGCGTTTAAACGCATTAGTTTGTAATTAAACCTCACGAGTCATGGCTTGGCTATACTATGTGATTCCCAGTGTCATCGCGGTTGCTGCTTTAGTAACGATTACTTGGATTTACGCCAAGAAGTTGCCTAAAGCATCCGCGTTAGATTTGGAAGCCATGCCCGTGCACCGACAACACACCCGTAAAACCAGTTTGGTTGAAGAACGCCTGCGTCGCAAAGCTGCTACTTGGCGCTTGAGTCTGCGGGCGTTTTTCAAACCAATTGGAGCAGTGATTACCAAACTACTGCGGGGAATGTTTCAGGGGTTAGTAGAAAAAGAACGCCAGTATCGTCAGGCTGCCAAAGGCTTGGTGCCAGACGCTGAATCCAACGTGACGCCTACTTCGGTGGTCACGACCATTCAAGAAGGTAAAGCATTGTTGGCGGATCATAAATTTGTAGAAGCCGAAAAAAAGTTTATCGCTGCCATTGGTAGTGATGCGCGGGCCATTGATGCTTACTTGGGCTTGGCATCGGTCTATGAAGATATGAACAACGTGGATGATGCCATTGCTACCTTGCAATTCTTGGTACAGCTCGACCCGAAAGATCAAAGTACTTATCGCCGTTTAGCGGATCTGTATCGCGGTGAGCAGAAATATGAAGATGCCATGGATGCAGCAGAGCAGGCGTTAGAGCTTGACCCTAATAACCCAAAAAATCTGGATACCTTCATTGAACTTGCAATTCTTAACGAGTTAAAGTATAAAGCACAGAGTACCTTAGATAAATTATCGAAAGTGAATCCAGATAATCAGAAGTTGGCGAAATATCAAGAAGAGATCAACAAGTTGTAGTCAGACTTGTGCAGCGCAGACATCAGTTGTTGTTTGCCCCTCGTGCAAACCGGGGTGGCGTCCGAACAACAGCTGATGTGTGCATTTGCACAGCGCAGTAAATACATTGCCGTTGTAGCTCATCTGGTAGAGCACCCCCATGGTAAGGTTCACAGCCTTAACCAGCGCTCAAGAAACGGCTAAGACTT
>CAYLOJ010000006.1:0-52615 GCA_964385285.1 uncultured Gammaproteobacteria bacterium
CAATCTGTGGGCTATGCGGAGAAGGAGGGATTTGAACCCTCGATACGGATTTAACTCCGTATAACAGGTTAGCAACCTGCCGCCTTAAGCCACTCGGCCACCTCTCCGTAAGCACCGGTGAGTATAAGTAAATAGACGCTTTTTAGCAAGTATTCTATACTATGCCTATGGCAGTTGGAGATAATACAAAATACGGAAGAATTTTAGCTGAGTGGACCGTTCCGGAATACATTAAGTATGAACGGACATTGGCTTGGTATATCGTGGCCGGTGGTTTAGCAGCGGTGTTCTTTATTCATGCACTAGCAAAAAGCAACTTTTTGTTTGCGATTATTATCATGCTCGTTTGTGCGATCGTCTACTTACACGAGCGCCGGCATCCAGAGGACATCGAGTTTATGATTGTCGAGGGTGGGGTGATTCTAGGCCAAACCTATTATCCCTACAAAGAGCTGAAGAGTTTTTGGATTATCTATGAACCGCCTGTGAAACTGCTGTATTTTGGGGTTGATCATACCTTGCGTAAAGAACTACCAATTCATTTAGAAGAGCAAAACCCATTAGTGATTCGTAAGATTCTCTTGAACTATTTAGAAGAGGATTTAGAGCAAGAAGACGAGCACACCAACGAGGCACTTGCCCGCTTAATGCGTTTGTAGTAGGATATCCTAGCTTTACAGCCATGCCCTGGTAGCTCAGTGGATAGAGCGTCCGGTTGCGGTCCGGGAGGCCGTAGGTTCGATTCCTACCCAGGGCACTATTCCGCAGGAAGATTAAGCGCGACCACTGCAATTGAAACACTACTTGCTCCTGCTATCAGGAGCTGTTTTATACAGGCTTGGGTAGTGGCGCCTGTAGAATAAACATCATCAATCAGTAGGATGCGTTGACCAGACACCATTTGTTGCAGGGAGGGGATGACTCGAAAGGCGTCAATAAGATTGGATTGTCGACTAGCACGATCCAGGGTGGCTTGATTGCGGGTGCGTCTCGTTTTTTGTAAGACAGGACAAATCGGCTTGGGAAACGTCTTCCCCAGTAGAGCTGTTTGATTATAACCACGCTCAAGATAGCGTCTCCAGTGTAACGGCACCGGCACAACTAGGTCATAAGTCTCAGGCGGAATGAGAGTTGCTAGGCGTTGTCCTAGGGGAGTGGCGATGCCACGATAACCCTTATACTTCAGTTGATGAATAGCGCGCTGCAGCGGCTTGTGTTGATAATAACCTAATGCATACAACCGATCTGTTCGAATAGGATTACTCGGAAAACAGTTTGCACATAACCAAGTGTCATAACATGCACAACCCAAACAGCGCAGCGGAAAGAGCCAGCCGAATAGCCAATCTTTTAAGGATAACCACATAACAAAACGCCCCAATTAGGGGCGTTCTTTGTTATTAATTTAGCTGATCTTTACTTCACCGTCAAGGTGATTTCACCTTTTCTGAACCCAATCGCCACGGTGTTCCCGGGTTTGACTTTGTCGGCCAAGAGCAATTCCGCTAAACGGTTCTCGATCTTTTCTTGCACTTGGCGGCGAATGGCCCGCGCCCCTTCTTGTGGGGTATAGCCGATTTCCGCGATGTATTTGGAGAGCTGTTTGGTGTAAGTCAAAGTGATCTTCCGTTCCTTTGCGCGCTGAATCAGTTCTTGTAATTGCAGCTCAACAATTTTTTGAATCGAGGCCGGGTTCAATGGCTTAAACACAACGATCTTATCAATGCGGTTGAGAAACTCAGGACGGAACTGACGATTTAATTCTTGCAGCACCTGCTCTTTTACCTGTTCATACTGGGGCTGTACCTTCGTAGTGTGTTCTGTAGAGAAACCCATGGCCGCCTGTTCTTGAAATTGGCGTAGCCCAATGTTCGACGTCATGATAATAATGGTGTTTTTGAAGTTTACTTTTTTACCACTCGAATCTGTTAATTGGCCTTCATCCAAAATTTGCAAGAGTAGGTTGAAAATATCGCGGTGTGCTTTTTCAATTTCATCAAAAAGAATTAAGCTGTATGGGCGATGACGAACTTGATCCGTTAATTTTGATCCATCTTTATAACCCACATAACCGGCTGGGGCTCCAATCAGCTTCGAGCTGGTAAATGCATCCGAGAATTCAGACATATCAACTCGGATGATATTCTTTTCATCACCGAAGACAGTCTTGGCTAATGTCTTGGCTAATTCAGTCTTACCAACACCAGATGGTCCCATAAACATAAACGAACCAATCGGACGATCAGCTTGTGTGAGTCCTGCCCGTGAGCGACGAATAAATTCAGCTACGGCGGTTGTCGCTTCATCTTGGCCAATCACACGTTCATCAAGAATCTCCTTGAGCATGAGTAAACGTTTCTTTTCTGGAGCCAACATTTGCTGGACTGGCACTTTGGTAATGCGTGCAACTACTTCTGCAATATCTTCAGCCGTAACCGTGCCTAGTTGCTTCTGTTCAATTTTAGCAATGCGTTGTTCAAGTTGTTGCAGTTGAGCGCGAAGTTCGCGTTCCTTTTTTTTCAAAGCAATGGCTTCTTCAAACTTTTCCTCTTTGACCAACGATAATTTTTCTTGCTGAACTTTTTTTAGTTTTACCACCAACTCATGAGCCGCTTCGTCTAGGGGATTAGCAGGCCGACGAATCCGTAAGCGAGCGGAAGCTTCATCAATCAAATCGATCGCTTTATCTGGTAAAAATTTATCTTGGATATAACGAGTCGACAATTTGACGGCTGCCTCAATGGCTTCATCTGTGATAGCAACGTGATGGAAGCGTTCATAATTGGTTTTCACCCCTTGCAATACAGCAATGGCATCATCCATGGTTGGTTCTTCCACTAAAATTGGCTGAAAACGACGTTCTAAAGCAGCATCGGCTTCAATATGCTTTTGGTATTCTTGTAAGGTTGTTGCACCGATGCAGCGAATCTCACCACGCGCTAACCCTGGCTTTAATATATTAGCTGCATCCATGGCGTTACCACCCGTTCCGCCAGCACCGATGAGGGTGTGGATTTCATCAATAAACAGGATAATATCAGGATTTTCTTTTAGTTCCTCCGTAATTTGCTTGAAGCGGGCTTCGAATTCTCCACGATACATCGTGCCAGCCACGACTAAACCAAGATCCAGTCTATAGATCTTTTTGCCGAGTAAAATACTGGGCACTTGGCGTTGTAAAATGCGTTTAGCCAGCCCTTCCACAATAGCGGTTTTACCAACGCCCGGCTCACCTAATAATACCGGATTGTTTTTAGTGCGGCGTGACAGAATATGGATGAGTCGATCAATCTCTTCGCTACGTCCAATGACCGGATCGATCTTTTTTTGAATGCTAGGTTCCGTTAGGTTGGTGCTAAAAAAATCGAGTGCTGGTGTTGTGGATGTCGGACCATCGTTTTTCTGTTCTGCTTGCTTCAGTTGTTCCACCTCCGTCAATTCTTCACGGAATAAGGCGGTTAAATCTGGGAAGCGAGAAGTACTCTTCAGGATATTCACAGCTTGTTTACGAATTTGCCCAGTATTAATCTTGAGCTGAGTGTATTGTTGTTCTAATAGACGATCTGGCAACTCGATTAAACTGAGCAAGAGATGTTCGGTGCCAATATATTTGTGCTGATGTTCAAACGCAATTACAGCGGCATGTTCTAAAATGCGGATTGTTTCTGGAGCCAGCTGAGGTAATGTGTAGCCGCGTTGGTTAGCTGGCCATTGTAGTTGATCCAATGCAGATTGCAGGCGATCAGCACTAATTGCATTCTTCACCAATATTTCATGGGCCACACTGCCAGCTTGTTCGCTCAGGCTAATGAGTAGATGTAGTGGCAATACTTTAGGATGCTTCAACCGAATGGACAAGTTGATTGCCCGGACCAATGTATTTTTTAAATTTGTTGTAAATTTATTGAGAATGTCTAGTGCCATTAGATCGTTTGTTCAGCTGTAGTTAAACCTTTATAGAGATAATAGTTATAAACCGTTAATACCATACTGCCTACTAAATAGGCTAAGGCGCCGCCTACTACCGGAATAAATCCTAAGATGAAACTGATTAATACAATTAATACTGCAATCAGTAAAAACCGGACGGTCATCGTAATAAAATGGCGCTTGACCAAGCCCATGCTTTTGACAATAGCCTGCCAAGCACTTAATTTGCCCTCGATTAAGAAGTAAGGTGCAAACATTACGCTAGTCGCCAGTAAAAAGAGTCCAAGATCCGGCAATGTGACTATGAGATAATTTTCAACCGTAATGATGCTGTCTTGGTTGATAAACCCGACTAACGTAATGATGATGGTGATGACCAAAAACACAAATAACTCAATCGCAATGGCTGCAAATAGTACAATGAGTGCTAAGGCAAAATATGACCAGAAATATTGCATGGCACGCGGAAATAAAGAACGCAAGGTAATGCGCTCTTGTTCAATCGTGATGAGTGGGCCTGCAATCCAACCAATTAAGTTGATTGCCAATACTAGTACGCCTACTAACACGAGCGTGTAGGTCAGCATACTGCTTGGTGAAAATAGAGCCACCAACTCCTCATAGGAGTTTGTTTGTTGAATGCGTGTGAATGTAGCGCCGATGGTTAGCCACACGACACCATAGGAGATCACCAAAGGTAAGCCGGTAGCAATCAGTAATGCAACGAAATGCTTCATGATGAAGCTGCCAGTTTGTTGGAGTAAGTAAGAGAGGCGAACAGTTGGTATCATAGGGTTAATTATTGAAGAATTGAGCGAAGTGAAGCTACCCGTTCAGCAATTGGTGGATGGGTAGAAAATAAGTTTGACCAGCGCTTGCGTGGTCCAAATGGATTAGCGATGTAAAGATGAGCGGTGGCACCACTGGCGCGGGCGAGGGGAGTGGCTTGCTGATCAATTTTTTCTAAAGCACTGGCTAATCCTTCAGGGTAACGAGTTAATAATACTCCAGAAGCGTCAGCCAAAAACTCACGTTTACGCGAGATGGCGAGTTGAATCAGCTTAGCGATGATTGGGGAGAAGATTAATAACACAATTCCAATAATCATTATCACCAACCCGGCTTGATTACGATTGCGATTACCGCCGCCGAGGTGACCAGCTCGTAAAAATAATTGTGCCAGGATACTGATGATTCCTACGCAGACAATCACTACAGTCATTAAGCGCGTGTCATAGTTTTTAATATGAGAGAGCTCATGTGCAATGACGCCTTCCAATTCTTCATTCTTGAGTAGTTGAATGATGCCTGTGGTAACAGCAATGGAGGCATGTTCTGGATTGCGTCCGGTTGCAAAGGCATTCGGTGAGGCATCTTCAATCAGATAGACTTTGGGCATTGGTAAGCCAGCAGTGATGGCCAGGTTTTCCACTAAGCGGTAGAGATACGGATTATCTTCTAATTTGATCGGGCCTTTAGCCCCACTACTCAATAATGCTACGGAGGCGCCTCCATAGTAGCTAAACAAAGCCATGCTGATCGCAATGACAATGGATAACACTACACCGCCAATACCACCTTCAAACGCATAGGATAGAAAGATTCCTAATGCCACTACAAAGCTGAAAAAGCCTACTACCAGTAAGGTACTTTTGAGTTTGTTACGAGAGATCTGTTGGTAGGCTGTCATTGCATTAGAACTGTACTTTGATCGCTTCGCGTTCAGCTGGGTTTTCGATTTCAAAGAATTCACGCGCTGCAAAACCTAGCATGCCGGCCACTAAGTTTGTAGGGAACACTTGCATACTAGTGTTGAAATCACGTACAACTCCATTGTAAAAGCGACGGGCAGCTTGGATCTTATCTTCCGTGTCGGCTAACTGATCCATCAATTGCATCATGGTTTGATTAGCTTTGAGATCTGGATAGGCTTCCATGGCCACACGCAAATTGCCGAGTAAACCACCTAACATACCTTCTGCTTTTGCTAAACCGGCGTTGTCACCACTGGCTTGTGCAGTCATAGCTGTACTGCGGGCTTGAGTAATGTTTTCTAGCAACTCTTTCTCATGCTTCAAATAACCTTTGACACTTTCCACTAAATTTGGAATTAAATCGTGACGGCGTTTTAATTGCACATCAATATCTGACCAGCCTTCATCGACTTGGTTGCGTAAACGAATTAAACCGTTGTAAACCATCATGAACCATAGTCCTAAGATGACGATGACACCGATGACGATAGCTAAAGTGAGTGAAATACCCATATTATTGTTTGATTAGTCTGTAAGATTTAATTAACTAATTGTTGGAGTTTAAGGACATGGCGCTCGGTAGCCGTTTTGATATCCTCGCTGGTTTGTACATTTACCATATCTCCGATCGACAAGTCTGCTCGACTAATCTCATCCTCCACAGCTGCTGGCAGACCATTTTCATCAGTCAGTACATCCAAACTGACGTAAATTGTGCCCTCAGTGAGTGTAAAATCGATGGCATCCTCGGTTGGAGTGGCATCGGAAGGCACTTCGAGTGTAAGCTGATTCCCACTCAAGGCTGCCACGCGTCCGGTAAAGTTATAAACTTCCGCTTGACCACTGGTGGCCTCTAAACCGGTTTCAGGTTTCAACATTTCACTCACTTCAGTTCGGAAGAGCTCCTGGCTGATATCAGGTTGCGTGCGGTCTAATTCTGTAGTGTTCGGGAGCAAGCTGGAGAAGCGGTCGCGATAGGTGTAACCAATACCAATGCCCACAACAAAAGCGAGCAAGATGATTAGAATGGTTAAGTTCCAACGTCGTATCACGACTCTATTATAATGAGTTTTCATCACCTTTGTCAAAAAGACTTTTTATGTTATAGTAGCAGCATGCGTCGATTCGCTTTGGCTGCCCTCAGCCTAGCTATCTTTACACCGTATGCGGCCCAAGCGTTATGGGCTGAGCCGTCTTGTGATCCATCAGTTGATCCGACTACCTGTAACATCTCAGCGCCGTTGAATGTATCTTCCGTCGCGCAAACGAAAGCGGGGGCATTAACAATCTCAGGGGCATTAACTGCCAGTAGCACGGCAACAATTACCGGAGCCTTTACTGCCAATGGGGCGGTGACAGTTAATGGCACTGGCAGTACTTTTAACTCTCCAGCGATCTTCAATACTGATGTCACGACAACTAGCAAGTTTATTTATTCCGGAGCGGCTGGAAATTTTACGCTGACCAATGATTCAATTAACGATAGTGAGGTTTCTAATACGTTAACCTCCTCAATATTTATTGGTACTGGTTCTACTAGTAATGCTGTAGATTTGAATACAGCTGAAGTGGCAGGTGAAAAGTGGGTGGATACTACTGGAGATACGATGACCGGGGCATTGGTAATGAGCACGGCAGCTTTGGGCAGCAATGCCATCTCCATCACCCAACCAGCCGCGCAATACGGATTATATATCTCTGGTGCCAGCACTCAGCCAGCCATTGCTTTGAATCCAACCGGCGCTGCGGCGGATGGCATCGAGATTACATTAGGGAATGGTACCACGGGACGTAATCTGGATCTCTACGCTGCTGGTACGGCAACTGGTAACATCATCTCTTTAAACTCAAGTAGCACCACAGCTGGCGCTTACCCAATTAACCTAACTTCATCCGGCTCAGCTACCCGTAGTATTAATGTGACGAACAGTGCGGCTTCTGGCTATAGTGTTTACGGAACATCAAGTGGAGCTAATAGTATTGGTGTAGCGGGTGTCGGATTAGGTTACGGCGTGGCCGGAACTACAACTACCGGATACGGTATTTACGGGCGGGCTAGTTCCTCTGGTTACGCTGGTTATTTTGATAGCAGCACCACTGCCGGAACGAGTGTGTATGTCACACTGAGTAGCGGTGCAACCACGAATGCAAGTAAGGCGCTCGAGGTCGTTGGAAAAAACGGTTATGGTGCATATATCACTGCCAACGGTAATAGCTCGACGGCATTGTATGTCGATAACGTCAACTCAACTTCAGGTATCACGAAATATGGTATTCAGACACAAGCCACCACTCCAGCCGGTGTGGCTATTCGAGCAGTGTCGGCCTATGGCTTTGCGGGTCAATTCAGTGCTACCAGTGGCGGCACAGGTATTTCAATAGATACAGATGGGGGGTTAGCGATTGATACCGATGGGGGAGATATTAATCATCCCGGCAGTTATTTAGGTGGGCAATTTTACCCCAATGAAAATGCTGGTAATGGCGTGACACCAAATGTGTTAGTGGATTACGTGGATACAGTTTCGTTAGCCAGTGGCTATACAACCAAAGGACTAGCGTGGGATGGTACTCAACTCTGGGCCTCACGTAAAGCTACCTTTCCAACTAATGGTATTTTGGAAAATGTGAATACAGTGAATAGTCAGCTGTTAGATAGTGCCGACATCGGTTTCTCAAATGCTGGTCCTGCTATCTATGCGCCAGGGTTCGGCGGCACCGGTGATAATGTGTGGATTTTTTCAACTACGGCTGATAATTATTTCTACATAGATCGTGTGACGGGTTCAAGTACGACCAGTTCAGCCGGTTTCACTGGTACAACTGGTTACCCACAAGCTGGTGCCTATGATGGCCAAAATATTTGGCTTGGCACAACCAAAGCCATTACTGAGTTTGGTTCCACTGGAGTACTATTCAATCGCGTGAGCGGCACCGGCAATATTACCGATATCATTTATGCTGATGGTTCTATCTGGGCAACAGATAACACTAACGATGTCGTCCATAAAGTAAACACCAGCACTTATGCGGATACGCAGATCACCGTAGGTTCTGATCCGTCAGCCTTAGTCTATGATGGTGAATATATCTGGGTAGCCAACTATACCGACAGTACATTAACACGCATCAGTACCGAAGATAATAGTACGGATGGCTATAGTCTTTCTACAATGGGTACAGGGCCAAATGATTTAGTGTATGATGGTGCCAACGTTTGGATCGCCTTTGAAAATAGTGGTATTGGCTATTGGAATGTAGCGAATGGAACTCCTGGGGAAAGTGATGCACTGCTTGGTGCTAGCGCGGACTTCCTGGCGTTTGATGGCACAAATATCTGGGTGGGCGATGATGATAGCTATAGTGTATTAAAGGTTCCAACTGGCACGGGCTTTGGTGGGGGAGATCCAGCTATTCGAAAAGGGCTGTTAATGTACAATAGTTCGGGTAATTTACGTTGTTTATATATTAGTGGCACCACAGTCACGGCCTCGTCTACATTGACGGAGTGCCAATAGAGTAAGAGCATTACTCTTGACAAAAATAGGGTCCATGGTATAAAGTACCGAGCCAGATTGGGCATTTTTAATGCTCGATTGGTTGCTCTTTTTAATGTCCATCACTGGTTCAGAACGTGACAACTATTATGGAGCCGAGAGCGTTGCATAGGTTTAATCGATATGCCGATATGCAATGTTGCCGGCTTCATAGTAAGAGTCCGTCCCCTGAACCCCAAGCCTACCTACGAGGTAATCGCCATGTTCGCATTCGTTCTGTTCCTGTCCTCGGCCTGCGCCCCCGCCACCGTCATCGTCGATGACGGTGTCGTCGAAGGTCAGCCCGGCGTCATCTCGACCGAGACCGACACCGCCGCCGACTCCGTCATCCACATCAACCCGTACTGGAACCTCCCTCTCACCAGCACCAACAGCTGGCGCCAGACGCGGTTCGTCTTCGACTTCAACGCTGACGGTCACGCTGACAACGAGCCCATGGTCTCCGTCATCATCAACGACGGCACCTGGGACAACAGCGAGAACGGCTCATTGGTCGAGATGATCTACGGTGCTGACTACGAGTACGTCACCATCGGGATCAACAACTACGGCGACGGCATCATGTACAGCGCTGACGTGATCCGCGACCACATCCAGATCCAGCAGCTGGACGTGAGCGGACAGATCGTCGGGTACATGGTCGAGGAAGAGGGCAACGACCACTTCCATGCGACCTACAAGTCGTGCATCGGCTGCGACCCGCCTACCTAGGCAAGTGATGGACCCCTGAGGGACCGAACGCGAAGACTCAACATCTTCTCCCGTTCGGCTCCCTCAGGACCCGTCCACTTAACATATTCTATTTTGCTCCCGTGCTGGGAGTTTTTTGTTTGCAATTATGCTATAATCTCATGGAATGAAAACTCTGAAATTTCCAGTTATTCTCTCTATTACTATTACTACGCTAGGTATTAGTTTAGGCTGGGTCACATCAGTGGCGGCAGTAAGCTGGGGAGATTGTTCAACCGAACAGGGTACAACTACCATTGCCGCTGGTTCGGCTACCAGAACGATTACTCCAACGCATGTGATTAGCAGCGTAGACGAAACATTTGTATTGGCACAGGCCACTGGAGATGTAAATGTGCGACAATCTAGTAATCATTTAGTGACGGCGGAGATTGTGGTAGGCACGGGCCAAGTGTTATTTACACGTGTAGGCACTACCGGTACAGCTCAAGTCAGTTACAGTATTGTGCAATGTGCAGGCGGAGATAAAATTAGTAAGGTGCAACGGGGCACGATTAGTTTGGGAAGCGGCTCCAGCAGCGCTACGGCTGCGCTTTCGACAGCGGTAGATCTTAACCACACCCTTGTATTGGTCTCAACACGCTCCAATGATAGTACCTCCACGGACAGCGCGAATATTGTGACGGCTAATTTGCAAGATGCCAGTACAGTGGTAGTGCAGCGTTCTAGCGCAGCCACCACAAGCGTATCGGCGCATTATCAGGTAGTTGAATTTCCGGCTGATTCTGGTGTGGACGTACAAACTGGTGAAGCAACGCTAAGTTCGGGGCAAGCCACTAATACGGTGAGTTTAACCACAGCGGTCGATGCTACACGCAGTTGGGTATCGTGCAGCTATGACGCCACCAACAATGGTTTGCAGCAAACTTCTATAGCCTGCTATTTATCGGATGGCGCAACCGTTACCGTGGATCGTGGCACTGCTTCTGCCTATACCAACCGTGTGCGTGTTTATGTGGTCACCTGGCCACCAGATACAGTCACGGTACTATCTGGCACTCAGACGAATGACGCTACCGCAGCTGATGGTTCTCAAGTGAATGATGATATTGCGATTACTGCTCCGGGAGCAGATATAAACTATTCATTTTCTTATGTCACTAACACAGTGACCGGCACCAGCAATACTTACCCCCGTAATCGTTGGTTGAATTACATTTATGATAGCGGCACATTACGTACCTCATTTTGGCGCAGTGATGCAGCCGGAAACACCGATGCCACCACTAAATACTGGCAGGTCATCAATTTCCCATTACCGTATCATGCCAGTGGCTGGGGTTGGATTGGTAATTCGATGGACGGAACCGACGGAACTGCATTGATCAGTTTTGATTGTGATAATCTTAATACTTACCTAGGTACGACTTGTAAAGATGGCACTAGTGGCACGCGTTATGATTATGGAGTGGAACTTGAGCACGGCGGTTGTGGTGAAGATTGCAATGTCACCGGCCAAGCCTGGATTGGGAGTTACAATACCAGTGAATCGGGCACTACACTAGGAATGATTGATTTTGATCCGATCATTGGCGGCGGGGCAACAGTGCCTCCCAATGTGGTAGGGAACGACACGACGACCTCTGAAAATGAACTCCAAGATGCGCATTGGAATGAAGAGACGGGAGAATTATATGGTTGGGCGCGAGTGCGTGTGCTTGAAGACTATGAAGATAGTTTGGCCGGTACAGCCGACGATTGGGGCTGGATTAATTTGCGTGGCACAGTGACGAGTGGTGGTGAGTACGGTGTACAGTTTGATATTGATACGCTGTCACTCTCCGGGTGGGGTTGGAACGGTAATGGAACGAATCCCGGCACAGGCACTGCATTGGACGGCAGTGGATTAGGTTGGGTCAAGTTTGATCTGGATACTTCTGGTACGGTAGCAGAGGCATGGTTGCGCACTACACAGGGTAATGTGTACAGTCGTGGTGGCTTGAGTAGCACAGTTGATCCAACAGCATTTGGTGAATACAATGCCACCTATTTGATTTTATCTAATGGTACGGTGACTAACTTTAGTTCCGAATTAGGCACTGTGATTAGTGAAGATTTAGGAGGGGTACCAACGGATAATACTAGCCAGGTGTTCCGAGGAGATCTTGGTTCAATCTATGTCAACGAGTTGATTGATCGCGCCACGGCCGATGGCACAGCCACAACAGGGGATTGCACAGAGACGATGCTGGCCGGTGCGACTAATCCCTTAGGTGGGGCGATTTACTATTGCAGTGGCGACTTAACCATCGATTCCAACTTGACGTTTTACAATGGTACGGCTACTGGCGTTGGCAGTGGCACGATTGTGGTAGGAGGGGATCTCTATATTAACGACAACTTAAATTATTATAATAATGCGATTGATCAGCACATTAATAACCTGGCCTCAGTCGCCTTCATTGTGCAAGGTAAGGTGCAGGTAGGAACATTAGTTACCCATATGGTTGGGGCTTATGTGGTATTGGGCGATGCCGACCCTACTACTACTGGTGTTTATGATTTTTCTACAGGGGATAGTACATTGCCATTAGAGTTAGATGGCTTAGTCATGGCGCGTAGCTTTAATTTTGAACGGAAGAGCCTAGGTGCTTCACAAAATCAACCGTCTGAGGATTTGCGTTACGACGGACGTATCTTCGCAAACCCACCAAGTGGTCTTGAGGATTTTGCATCGTTATTACCGCAATATCAGTAAGCTGTACATCATTCTAAAAAAATGTTATAATTTTTAAGTTATGGCATTACGAAGTGGACAATCTTTCATCGGAATCGACATTGGTGGCGCTTCCCTCAAAATTGTTGAGCTAAAGAACGAAAAGGGTCGTCCAAAGCTACAAACGTATGGTTATATTGAAAAACCAACGCCAGTATTGAAGGTAGATAGCGCTGAATCCAAGCAAAAAATTGTTGAAACCCTTAAGAAAGTTTTAGATAAGGCTAAGGTTAGCACAAATCAAGTAGTAGCGGCCCTGCCAAGCTACACTGTATTTTCTTCGGTCATCACCTTGCCGGAAATGAAACCCAAGGAATTGGATGCTGCTGTTCACTGGGAAGCCAAAAAAATTGTGCCCATGCCATTAGAAAAAATGGTGCTGTCTTATGATGAGCTGACTAACTATGATGATCATGAGCATATTCCTTCACAAAATATTGCCTCAAACAATGGTAATGCCAAAACCAATGATGATGCCGTTCTGAAGAGCTCACCAAAAAAGTATAAGAAGATTCTGTTAACTGCCGCCCCAGCGGATTTAGTGAGCCATTACGTTGAACTATTTAAAATGGCCGGATTGAATCTGGTTAAACTAGAGACTGAAGCTTTTGCCTTAGAACGTGCATTAGTGGGTCACGATCGCGCCCCCGTTATGTTAGTGGATATAGGAGCCACCACCACCAGCATTAGTGTAGTGGTTGCGAGTGTGCCGGTAGTGAATCGTAGTATTGACTTAGGTGGACAAACCATTACCAAAACGATCGCCAGTAGTTTGAATGTTGATGTAGATCGTGCGGAGCAGTTTAAACGTGATTTTGGCTTGATTTCATCTGGAGTAGGTGGTAACCAGATTCCAAAGCGGATTGAATTTATGGTTTCGTCTGTGGTCAACGAAATCAATTACGTGTTGAATCTGTATCATAACCAGAGTCCAGCACACATCGAAAAGATCATTCTAACAGGCGGTTCGGCTTGGTTACCCAATTTACCGAATTATCTGGCTCAGGTGTTGAATACTAAAGTATTAATTGGTGATCCGTGGGCACGCGTAATCTATCCTGTAGAGCTGAAACCCGTGTTAACTGAAATTGGGCCACGATTATCGATTGCAGTGGGCTTAGCCATGCGCGAAATTGTTTAAACGCTATGGGCGTTGATTTCGTTAAATCTGATAGTGGCAATAACCGACCTAAGGGAAACGGTTACGATATTGAGTATACTGATCCTAAGGCGGAGGAAGACATTCCCAAAGTAAAACATGGAAATTTATTGAGTTGGATGAGTAAAGGTAGTGGTACCGTACCTCCGGTTGTGTCAGAAAAAACTGTGCCAGCTGCCAGTAGTGCATCGGCTACGATGCCATCAACTCAAATCCGGCGTACGGCGGCTTACCGTCCAGTGGCCGCAACGACTGTAGCGAAGCAAACAAAGACTCGTGCGGAGGATGTTAGTACAAACTCAGCACCCGCACCCGTTACTACAAAATTGATGGATCATCATCTGCCACCACCGCCACCACCGCCAGTGCACAGCGCTGCACCGGTATTGCCAGTGGAGGTAAAGCCGGCAGTAGTATCCGTTCCGCCACAAACTTCGCAAACTCCTACGCCGACTCCACGGCCTTATGTACCGCCAGTCGTGCCTACTGTGCAACCCGTTGCACCAGCACCGATGCCAGTGACTCCAGTGATGGCTCCTGCTATTCCCAGTGCCCCAATTGTACAACCAGAGCCAGTTAAGATTACCCACGTTTTGCCACCGCCACCACCTGCACCGGATCATACAGTTCCTGCCGTTCCTGTGGCTTCAGCTCAGCCAACTCAGGCGCCAGTTGCTCCTGCACCAATATTACCCGCATCTCCAGCTGGGCCTATGCCAGCTCCGATGCGACCAGCCGGCGCAATCGCAGCAGCTGCACCGATGGCTGCGCAACGACACGTGACTAGTGTAGGGGAGATCGTTGCTCAAAATGTCACTGGCATGCGCGGTGAAACTACACATCCTGATCTTTCAGAACCCGAGTTATTTGGCGTAAATTTATTACCCAATGCTACGAATCAACCACTGCAACAAACTCCTTTTTATCGCATGTTGCGTGCTAGTACGGTGATGGTGATGCTGTGTACCCTGATCTATTTAGCCATGGTAGCTTACCAAGGATTTTTTATCTGGCGTACACATAATACATTGGCCGAGCTAACCGGTTTAGACAGTGAGATTGTAACCTATCGCACTTTGCAATCGGATATTAATCAAACCAGCACGACCTTAGCTGCAATTCAAGATCTACTCAATGATCATCTGTATTGGTCGCAATGGTTCAGTTTTTTAGAAGAGTATACATTGCCAAATGTGTATTATAGTAACTTCTCTGGTAGTGCCAATGGGACAATGAATCTACAAGCAGTAGCGCCAGATTTTACAACCATTAGTCAGCAAATTGCCGTCTTCAAAGCTCTGCCAGAAGTGTTAGATGTTACGGTGACAACCGCTACGCGTTCTGATACAAATTTTGCGGATACTACCGGAGATCCTAGTAGCGGCGCTAGTGATACAGTCCAGTTCACCATTAGTTTGCAGGTTGATCCAGCTATTTTACATTTCCAACCTAACGGTCTCTATGAACAGTCGCAGTGAACAGTTCAATAAATTTTTAGAGCATTACTATAGCTATATTTTAGCAATAGTGTTAGGCGTGGTGTTCTTAGCCATGTTGAATTTCTTTATCTGGCCTCAATATCAAACTATGCAGTCTGCTGGCATTTTGCAATATCGGACGAGTGCAGATGTAGTCGCACAACGACGTAACTACCTGACGCAATTGCAAACCATGAAAACAGAATATGAAAGTCTGGATAAGCGCATAGTGCGGTCGATTGATTTGGCTTTACCGACAGAGTATAGCGAAGGTCCAGTGTACGCTGAAATTGAACATTTGCTGGACGGTACAAAGTTTACCATTGATACAGTTAATATCGTTACGAATAGTTCAACAGCCACGCTGGATGCTGCTGGAGCAACTACGGAAGTCGTTACTAACGATGTGTATGAGGAGGTCTTACTTAGTTTAAATGTGGTGGCTATAGATAGCTCCACTAGCTATGCTGACTTCAAAACCTTGTTACAACATATTGAACAAAATCCACATTTGATGAACTTGGACTCTGTGATCTATACACCCGATAATTCCTCCTACACCTTAGTGTTGAAAACTTACCAACGTAAGCAAAGTCTATGAGTACACAGCGTCGACCCCATTTTCTACGTTGGATCATCCTTGGCTTGATTGCATTGGCTTGTTTGTTTGCGGGAAGTCTAGTAGTGCGTGTCTATCTGTTGCGCCAAGTGGATCAGTTTTCTGTATTACAACAGGGTTCTGCCGAAATCACTAAAACACCTGTGGTCACCGCTTTGCCACTGTCAGGTTTGTTGTCGCCGCAATGGTTTCATCAAATCCAAAACTATCGTACGGAATTCGCTAGTCAGTTAGGAGGCATTGCCAATCGTTTAGGAGTGCCGCTGCCACCGACGCAGGTGAGTGCACTCGACACCGCGCTCGGTAATCGTGTGTTAATTCAATGGTCTACACCGCTGGGGCAACGTTATGATGGTGTGGAAATTTACCGCGATACCAACGAACAGATGAGTGAGGCACGCGCAATCACAACAGATCGTTTATCCGCACAAGGTTACTATTTTGACACTAATGTGGAGAATGACACAGTGTACTATTATCAACTACGCTCATATCGCAGTGGCGATGGCAACGACCCAGTCTATTCAGACTGGAGTGATGTGATTAGCGTTATTCCCACAGACCACACTCCACCAGCACCGCCTGTCATGCTCTCCGTCACATCTTTAAACCAAACCGATGTCGAGAAAAAAGTAGACGCTGGATTACTCATTACATGGCAACCTAGTACTAGTAGTGATGTGACCACTTATCGTATCTATCGCTCAAGTGAAGTGGGACGTTTAGGGCAAGTGCTCGATGATGTGGCTGCAGACGTTACAGCAGCACGTGACACCGATCTCACGGCTGGTGTGACTTATTATTACACAGTAACTGCCTTGGATGGAGCAGATAATGAATCTACTACAACCGTGTTAGCGGGAAGTTATGGGCATAGTAACCCATTCGTGACCTCCACAAGCAGTACTGAAACAAATAGCAACACAAACAATGGCAACTGATATTGCCACATCCGTCCTACAGTATTTGCAAAGTCAGAATATTCTGACAGCGCAACAAGTCGCGGCTGTCATGACGGCCGGAACGACGACTGCGACTGCATTAGAAAAATTAGAGGAGGGCCATCTTTTAACGGCTGAGCAAATTGCGCAAGCAAAAGCGGCCGTGCTCAATATCCAGTTTGTAGATTTAAGTGGTCAGCAAGTTGCTAATGATATCTTGCGAATTATTCCTGCAGAAATTGCTGAAAACTATCACTTAGTTCCGTTTAAAGTAGAGAGTGGTGTGGTGAGTGTTGCCTGTGTCTCCCCCGAAGATTATCGGGCGATTGAAGTGTTGGATTTTATCGGTCGACAGCAAAAGTTACGCTTTCAATATTTCAGTGCCACCCCACAAGCAGTGCGTGTGGTATTGCGGCAATATGACAGTTTAGATAATACAGTGCAACAGGCCATTGCGGACACTACTACAGACGATATCGAGATTTCTACCGAGACTGAAACGCCGACGAAAGGGGAGGTGATGCATACCGCACCTGTAACCAAAATGGTGCAGGTAATCTTAAAGCATGCCATTGAAGGTTTGGCATCTGATGTGCATATTGAGCCCGTTAGTCAGGAATCTCGTGTGCGTTATCGTGTGGACGGCGTGCTGCATACTTCATTAGTGTTGCCTCTCAAAGTCCATAAATCATTAGTAGCTCGTATTAAAGTGCTAGCTAATCTCAAATTAGATGAAACACGTTTGCCCCAGGATGGTCGTTTTAAGATGCGATTTGAAGGCCGGGACATCGAGTTTCGTGTTTCAACCTTGCCATTGTTAGATAATGAAAAGGTCGTAATGCGTATTTTGGATACCTCTGGCAGTGTCGTTACATTAGAACAGCTTGGATTTCGTGATCGCAATTTAGAGCGGATTCACAAGCATCTACAAGAACCGCATGGGTTAATTTTGGTCACTGGACCGACCGGTTCTGGTAAAAGTACTAGTCTATATTCCATGTTAATGGTTCTGAATAAAGAAGGGGTGAATATTATTACCTTAGAAGATCCAGTAGAATATAATTTACCTGGCATCGCGCAATCGCAGATGCGCCCTGAGATTGGCCTTAGTTTTGCGAATGGTTTACGTTCGGTGTTGCGTCAAGATCCCGATGTGATCATGGTGGGAGAGGTGCGTGATAATGAAACGGCAGAGTTAGCCATCCATGCGGCTCTGACTGGCCATAAAGTGCTATCGACCATTCATACAAATGATGCGTTTGGAGCGATTCCGCGTTTGATCGATATGAAGGTAGAACCCTTTTTAGTGGCCAGCGCTTTGAGTGTGATTGTTGCTCAGCGCTTGGTACGTAAAATTTGCGAACATTGCAAACAACAAGTTCAAATTGATAAGAATCGTGAACAGGAAATCATCGCTGAAATTAAACTTATGCCAGTGAATTATCTGCCGCATGATGTACCATTGCTACCTCCATTTAAATTGTATCAAGGCAAGGGGTGCTCGTTCTGTGAAGATACCGGCTACAAAGGACGTATTGCCATTGGCGAAGTATTGGAAAATACCAAATCGCTGAAGAAGTTAATTGGCGACGGCGGGTTGAAAGATGCCGATCAGATTCGAGCGGAACAATTGCGCCAGGGCATGTTTACACTACGGCAGGACGGTTTAATAAAAGCGCTCCGCGGCTTCACCACATTGGAGGAGGTCTGGAATGCTACAAAATCATAATATGCCAGAGATGCTTGATAGTTCAACAGAATTACGGTTGATAAAATTGCTTGCCACCTTGGCAGAATACAAAGCATCTGATTTGCATTTAACCGTCGCTAACCCCCCTGCAGTCCGTATCGGTGATCGGATTCAACCACTGACTGGTGAGGCATTGTTGACCAACGACTTCATTGTAAATATTGTTCAAGCCTTACTGACTCCAACTCAGTTACAGCAGTTGGAATTGCGCAAAGATATTGTTCTCACTGTGGCTTTGAAAGGCAAAACACGTTATCGAATGCACGTTTATAGTCAACAGGGAAATATTAGCATCACTTTTCGGTTAATTCCGGAAACCATTCAACCTTTATCACGCTGGCCGGTGCATCAAGCCATCCAACAATGTCTGACTATTCAGCGTGGCTTGATCATCATCACGGGCGCTTACGGTTCTGGAAAAAGTAGTTTGCTCTCCGCATTTATTGAGGAATACAATCAAAATTCGCCAGTACATATCATGACGTTTGAGCAACCAATCGAATATGTATTTACCGATGCGAAGGCGATTATTGAGCAAGTTGAGCTTGGTACGGATCTGCCCGATTTACAAACTGCCTTACCACGAGTATACCAGGAAGATCTCAATATCATTGCCGTGAATAGTCTACTTGATGCTGCGGCCATTCGTACAATTATGCAGTTTGTTCATATGGGTAAGTTAGTCCTAGTAGAGTTGATGGCTCCAAATGTGCAAGGTGCGCTAGAGAGTATATTGAACTGTTTTCATGCCACAGAACAGCCTTCGTTACGTGAAGACCTAAGTAGCGTATTAGAGGCCGTGATCGCTTTGCAACCCCATGTATCTGGTGGACAAACAAGCTTGGCGTGTGAAGTGCTTCGCCGTAATACGGCAACGATTAACTTTATTAAGCATGAAGGGTTTGATAAAATACCATTACTCTTGGAAAATGGACGCAGTGATGGCATGATTACCTTTGAACAATCACTGAACTAAGTATGGCATTATATAGTTACAAGGCGCGCACTGCAGATGGCACACCGGCAAAGGGCGTGGTGGAAGCTGCGAATTTAGATGTGGCTACCGAAGAGTTGCGTGATCGTCAATTGATCGTGTTGGGTCTTGTAGAGAAATCTACATCAACTTGGTCAAAGCGGTGGGAGCAACTTACTCATCGCGTTTCAAATCGGGATATTACATTTTTTGCTCGTCAATTTTCAGTGCTCATCGGGGCCACCATCCCGGTTGTTCGGTCTTTGCGTATATTGACGCGGCAAACCAAGAATGAGTTTTTTAAACGCGTCATCGCGGATGTTGCTGCTGAAGTTGATGGGGGATCGAAGCTGTCACAAGCTATGGCCAAATATCCTAGAGTGTTTGACCCATTTTTCATTCACATGATTCGGGCGGGCGAAACCACGGGACGTCTAGACCAAGTATTTGAATATTTAGCTAATCAAAAAGAGAAGGATTACAGCTTAGTTAGCAAAGTCCGGGGAGCTATGGTGTATCCTGCATTTATTGTCTCAGTGATGCTAGTTGTAGGAGTAGTCATGGTGATTTATGTGGTACCGCCGATCGCTGGCATCTTAACCGAATCTGGTGCCAAAATTCCCTTAACTACACAGCTACTTTTAGGGATAAGTTGGTTTGTGCAAAATTATTGGTGGTTGGCATTATTTTTGATCATCATGATCAGTAGCGGTTTTGGTTTTTACATTCAAACTATTTCTGGTAGATATTTGTTTGATCTTGTGAAAATTCGTTTACCGGGAGTTGGGCCGATTTATCAACGTATTGCCATGGGGCGTTTTGCAATTAGTTTATCCAATCTTCTCAACAGTGGCGTGCCATTGCCAACGGCGTTACGCATTGTGGGGGATATTGTAAATAATGCTGTATATCATGATTTGATCGCTCAGACCGTTAAAGAAGTAGAATCCGGAAATGCTATTTCTACCGTTTTTTTACGCAGTGAGCTCATTCCATCGATGGTAGTGCAGATGATGAATATTGGTGAGGAGACTGGAAAATTAGATACGATTCTAATGAAGTTGGGTGATTTCTACGCCCAAGAAGTGGATACCAGTTTAAGTACTTTGACGAGCCTGATTGAACCGATCATTATCATCAGTTTGGGCATTGGTGCATTCATTATGGTGTCGGGCATTCTAGTACCGATCTACAATGCGACTACTTCAGTGGCATAGTATCTTGCCTGGGGTAAGTAGATATGGTATACTATTGCCAGCTTAATTAACAAAACGATTCATAAACCTTATGCAAAGTCTTTCAAAAAAGGGTCTTGCAAAACAAGGTTTTACGCTCATCGAACTTTTGATCGTTATTGCGATCATTGGTTTGTTGGCCACCTTGGCGATTGTGTCTTTGACCACCGCTCAGCGTAAAGCCCGCGATACCAAACGTGTTGCTGACGTCAAGCAACTACAAAATGCTGTAGAACTATACTACAGTGAAATTGCTCAGTATCCCTTAACAGCCGCAGCTACATCAATGTCTGCGACATCTGTAGATACCGTGTCTACTTGGACTGATTTCGGCACAGCAATTTCAAGTTATATTACCAACGTTCCTGTTGATCCAACCAACACCACTACGTATGTTTATACATATGGTGCTAATACTGCTGGTAATGAGTACTTCATTTCAGCCAGATTAGAGGATACCGCACACAGCGCTTTAAACGGCGATGATGATACGAACTATGTGGTCGGTACTACCTCAGGCTGGAGTGCTGGTGTAGACTTTGTGGCATCTAGTGATGCTGCCAACGTCGTGCGCACTGGTCTAGACTGTGGAACAGCCGTTACCGACTCTACGGGTGGCGTGTACTGTGCTTCTGAGTGATCCAGTTGCTGCCTAGACTATTGCTAGTCTATCAACACCTCGACTTAAACCTGTCGAGGTGTTTGATTTATGGTATACTTTGCCAATGCTCGATTTAGCTCCGGTGATTCTGACGTTTTTAGCCCTACTTGGCCTCGGTATTGGTAGTTTTATCAATGCAGCAGTGCTACGTGTGAACGCTTCTGAAAGTTTGATGGGACGCTCACAGTGTCCGCATTGTCATCATACGTTGGCTTGGTACACCCTAATTCCAGTAGCTTCTTATTTGGCATTACGGGGAGCATGCCTGTATTGCCATCAACCAATTGCCCCGCATTACCCGATAGTGGAGGCGGTAACGGCGATCTTGTTTGTAGTCGTTGGATTGTTTCACCTCAATCAACCGTTGGCATTAGTGGTCAGTAGCATTACGGTGGCAGTCTGTGTCGCCATTTTTTTGTCCGACTATCTGTTTTATACTATTCCTGACGCCATTACCTTGCCGGCGCTGGTAGTCATCAGCGTTGGGCAGTGGTTGATTGGTATGGAGTGGTGGAGTATAGGATTAGGAATAGTTATCGGTGCTGGGGTATTTGGTTTGCAGTACCTAGTATCGCGTGGACGCTGGGTAGGAGCAGGGGATATTCGATTTGGTGCTGTGATTGGGGCTGCAGTTGCTTGGCCAAATATCCTTGTAGCATTATTCCTTGCCTATGTGCTAGGAGCCGTCGTTGCAGTACCGTTATTACTACGCAAACGCAAGGCGATGAAAGACGCATTGCCGTTTGGGACTTTTTTAGCTATTGCATGTGTTGCGACTCTTTTTTTCGGAGATAGCATTGTACATTGGTATCTTTATGCGTTACTCCGTTTACCCAGCTAAGCCTACACCTGGGTTCACCCTAGTAGAGCTGGTAGTCACCTTTGCAATTTTGGTAGTGATTAGTGTTGGAGTCATTATTCAGTTTCAGACATTATCTCCCACCCAAAGCTTAGAAAATGCGAGTGATATTTTTCGCTCGACTTTTGTCGATACGCGTACGAATGCTGTGGCAAATCAAAAATGTTGTAGTGACGTCACTCCAAGCGGCTATGGGCTAACAATGACTCTTGATGGTTCGCCTGATTATACCGTGATTGCATTTGCTGATCTGGATGGTGACCATCTCTACACAGCAGCAGATACCATATTGAATACAGTGATCTTACCAGATACGGTTGATATCACAGAATGCAGCACTCCCACTACTAGCGTGACGACCGGTAGCTGTACCATTGTATTGGAGACGGGATCCAACGGTGGTATTTATTATAATGGTGTGACGGCTAGTGAAACCATGACATTTGAACTGACGGAACGCAATGCTGGTAGTACGACTTCGCTCAATGTTTACCCGCAAGGATTCGTGATAGAATAGCACTATGCATAGACCAACCGGCCAAACTTTGGTGGAAGTATTATTGGCACTGACTATTATCATTGTGGGTATTGTCAGTTTGGTGTCCGCGCTAATCAATACACAAAGTAGCGCCACCGCCTCCATTGAAGGTGCAGTGGCTACTCAGTTGGGTAAAGAGGCGATTGAAGCAGCTCGCTTTGTACGCGATAGTAATTGGTTGGAACGTGAGAATGGACAGACGGCTAATTTTAACGATGGACTAGAAAGTGCCACAGAAGCAAATGATTATACTGGGGTTTATCTTTGGAACCCTACAAAAACGGATCCCAACCAAGCAGTGGTCTTTGACTATACTGCCGACGCCAGCAGTTCTAGTAATGCAATTGTCTATCAGAATAGTAGTGGTCTTTATCGACAATTTACCACAGCCCCAGGCGTCACTTGGACTCCAACGCTATATCAACGCTATGTCACGCTCTTTCCTATTTGTTCAAGTGACGGCGGTCAGACTGAGCAATACGTTACTGCTGATGGTACCGATTGTGCAACCAGCTATCCTGGCACCACTCAAATAGGTGTGGATGTACTAGTAACAGTCAGCTGGACTAGTCGGGGTACGGCGCATAGTCGTGATTTAGAAACTCGGCTCTATGATTGGAAATATGCACAATCCTAAAGGCTTTACATTGGTAGAATTGCTAGTTGCCGCTGCATTGTTCGCTACCGTGATCGCAGTGGCTGTAAACTTGTTTATTTTAACGCTACGCAAACCATTGATTGAAGTGGACAATCAACACCTACAAGAAGAGGTAAGTTATCTGTTTGAAACACTTTCCAATCGTATGTTGGAATCACAAATTGGCTACGGGTATTACAGTGCAACTATTACTAATCCTCAGTCAGAGTTATACCTGACTGATGCGGACGGTAATAACACATATCGTTACTACCTATCTGGTGGTCAGGTACGATATGAAGATCTCACCACGGGTTTGAATTATCCCATTACTACGACGGCCAGCAGTGACGTAACCATTGATACCATCCGTTTTTATATCTATCCACAATCTGACCCAACAGACCCAACAGCCGGTGTAAATAATCAACCTTCCGTGGTGGTGCTCGTGACTGGTCATAGTGCGAAGGATGCGGCTAGAACATTTAAATTGCAAACGATGTTAACTACACGTGTTTATGTCCGTTAGTGGTCAGCAGACTCAACAGCGTGGTTCGGCTATCATCTTTGTTTTACTGATTATGTTGGTAGCGATGATGATCACAACAACATTAACGACAGTAGTGATTAGCAATTTACGCACCGCCACTGCTTATAATGAAAATGCTACGGCATATTATGCCATGGAAAGTGGCGTAGAGCGCGGTTTGTATTATCTGCAATATGCTCGGGATAGCCGCACGATTGGGGCGGGATCCAGTGTCGATGAGATTGCGACGTTCGCAGGTAGTGTGAGCGGAGGAGCGACCTATACACTAGCGCCAAGTTTTGTGGATGATGCTGTGATTAATTTGGCAACTGGTGATACCGCCCAATGGGATCTCTACCAAGAAGATTACGCTACAGGGTATCGTTTAAAGCCGATGACAAATCTGAGTCTGGCAGAAATCACATGGTCTGAAAGTGCTAGCTGCACTTCGCTGACTTCTCAAGTGGAGGTGAGTTTTTCCGTCTGGACAGAATTTGAATGGCAAGACATTACGGATCCGAGTACACTAGTGACACACTACACCGTCACTTGTCCTGGTCCTGGTACGGGCAATCCAGAGTGCGATGGTTACTCATTGGGTTTTGATGATACACATCTATACAAAATTCGAGTCAAAGCATTAAATTGTCCAATTGAAGATATTCGGGTAACTCCCATTGATTCGCTCGGCGCACAGATTGCAACTACCAACACTATCCAATTGAGTGGGACGGGTGAATATGGTAATAGTGCCCGGACAGGGAGTGTGCTAGTGCCATGGAATGCAGCATTGAGCAAATACTTTGACTACGTCTTATTTTCAGAAGATGCAATTAGTAAATAATCCAATCCAGTAACATGACCTTTCAGCAAGCCCGCGATCGTATCTTAAAACTGAAAAGCGAAATCGAACATCATCGCTATGTGTATCATGTCTTGGATCAACAAGAGATCTCTGAAGCGGCCTTAGATTCTCTGAAACATGAATTATTTCAATTAGAGCAAGCGTTTCCGCAACTGATTACTGCAGATTCTCCAACGCAACGAGTGGGGGGTAAGCCCTTACCCGGCTTCAAAAAAGTCACTCATACCAAACGCATGTTGTCTTTGAATGATGTCTTTTCGTTTAAGGAGCTAGCAGAGTGGGAACAGCGTTATCGTAAGCTAACGCATCAACCCGTCCAGTACTATGCTGAAATAAAGATGGACGGTTTAGCCGTGAATTTACGCTATGAAGATGGTGTGTTTGTACAGGGCTCAACACGAGGCGATGGTCGAGTTGGAGAAGATGTCACTGAGAATTTAAAAACCATCGAATCTATCCCATTACGATTGCGCGGGAAATATCCGAATGTTGTAGAAGTACGTGGTGAAGTCTATATGACGAAAACACAGTTTGATCGACTCAATCGTGCGGAGGATCATAAGTATGCTAATCCACGCAATGTTTCCGCTGGTAGTATTCGTCAGTTAGACCCTAAAGTAACCGCTAGTCGTAAACTAAGCTTCATGGCCTATGATTGTGTGACGGAATTAGGAGTGGCATTACACTCCGAGGTGCATCAGTGGCTAATGGAACATGGCTTTGCATCCAATGCGAACAACCGACTCTGTCGATCACTCGCCGAGGTTGAAACCTACCATACAGAGATCATGAAGCGCCGTGCGAAATTACCCTATTGGACAGATGGAGTAGTCGTGAATATTGATCAGCTCAGTGTTTTTGCCGAATTAGGCGTGGTCGGTAAAGCGCCACGCGGTGCTGTAGCGTATAAATTTCCTGCTGAGCAAGCCACTACAATCGTTGAGGATATTCAGGTACAAGTTGGGCGCACAGGTGCACTGACACCAGTGGCACACTTGCAACCGGTGTTGGTTGCAGGAACAACTGTTTCTCGCGCTACTCTACATAATGATGATGAAATTAAGCGCTTAGATGTGCGGATAGGTGATACAGTCATTATTGAAAAAGCTGGTGATATTATTCCAGATATTGTGCAGGTCTTACCAAATTTACGCGCACATCATAGTAAACCTTATCACTTTCCTAAGCACTGTCCGGCTTGCCACTCTGCGGTAGAGCGGCGCGATGGGGAAGTGGCCTACTATTGTCCAAACCCCAATTGTTTTGCCCAGGAGCGGGAGCGATTTTATCACTTCGTTTCTAAAACGGGTTTTGATATTCGTGGTTTAGGGCCCAAGATCATTGATCAATTAATGGATGCAGGATTGATTCATGAATACGCTGACCTCTTTGAATTAACTGTAGGAGATTTAGAACCACTAGAACGGTTTGCAGAAAAAAAAGCGAGTAACGTGATTGCAGAGATTGCTGAGCGCAAGCAGATTAGTTTATCTCGGTTAATCTACGCGCTCGGGATTCGTCATGTCGGTGAAGAGACAGCCTTAACATTAGCAAATCATTTTGGTTCCATAGAAAAATTACGTCATGATGTTGCAGAGAAAACCCTAGGGCTATCCCTACAAGACGTGCCAGATATTGGCCCTATTGTTGCCAAGTCGATTATTGAGTATTTTGCCGACAAAAAACTGGCTTTACAAGTAGATCACCTGTTGACCCATCTGACGGTTGAACGACAAACTGTGATCCCAAAAACTAAAGGTGAATTGGCTGGTAAGACGGTGGTTGTCACTGGCACTTTAACCGGTTTTTCCCGAGATGAAGCTAAGGCGGCTATTCGCAATGCTGGTGGTAAAGTGGCGTCCAGTGTTAGTAAGAAAACGGATTATGTAGTCGTTGGGGAAGAGCCAGGTTCTAAAGCAGATAAAGCTAAGGAATTAGGGGTAACGATTTTGGATGAGGCCGGTTTTACTGGGCTGCTTGGCAAAGGGAAGTAACCCGGCTATACTCTGCGCATGGCCATTTCTGCTGAAGAAGTCATTAGAATCAGTCAATTAGCTCGGATTGATTTATCTGAGCAGGAGATCAAACAGTTTCAGGTCGAACTGTCCCGTATTTTAGATTATATTGATCAGCTAAATGAAATCGACACTACAGGTGTTCCAGCCACTGCCCAGGTGACTGGTTTGGAAAATCAGATGCGCCCGGATGAAGTAACGGATGCGTATGATCGCGACACCATGCTCGCTTCTGCTATCGAACAGGCTGAAGGTCATATTAAAGTTCAGAAGGCACTGACTAAAACGAATTAGGTATGCTGAAAGCCTTACGTCATCAGTTAGATCAAGGACAGATCACTTCAGTACAACTGACGCAGCAGTATTTAGATCGGATTGCTGAAAAAAATGCTAGTCTAAATGCTTATATCAATGTGTTAGGGGAGCATGCTCTGGTCGAAGCGGCTAAGGCAGATGCCGTCATTCAGGCTGGCCAACAAACCTTATTGACTGGTATCCCTTATGGTTTGAAAGATATCTTTTGTACGGAAGGGATCGCAACTAGTGCAGCTTCTCATATCTTAGCAGGATATAAACCCCCTTATACCGCTACAGCTGTCAAAAAATTAAAGGGTGCGGTTCTATTAGGGAAAACGAATACTGATGAATTTGCAATGGGTGCATCCACCGAAAATTCCTGTTTTGGTCCGACAAAAAATCCGTTTGATCTTGAACGTGTGGCTGGCGGTTCCTCTGGCGGTTCAGCTGCAGCGGTTGCGGCAGATCTGGCCGTGTTTGCCTTGGGTTCAGATACCGGTGGATCTGTCCGTCAACCAGCTTCATTCTGTGGCTTAGTCGGTTTACGTCCAACCTATGGTCGTATTTCTCGCTACGGTGTAATGCCAATGGCATCTTCATTTGATACGGTTGGTGCATTTACGCACACCGTCGAGGACCTAGCTTTACTGCTAGGGGAGATGGCAGGACAAGATCCACATGATAGCACTACGTCGCCCCAGCCTGTCGACGATTACACGCAAGACCTTGAAGAGCCAATCAGTAAATTACGCATTGGTGTTGCCAAAGAATATTTAGACGGAGATGGTTTAGACCCTGAAGTGCGAGCCAAAACTCTAAAGTTAATCGAGCAGTTAAGCAAGCAGGGCGCTGAGATCATCAATGTCAGTATGCCTTATACCAAATATGCTGTGCCGGCATACTATGTACTGGTGCCATCAGAAGTCAGCGCTAACTTAGCACGCTTTGATGGAATTCGTTATGGCTTCCGCGCATCGGATGCTACCAATTTAACAGAAGTTTATACACATAGTCGTGAACAGGGATTTGGTCCTGAAGGGAAGCGACGCATCATGATTGGTACCTATGCATTATCATCTGGTTACTACGACGCCTACTATACCAAGGCAATGAAAATTCGTACTTTAATCCGTCGAGATTTTGATGCGGTGTTTAAGCAAGTGGATGTGATGATTACACCACCATCACCAGGAATCGCATTTAAAATTGGCGCAAAAAGTGACCCGATTCAGATGTTTTTAGAAGATGTCTACGCCGCTCCTGCTTCATTGGCGGGCGTGCCAGCATTGATTGTGCCAGATGGTAAAGTGCATGGCTTGCCCATTGGCGCACAGATTATCGGGCCACAGTGGAGCGAACGTTTGCTCTTCCGAGTCGGTCGAATGATCGAACGCTTGCAAGGACAAGAATAAAGTGATATAATTGTTTTATTATGCCAAAAGTCTTACTCGTCGAAGACGACGAAATGTTACATGGAATGTATACCCAGAAGTTTAAGAACCAAGGGTATGAAGTCGTGTCAGCTTATAACGGTGCAGACGGTGTTAAGTTAGCCGAAACCGAACAACCTGATATCATCCTATTAGATGTCATCATGCCAAAAATGGATGGTTTCGTTGCGTTAAAGAAAATCCGTAAAGGCGAAACAACAAGCAAAATTCCAGTCGTGTTATTAACCAATCTTGGCCAAGAGGAAGATGTCCGTAAAGGGCGCGAACTCGGGGCTAATGATTACTTTATTAAAGCCAACCACACTCCTCAAGAGGTGGTGGATAAAGTTAAAGCTCTCTTATCACAATGAACCAACGTTCTCTCATTATTGTAAAGCCTGATGCTTTACAGCGTAATTTGCTTGGCGAAATTATTCATCGCTTTGAGCGCAAAGGCCTGAAAATCATCGGTATGAAAATGGTGCGTATTGACGACGCTAAAATCGTTGAACACTATGCTCATCATGCTGATAAACCGTTCTTTGCTGGGTTGAAGCAATTTATGCAATCTTCACCTGTGGTGATGTTAGTTTTACAAGGCTATGAGGCGATTGATGCCATTCGTTTAATTGTTGGACCCACCAAAGGTCGTGCCGCTGATGCAGGCAGTATTCGTGGTGATTTCGCCATGAGTGTACAGTACAACATCATTCATGCTTCTGATTCTGATGATTCAGCTAAGTCAGAAATTCAACGGTTCTTCACAGAAGAGGAATTGTTTGACTACGATAAAATGGATCTCGATTGGATCTACGGCGCCGACGAAAGATAGACCTTAAACCTTGTCTTTACAGACCATAACCCCACACTAAAAATGTGGGGTTAGTTGTTGATGGTCTAAAATTGACAAATAAATAGCCTTTCTATACACTATCCAAAGATATGAATAACACGCGCAAATACTTTACCTGGTTCTGGTATACAAAGCTCCGTAAGGTGCCCGTGTTCAGCATGATCTCAGCGTAAGCCCAGATACAACGAACACAACCAGGCCTTGCGGAGCGATCCACAAGGCCTGTTTAATTAAACAACCATTAAACAGACTATTAAATAAATACACTTCTATGATCATCGTTATGCAAGAACTTGCCCCAAAAGCCTTAGCGCTTGCGGTGGTATCACATGTGGAAGGTCTTGGTCTCAAGCCCGTACTACTTGAAGGCACTGAACGTAATGTGATCGCCGTCATTG
Source organism: uncultured Gammaproteobacteria bacterium (assembly GCA_964385285.1). Classification (GTDB taxonomy): domain Bacteria; phylum Patescibacteriota; class Patescibacteriia; order UBA9570; family UBA9570; genus UBA9570. The sequence goes on from CAYLOJ010000006.1 coordinate 29,945, forward strand.
GCGACGAACGCATTATGGATATGCACGTCATCAACTCGTTAGAGGGGGTGGAAAAAGTGATGCCAGTATTAGCGCCATTTAAACTCGCTTCCCGAGAGCATGCCAAAACTAAAACTGCGATTACGGTTGCCCCGGGAGTGAAAGTGGGTGATACACAGATTGCCGTCATGGCCGGAAACTGTGCAGTTGAAAATTTGGAGATTTCCTTAGCAACTGCCAAAGCTGTTCAGGCTGCTGGCGCAATTATCCAGCGTGGCGGAGCGTTCAAGCCTCGCACCTCACCATATTCTTTTCAAGGGTTAGGAGAAGAGGGATTGTTAGTGCTGCGTGAAACCCGTAAACAAACTGGCATGCCTGTGATTACCGAAATCCTTGATCCACGCCATATTGAATTGATTGCGGAGCATGCAGATATTCTCCAAGTGGGTACACGCAATATGCAAAACTTCGAACTACTGCGCGAACTCGGCAAAGTAAAAAAACCGGTCTTATTAAAGCGCGGTATGTCCGCTACCATCGAAGAGTTTTTGATGTCTGCTGAATACATCTTGGCCAGTGGCAATGCCAATGTGATCCTGTGTGAACGCGGTATCCGTACCTATGAAACAGCCACTCGTAACACCTTGGATATTTCCGCTATTCCCGTACTGAAGAAAATGACGCATTTGCCAGTGATTGTTGACCCATCTCATGCAGCAGGTAAACGCGACTACGTTGGTGCGCTAGCTAAAGCCGCTATTGCTGCAGGCGCTGATGGCTTGTTGCTTGATGTCCATCCTGATCCAAAGAAATCAATGGTTGATCCTGATCAAGCATTGAACTTTGAAGACTTTACTGCCTTAATGCACGATGTGCGCAAGATCGCGGAAGCGGTTGGCCGTACCTTGTAAGTCGAACCCCCATGTTCTATAGGAAATGTGTTCAGCCAATTGAGTATCAATCTGCGCTGGACGCATTTCGCAGGTATAGCGAGTCCGTGCCAGGTGTACTCTTCGAATCTGTAGACGTTGCTCCGGTTTATGGGCGCAAGAGTTTATTCTTTGTTGATCCAGTAGTAGAAATTCATGGCTCTGGAAAGGAGATTACACTCACTGCCTTGCGTCCAGAAGGGGAGGTGCTGTTACAGCAGTTGCCAACCCAGGTTTCTAACTTAAGAGAGTTGTTTACGCAGATTCACACGGATGATCCGTACTTTGGCTTGTACGGAGCCTTTAGCTACGACTTTGTTCGGCAGTTTGAGGTATTACCGAATACACACCCAGTGGGTGATGTGCCAGATTTTCAGCTCTACATTCCGGACATGATTTTTGTCTATGATCATCTCAAGCAAACGGCTGAGTTGCACTATTATCAACTCACTGATCAAACAACGGCAGAACGATTAGCCAGTTTGCCGATGCAGGAACGCTCACTAGCATTCACTGTCGGTCAGATGTCGGCTAACCTAGATCAGGGAAATTTCTTAGCAGCGATTAACAAGGCGCAGCAACACATGGCAGTCGGTGATATCTTTGAGATTGTTTTATCCCGAAAATTTACAGGAAGTTTCTCTGGTTCTGCATTGGGACTATATGCGCAGTACCGTGTGGCCAATCCGTCACCATATATGTTCTTTATGCGTATGCCTAATCGCACTCTGTTAGGCGCATCACCTGAAATGCTCGTGCGCGTAGAGATTGATCAACACGGGGAACGTGAGGTAATGACACGACCCATCTCAGGAACGGCAGCTCGCAGCCAAGATGCCATTATGGATTACGAACAGATGTTAGCATTGTTGAATAGTACAAAAGAAAAAAGTGAATTAGATATGTTGATTGATCTGGCACGCAATGATTTAGCCAGGGTCTGTATGCCCGGCATCCGCGTGAGTGATTATCGCTATGTGGAGAAGTACTCCAAGGTCATGCATACCATTGCGCAAGTCACTGGTCAGTTAGATCGTGAACATTACTTAGCATTTGATGCGTTAGTGGCCTGCTTGAATGCCGGCACATTAACTGGAGCTCCAAAAATTCGAGCCATGGAGTTGATCGAAGAATTAGAACCGTGTCGGCGCGGATACTACGGCGGATGCGTTGGTTATTTGACCTTCAATAATGAGCTGAATACCGGTATTACGATTCGTGCAGCGGTGATTGAACAGGGGACTGTAACCACTCAAGCCGGCGCAACGATTTTATTAGATTCAAAGCCAGAGGCCGAGTTTCAAGAAACGGAGCAAAAAGCTTCAGCCTTACTGGGTGTGTTAAACAAACCGTTATGAAGAAACATGTGGTGTTAATTGATAACTTTGATTCGTTTACCTATAACTTGGTAGATTACTTTCGTCAGTTGGGTGCGACCGTCGATGTACATCGTAATACCGTATCAGTAGCGACGGTGGCAAACTTAAGACCAGATCTAGTCGTTTATTCGCCTGGTCCGGGTAACCCGAGCCAAGCTGGTCATTTATTGGATTATATCACTGCGTTTCAGGGTAAGTTTCCACAATTTGGGGTGTGTTTGGGGATGCAAGCGATGATTGAAGCGTTAGGAGGTACGTTGAGGGTGCTCGAGCATCCTGTCCACGGTAAAGCTTCAGAGATTACCCATGATGGTCAAACTATTTTTCAAGGACTTCCAAGCCCAATGCTAGTTGGTCGCTATCATTCCTTGGCAGCAGATGTAATGCCCACAGAATTAACGGCCAGTGCTCAGACAGTCGGTGACCAAGTAGTGATGGCGATACGGCACCGTAGTTTACCCATCGAAGGTGTGCAGTTTCATCCCGAATCGATTTTGACGGCACAATCTAATCATGGGTTGAAGATAATCCGCAACGTCCTGGAGGCATTATGAAGTTAGCAGAATTATTGGACGGACAATTAGAATTTAGCGAGGCAAAAGCCTATGTGGAAGCGCTGTCGGCTCAACCAGTGACGACTGAGTTACTAGTGGAACTTGCCCAAGCATTACGTGCACGGATGGTGTCGATCGATTTAGGTACGGGTTTATTAGATACGTGTGGCACCGGCGGAGATGGTTTAAAAACATTTAATGTCTCGACTGCTGCAGCGTTGGTCTGTGCAGAATTAGGTATCAATGTGGCAAAACATGGCAATGTAGCTGCCACCTCAATTTCTGGGAGCGCTGATGTATTACAGTACCTAGGCATTCCAATTGATCTGTCAGGTCAGGCGGCCGTGGATTATTTTCGACAGCATCACTTTCTATTTTTGTTTGCAAAATTGTATCACCCAGCCATGAAATCTGTTGCTCCTATTCGCAAGGCGATTGGTAAACGGACAATCTTTAATTATCTCGGACCATTATGTAATCCGGCCGGGGCAGAATACCAATTGCTAGGTGTATCAGATCCAGCCATTGCCATTCCGATGGGGGAGGCCTTAATCCAATTAGGGTCTAAACATGTGGTGATTGTGCATAGTCAGGATGGGTTGGATGAAGTGAGCATTGCCGCACCTACCCAGGCGTATGATTTTCGCCCAGGCCAATTGGAACAGTTTATGATTACACCAGCAGTAACTTTTCCATTAACGGAAATTATGGTGGATTCCATAGCCCAAAGTGCAGATTATATTCAGCGTCGTAACGAACTACCCGCAGTGCGTCAAGCAATTGCAATGAATGCCGGATTGGCGTTATATGCCGCGGATCAGACGCCATCTTACCAAGCCGGTTACACTAAAGTTTATGATCACCTTAGATAATATTTTGGAAACTAAACGTGATGAGTTAGCGCAGCTGTATGCGCCGACACGGGATTTTGTTGGTGCATTAACTGCCGCTCAATCCCTCGGTATCATCGCGGAATACAAACGGGCTTCACCGAGTGCTGGTGATCTCAATTTAGAAATGACGGTGGAAGCAGTGGTGACACAATATGAAGCAAATGGCGCGAGCTGCTTATCGATACTGACTGATCAGCAATATTTTAAGGGTGATCTAAGCTACATTGCTCGGGCAAAAGCCGTTTCAAAATTGCCTGTATTACGCAAGGATTTTTTGTTGGATCCGATGCAAGTGTATGAGAGTAAATTAGCAGGCGCCGACGCAATCTTGCTCATTGTAGCCGCGCTCAACGATCAACAACTTACCACACTCACAACCCTAAGTCACGAATTAAACTTGCAAGTATTGATGGAAATTCATGATGCCTCAGAACTACAACGTGCATTGTCGTGTCATCCGGAGATGATCGGGGTGAATTGTCGCAATCTAAAAACAATGACTACCGATTTAGCTATCTTCGATCACCTCATTCATCAGATTCCCGATGAGATGGTCACCGTCGCGGAATCGGGGATCACGGACTTAGCGCAACTAGCTCACCTGAAAGAAATTGGTTATGATGCCGTCTTAATGGGTACCTATTTTATGCAACGTCTATGAAACCGCTATTAAAAGTTTGTGGTATTACTAATGTTGAAGATGCGCTGGCGTGCGCAGCGGCTGGTGTTTCGTATTTAGGCTATGTGATTAACTATCCCCAAAGTCCGCGCTTTATCGAGCCAGCTGCAGCCAATGTGATCATTCAAAAGGTGAAACGGCTGTATCCCAAAGTACAACATGTCGGCGTACTGGTGGAAACTACTACCCAAGATGTGCAGGCATTATTAGACATCATTGAACTGGATATTATTCAAATCTACGAACCAATACCCAGGGCTCCATTGGCCATTTGGCAAAGCGTGATTGTGCATGCACTGTCTGATCTTGCGAAATTAAAACCCGCTAATGAAACGGTAATCGGAATACACTGCGATGCCGGACTAGGAAGCGGTAATGTCATCGCGCCAGAATTGTTACAACACCTGCAATCGGACCTACCGCTTATCGTGGCCGGTGGTATCGGTCCAGAAAACATTGAAGCCATTCTAGAACAGTGTCAACCGGATGTGATTGATGTGAATAGTAAAGTAGAAGTATCGCCCGGGAAAAAAGATATTACTAAAATTAAAGCGTTGCTAACCCATCTGCAAATTTCTGAATAATCATGTCTATCCACTACGATCAACTTTTTTTTCGTAACTCCATAGAGCCTGATGTTCAAGGTCATTTCGGTGTGTTTGGTGGGCAATACGTCCCGGAGTTATTGATCCCAGCTCTACAAGCATTAGACAAAGCTTATCGTACAGCCATTGTTGACCCTGCATTCAAAACAGAGTTTGTGCATTTATTACAAACCTTTGTGGGTAGACCGTCGCCATTATATTTTGCTGAGCAGTTAACCCAACAATGTGGAGGAGCGAAAATCTATTTAAAGAATGAGGGATTAAATCACACTGGGGCTCACAAAATTAATCATTGTGTAGGCCAAGCGCTGCTCGCAAAACGGATGGGCAAAACCCGTTTAATTGCGGAAACAGGTGCAGGACAACATGGTGTGGCCACAGCGACGGTGGCTGCAAAATTTGGTATGAATTGTACTGTACATATGGGTGCGGTTGACGCTGCTCGCCAAGCCCCCAATGTATTTTGGATGAAATTATTAGGTGCGGAAGTAGTCATTGTAGAGACGGGTAGTAAAACATTGAAAGATGCGGTGACGCGTTGGTGGCGGCAGTAACAGCATCGGACTGTTCAATGCGTTTATTGATGAACCCACCGTGCGTTTAATTGGAGTGGAAGCGGGAGGTCGTGATCATACGCAATTCGGTGAACACGCGGCGCGCTTACAACATCAACCACAACTTGGGATAGCTGATGGTTATAAATCATACTTTTTACAAGATTCGGATGGTAATGTTGCTCCCACTCATAGTGTTGCGGCTGGCTTAGATTAGCCTGGGGTTGGTCCTGGACACTCCTATCTGTTTTCGTCTAAGCGTGCATAATACGTCTCCGTCAGTGATGCCGAGGCGCTGGCCGCACTACAAACCTTGGCGCATACTGAAGGAATCATTCCAGCGTTAGAGTCTGCCCATGCCGTAGCCTATGCGTTGAAGTTGGCCCCTCAATTATCAGCTAATCAAACTATGGTTGTAAATTTATCAGGGAGAGGGGATAAGGATTATTTCATCTTGAAAGAGTTGCTATGAAATTAATGACCCACGTGGTAATTGGTTATCCGTCTATAACAGTCACGGAAGATCGTATTCAACGCATGATCAAGGCGGGCGTGCATAGCATTGAATTGCAAATTCCATTTTCTGATCCGATCGCCGATGGTCCCGCTATTACCACGGCCAATCAAACTGCCTTAGCAAATGGGATGACAGTTGAACTGGCAATAACTTGGTTACAGAAATTTGTACCGACTTGTCCAATTCCCGTGATCGTGATCGGTTATTACAATACCGTATTTCGCTACGGCGTAGAACGTTTCTGTGTTGCCATGCAAGCAGCCAAAGTAGCCGCTCTAACCTTCCCGGATATACCCATTACTGAGGAACCGTATGAGCGGTTTTATGCTCGGGCCAAACAACATCAACTACCGATTATTCAACTTGTTTCGCCGGCTAGTACACCTGAACGGTTACAGGCGGTTGCAGCTGTCGCAGAATCGTATTTATATTGTGTCGCCCGATTTGGAGTGACCGGCGTGGCAGGGGAGCAATATGATCAGTTAAAGGCCTATTTATCAAGGGTGCGCTCAGTGACCACCCTGCCATTAGCTGTTGGTTTTGGAATTAAAACCCCTGAACAAATTGAAGCTTTGCGTGGCTTAGCGGATATTGTAGTTGTCGGCAGCGCTTTACTTGAGTATGATGGAGAAGAGTTAACACAGTATCTAGAACGTTTATGCGCATCATGTTAAAAGCCCGCAGTAAAACTTATCCTATTGTTATTCAATCCAAGGCAGCCCAACGCTTTGCTTGGCCGAAAGAAGCGATTGTCGTATGTGACGATCAGTTGCTGCCATTGGTCAAAAAACAGTTTCGTCACCAGACGATCATTGCCGTTCCAGGTGGTGAGCAACACAAATCGCTAGCGAACGTAGGATGGATCTGTGATCAGCTGGCACAGTTACATTGCGATCGCCAGACAAGTCTAATCGCGGTAGGTGGTGGTGTCCTCGGGGACATGGTTGGCTTGGTGGCAAGTGTTTATATGCGCGGCGTGAAATTGTATCACATGCCAACAACCTTATTGGCCATGGTAGATTCAAGTATTGGGGGTAAGAACGGAGTGGATCTACCCAGTGGAAAAAATTTAGTCGGTACCATTTATCAACCAGAGGCGGTTGTGATTGATCCAAACTGGTTACAGACCTTGTCGGACAGTGAGTTTAATAACGGCATGGGTGAAGTGATTAAACACGGCGTGTTAGATCCAACGTTATTTGTCTGGCTAGAAAAACATGCTCGACAGATTCAAGAGCGTGATTTGAGAACGCTAGAAAAAATGATTGCCATGAATGTACAAGTGAAAGCAGGGGTTGTCAGTGCTGACGAACACGAGCATAACCAACGGATGCTGTTAAATTTGGGTCATACATTTGGTCACGCCTTTGAAACGTTGAGCCACTATCAATTACCACATGGCCAAGCGGTAGCGGTGGGATTAGCCTACGCCAGTGCCATGACGGGCATGCCAGAACGTAGTCGAATGTTGGCGTTACTGACCGAATTCAATTTACCAACGAGTTTACCTAAACCCTATAGTGCCAAGGAGATTGTGAACACCATGTTTACAGATAAAAAACATCGCGGTAAGACGATTACATTGATTTTACCGATGGGTTTAGGTGATGTGCACATTCATCAAAATCTTTCTGCACAGCAGATTGAACGCTTTATCAAGGCTTATCAGCAATAGCCATTCTCATGATCGCTAGTCTCGCCAAACCGATTAAATATAACTTGCGCGTACCGGGTTCTAAATCGCTAATGAACCGGGCCTTGTTGTGTGCATCCCTTGCTGTTGGCCGATCAGTCATTAACGATGTCGTGTACTGCGAGGATACGTTGTATATGATTGATGCATTGAAAGCGCTAGGGGTTCAGATACGGACCTATCGCAATCACGTGGTGGTGGTAGGCCGGGGAGGTAAATTCAAGATGCCAGACCAATCCATCTATATTGGTAATGCCGGTACAGTGCGACGTTTTTTAACGCCGTTTGTGCCAGAGGGAAGCTTGCACGGCAATGCACGTATGCAACAACGACCAATCACTGACCTGCTAAACGCGTTGCATGGGATTAAAAATGATCGCGTCACTATCTCGGGTCATATTAGTAGTCAGTTTATCTCTGCGTTGCTGATGTACGCACCAACATTACCCAATGGTTTGACCATCATCATTAAAGGCAAGCTAGTTTCTGCACCATATGTCCAAATGACATTGCAGATCATGCAGCATTTTGGCGTTTCTGTGCAGCAACGGGGAAATCGTTTTGTAGTACGTCACCACAATTATCGTTCTGCGAATTATACAGTCGAAGGGGATGCGAGTAGTGCCACCTACTGGTGGGCATTAGCAGCCATTACTGGCAGTCATATTACTGTTGAGAACATTGCAGCCGATACTTTGCAGCCGGATGCCAAATTCAAAACATTAATGCAAAGGATGGGCTGTACTGTACATGGTAATACAGTCATCGGTCCGTGGGATGGTAAGCTCAAAGCGGTGCAAGTGAATATGTCGGATTATCCTGATGCGGTCATGTCAGCGGCAGTGGTCATGGCCTGTGCTCAAGGCAAAAGTTACATTTCTGGTATTGATCATTTGCGCTTCAAAGAAACAGATCGGCTAGCCTTATTGCGGAAAAACTTATCCAAATTAGCTACGGGAAAACGTGTTGTGATTGAAACCGAGAATGATCATCGTTTCGCGATGGCATTCGGCATTTTAGGCTTACCGGTGGACAATAAACAGTGTGTACAGAAAAGTTATCCAACGTTTTGGCAGGATCTCAAAAAAATGCAGCAGCATTCTAAACAGCAAACCATTGTATTGACCGGCATGCGTGGAGTAGGGAAAACTACCTATGGAAAACAGTTATCTAAACAGTACCGAGCGAAATTTATTGATACGGACGCAAGCTTGGTTTGGCGAGGCAATTGGAAGAAGTTTCGTGATCAAGAGCATGGCGTTGTGAAACAGGTTTATCGTAAAACCAACACCGTCATTTCAACTGGCGGTGGCACCTTACTGTTTGCTCGCAATCAGCGCTTACTTAAAACGCATTACGTGGTTTTACTGACGGCTCCATTGAAGACATTAAAAAACCGTTTGGCTAAACAAACTCACCGTCCAGCCTTAACTAAAGGCCAGACTGTATTACAAGAATTAACCACTGTCTGGAAAGACCGCCAACCAAAATATTTAGCGATTGCTGATAACATTTATGATTGCCGTTAGTTTAACCCGTGCCCAAGATTTTAAGAAGGCGCTCAATTCCGGAGCTGATTATTTAGAAGTGCGCACTGATTATTTTACCGATCAGCAATTGCAGCAGTTTGTTACTAAGAGTACTTTGCCAGTAATCTATACTGTGAAGCGTCCAACTCGTTATCTGCCAAACGTGGCTTATACGGACATTGACTACACATCTAAAATAAAAGTAGCCGGTAAGGTGATTCGGTCATTTCACGATTATAAGCGTACTCCGTCATTGGAATACTTAGATCAATTAATCAAAACTATCCTCAAGCAGAAAGCGCTCCCCAAAGTAGCTACCATGATCAACTCGGTAGAAGATCTGTACACCATTGCGAAGCTACAAAAGAAATACGGGCGTAAAATCATTGCCATTGGTATGGGAGAATTGGGCATGATGACGCGGGTTTATAACCAAAGTTTGCTGACCTTTGCAGGATTATCACGTACGACTACCAGTGCCCCAGGACAATTAACGATCAAAGCATTAAAAACTACCCGTATCTTTGGTCTAGTTGGCGACAATATTGCTCACAGTTTAAGTCCTAAGTTACACGGTAAACAAAATTACCGTTATCAACTCTGGCAGACAAATAATTTTAAACAGTTCATCTTCGTTTTTAATCATTTCCAGTTGCCTGGTGCTTCGGTCACGAAACCGTTCAAGCAGGTAGTCATCCCGTATTGTGATCGTCTCGATGTACATGCAAAAAAAATTGGCGCGGTGAATACAGTAGTGCGTAAGGGCAGACAATTAGTAGGCTATAATACAGATTGGATTGGTATTGAAGAAGTGATTGGAAAATATCTGCCAAATAAACGTGTCTTGATTCTTGGCAGGGGAGGTGCAGCCCAGGCGGTCGCGTATACGGCCAAACGATGCAAAGCCAAATCTGTTACTTTGCTGAATAGTAAAGAGCTCCCCACTACAATCACAGAGTATGATGTGCTGGTGAACGCAACACCGGTGTATGATCAGTTATTAGTGCCCGCTGCTAGTCTGCGGGGTAAAGTGGTCATGGATTGCAATTATGGTAGGGTGACAAAATTGTGCACAACCGCAAGACAACAGCAAGCACGTGTTGTGCTTGACGGTCTGCCCATGTTAAAGGGGCAGGCAGTGGGGCAGATTGCATACTTTGAAGCACGGTAAGTGTCGTTGACTTTAGGCTAATTTTCTGTTAGAATCATTGCATTCATGGCTGGTAATACTTTTGGAACAATTTTCCGCGTAACCACCTGGGGTGAATCCCATGGGAAGGCAATTGGTGGGGTAGTCGATGGCTGTCCCGCTGGCATTAAGTTATCTGAAGCGGATATTCAACCCGATCTCGACCGGCGAAGACCAGGACAAAGTTTGATTACGACCGCTCGGAATGAATCGGATACGGTCGAAATTTTATCAGGTGTGTTCGAAGGCAAGACGACTGGCACTCCGATTAGTTTGATTATTTACAATCAAGATCAACGTTCAAAAGATTATGATCGCTTGAAAAAGATCTACCGACCTGGTCATGCAGATGAAGCCTACGATTTAAAATATGGTTTTCGTGATTATCGTGGCGGTGGTCGTTCGAGCGCGCGCGAAACTGCGATGCGTGTAGCGGCCGCTGCGATTGCTAAAAAAGTGTTGCCGAAGACTACTCGGGTGATTGCGTATACTAAACAGATTCAAGACGTAGTTGTGGATCAGCCCAAATTGAAACAGATTGAACAGAACCCGGTACGTGCCGCTGACAATGCAAAAGCCAAACAGATGGAAGCAATTATTAAGGCGGCTAGTCGCAGTGGTAATTCAGTTGGAGGGATTATAGAAATTTTAGTGAAGGGTTGCCCCGCTGGGTTAGGGGAGCCCGTCTTTGATAAACTGAAAGCGGATTTAGCTAAAGGGTTACTCAGCATTAATGCCGTTGTTGGGTTTGAATATGGTGGCGGGTTTCAAGTTGCCCACCTATATGGTTCAGAGCACAATACCATTGAAGCCGGAATGTATGGCGGTATCTCCGATGGAAAAGATATGTTGATGCGTGTTGCTGTTAAACCTACTGCTACCATCAGCATGGGCGGACGACATGATCCGTGTTTATTGCCTCGGGCTGTACCAATCTGTGAAGCCATGGTTAATCTGGTTTTAGCGGATCATTACTTAAGAAATAAGGTAAGTCAAATATGAAACTAGCGGTTGCTGGTAATAAAGGTAGTTTCTCTCACCAAGCGGGAATGATGTACGTCGCAGGTAATAATCTCAGCGACGTGGAGTACATCTTTGCTCTGGATAGTGAAGGAGTGTTTAAAGCTCTGAAGAGCAAAGAGGCGGATTGCGGAGTAATGCCACTCTATAATACAACTGGCGGCTTAGTAAAAATGACCTTAGATGCCATTGGTCATCACGACTTTGTGATTGATTCCACCTTTGATATTCCGGTGATTCAATGTCTCTTAACCCTTCCGCATGTGCGTCAGGATGACATTCGGCGTGTTGTTTCACATGAACAAGCTCTGGCACAATGCCAACGTTATTTCAATGTGCATCTATCCGATTGCCAATTAGTCGAGTACAGCGATACTGCACAAGCAGCCGCTGATCTGGCGGTTGGTAAATTAGACAGTACTTGTGCTGTGGTTGCTCCAAAGTTGTGCGCCCAATTATATGGTTTGCGTTTAGTAGCCGAAGGCATTCAAGACGACGATCGCAATCAAACACACTTCATCGTTGCTAAGCCACGCGCATAACCACAGTATGAAGATTGGGATTATTGGAGCTGGGCGTTTTGGCCAACTATTGCAGAAACATCTTTCTACTGACCATGTAGTGACCATTGATCAACCCACTGGCTGTGCATTGGTTATTTTTGCTGTACCGAATCGCAATTTAGAAGCGGCCATTCAACAGTGGAAACCACAGATTGATCCTGGCGCCATCATTATGGATGTAGGCTCAGTCAAAGAGGTACCTTGTCGAATTTTGCAACAGTACTTTACGGAAAATGTGGTCGGCACACATCCATTATTTGGGCCCGATTCTGCTAGTGAATCTTGGAACGGTCATAAAGTAGTGTTCTGTCGGTTGAGCATTACCGATGAGAACTACGAGCAGGTTAAAGCGCTATTTAGTAGCCGAGGGGTCACGATCATTGAATGTACACCACAAGAACATGATCAGATGATGGCTAAGACACAAGCGCTAGTACATTTCATCGGGCGAGCGTTAGACGGCATCCAAACACAAGAGATTTCGACACCGGATTACGCGAACTTGTTGAAGATGATGGAGAAGGTTACGCACGATACCTGGGAATTGTTCCTGGATATGCAAACGTTGAATCCGCAAGCTGGTATGGTGCGAGCAGAGTTTGTGAAAAAGTTATTACAAGTAGAACGGCAAGTCACTGAACATGTAGCCGAGCAGGCTACTGATCTCACCCAGCTGCGTGCTCAGATTGATCGTGTGGATGATTTGATTGTGGCGCTAGTTGGGGAGCGCTTAGCCATTGCTAAACAAATAGGACGATTAAAACAACAACAGGCCAGTGCCGTACTAGATACACAACGGGAAACCGAGTTATACATTCGCATGCATCAGCTGTCTCAAACCTACCATGTGCCGTTAGAGGTAGTGGCTCACTTGTTTGATTATCTGATGGGGGAGTCACGGAAAGTTCAGTAATCTCCGATTGTGGATAACTGCTTACAATTACTATTTACAAAATTGCGATCACTCGGTATTGTGTTGCGCAAGTATGTCGTACAACGCTTGTTTCACAGCAACTAAGACTCTCGCCCTCACCGTGCGTAGTCTTATGATTGTGAAACAGATGCGGGTACAGGCATACAACTAAGTTACAGAGTGTAACTAGTAAGTAGAGACTGACCCGCCCACTAGGCGGGAATTTTTTTACACCAAGTTAGTCAGTTAGGAGGAACGCTCTTTACAACCGAGGTAACGTAAGCAGATTAGGCCGTGTGGGCCAGGGATGAATGTGGATACTGTCCCTATTCATCCCTGCGCTCACCAAGCGTCTGATCAACCCCAAAACTAGCCCGAGGTCCGCATGTGTCAGAAGACCCAACCACCTGCAATTTCCGATTTCGCTCCCTGCAGCCGCGGCTGCACTGGTGGGAACGGTGGTTGCTGGTGTAGTCCCAAGCTCTCCCTCGTCGACGGTAACTCCAACGACATCGACGGCCCGCCCCCCGTCGTGAAGGAGCCCGAGCCGTCCCGACGCTCCGATGTGTATGACGATCCCTCCAAGTGGATCGGCGTGTAGTTCCCCCGCCTACCAAGGCAATCATCAACCCTAATCGAGGAGGTGACCCATGGACTGGGTCGGTACCGGCTACGGCGGCGATTAGCCCGCCCGTGTGAGCAGTTCGTGGCGCCAGAGGAGGCGCAAGAGACTCTCGGGGGTAGGCCCTGAGGAGTAGGAGTACGCCGTCAGCGTCTCCATGCTCCTACTGGGTAACCCGCTTACGTTACCCGTCTCCTTTAGCCTCAATCAGCGATTGATGCTGAAGTCTGATGGCCAAACAAATTTTTACTACCGCAAACATTGCTCATTATAGGCGATTTCACTATACTCAAAAGATGGATGCCTTTGTACGTTTGCAACGTCAGTTAAAATCCAAACCCGCATTAACGGCTCTCGTTTCAGAGAAGGCACGGGCTTGGGTTGTCTTGCCAACACCAATTATTCAAACCACATCTACTGATACCTTGGCTTCTCAAGCGTTGGCGGCTGAGCAGAGCATCTTTGCCCTTTGTGCCTTGTTACAGCCACAGACCCACGTAGTATTAATTTTGCCTGAGCAGCTAGATCCTGCAGTCCTGGAGTATCACCTGAGTCTGTTATTTGCTGATTCCGCTGCACGGCGGTCGGCACGTAAACGTTTGCATCTGATCATTACAGGTGCAGTTTCCGGTTCGATCACGCAACGGTTATTAGGAAGTAAACGGTTACGTGATGGCATCATCAAAGCCATTCCTAAAAAAGTGAGTGCAGTGTTGCTCTGTACTCAGGTCACTGCGGATGAGCAACGCTTGGCCTTCGCTTTACAACTACCTTTATTTGGACTCGATCCCACATTGGGTTATCTGGGTACAAAATCCGGCAGTCGGGCATTATTTCGAACAGCTGATGTAGCATTGCCATTTGGTCGTGAACATATTCGTAGTGTGAAACAATTAACGAATGCTCTACAAGCCATTCATAAGCATGATCGCACAGTCAAATATGCCTTACTGAAGCTCGATCATTCCTTCGGTGGTTCTGGTCATGCCTTCATTCCGCTCAATAAACTGCCGCGTTCCTTGGCTGCCATTGAGCCCTATATCCGTAGTCATTTACGTACAACGAACGTTACTCTAACACCAGAACAATTCCTACAACGACTATGTGATGAAGGAGGGGTAGCTGAAGAATGGTTGGAAACCAAAGGGATGCAATCGCCCAGTGTACAGTTACTTATTTTGCCGGATCGTACCGTAGAGGTATTGTCTGTGCATGAACAACGGTTTGATCGACAACAGTACAACCATTACACCGGAGCTGATTTTCCAGCCCGCACTAGTTTACGACCACTGGTATTAAAACAGGTAAAAAAAATCGGCAATATTCTCGCCAGACAAGGAGCGATTGGCAACTTTAGTATCGATTTTATCGCCCTGCGGAATAAAAAGCGTTGGTCACTTTATGTTGTAGAACTCAATACCAGAATAACCAGTACCATCTTGCCACGTAATTTTGTGCAGGCCGTCACGCATGCGGAAACACAACCGGACGGAACCATGAAACGCAATACACGCGCTATCTACTATGTGATTGCTGAACAGTTTCCTTTACCACCTGATCTGTTTACAGAGCCAGCACAGTGTCTGCAGTTTATCAATGAGGCCGGGCTACAATTTGATCATCGCAGTCATACCGGTATTATCGTGCATCGGACTCAATACTTAAGTGAGCAAAATAGCATCGGTTTAATTGCCGTTGGTAAGTCAAATCAGTCGGCTGATGAGCAATTAGTCATATTGCGGCGCGCTTTAGAACGCTATAGTAGTCGCGCCGCTGCTAGTGCGGTAGCCGCTACACCTGTAGGAACAGTCAATGTGCAACGGCTAGTGCGCACCTTCATTAAGTATGCAAAAATTCCTAGCCCATCACACCAAGAAGGTGCTCTTCGCGCTGTATTACGTGAGGATCTCATGGCACTGGGTGTAAAAACGCGAATTGATCGGGCCGGAAATTTACTTGGCACATTGCCAGGCACAGGCACGCCATTAATGCTGTGTGCACATATGGATACGGTGCGTCCATGTGATCGTATTAAACCGGTGATTCGTGGAGATGTGATTCGGACCGATGGTACGTCAGTGCTAGGCGCAGATGACAAAGCTGGTATTGCTGCGATTATGGAGACCTTGCAATTGTTACGCGCCGGTAATATTAAACATCCGCCACTAGAATTAATTTTTTCTACGGGTGAAGAGACGTTTTCCGATGGTGCAGCCGAATTAGATTTTAGCCAACTACACGCTCCGATTGGTTATGTTGTAGATGGTGGAGAAGTCTCAGAGATTGATTATCGTTCAGCGTATCTAGCCGACGTCCATATTACGATTCGTGGTAAAGCCGCGCATTCAGGTATTGAACCGGAAAAAGGGATTAGTGCTATTCAAATTGCCGCGGAAGCTATTAGCGCCCTAAAATTAGGACGCATTGATGCTGAAACTACCGCCAACATTGGCACTATCACGGGTGGTAGCATTCGCAATGCGATTCCTGCGGAAGCCTATGTGCATGGTGAGGCACGCAGCTTTTCCAAGCGTAAAATTGAAGATGAATTAGAGCGGATGCACAAAGCATTTCAGGATGCTGCAGAGCGGCATGGCGGCTTATTGGAGATCAATAGTAAAGTGGCTCTAGACGGATATACGTTAAGTAAAAATAGTCCTGCCATTCAACATGTCATGAAAGCCATGCAACAGATTGGTATCAAACCAAAACTAGTGGCTAGTATTGGTGCGACAGATGCCAATACATTTATTCGTCATGGGATTCAGGCGGTAAACATCGGTGCTGGTGGCCAATTACCACATACGGTAGATGAGTATTTGCCCATTTCCGAACTCACCAAAGCTGCTCAGTTAATTCTTGCCATTGTGCGGACAGCTATTTGATCTAAGGTTGCGTTAAAGCCTAGTCAACAGCATCAGTGGATGAATAGTAGATAACTTCACAGCTAAATTTCTAGTGAAGTGGTATACTGTAGTAGCTCTATCGAGCACGCAAACCACTTTCGACAATCCATTTTTTTAGGGAGCTCAATATCACCAAGTAATAAGGAGACCATCGTTTCTAGATTGCTTGGCTGCGAGCACCCACCTTCAACCAGAGGGGAGTGGTTTGCACTGGTAGGGCATTAAAAATATGTAGAGTTGTTGCCTAGTGGCGCCTCTACATTTTTTTATTTATTTGCTATACTGTGCGGATTATGAACCAAATTCAAGCCCTGACCATTGATTTGCAGCAAGACGGCTGGTCTACGTCCAAAGGCTTTATTAAGCGTTCAGTGACTGCACCTGAACTCACGACTCTTCCCCAGGATGCCACCGCTGTATTACTTAAAATAAAGTATGCTGGCGTTTGCGGTTCAGATCGCGGTATTTGGAACCGAGCAGCCTTTTCGGAACTGTTTTCTAGTTCGTTACAACACGAACAGAAATCTCTGCGTATTCTTGGCCATGAATTTGTGGGTGAAGTAATTGCCGCAGGTCCCCAAGTTGAAACTTTGTATGGCATTAAAGTAGGTGATACGGTGTCCGGAGATTCTCATGTGACCTGTGGCAACTGTTATCAATGCCGCATCGGTGAGGCAGAAGTTTGCCAAGATCAAAAGATCTTAGGCATTAGTACTGATGGTATTTTCGCGCAGCAAGTCAAATTACCTGCGAAGAATCTTTGGAAAATCAATCTAGACAAAGTGCGTCCAGAATTAGCTGCAATCTATGATCCATTTGGGAACGCAGTCCACAGCTTGTCGAAAGTCGAAGTGCGAGGTAAAACAGTCGCCATCTTTGGTTGTGGCCAAATTGGCATGTTTGCCATTCTATTGGCTCGGGCCTTTGGCGCTGCGCAAGTAATTGGCATTGATACCAATGTAAAAAATGTGGAGATGGCTAAAGCGTTAGGAGCTCATCAAGGCATTGTGATTGGCCAAAGTCAGAAGACCAATGGTTATGATATTGATCAGGAAGCAGTTAATGAAATCATGCGGCTGACCAATGGTCGTGGCGTAGATATTGCTATGGAAATGGCTGGTTTTAACTCTTCCGTGAATAACTGTATTGCGGCTACCCGGTTTGGCGGAGAGGTCATTTTGTTCGGCATTAAAGATGGTGATTTTACGATTCCTAAATTTTCTAGCATGATCGTGAAAGGGATTACGATTCATAATGTGATTGGACGACAGATCTTTAAAACCTGGCAAACTACCGATAGTGTCTTATCTGACAAAGCTAATGGTGTAGCTGGTAAGATCTGGGATGTGATTATGAATCAGGGAAAGGACACAGTCATTAAATTATCCGAGTATACTCCTGAACTGATGGAAGAACGGATGCGTAATTATCCAAAATTAGTCTTTGATATCCAGAACTAATATGAATCAATTGGTCCAAGATGTAGCTAAACAAGTTCTGGCGGAAATTGAGCAGGCTGGTTTAACGAAACACCAGCGCGTGATTAGTTCGCGCCAGGGGACGATGGTTACCGTCGATGGCAAAGAGTACTTGAACTTTTGTGCCAACAATTATCTGGGTTTATCCGGTAAGCAAGAATTAGTCGATGCTGGTAAAGCAGCATTAGAACAATACGGTTTTGGCTTATCTAGCGTCCGGTTCATCTGTGGTACACAAACGGTTCACCAAGCTTTAGAAAAGAAGTTAGCCGATTGGTTTCATAAAGAAGCCGCTATCAGTTTTTCCTCTTGCTGGGATGCTAATGAGGCCACTTTCGCTACCTTGTTAACCGATCAAGATGCCATTATTACGGATGAATTGAACCATGCCAGCTTGATTGACGGCATTCGTTTATGCAAAGCCGAGCGCCATATTTTTAAACATATGGACATGGCAGATTTAGAACAGCATCTGAAGGACACTCAAGGTAAGCGATTACGTTGTATTGTCAGTGACGGTGTCTTCAGTATGGATGGTGACGTAGCTCCGTTGAAAGCCATCTGTGATTTAGCTGATCAATATAATGCTTTTGTCGTCGTGGATGATTCGCATGCCTCAGGATTTATGGGTGCCACTGGTCGAGGAGCGGTTGAACAAGAGGGTGTATTGGAACGTGTCGATTTAATTACAACAACTTTTGGCAAGGCATTAGGCGGTTCGAATGGGGGAGCGATTATTGGTAGCAAAGCCTTGATTGATCTGTATCACCAACGCGCACGTACCACCTTATTCACCAATTCATTATCACCAATGATCTGTGCCACCACGATGTTCGTGTTGGATTACATTGATCAACATCCCGAACTACGCGAACAATTATGGCGCAACACTAATCACTTCCGTGAACAGATGACCGCCGTCGGTTTCAAGGTGCCTAAATCTGTACATCCGATTGTCCCAGTGATGATTGGTGATGGCAAAACAGCAAGTGATATGGCGAAAGATATGCTAGCGGAAGGTATTTATGTGATTGGTTTTAGCTACCCAGTTGTGCCGATGGGGAAGGCCAGAATTCGGGTGCAGATGTCTGCCTTGCATTCTATCGAGCAAATTGATACATTAGTGGCCGCTTTTACTAAGCTCGGGAAGAAGTATAAAATGATCTCATAACATGCCAAAAGTTACATTCATCGCGGATGATAAATCTGCGGAAGCTCAAGACGGAGAACTACTGAGAGAAACCTGCCAACGGAACGATTTTACTTTACCATTTGGTTGTGAGAATGGTTTGTGTGGTACCTGCTTAGTAGCCATCAAGGCCGGAGCAGAAAATCTCACGGAAAAAACTGAGCAAGAAAAAGAAACCTTAGAAGTGTTACTCGCCTATGAGGATCAACGCTTGGCTTGTCAGTGTCATGTCAAAGGTGACGTCACCTTTGATTTAGAGTAAGCTCTATTCTATGCTATTTGATCTCTTAACCAACAAACCAGTCTTTATTATTGCCTGGGTTTTAGCCGTGCTACTCTCGATTGGCTGGCATGAGTTTGCCCATGCCCTAGCGGGGTATTGGCAAGGTGATGATACCGCACAGCGTTCTGGTCGTTTAACGTTGAATCCATTAGCGCATATCGATTGGATGGGGTTAGGTTTATTGTTATTAGTCGGTTTCGGTTGGGGGAAGCCAACTCCATTTAATCCTTATAATCTCAAATTCAAACGTTGGGGGAGCGCGTTAGTTGCGTTGGCTGGCCCCACCTCAAATATTTTGATGGTGATCATTGCACTGACACTGTATCGGGTTCTAGGATTTGATGCCTTAAGTTGGTATGAAACCAATAATCTATTGGAAGCGTTTATCCTCTTTATGGCAGAGTTAAATTTGATGTTGTGTGTTTTCAATTTGATTCCCATTCCACCGCTTGATGGCTCAAAAGTACTCTACACAATCCTAGGGCCGCGTCATCAAAATCTGATTAATACTCTCGAACAGCAAGGTCCTTGGTTGTTGCTCATCTTAGTCTTTTTTGGGCAAGGTTTATTATCATGGCTAATGGGTTGGGCTTTCTTAACAGTCTATAGTCTGTTTGGGATCATCTAGGGGTGTTATACTACCTAGTATGAATACCTATCAACGAGTAGCGATCAGCGTGACAAGCATCCTAGTCACTTTGACTGTGTATGGTGCGACAGCACAGGCCTCAACTAATCAGCCGGATGTCACTGCAGAAGGCACAGCAGCCCGTAAAGCTACCGTTACCTGGGATGTGCCAGGAGAGGTAGCTGATTTTGGCTATACCATTGATCACTGGGAACTAGGCATTTCTGAGGATCTGGATTTTACCGATGTGGATACGTTTACATACGCTGCTGATCTCTTGTCAGCGGATTTAACGCGCACAAATGGCCTGCGTGGAATGAAGCACTATTATGTGCGAGTGCGCGCGATTTACGCTGATCAAACCAACAGTAATTATGGCAGTACAGGTTTCTATACCAAAATCGGTAAACTTGATGAATTGCGGGTGGATCAAAGTGCTGCCGTGGGTACTGTGACGATGAAATGGCAAAAACCGAGTCGAGAGGGGAGTCAATTAACCTATAATCTGCGTTTATTCCGAAAAGGCAAACTAGTCTATAAGGCGAGCGTTTACGGGAAAAATAACATAACCGCTACTGGCTTACAGGCTGGGAAAAAGTATAAATTCAAAGTAAGAGCCAGAAATGACAGTACCTATGGCACTGGAAAATGGTCAGATTTGAAATCCTTTACGGTGAATGAGTAGGGTGCATTTGATAATTAACTGTCAGGAATTGACAGTCTAGAGCGTGTTTGGTACAGTAAGCCGCGCTATGCCAACAATCAATCAGTTAGCCAGAAAAGGTCGAAAAAAGGTTCAACGGAAATCCAAAGTTCCCGCCTTGTTGAGCACCTTCAACGCCATTCAACGGCGCCGAAAAGACTTACCTAAAGGGAGTGCCTTTAAACGTGGTGTTTGCACCAAAGTGACGACAACCACTCCAAAGAAACCGAACTCAGCGTTACGTAAAATTGCTCGTGTCCGGTTATCGAACGGAATGGAAGTCACGGCCTATATCCCAGGAGAAGGCCATAACTTGCAAGAACACTCTATCGTGTTGATTCGCGGTGGCCGTGTTCATGATTTGCCAGGTGTCCGTTACCATATCGTCCGCGGTGTCTATGATACCGGTGGAGTAGAGAATCGCCGTGGCAGTCGTTCACTGTACGGTGCTAAACGTCCTAAGAGTTAGGATTCAGCAGTTAATTTATTCAAACGCAAGAGTAGTAACATAAGAATTTCCTTATGCGTGGAAAACCAGCCGTCCGTCGCGAAATCTTGTCCGACCCTGTATACAACAGTACAACGGTCGCTAAGTTCATCAATTATTTGATGATCGAAGGCAAGAAATCCGCTGCCCAAAAAATCTTTTATGGGGCGATGGCAGTAATCGAAGAAAAAACCGGTGAAAAGGGCTTGGATGTCTTTGATAAAGCCATCAAGAACGTATCACCACTTGTTGAAGTTAAGGCCCGTCGTATTGGCGGTGCTAACTACCAGGTGCCTATTGAAGTCCGTGGTGATCGTCGCTTTAATCTAGCGTCTCGCTGGATTATCGGTGCCGCCCGCAGTCGCAAAGGCAAACCGATGGCAGAAAAATTGGCTTTAGAACTGATTGATGCCTCGAACGAACAAGGTGACGCAATCAAGAAGAAATTAGATGTGCATCGCATGGCTGAATCCAACCGTGCCTTCGCTCACTTTGCCTAGCTTGAACGCTTCGTCTCGTAGTCCATTTATCCCTCTCCATTGGAGAGGGATTTTTGGTTATCTGGCAGTGATCAACTACACAAAGTAGTAGATTTTAAGCGAAAAAACGTTGCTTTTACCAGCGACCAGTGCTACGATACGAATAATTAATATTTAACGCCCGTTTGCGTCCTATGTCCAAACTTCTTACACGCGGTACAGCTTTGGCGGTTGGTCTATTATTGCCAGCCATGACCTTAGCTACAAGTTATAATTATAACGATGATTATGATTATAACTATGACTACAACGACTACTACAACAGCTACGATTATAACTACGACTCCGGAGCTTCTACTGCCTTAGGAGTAGGGTTCATGATCATGTTTGGTGTGTTAGCATTAGTCGGATTAGCGTTCTTCATCTTTGAAATCGTCATGATCGTTGACTGTATCAAACGTGATTTTGAAAACCGCACTGTTTGGTTGGTAGTATTAATTGCTGGTGTGTTCTTTGGCTTCGGCTGGATCGCATCCATCATTTACTTCTTTGCAGTAAAGCGAAAAAATCTTGGTAAAGCACATGCTGCTAGTATGACAGCCGTACCACCAGCTCAGCCAATGCAAAAATAATCGCTCTGCGATTTTACCACCTCTACCCCTCCTTTCAGGAGGGGTTTTGGTTTGAGTCAGACTTCTCCCATGAAAGGAGAGAACACAAAAAGGGTAAAGAGCTTATATCCTTTACATTTTTTTAACGATTCGGTATGCTAGGAGCCGCCTTATTTTTATAATTATTTGTCATGTCTACTGCCCCCGAATTCAAGTTAGATCAGGTTCGCAATATTGGTATTATTGCCCATATTGATGCTGGTAAAACCACTGTATCCGAACGTATTTT
>CAYLOJ010000006.1:52625-69733 GCA_964385285.1 uncultured Gammaproteobacteria bacterium
GAGATTATTCTTTAGACAAGATCAGAAATATCGGTATCATGGCTCACATTGATGCTGGAAAAACTACTTTCACTGAACGTGTTTTATTTTATACTGGTAAAAAACACAAAATTGGTGAAGTGCATGAAGGTGCTGCTGAAATGGACTGGATGGAACAGGAACGTGAACGTGGTATTACCATCACCGCCGCTGCGACCACTGTATTCTGGCCATATCCGAAGTTTTTAGGTGAAGGTCAAACTTGGATCAATATTATTGATACTCCAGGACACGTAGATTTTACAGTTGAAGTTGAACGTTCTCTCCGTGTGTTAGATGGGGGAGTTGTCGTATTTGATGGAGTAGCTGGTGTTGAACCACAATCTGAAACTGTCTGGCACCAAGCTGAAAAATATGAAGTGCCTCGCATGTGTTTTGTGAATAAGTTAGATCGTACCGGTGCAGATTTCTATAAAGATTTGGCCTCTATTCATGAACGCTTAACGAAGCGTGCTATCCCTATCCAGTTACCGATTGGTCGTGAAGATTCGTTCAAAGGAGTAGTAGATCTGATCGAAAACAAAGCGGTTATCTATAATGATGATCTTGGCAAGGATATTCAGGTCACTGATATTCCCGAGGATATGAAGGAGTTGGCTAAGGAATACCGTTCAAAATTAGTGGAAGTGATTGTTGAGCAGGATGAGGCCATGATGAATGCCTACCTTGAAGGTACGGAACCCGAAGTGGATGCCTTAAAAAAGGCCTTACGTAAGGGAGTTTTATCGAATGAGATCATCCCTGTATTGTGCGGTAGTGCCTTAAAGAATAAAGGTGTTCAGATTTTGTTAGATGCTATTTCAAGTTACTTACCATCTCCATTAGATAAACCTGCTGTTAAAGCTCATGATTACAAAGATGAGTCTGTCATGGTGGATTGTTTACCAGATTCTAAGGCTCCATTGGCTGCATTAGCCTTTAAAGTAGCTACTGATCCGTTCGTTGGTCGGTTGATCTTTATCCGCGTGTATTCTGGAAAATTAACCTCTGGTTCTTATATCTTCAATAGCACCTCTGGCTCCAAGGAACGTATCTCCCGTATTGTGCGCTTACATGCCAATAAACGTGAGGAAATCAGTGAGGTTTCAGCCGGTGATATTGCCGCTGTTATTGGCTTGAAAGATACCGTGACTGCAGATACGTTGTGTGATCCAGAACATCCTGTGATCTTGGAAAAAATTGTGTTCCCTCAGCCAGTTATTTCTGTGGCAATTGAGCCAAAAACCAAGCAAGATCAAGAGAAAATGGGTGTTGCTCTCCAAAAATTGGGTGAGGAAGATCCTACCTTCCGAGTGGAAAGTAACGAAGAAACGGGTCAGATGATTATTGCTGGTATGGGAGAATTACATTTGGAAATCATCGTCGATCGTATGAAGCGTGAATTCGGCGTTGAAGCCAATGTCGGCGCTCCACAAGTAGCCTATAAAGAAACCATTCGTAAATCTGCAGATGCCGAAGGTAAATATATCAAACAGACTGGTGGCCGTGGTCAATATGGACATTGTTTCTTAACGGTAGAACCATTAACCCAAGAAGATAAGGGTAAGGATGCGGAAGAGCAAGAGAAGAATAAGAATATGAACTTTAAGTTCGTGGATGCCGTTAAAGGTGGTCGCATTCCACGTGAATTCATTAGTCCGATTGAAAAAGGTGTTAAGGATGCAATGGGTCGGGGAGTCGTGGCTGGTTATCCGTTATTGAACATCAAGGCTACCGTAACCGATGGTAGTTATCATGAAGTTGACTCTAATGAAAATGCCTTTAAAATGGCCGGTTCCATGGCGTTCCAAGAGGCTTGCCGCCGAGCTGATGCTGTGATTTTAGAGCCAATTATGTCTGTCAGTGTGACAACACCAGAAAACTTCATGGGTGATGTAATTGGTGACTTAAACTCAAAACGTGGCCAGATCTTAGAGATGTCTGATCGTGGCCAAGCCAAGGTCATCTCTGCGACAGTGCCATTATCCGAAATGTTCGGTTATTCGACTTCACTACGTTCCATGACTCAAGGTCGAGCTTCTTACTCGATGGAGTTCCGTGAGTACGCTGACGTTCCACGTCATGTTCAACAGGAACTGGTTGAAAAAAAGAATAAATAAGAAAATATCCCGGCTAACACCGGGATTTTTCTTATACCCAACCCCTATGTAGGGGAGACATTGAGCTAAAGACCTTTAATTAGCGTTTAACAGAAGGTTTTGTAAGATTTATATTAAGAAATAAATTATAGATTTTGTCAAATTTTTAGTCCGTCAAAATGCCGCTGTCCCCAACTTATCCACACCATTAGAACCCTAGGCTTTACAGGGTGAAAAAGCCTGTTATAATAACCCGGCTGTTTATTAAGAAATATTTAGAATTATATACGTATGGCAGAAGCCTTTGATCGTTCCAAGCCACATTTAAACGTCGGTACGTTAGGTCACGTTGACCATGGTAAAACTACCACTACTGCCGCTATTTTGACTGTCTTGGCCGCCAAAGGTGGAAAAGCCATGACACGTTCTGTTGATCAGATTGATAACGCTCCAGAAGAAAAGGAACGTGGTATTACGATTAACACTGCTCACGTAGAATACGAAACCGAAAAACGTCACTACGCTCATATCGACTGTCCTGGCCATGCTGACTATATCAAGAACATGATCACTGGTGCTGCTCAGATGGACGGCGCTATCTTGGTTGTTTCTGCTTCTGATGGTCCTATGCCTCAAACTCGCGAACATATCTTGCTCGCTCGTCAGGTAGGTGTGCCAACTTTCGTTGTATTCTTGAACAAAGTTGATCAAGTTGAGGATGAAGAGTTATTGATGTTGGTTGAAGAAGAAATCCGCGACCTCTTGAAGAAGTACAAATTTGATGGTGATAATATTCCAATTATCCGCGGTTCCGCTCTAAAAGCTTTAGAAAATCCAACTGATGAAGCTGCAACAAAACCAATCATGGATTTGATGAATGCTTTAGACAGCTTTATTCCTGAGCCACAACGTCCTGTAGACAAGCCTTTCTTAATGGCTATTGAAGATGTGATGTCCATTGAAGGTCGCGGCACAGTAGTTACTGGTCGTATTGAAACTGGTGTTGTCAAAGTCGGAGATGAAGTAGAGATCGTAGGTATCCGCGACACTGCTAAAACCACTGTCACTGGTATCGAAATGTTCAACAAAACTTTGGATGAAGGTCGCGCTGGAGACAATGCAGGTATCTTGCTCCGTGGCACAAAGAAGGAAGATGTTGAGCGCGGTCAAGTATTGGTAAAAGGAGGCACGATTAAACCTCATTCTGAATTCGAAGCTGAAGTGTATATCTTGTCCAAAGAAGAGGGTGGTCGTCACAAGCCTTTTGTTACTGGCTACAAACCTCAATTCTACATGCGTACTACTGATGTAACTGGTGAAATCACATTACCAGCAGGTGCTGAAATGGCTATGCCTGGAGATACATTGAAGATGGTCATCAAATTAATTGTGCCAGTTGCTCTGTCTGAAAAGCAAAGCTTCTCTATCCGTGAGGGTGGCCGCACAGTTGGTGCTGGTGTGGTAACAACGATTTTGAAATAACTAAACTGGTGTAATAATCCCCGTGACTGTAAAGAAAGCTCTTACAAAACCTGAAGTAGAAATCGAACCTCGTATTCGCGTGAAGATTCGCGCTTACGATAGTAAGATTATTGATCAATCTTGTCGCACTATTATCGAAGCCGCGCAACGGACTGGGGCCCGAGTTCAGGGTCCCATTCCGCTGCCGACCGAGAAGACGCGGTATACCGTGTTGCGCTCCACCTTCATTCATAAGAATGCACGTGACCAATACGAACTGCGGACACACAAGCGCTTGATCGATATCTACAGCCCAACCGCAAAAACAATTGATGAACTCTCTCATCTAAACCTGCCAGCTGGAGTCGACGTCGAAATTAAAATGTAAACCAAAGCAACCACTACTAATTCACTGCCGTTTGCACTGGAATGATCCCCTAAGAAGATCGAAGGGGATATCACCAGACCAAGCACTGCAGATTTTTTTATGAAAAAGCCCGCTACTAAATTCCTACTCACCAAGAAACTCCATATGACACAACTGTTCGATGAGAACGGAAACGTTGTGCCTGTGACTGTATTGGCTGCTACTCCGAACACGATTACGCAAATTAAAACCTCTGAAAAGGATGGTTATACTGCTGTGCAAGTTGGTATGGGCGAGCGTCGTGCCAAGACAGTTTCAAAGAGTGTTGTTGGTCATACCAAAGCTGCCAGTAAAACAGATGGTAAAGTGTTTCGTCATCTTAGTGAGTTTTGGGTAAGTGATAGTTCCGCATATAAAGTAGGCGATACTGTCGCAGTTAGCCAATTCACTCCAGGTGATAAATTGAAGATCCACGGATTTAGTAAGGGTAAAGGTTTTCAAGGCGTTATTCGTCGTCATGGATTCCATGGTCAGCCAGCTAGTCATGGTCATAAAGATCAAGAGCGTGCTGGTGGTTCGATCGGTGCCGGTGGAGTGCAACGTACCTTTAAGGGTTTGCGAATGCCTGGACAAATGGGTGGAACACACATTACCGTACCAAACCTAAAAGTAATTAAAGTGGATGCTGAAGCAAACGAATTATATGTTCGTGGAGCTGTGCCCGGTGCTCGCAACACATTGATTTGGATTTACCAATAGAATAGAAATTATACTGTATGTCTTCTGTCAAAGTTTATAACATGTCAGGCAAAGTGGTTGGGGAACAAGCTCTCCCAGCACGTTTATTTGCTGTCCCAGTCAAAGCTGATGTAGTGCATCAAGTCATGGTTGCTCAGCAGGCTAATAGTCGCCAAGCGATCGCTCACACCAAAACCAAAGGTGAAGTTCGTGGTGGTGGTCGCAAACCTTGGAAACAAAAGGGAACTGGTCGTGCTCGCCAAGGTTCAATCCGTAATCCACAGTGGCGTGGCGGCGGTATTGCTTTTGGTCCTCGCAGTAATCGTAATTTTTCCTTGAAGGTCAACAAGACCATGAAACAAGCTGCCTTAGCCATGGTATTAACTGATAAAGTAATGAATGACCGCTTGGTCGTGTTAGATCAATTCACAGTACCGGCTGCTAAGACAAAACAATTACGTGATGCTTTGAAAGCCTTACCATCTGGTAGTAGCAAAACTCTTCTCAGTTTGGGAGAGATGGATACCAATGTTGTACGTGCTGCCAACAATCTTTCTAAGTTGGGTTTTTGCTCTGCTGACAGTTTGAACATCGTAGATTTGCTGAACTATGAATACCTAGTGATTGATCAAGCTGCGATTGCCAAAATGGAGAAACAGTTCAGTAAAGCTAAAGCCAAAGACGGTAAGGAAGCCAAACCAAAAGCCACTAAGACTAAAAAGGGTAAGAAATAGTATATGGGAATCTTTGGTCGCAAGAAAACTGATACTGCAAAACCTACTGCTCCAGCTGAGGAAGTTAAAGCTGTGAAACCAGTGTCATCCAAAAAATCTGCTGTGCAATCTGCCACTCAATCAGTAGCTGTAAATGATGTGGTTTTACTTCAGGCACTAGTTACTGAGAAGGCAACAGTTACTGGTACGTACATGTTTAAAGTGAAGAAGTCTTCTACTAAATCTGAAGTGCTAAAGGCCTTCAAAGCTAAATATGGTAAGACCCCACGCAAAGTAAATGTCTTAAACGTGATGGGCAAAACCAAACTGCGCGGCCGCCAAGTAGGGAAGCGTTCAGATTGGAAAAAAGCCATTGTCTACTTAAATAAGGGAGAGACTGTAGATTTATACCAATAATATGGGAGTCCGCAAATATAAACCAACTTCACCCGGCCGTCGTAACTCTAGCGTAGACGATTTTGCCGATATCACAACCAATAAACCTTACAAGCCATTGACGATTCATTTAAAGGAAAATGCCGGTCGCAATAGCCAAGGTAAAATTACTGTTCGTCATCAGGGTGGTGGAGCACGTCACCGTTATCGCGTTGTCGATTTCTCTCGTCGCGAACGCTTGGAGCAACCTGCTACGATTGAAACGATTGAGTATGATCCTAATCGCAATGCTCGTATCTGTTTGATCTCTTACGCTGATGGTACTAAGAGTTATATTATCGGACCTGACGGAGTTAAAGTAGGGGATGTCATCATTGCTTCTTTAAAGAAACAAGATGTAAAACCTGGTAACCGTTTGACCTTGGAATTTATTCCAGCTGGTATGATGGTCCATTGTGTTGAGTTAGAACCTGGCAAACGTGGTTTGTTAGCTCGCGCTGCTGGAAATGGAGTGACTGTATTGTCTATGGAAGGTCAGTATGTGCAGGCCAAATTGCCATCCGGTGAAGTACGTATGTTTGATAAAGATTGTCTAGCCACTGTTGGTCAGGTGAGTAATTCTGAACACCGCATGATCCGTTGGGGCAGCGCTGGTCGTATGCGCCATCGTGGTATTCGTCCGAGTGTGCGTGGTAAAGCCATGAATCCAGTCGATCATCCTCATGGTGGTGGTGAAGGTAATCAGCCAATTGGTTTGAAACATCCTAAGACTCCTCAAGGTAGACCAGCATTGGGTGTGAAGACACGTAACAAGAAAAAAGCTTCTAGTCGATTTATTATTAAACGCCGTCGTGGATAATCGTATATGGGACGTAGTTTAAAAAAAGGAATCTTTGTTCATCCAAGCATCTTGAAAAAGATTGCTGCCGCTGGTGATAATAAATCTAAAGTAACCATCAAAACTTGGTCACGTGCTTCTACGATCACTCCAGAAATGGTTGGCATGCACTTCGCAGTACATAATGGCAAGAATTTCATTGATGTCTTTGCAACTGAAAACATGGTCGGTCATCGTCTTGGTGAATTTTCTCCTACGCGCAAGTTCGTGAAGCATGGTGGTAAGATGCAGAAAGATCAAGAACGCGCTGCGGCTGAAGCAGCTAAACCTAAAGCAGCAGCTACTCCTGCTAAAAAATAGTATATGGAAATTAAAGTACAGTTACGTCATCTCCGCATCGCTCCCCGCAAAGTTGGTTTAATCGCTAACCTAGTGCGTGGAATGTCCGCTGCAAAAGCAGAGGAACAATTACGCTATACAAAGCGTGCTGCTGGTTTACCGGTTTTGAAATTATTACTCTCAGGAATTGCAAATGCTGAACAGCAATATAAATTAAACAAATCTCAGTTATACTTGAAATCGATTACAGTAGGGGACGGTGTTACCTTAAAGCGATGGATGCCACGCGCTCAAGGACGAGCTACTCCTATTCGCAAACGCGCTTCGCATGTTGTGATCGTACTCAGTGATAAACCATTACCAAAAAAAGGTAGTAAAAAAGTAAAAACCGGAAAGAAAGCCGCTGCAACAAAACCTGCTAAAGAAACTGTGAAGAAAACAACCAAATAATGATATGGGCAAGAAAGTAAATCCAAAAATCTTCCGGCTAACTACAACGACAACGCATTTGTCGAAGTGGTATGCTACAAAACGTGATTACGCAAAAACATTGCAGCAAGATGTGCAGATGCGTAAATTTCTACGCGTCAAATTGCGTGATGGTGGCATCTCTCGTATCGAAATTCGTCGCGCGAATGATCAGATCACTATCCACATCCGAACTTCTAAACCTGGTGTCATTATTGGTCGCAGTGGATCCGGCATTGAAGAGATCAAGAAACAGTTAAAAAAACGTTTCTTTGGATCTCAGAAAATGAATGTGCACTTGGAAGTTGAAGAAGTGCGTCAACCGGATATGGATGCTGAATTGGTCGTGCAGAACATCGTCTATCAACTAGAAAAACGTATCCCTTTCCGTCGAGCCATGAAGCGCGCCATTGAATCCGTCATGAATGCTGGTGGCAAAGGTGTAAAGATCATTGTTTCCGGTCGCTTGAATGGAGCTGAAATTGCACGTGTGGAAACCTTAACACAAGGTTCCGTCCCCACACACACCTTGCGTGCTGATATTGATTATTCTCGTGGTGTTGCAAAAACCCTATATGGAACAATTGGTGTTAAAGTTTGGATCTATCGTGGTCAAGTGTTCGCCAATGAACAACCCAAGCAGGTAGAACAGCCAAAGCGTCAGCCTCGTGAACGTGAACGTCAGTCTGCTCGTGGCAAATCAGTTGCTGGCAAATCTAAACGCACAGTTGTGAAATCGCAGAAAAAATAACCTGTAGAAATAACCTTTATGTTAACTCCACGCAAGATCAAACATCGTAAATGGCACCGAGCACAAGTTCGGGGTAATGCTACGCAGAAAACTGTCCTGAACTTTGGTGATTATGGTTTGAAATCTCTAGAAGGTGCTTGGGTGACAGCTCGTCAGATTGAATCTGCACGTCGTGCTATGACTCGATTCGTTCAACGCGGTGGAAAAATCTGGATCCGCATTTTCCCACATCGCCCAGTCACTTTAAAAGGTGGTGAAATCCGCATGGGTGGTGGTAAAGGCGCTGTTGATCATTTCATTGCTGAAGTTAAACCTGGTACTGTGTTGTTCGAAATTGGTGGAGTAGTAGACAAAGATGCACGCGAGGCGTTGCGCTTAGCTGCTCACAAGATGCCAGTTAAAACCAAATTGCTAACACGCGTATGATGATCAAAGATTTACGAGCAAAAGAAGTGGCTGAGTTAAAAAAACTGTTGACCGAAACTCGCACAGAATTGGATACCACAAAAATGAAAGTGCTGGGGAACCAAGAAAAACATGTACATCGGGTAAATGCATTAAAGCGCGATGTTGCCCGCATCCTAACCGTCTTAAATGAACACAACAATGACTAAAGTAGCTATGAAAACTCATCGTGTCTTCAAAGGAGTCGTTGTGTCCTCTGCACAGACTAAGACAATCACTGTTCGTGTTGATCACCTGCGGTTCCACCCGATCTATAAAAAACGTTACACAGTCAGTAAAAAATTCCATGTTCATGATGAACGTGAGCAATTCAAAGCTGGCGATACCGTTGAATTCGTAGAATGCCGTCCACTCAGTAAAACCAAGAAATGGCGCGTAGTGTACGGAGATAACACTGATAAACAAACTGTATGATTCAATTACGTTCCTACTTAAACGTTGCCGACAATAGTGGAGCCAAAGAGGTGGCTTGTATCATGGTGCACGGCGGCTACCAAAAACGCTATGGCCATATTGGTGATATCATTACGGTCAGTATTAAAGAAGCTCAGCCTCATACTCAGATGAAAAAGGGGACAGTCGCACATGCTGTTATCGTTCGTACTCGCAAAGAGATCCGTCGCAAGGATGGAACTTATATCCGATTTGATGAAAATGCTTGTGTCATGATTGATAAGAAATCCAAAGAACCAATCGGCACTCGTATTTTCGGACCGATTCCTCGGGAAATCAAGCTTAAAGGGTTTACCAAGATCGCCTCACTGGCGCCAGAAGTATTATGATCAAGATCAAAAAAGGAGACATGGTTAAAGTCATGACAGGCAAAGATGCCGGAAAAACCGGTAAAGTTGCCCAGGTTTTACCTGTCGATGAAAAAGTAGTAGTAGAAGGTTTGAATATTCTTAAGAAACATGTGAAACCAACTAAGCGTGGTGAAAAAGGTCAGATCCTTGAATTCTCCGCACCCGTTGATGCTTCAAATGTTCAGATTATCTGCAGTAAATGCAATAAAGTTACGCGCGTCGGCTTCAAAGTGCTAGTTGATGGCAAAAAACAACGCATCTGCCGCAAATGTAATGAAGCACTTTAATCCTGAAATTATATGACAAGACTCGAACAACGTTATAAAGATCAGATCATTCCCGCTTTGAAGCAAGAGTTTGGTATCAAAAATGCCAATGCTGTGCCGAAGTTGACTAAGATTAAATTGAATGTGGGTATTGGCAAGGCTCAGGGAGACAAGAAGGTTGTGGATGCGGTAGTGTCTACGTTAACACGTATCACTGGTCAGAAACCTGTCTTAACCAAAGCTCGTAAATCAATTTCAAACTTCAAATTGCGTGAAGGTATGGTCATTGGTGCTACAGTTACTCTGCGTCGCAATCGCATGTATGATTTCTTAGATAAAATGATTAATGTCACCATGCCTCGGGTGCGTGACTTTCAGGGGATTAAGCGTACTGCTATTGATGCCGACGGCAATTTAAATATCGGTTTTAAAGAACACTTGGTGTTTCCGGAAATTAAGACTGACTCCATTGAAATGATTCACGGTTTAGAAGTTGCTCTCACTACTACCGCTGAATCACGCGAACAAGGCGTCCGCTTGTTCGAATTACTAGGTATACCATTCAAGAAATAAGACTATGGCCAAAACCTCTCAAGAAGTAAATGCTCGCCGCAAACCGAAATTCTCCACTCGCAAAGTGAATCGCTGCTGGCGTTGTGGCCGCCGCCATGGTTTTATGCGCGACTTCAGTATGTGCCGCATCTGTTTCCGGGAACTCGCTGAACAAGGCGCAATCCCTGGAGTAACGCGCGCTAGCTGGTAAAGACTTATTAAGTAACACACACCCATGACCGACCCAATTGCTGACATGCTCACACGGATCCGGAACGCCCAAGCGGTGCGTAAGGCTACTACCGTGATGCCGTTTTCTAAGCTGAAACATAAGCTAGCTTTGATTTTGAAAGATGAGCACTACATCTTAGGTGTAGAAAAAATCACTGTCGACGGCAAACCACAACTGGAATTAACATTGCGCTATTTGGCCGATGGCCAATCTGCGATTCGCGCATTGAATCGTATTAGTACTCCTGGTCGCCGCGTCTATGCACAAAAGAAGCTATTGCCGTATGTACAGAACAACTTTGGTATTGCGATTATCTCCACCTCTCATGGCCTGATGACTAATAAAGAAGCTCGCCGCAAAAACCTTGGCGGAGAGGTAGTTTGTGAAATTTACTAACGCCTATGTCTCGTAAAGCCAACAAACCTATTGCCATCCCACAAGGCGTCACTGTCACAGTTGAAAAAAATCTTGTTACTGTGAAGGGTCCGAAAGGGGAGCTGAAACAAATCATTCATCCAGCAGTCACGGTAGTGGTTGAAAATAATGCTGTGGTGGTTTCCGTGAAAGATACTGAAGATAAATTCCAACGTTCATTGTGGGGTACAACCGGTGCGTTAATCAGTAATATGATGGCCGGCGTACTGAATCCTTATGTAAAAAAATTGGAGATCAATGGTGTCGGTTACGGTTTTGAAATCAAAGGAAAACAACTACAAATTAAAGCAGGATATTCTCACCTTGTCTTTCTAGATATTCCAGCAGGAATCGATATTAAACAGGAAAAGAATCTGATTACATTGACTTCTCATGACAAACAGTTGTTAGGTCAATTTGCTGCCGAGGTGCGCAAAGTTCGTAAGCCAGAGCCATATAAAGGCAAAGGTATTAAATATGTTGATGAAGTTATCATCCGCAAGCAAGGTAAACAAGCCGCTGGCGCTTAATCTGAATAGTGTATGAATAAGAAAATTCTGTTAGCCAAACGAGCCCGCACACAACGCCGCCGCAACCGCGTTGGGGCAAAATTAGTGGGTACTGCTGAGCGCCCACGTTTATCCGTGCAACGTTCCTTACAGCACATTGCTTGTCAGTTAATTGACGACGTGGCTGGTAAAACTATCTTGTCCGTTTCCGACGTAGTACTAAAGGCTACTGGCAAAAAAACTGATCGCGCAATCGCAGTTGGTAAAGCTGTTGCTGAAGCTGCCAAACAAAAGGGGATTACTGCAGTCATCTTTGATCGTGCCAGTTATCGTTATCATGGTCGCGTCAAAGCTTTAGCCGATGCTGCCCGTGAAGGCGGATTACAATTTTAACCGATCTATTGTATGCCAAAACCAGAACGAAGAAATTCCAATCGCCGTCAGCAACCCAAAGATGACTTTGAACAGTACACTGTTGATTTAGCACGCGTTACGCGTGTGATGGCTGGTGGTAAACGTATGCGTTTCCGTGCTTGCGTAGTTGTCGGTAACAAAAAAGGCATGGTCGGAATGGGCTTAGCAAAAGGTCAAGATGTGACTGCTGCTGTCCAGAAAGCTGCTTTGAAAGCACGTAAACATTTAATTCATGTTGCCATTGTCAACGACACAATTCCGCATCCTGTAGAAATGAAATATGCCAGTGCTCGCGTGTTACTGAAGCCTGCCCAAAAAGGTCGAGGTTTAATCGCTGGTGGTGCTGTCCGTGTAGTCTTGGAAGCAGCTGGTGTACCCAACGTTGTAAGTAAAATGCGCGGTTCACGCAATAAGTTTAATAATGTCAACGCCGTGATCGAAGCTTTAAAACTGCTTCGCCCAGAACGCATTAAATAATTTTATGCTCACTCTCAATACTCTAAAACCGAAACCTCGAAAGTATAGTCGCCGCGTTGGTCGTGGTAATGGTTCTGGCCGTGGATCGTTTTCTGGCCGTGGGATTAAAGGTCAACGTGCCCGTAGTGGTAGTCGTTATGGTTTGAAATTGCGTGGTTTACGAAACCTGATTAAGGCGATGCCAAAGAACAAAGGTTTTGTTAGCCAATATGAAGATGAAAAGTTGCCAACGATCTCACTGACAGAATTGGAACGCCGGTGTGGTGCCAATACGACAGTTGAAGTACGAGAGATGAAAGTTCTCGGCACTGGAGATTTAACCAAGGCGTTAACGGTCAAAGCTGGTGGTTTCTCTGCCTCTGCTAAAGCTAAGATCGAAGCCGCTGGTGGGAAGGCAATCACATGTGGCAGGCGCTAAGTAAAGTCTTCGGCAATAAGGACTTACGTAAAAAAATTCTTTACGTACTAGCTCTGCTTGTTGTCTTCCGCTTTGCGGCACATATTCCGATTCCTGGCGTAGAAATTGCCAACCTGAAGGCATTCTTTAACAGTAATGCCTACTTAGGTTTATTGAACGTATTTTCTGGCGGTGCCTTAGAAAATTTCTCCATTGTGATGTTAGGAGTAGGGCCATACATCTCTGCATCAATTATTTTTCAATTGCTCGGCATGATTGTGCCAAAGTTTGAAGAATTACAGAAAGAAACAGATGGCCAACGTCAGATTCAACAATGGACACGTTATTTGGCAGTGCCAATGGCAATTGTGCAAGGCTATGGAACAATTATTCTGTTACAACGCACCGGTGGAGGTATTATTGGCACATTATCTACTTGGCAATTAATCACCGCTCTAGCCCTGTTGTGTGGAGGTAGTATGTTTGTCATGTGGCTAGGGGAGTTAATCACAGAAAAAAATATTGGCAATGGAATTTCTGTGATGATTTTTGCTGGCATCGTTGCCCAAGTGCCTGTCGCTATCCAACAATTGTTGGCCACTTATGATAGCTCTCAATTGCCAACGATTGCTATTTATATTGCCTTAGCCTTTGTGATTATCTTCGGAGTGGTATTTGTAACGGAAGGTCAACGTAAAATTCCAATCTCAACTGCCCGTCAATTGCGTGGTCAAAGTTTGGCTGGTCGTGAAACGCACCTGCCATTAAAAGTAAACCAAGCGGGTGTCATTCCAATTATCTTTGCTGTCTCATTAGTTCTATTTCCTCCGATTGTTGGGCAGTACTTAATTACTGTCTCCGTTCCATGGATTGCCAGTGCTGGTCATTTTTTGATCAACGCTTTCAATAATAAGATCGTGTATGCAGTTCTGTACTTCTTGTTTGTTTTCGCCTTCACTTACTTCTATACCGCAGTTGTATTCAAACCAGATCAAATTGCTGAAAATCTGCAAAAACGTGGATCATTCATTCCTGGTATTCGTCCTGGCAAACCGACATCCGATTACCTAGTGTATATCTCGAATCGTATTGTCTTATTTGGAGCGATGTTCTTGGGAGTGATTGCTATCTTGCCAACGGTGATTCAAGCGGTTACCTCTGGCACAACCTCCAGCATGGTGATTGGTGGTACTTCAGTGTTGATTGTCGTGTCTGTCGCCTTAGAAACCGTCAAACAGGTACAGTCACAAATTCGGGTTCGTGAATACGAATCTTTCTAGCTAGTCATTTCTTTTTTAATCCCATGGCAAAAAATATTTTACTGTTTGGTCCACAAGGTTCAGGGAAGGGGACACAAGGAGAAAAATTAAGCGCTGCGCTGCAATTACCTTTCATCGTCACGGGTAATATTTTTCGTGAGAATATTAAAAACAACACTGCCATTGGCCAGACCATCAAGGAATATATTAACGCCGGTAAACTAGTTCCAGATGAAGTCACTAATCAGATGATCTCTGATCGCTTGCAGCAAGCGGATTGTGCCAACGGGTATGTGCTGGATGGATTTCCTCGTAACTTAGCCCAAGCCAAAGCGTTAGATCACGTTACTCATGTTACGCATCTGATTCACATTGATGTTGAAGACGCAGCAGCCATTGAACGCATTGCTGGTCGTCGTACCTGTGTGGCACAAGGTCATGTTTATCACACTAAATATAATCCAGCCAAAGTGGATGGTGTGTGTGATGTGGATGGTTCAGAATTAAAACAACGGGAGGATGATACCGAAGCTGCTTTAGCCAAACGATTAGAGATTTATCATCAAGAAACAGAACCATTATTAGCTCATTATCAAACCCAGGGAGTTGTGCACGCAGTGAATGGTGAACAACCGATTGGTGATGTGTGGTCAGAGGTTCAAGCACTGTTTGCTTAAGCTGTATGATTCATATTCATACTCCGAAGGAACAAGCTAATCTGCGTGCCAGTGGTAAAGTATTGGCTAATCTGGTCAACACATTAGTAGCGATGGTTAAGCCAGGTGTGACGTTATTGCAACTGGAAAAAACGGCTGCCGATTTTACTGCTCAGGCCGGAGCAAAACCAGCGTTCTTGGGGTATCATGGGTATAAAAATATTCTGTGTACTTCTGTAAATAATGAAGTAGTACATTGTCCACCGACTGGGAGATCCTTGGAAGACGGGGACATCGTCAGTATTGATGCTGGTGTGATTTTGAATGGCTTTTATTCAGATTGCGCAGTGACCGTTCCCGTTGGTAATGTGTCGCCAGATGCAAAAAAACTGATTGATGTCACGCGCACAGCACTCTACGACATCGCCAAAGCGCAGATTAAGCCCGGCAATACGATTGGTGATATTGGCCATGCAATTGAGCTCTATGTTGAACAGCACGGCTACCATGTCGTTAAACAATTAGTGGGCCATGGTATTGGCCGGCATTTACATGAAGAGCCTTCTATCCCTAACTATGGTCGTGCACATAGCGGACCAGTCCTAAAACCTGGTATGGCGATTGCAGTTGAACCAATGGTGAATATCGGCACAGAAGATGTGGTGTTTGAAGATGATGGTTGGCGAGTAGTGACTGCAGATGGTACACTGAGTGCACATTTTGAACACACCTTCCTGATCACAGATGCAGGGTGCGAGGTCTTAACTCAATTATAAAATCTACTGTTACAATTCCACGTTATGAAATGTTTAGCTCTTGATTATGGTAAAGCGCGCGTTGGCCTGGCTTTAGGAGATAGTAGTGCGAAAGTAGCAGTGGGAAAGGGAGTATTAGAAGGTTTGAGTCAAAATAAGTTGATTGAAAAAATCAAAGCCATCGTCAACCTTGAACAGATTGATCGGGTGATTATTGGCTTGCCAATTAACCTCCAGGGTGAACCAACCCAGATGACAATGGAAGTACAGCGGTTTGTAGAAAAATTGCGTAATCATATCACCGTCCCGGTGCAAACTTTTGAGGAGCGTTTAACCTCTGCAATGGCGGATCGTTTAATGCAAGGGGATCCGCATAGCCATGGCAAGCAGGATCAAGTAGCAGCCCAAATTATTTTGCAAAACTATCTAGATTCCGTGGTGTTATGACCGCGCAACACGGCTTAGTAGTAATGGGCCTGTTGTTGATCACTAGTGTGACGATCTCCGCATTCGTGTCGGGAGGCGTGCGCCGCTTAGCATTACGCTGGAACATTGTTGATCGTCCGGAATTAGCTCCAGACCGCAAACAAGCCGGACGGGTAATTCCGTTATCCGGTGGTTTTGCCATTTGGTTTACGATGGTGGCGGTCACCTCATTGTTATTGCCATACCTTACCCAAGGTTATTTGTTACCCAAGCATTTAATCGGAATTTGGTTAGCGGGTGCCGTCATTATGGTAGGGGGGGTCTGGGATGATCGTAAAAATTTGAGTCCAAAATTACAATTACTCTTTCCATTGTTGGCAACTCTTATTGTGGTCATTGCAGGCATAGGCGTGGACTATATTTCAAACCCTCTCGGTGGAATAGTCAGCTTACAAAATTGGCAGTGGACTCTCTGGACCTTTCAAGGCCTGCCGTATCAAGTCACACTTTGGTCAGATCTGTTCACAATCCTGTGGCTGATGATCAGTATGTACACGACAAAGTTATTAGACGGT
The DNA here is from genome assembly GCA_964385285.1 of uncultured Gammaproteobacteria bacterium. Taxonomy (GTDB): domain Bacteria; phylum Patescibacteriota; class Patescibacteriia; order UBA9570; family UBA9570; genus UBA9570. The sequence goes on from CAYLOJ010000006.1 coordinate 69,014, forward strand.
TTAGATGGATTAGTGAGTGGGGTTGGCATGCTTGGTGGTTTTATAGTGGGATTATTGTGCTTAAGTACCGCCGTACTGCAGCCAGAAACAGCCACATTAGCATTTGTATTTTCGGGTGCCTGCGCCGGATTCTTAATCTGGAATTTTTCACCCGCGCGCTTATATCTTGGAGAGGGCGGGGCGCTGCTCATTGGGTTCATGCTCGGAGTACTAGCCATTGTGTCTGGAAGCAAAATCGCTACCGCCTTATTGATCTTAGGGTTGCCTTTGTTAGATCTGCTGGCTGTAGTCATTCGCCGAGTAATCGTTGAACATAAATCACCCTTCCGTGGAGATCTGTTGCATCTGCATTTTCAATTGCAGCAACGTGGGTGGGGGCCACGCACAACTGTCTTGGTCTATTACGCCATTACCATGGCCTTTGGTTTAAGTACCTTACTGGTCCAAGGGATGGCTAAAGTCATTGTTCTTGGTATTTTAGCCGTTTGTGGATTAGCACTAGTGAGTTATGCATCGTTCAATCGTAATAGGAATCGTTAGTCTACTGATTGTCTTGCCAGGGTGTACTCGGCTCAACACCTTTACCCACTTAGGGCATACGCTGAAAATTGATGGGCAACTATTTCGTGTTTATCTGGCTGATACAGATGAAGAGCGTTCGACTGGATTAGCTAATACCAGTTTGCGGCCTGGAGAGGGGATGGTGTTTACTTGGCCTCG
>CAYLOJ010000006.1:69743-73509 GCA_964385285.1 uncultured Gammaproteobacteria bacterium
CCTATTGATTTAGTCTGGGTGCGTGATCATCAGGTACTTGGGAGTGTCACAGCTGAACCAGAAGCTGTAACTACGCCATTAAGCCAATATCGATACTATCCATCACCAGGAGCGGTGGATCTGGTAGTAGAATTGCCAGCTGGCACAGTGGCTGATTTAGGCATTGAAACAGGGGATTTAGTGGCTCTTGACGTAGATTGAACCTTCACGTACACTACACCGGCATTAGCAGATTAAGGATTATTCTATTTATATGCTCGCAGTGATTAAAACTGGTGGGAAACAATATGTGGTTTCTCCCGATGACGTTCTCAATATCGAAAAGATCCCGGGTGAAGCCGGCGCAACCGTTGTATTTGACCAAGTCTTAATGGTCTCTGAAGCTGATGGCAAGGGGATGAAAGTAGGCGACCCAATGCTGAGTGCTAAGGTAACAGCTACGATCGTGAAACAGTTCCGTGCCAAGAAGGTGACGACCGTTAAGTACAAATCTAAAGTACACTATCGCCGTACGAAAGGTCATCGTCAACACCATACACAAGTTAAGATTGAAAGTATCAAATAGACCTCTCTCGACACCCCTCTCCTTACAGGAGAGGGGATTTTGGTTTATGGAGAAGAACCGTTCTTTCAAAAAAACTCCCTACTCTCCTTACAGGAGAGGAGGGCCGGGGAGGAGAGGTCTTAAATTGCCTTACGATCCAATAAAGCCGAACTGAGAGTAACATCATCGGCGTATTCAATATCACTTCCGGCGGATAATCCGCGAGCCAGGCGAGTAATGATCATGCCAGTATCCTTTAATGCGTTAATCACATATAAGGCAGTGGCCTCACCAGCCATATCGGGATTCATCCCCAAAATGATCTCGGTAATGCCTCGTTGTTTAATCCGTTCTAATAATTCTGCAATGTGCAGCTGCTCTGGGCCGATCCCTTCTAACTGATTAATCGTTCCGCCTAAGATGTGATAAGTACCATGATAAACGGCAGTTTGTTCAAGTGCTGCGACAGCCGTGCCATCCGAGACTACGCAAACCGTAGTTTGATCGCGTTGCGAATTGTTGCAAATATCACAGAGTTCGCCACTAGCAAAATTAAAACATTGTTTGCAAAGCTTCACGGATCGACTAGCCGCTTGCAGTTGTGTGAGTAGCTGTCCAATCACTTCCGGTGGTTGCTTCAACAAATAGACAACATAACGCTCAGCCGTTTTACGACCGACACCAGGTAATTGAGTGAAAGCACCGATGAGTTGTTCAATAGCGGCAGGGTAGCGAGCCATGCGTCTAGGCTATTTCAAACTGGATAGATCTGGCATGCTGAGTTCGCCACTCTGCATTTTTTTGGCCATGATCTTTTGTAGTTCCTTAGTAGCGCTACTGAGAGCGTCAATTACACCTTGTTCAACTTTTTTCTTATTGTCGGCCGTTAGTAATGTAGCATCAATATCTAGGGAAAGAATTTTTTGAGTACCATCCATGACTACATTTACTTTACCACCTGCACCATTACCGTGAGCGGTTTCTTGCGCCAACACAGATTGCATGGTTTTAGCTTGAGAGCGGAGATCTTTAAACTGTTTGAGCTTGGTGAGCATGGATGCCATAGGCGTATGTTATTCGCTAAATGATTTTTGTAAGTTTGAGAAACTGGCTTTTTCTGGGTCAAAAAACATTTCGACCTTACCGGTTGGACCATTACGATGTTTAGCAATGATAATGTCTGCAATATTTTTGCGGTCAGTATCCGGCTTGTAATAGTCCTCACGATAGATAAACATTACCACATCAGCGTCTTGTTCGATAGACCCAGATTCTCTTAAATGGGACAGCTTTGGAATCGGTACAGTTTGGCTTTCGACGGCACGGGACAACTGAGAAAGGGCGAGTACTGGCACCTGTAATTCACGAGCCAGCCCTTTCAAGGCACGGGAAATTTCCGCTATTTCTTGCACACGGTTATCTGATTTATTGGTACGACCTTCCATCAACTGTAAGTAGTCCAATACAATTAATCCAAGGCCATGTTCCATCTGTAAGCGACGGGCTTTGGTGCGAATCTCCATGATATTGGTCATTGGACTATCATCAATATAAATGGGGGCTTCAGATAGGACACCCATTGCCTGGCCAATTCTAGGGAAGTCGTCACGGCCAGGTGCGTCTGATAGTTTACCGGTGCGCATTTTCCATAAATCAACCCCAGCTTGAGCGCATAAGAGACGATCCACTAATTGATCTTTACTCATTTCCAAACTAAAGATACCAACTGGGATGCGCTCTACCACAGCTACATGCCGAGCAATATCCAGTGCCAATGAAGTTTTACCCATGGATGGACGAGCCGCCAGAATCAGTAAATCTGATTTTTGCATACCACCTAGCTTAGTATCGAGATCAACATAGCCACTCGGTACGCCACGTAATTTACCAGCTTCTTTGTGGATTTCATCAATACGATCAAATGCATCCGCTAAGATACTGCCAATGGGAGTAAAGTTTTGGCGCAAATGTTTTTGGGAAACAGAGAATAGTGCTTGCTCAGAATTGTCTAGCTGTTTACTGACATCATCCGTGGAATCATCATAGGCAGTTTGTAAGATCGTATGTGCAGCAGTGATCAAGCGGCGCAGGGTAGCCTTACGTTGGACGATACTGGCATAACTAATGACATTAGCAGCAGAGGGGACAACCGTAGTGAGTGAGACCAAATAACTGCGGCCCCCAATGCTTTCCAAATGGTTGGCTTCTTTTAAACGGTTGGAGATGCTAACAATATCGATTGGATCATGCTGGCTGTAAACCTCTTCCATCGCCTGATAGATAAACTTATGCTTGTCACTATAAAAATCATCTGGCGTAATAATATCGCCGATTTTGATAATAGCGTCCTTATCAATAAGGAGTGATCCTAAGCAGGCCTGCTCCGCTTCTAGATTGTTTGGCGGCAGTTGTTCCATAAGGGAAGCTTATGGTACCCGATGCCAGCTTTGACGGCAAGCCTCAAATGTAGTACAAACAATGGAGTTATGAACAAGTTATTAGACCTTTTTCTACACCTCGATACACAACTGAGTAGTATCATTAGTCAATATGGTGCTTGGACCTATGGTTTGGTCTTTATCGTGGTATTTTGTGAAACTGGTTTAGTCGTCACACCTTTTTTGCCAGGCGATTCTCTATTATTCGCTTTAGGTGCGTTGTCGGCTCGTGGGGATATGAATATCTGGTTGGTGATGGTGTTGTTGTTTATAGCGGCTTTGTTAGGGGATAACGTGAATTATTGGCTGGGTCGTAAAGTAGGTCCGGCACTCTTTTCTGGAAAAACGATTCGATGGTTGAATCAGGAGCATCTACATGAAACTCAGGAGTTCTACAGCCGTCACGGCGGCAAAACAGTTATTATGGCACGGTTTGTTCCAATTGTGCGCACCTTTGCTCCATTTGTGGCGGGGATTGGAAAATTTCCCTATGCCGTATTCATTGCCTACTCCGTGACGGGCACCTTATTATGGATTATCATCGCAGCTGGTGCCGGCTATTTCTTCGGGAATATCCCAGTGGTTAAAGAGAACTTCAGTATTGTGGTATTAGGGATTGTCGGAGTATCCTTATTACCAGCGGTGATTAAATATTTCTCCGCCAAACGTAAAAAACGTCAGTAGACAAACCCCAATTGACACTGCAGTAGCCGGTTGATACAATAGCCGAGCATTTTTTGGGACGTTAGCTCAGGGGTAGAGCAGTTGCCTTTTAAGCAAATGG